>NZ_JBIRHK010000009.1:0-109460 GCF_044328485.1 Streptomyces sp. NPDC017936 | reverse complement strand
GACAGCTTCCGACGGACGGGCGACAGGCACCCGCCGGATGGGCGCGCAGGCGTCCGGCGCGCAGGCGTCCGCCGGACGTGCGACACGCACCTGGCGGACGTGCCGAGGGCCCGGTGGACGGTGGACCCGCACCCGTCGGACGGCCTCCGCCGGAGGCGCCGCCGGACGCGCGACGGCCCCCGGTGGGGGAGGGACCCGCACCCGTCGGACCGCGTCCGCAGGATGCGCCGGCGACGCTCGCAAGGCCCCGCGGGCCGAGGGGCGCGCACCCGGCGGACGCGCGGTCAGCCGACGGCCGCCGGTACGGCGGGCTCCGCCGCCGCGGCCCGGGCGATGTTGCGGGCCATGCCGCCGAACACGACGGCGTGGAAGGGGGAGACGCCCCACCAGTAGGCCTGGCCGAGCAGCCCGTGCGGGTGGAACAGGGCGCGCTGGCGGTAGCGGGTGCGGCCGGCCGCGTCCGTCTCCGCGTACATCTCCAGCCAGGCCAGACCCGGCAGCCGCATCTCGGCCCGCAGCCGCAGCAGGTGCCCGGGCTCGATCTCCTCCACCCGCCAGAAGTCCAGCGACTCCCCGACCCGCAGCCGCGCCGCGTCCCGCCGCCCGCGGCGCAGTCCCACCCCGCCGACCATCCGGTCCAGCAGGCCGCGGGCCGCCCAGGCGAGCGGGAAGGAGTACCAGCCGTTCTCGCCGCCGATCCCCTCGATCACCCGCCACAGGGCCGCCCGCGAGGCGTTCACGGGCAGCTCGCGGCAGTCCGTGTACAGGCTTCCGCCGGCCCAGCCCGGGTCGGTCGGCAGCGGGTCGCTGGGGGCGCCGGGGACGGAGGCGGAGGACCAGCGGGTGGTGACCCGGGCGTCCCGCACGCGCCGCAGGGCCAGCCGTACCGCCTCGTCGAAGCCGAGCGGGTGACCCGGCGGATCCGGCACGTACCGGGCGATGTCGTGCTCGTGGCAGACCACCTCGTGCCGCAGCGACTCGGTGAGCGGCCGGGCGATCGAGGCGGGCACCGGCGTGACCAGGCCCACCCAGTGACTGGACAGTCCGGGGGTGAGCACGGGGACCGGCAGGATGAGCCGGCGCGGCAGGTCCGCCGCGGCGGCGTAGCGGATCATCATGTCGCGGTACGTCAGGACGTCCGGCCCGCCGACGTCGAAGGACCGGTTCACGGTCGCGGGCATCCCGGCGCTGCCGACGAGGGCGCGCAGCACGTCCCGCACCGCGACGGGCTGGATCCGGGTGTGCACCCAGCTCGGGGTGATCATGACGGGCAGACGCTCGGTGAGGTAGCGCAGCATCTCGAACGAGGCCGAGCCGGAGCCGATGACGACCGCGGCCCGCAGCACGGTGGTGGGCACGCCGCTGTCCAGCAGGATGCGGCCCACCTCGGCACGCGACCGCAGATGCGGCGACAGTTCGTGCTCCGGCACGCCCGCCGGGGTGAGACCGCCGAGGTACACGATCCGGCGCACCCCCGCGGCGCGGGCCCGCTCCCCGAAGATCCGCGCGGCCCGCCGGTCGGTCTCCTCGAAGTCCTCGCCCGTGCCCAGCGCGTGCACCAGGTAGTAGGCGACGTCGACCCCGCGCATCGCCTCCGCGACCGACGCGGCGTCCGTCACGTCACCCCGGACCACCTCCGCCCGCCCCGCCCAGGGGTGGTCGCGCAGCCGCTCCGGCGAGCGCGCCAGACAGCGCACCCGGTGCCCCGCGGCCAGCAGTTCCGGCACCAGCCGGCCGCCGATGTAGCCCGTGGCGCCGGTCACCAGGCAGAGCGGTCCCGCGGCGCCGCGGTCGTCTTCGGTCATGAGTCCTCGGTCCTTCACCTCGACGGCCCCCGGTCATGGATTCCCCACGGGGGCGGCCCGTGGATGCGGGCACCGGGGTCCGTGCGCACGATCGGATGATCGCGGGCAGCGACTACGCTGACCGCGTGGCCACAGCGAACGACCGTGAGCGGCACGCCGGGGGAGACCTCCCGCAGGCGGCCGCGGCACCGACCGACCTGCACGCCTTCGCCGTCCGGCTGCGGCGGATGAACGGCGAGATCAACCGGCTGGTGCACGGGTTCGCCGCCGGTCACGGGCTGCACGCCACGGACGTCCAGGCACTCGCCGCGATCCTCGACGCGGAGGAGCCGATGACGCCGAAGCGCCTGCGCGAGCACCTCGGCCTCACCTCGGGCGCCGTCACCGCCTGCGTGGACCGGCTGGAGCGCGCGGGGCACATCCGCCGGGTCCGGGAGAGCGCGGACCGCCGGGTCGTCCACCTGTACTACGCGGCCGACGCGCGGTCGGCCGCCCGCACCTACTTCCGGCCGCTCGCCGAGGCCACCGAGGCCGTCCGGTCGCGCTTCACCGAGGACGAGCTGTCGGTGGTGCTGCGCTTCCTCACCGCCATGGGCGAGGAGCTGTCCGGGACGGCGCGCCCCGCCCGCTGACGGCGCCCGGGCCGGCGCGCGCCCGCCCGCTGACCGCGTCCGGGACGACACGCCCCGCCCGCCGACCGCGTCCGGAACGGCGCCGCCCGCCGACCGCGTGGCGGGGCCGCATCCGGGGACCCACCGACGGCGGAAGAACAGATGCGTTTACGATCACCCGGACAAGTAACTCGATCATTGAGATTATTTGTCATCGAGATACCTGCCCTCCGCTGGGAGAACGATGTCCGTCACCCCCCGACGCGCCCGCTGGCTCGTCCCCCTTCTGCTCGTCGCCGTATGGCTCGGAGCGGGCGGCTTCCTCGGCCCCTACGCCGGGCGCCTCGGCGAGGTCGCCACGAACGACCAGGCGGCCTTCCTGCCGCGCAGCGCCGAGTCGACCGAGGTGATCACCGCGCAGCGGGCTTTCCGCCAGGACGAGACGCTGCCCGCGGTCGTCGTCTGGACCGGTGACCGCGACACCGCGCTCCAGGACCGGCGCGCGGCCGCCGACCGGGCGCTGGCCGCCCTCGCCGGCACCCCCGGCGTGACGGGCCGGGCGTCGCCGGCCCTGCTCTCCGAGGACGGGAAGGCCCTCGAGGGCGTCGTCCCCCTGCGCCCCGACCTCGGCGACGACCTCCCCGCGACCCTCGACCGCGTCCGCGCCGCCGCCGAACGCGTCCCGGGCACCACGGTCCACCTGGCCGGGCCGGCCGCGAGCCAGGCGGACCTGTCCGACGCCTTCGCCGGCATCGACGGCCTGCTCCTCGCCGTCGCGCTGGTGGCCGTGCTGGTCATCCTGCTGCTCGTCTACCGCAGCGTGCTGCTCCCCCTGGTGATCATCCTCGGCGCGGTCTTCGCCCTCGGCCTGGCCTGCGCCGTCGTGTACGTCCTCGCCGACCACGACCTGGTGCGCGTCGACGGACAGGTCCAGGGCATCCTCTCCATCCTGGTGATCGGCGCGGCCACCGACTACGCCCTGCTGCTCACCGCCCGCTTCCGCGAGGAACTCGCCCCGGGCGCCGACCGGTTCGCGGCCGCACGGGCCGCGCTGCGGCAGTCCTGGGGCGCCATCGTGGCCAGCGCCGCGACGGTCGCCCTGGGGCTGCTCGCCCTGCTGCTCAGCGACCTGACCAACAACCGGGCGCTGGGGCCGGTCGGAGCCGTGGGCATCGCCGCCGCCGTCGTCAGCGCGCTGACGTTCCTGCCCGCCGTCCTGGTCCTGCTCGGGCGTGCCGCGTACTGGCCCGCGAAACCCCGTCCGGCCGACGGGCGCGGCGCCGGGGCCGGCGTCTGGCGCCGGGTCGCGGACGTCGTCGACCGGGCGCCCCGCACGGTGTGGGCGGTGTCGCTGGCCGGACTCCTCGCCTGCGCCGCGTTCGCGCCCACCCTCGCCTCACGGGGCGTGCCGCTCGACGAGACCTTCGTCAACGACGCCCCGTCCGTGTCCGCGCAGCGCACGCTCGCCCGGCACTTCCCCGGCGGCTCCGGCAACCCCACGGTGGTCATCGCCGACGCCGGACGCGTCGAGCGGGTGGTGACCGCGGCCGAACGGACCGAGGGAGTCGCCTCGGCGGCGCCCGTCGGCGCGTCGGGGCGGCCCGGCGGCGAGCCGCTCGTCGTCGACGGACGGGTCCGCGTCGACGTCACCCTGAGCGCGGCGGCCGACAGCGAGGCGGCCCAGGACACCGTGGCGCGGCTGCGCACCGCCCTGCACGCGGTGCCCGGCGCGGACGCCCTGGTGGGCGGCTACACCGCGCAGCGCTACGACACCCTGCGCACGGCGGAACGGGACCGCACCCTGATCGTGCCGGTCGTCCTCGCGATCATCTTCCTCGTCCTGACGGTGCTGCTGCGCTCCCTGCTCATGCCCGCCCTGCTCGTCGCCACCGTCGCCCTGAACTTCCTCGCCACCCTGGGCGTCTCGAGCCTCGTCTTCCGGCACGTGTTCGGATTCACCGCCACCGATCCGTCGGTGCCGCTGTACGGGTTCGTCTTCCTGGTGGCGCTGGGCGTCGACTACAACATCTTCCTGATGTCCCGGGTCCGCGAGGAGTCGCTGCGGCACGGCGTGCGCGAGGGCGTCCTGCGCGGCCTGGTCACCACGGGCGGCGTCATCACCTCCGCCGGCGTGGTGCTCGCCGCCACCTTCGCCG
This sequence comes from Streptomyces sp. NPDC017936, assembly GCF_044328485.1. Classification (NCBI taxonomy): domain Bacteria; kingdom Bacillati; phylum Actinomycetota; class Actinomycetes; order Kitasatosporales; family Streptomycetaceae; genus Streptomyces; species Streptomyces sp. NPDC017936. Next base: position 104,888 of record NZ_JBIRHK010000009.1, on the reverse strand, counting down.
CGCTCGGCGTGATCCCGCTGGCCTTCCTCGCGCAGATCGCCTTCATCGTCGCCTTCGGCGTGCTGCTCGACACGCTCGTGGTGCGCTCCCTGCTGGTGCCCGCGCTGGTCCGGGACATCGGCGCCCGCGCCTGGTGGCCCGGACGCCTCAGCCGCGACCGGTTCCCGGACGGCCGGCGTCCGGCCGCGGAAAGCTGAACATGCTCACGCCGATCCCGGGCACGCGCAACATACGGCAACTGTTCGTACCGAACCGGGAGGTGTCTGCCGCTATGGGCGCGAAGGTGTTGGAGCGTTTTCCTGCGGGGGCTCCGCGCGGATCGTGGCCGGCGGAGGAGTACGCGGCGCGACGGCGGGCCGAGGGCGAGCCCGCGACCGTGGTCATGGACCTCAAGTCGGACGCGTTCCTCGTCGTGGTGCCGGCGGGCGACGACGACTGACACGGCGCCGGGCACGGCCGGACGGCGAGGGCCGGGGTTCCGCCCTCACCGTCCGGCCGCGCCCAGCGCCCGCGCGGTCCGCACGAACACCTCGTGCAGGTCCTGCGCGGCCTGCGGCACGGCGTCCGCCCGGCGGCGGCGCAGCATCAGCAGCACCTGGGTCGTCTCCCCCTCGATCGGCCGGTGCGTGAGGGCGCCGCACCGCTCCAGGGGGTCCCCGACCACGCTGAAGTCGGGCAGGACCGTCGCCCCGAGCCCCTCGGCCACCATCAGCTTGCCCATCTCCGCCCCGTCGGTGGTGTACGCGAACGAGGGCCCGCCGCCGTCCAGGAGCCGATGGACGTAACGGTGCATCACGTACCCCGACCGCATGCCGATCAGGGGCACCCCGAGCAGGTCGTCCACCGACACCGACGCCCGGGCCGCGAGCGGGCTGTCGGGCCGTACGCACACCACCGGCCGCCCGCGCAGCAGTTCGGTCGACTCGAACTCGGCGGGCATGTCGTCGCCCTCCAGGTGGTTCACCAGTCCCAGGTCGAAGCCGCCCTCCAGCAGGACGCGGTGGATGTCCGTCTGCTGGGCGGCCACCACCTCGACCTGCGTGACCGGATGCGCGGCGCGGAACTCCCGCACCGCCGGGACCAGCAGCGGCGCGGTCGCCGCGTTCACCGTGCCGACGCGCACCATGCGGCTGATGCGGTGCTGTTCGCCCGCCGCGGCGCGCAGCCGGTCCACCGCGTCCAGGACACCGATGATGTGGGGCAGCAGCTCCCGGCCCGAGGCGCTCATGGTGGCGCCCGACCGCTTGCGCTCCAGCAGATCCACCCCCAGTTCGCGCTCCAGGTTGCGCACGGTCTCGCTCAACGCGGGCTGCGACAGGCGCAGTTCCTCGGCGGCCCGGCGCAGCGAACCGAGCCGGGTGACCGCCGCCATGTATTCCAGCTGTTCTGTCCGCACGCCGGAAGAATGCGGGCGCATTCCCCGCCGGTTCAAGGGTTTCCCTGTCACACCTTCGTGAAATTCAATGGTCCGCGATACGAGACCGGTCGGGTTTTCCTTGACTGCCGCGACCGGCGACTGCCACGATCGTCGGCATGAAGATGCGACTGGACCTCACGCGGCGACGCCATGTCGACCTCGCCCGCGTCTCCAGCGCCTCCTGTTGCGCCGCGGCCTGATCGCCCTCCCCTCTTTCCGGATCCGTCGCGATCACCCGCACCTCCCGCCTGAATTCACCGCGCTCCTTCGTGAATTCGGCGTGCCTGAAAACCTTTCGCAACAGGAGTACCGCATGTCCGCGCCCGTGAAATTCGCCTACTGGGTCCCCAACGTCAGCGGAGGACTCGTCACCAGCAGGATCGAGCAGCGCACCGACTGGGGCTACGACTACAACCGGGAACTCGCCGTCCTCGCCGAGAACAACGGCTTCGACTACGCGCTCAGCCAGGTCCGCTACATGGCCGGTTACGGCGCCGAGTACCAGCACGAGTCGACCAGCTTCAGCCTCGCCCTGCTGCTCGCCACCCAGCGCCTGAAGGTCATCGCCGCCGTCCACCCGGGCCTGTGGCACCCCGGCGTCCTCGCCAAGCTCGGCGCCACCGCCGACCACCTCTCGAACGGCCGCTTCGCCGTGAACGTCGTGTCGGGCTGGTTCAAGGGCGAGTTCACCGCCCTCGGCGAACCCTGGCTCGAGCACGACGAGCGGTACCGCCGCTCCGAGGAGTTCATCCGCGCCCTGCGCACGATCTGGACCGAGGACCACGCCGAACTCGCCGGCGACTTCTACCGGCTGCGTGACTTCTCCCTCAAGCCCAAGCCCCTGAACACGCCCGGGCGGCCGCACCCGGAGATCTTCCAGGGCGGCAACTCCACCGCCGCCCGCGGGATGGCCGGCCGGGTCGCCGACTGGTACTTCTCCAACGGCAAGGACTTCGACGGGGTGACCGAACAGCTCGCCGACATCCGCGCCTCCGCCGCCGAAGCCGGGCGCACACCGCCGAAGTTCGGACTCAACGGGTTCCTCATCGCCCGCGACACCGAGCGCGAGGCCCGCGAGACGCTCAGGGAGATCGTCGCCCGGGCCGACACCGAGGCCGTCGAGGGCTTCGGCGCCGCCGTGCGGCAGGCGGGACGGTCCACCACCGACGGCAGGGGCATGTGGCAGGACTCCTCGTTCGAGGACCTGGTCCAGTACAACGACGGCTTCCGCACCGGACTCATCGGCACCCCCGAGCAGATCGCCGAGCGCATCGTCGCCTACAAGAGGCTCGGCGTCGACCTCCTCCTCCTCGGATTCCTCCACTACCACGAGGAGGTCGAGTACTTCGGCAAGCGCGTGCTGCCCCTCGTGCGCGAACGGGAGGCCCGGCTCCCGGACGCGGAGCCCGAGTCCCTCCCCATCCACGCCTGACGGTCCCCCCCCACCCGGCACCCCGACCGCTCCCGCCGGGCGCCCGCCACGCACGGGCCCCCGCCTCCCAGAAAACGAGGACCCATGGCCACCGTCCTGTCCGTCTCCGGCAGCCCCTCCGCCTCCTCCCGCACCGGCCGCCTGCTGCGCCACCTCGACCAGCGGCTCGCCGCCCAGGGCCACGAGGTGATCCCCCTCGACGTCCGCACGATCCCGGCCGAGGCCCTGCTCGGCGCCGACTTCCGCCACCCGGCGATCGTCGAGGCCACCGACCTGTTCGCGCGGGCCGACGGCGTCGTCGTCGGCACCCCCGTCTACAAGGCGTCCTACTCCGGGGTGCTCAAGGCGCTCCTCGACCTGCTCCCGCAGTACGCGCTCACCGGCAAGGCCGTCCTGCCGCTGGCCACCGGCGGCTCCACCGCCCACGTCCTGGCCATCGACTACGCGCTGCGGCCCGTCCTGAACTCCATGGGCGCCGCCCACATCACGCAGGGCTGGTTCACCCTCGACAAGGACATCGCCGTCCACGAGGACGGCACGATCACGGTCGCCCCGGCCGCCACCGAGGCGCTCACCCAGGTCGTCGACCAGTTCTCGGCCGCCCTCGGGCGGACCCCGTACCTGGCCGCCGCGAGCTGACCCGTGACCGCCCACGTCATCGCCGACGACGCCGAGGCCCTCGCCGTCGCCTCAGCCCTGGCCGACGAGTTCCGCGCGGGCGCCGGCGCGCGGGACGCCGAACGCCGGCTGCCGCGCGCCGAGCTGGACCGGCTGTCCGCCTCCGGACTGCTCGCGGTCACCGTCCCCGCCGACCACGGCGGCGCGGACGTGACCGCACAGACCCTCGCGGAGATCTTCCGCCTCCTCGGCGGCGCCGACGGCAGCATCGCCCAGATCCCGCAGAGCCACTTCGTCTACGTCAACGTGATCCGCCGTCAGGGGACGGACGAGCAGCGGACGTTCTTCTTCGCCGAACTGCTCGCCGGCCGTCGCTTCGGCAACGCCCAGTCCGAGGCGGGCACCCGGCACGTCCAGGACATCAGGACCCGCCTGGAGGCCCGGCCCGACGGCTCCTACGTCCTGAACGGGACCAAGCACTACTCCACCGGCGCCCTCTTCGCCGACTGGATCCCGGTGCTGGCCCGCACCGGGGACGACAAGCTCCAGGTGGCGTACGTCCCCGCCGACGCCCCCGGTCTGACGGTGATCGACGACTGGGACGGCCTCGGCCAGCGCACGACGGCCAGCGGCACCGTCCGGCTCGACTCCGTGCCGGTGCCGGCCGACCGCGTCCTGCCGCACCACCTCACCTTCGAGGGCCCCCAGCTCCACGGCGCCGTCGCGCAGCTGCTGCACGCCGCGATCGACGCGGGGATCGCCGCCGGCGCGCTCGCCGAGGCGGCGGAGTTCGTGCGGACGAAGAGCCGGCCCTGGTTCGAGAGCGAGGCCGAGACGGCCGCCGGGGATCCGCTGCTGATCCAGCGGTTCGGCGAACTCGCCCTCCAGGTGCGGGCGTCGGAGGCGCTGCTGCGGGAGGGGGCCCGCGCGGTCGACGCGGCGCGCGCCCGTCTCACCGACGACACGGCCGCCGAGGCGTCCGTCGCGGTCGCCGCCGCGAAGGTGCAGGCGGCACGGGCCGCGGTGGAGGTCTCGAGCGCGCTGTTCGAGGTGGCCGGCACCCGGTCCGCGCTCGCCTCGCTGAACCTGCACCGGCACTGGCGCGACGCCCGCACCCACACCCTGCACGATCCGACCCGCTGGAAGATCCAGCACATCGGCCGCTACGTGCTCAACGGCACCAGGCCGCCCCGCCACGGCCTCCTCTAGCGACCTTCTCGATCGGAGACCTCCGCATGTCCCTCACCTTCCACTGGTTCCTGCCCACCAACGGCGACAGCCGCCATGTCGTCGGCGGCGGCCACGGCACGCCGGCCACCGCCGCCGGACGGGACCGGCCGCCGACGGTCGCCTACCTGAGCCAGATCGCCCGCGCCGCGGAGGACCTCGGCTTCACGGGCGCGCTCACCCCGACCGGCGCCTGGTGCGAGGACGCCTGGCTGACCACCGCGATGGTCAGCCGGCACACCGAGCGGCTGAAGTTCCTGGTCGCGTTCCGGCCCGGCTTCGTCTCGCCGACGCTCGCCGCGCAGATGGCCTCCACCTTCCAGCGGCAGACCGGCGGACGGCTGCTGCTGAACGTCGTCACCGGCGGCGAGAGCCACGAACAGCGGGCCTACGGCGACTTCCTCGACAAGGACGACCGCTACCGCCGCACCGGAGAGTTCCTGGAGATCGTCCGGGGGCTGTGGGAGGGCAAGAGCGTCGACCTGCGGGGCGAGCACCTCCGGGTCGAGGACGCGAAGCTGGCCCGGGTCCCGGACCCCGTGCCCGAGGTGTACTTCGGGGGCTCCTCGCCGATCGCCGGAGAGATCGCGGCCCGGCACGTCGACGTCTACCTCACCTGGGGCGAGCCGCCCGCGCAGGTCGCCGAGAAGATCGCCTGGATCAGGGGGCTCGCGGCGCGGCACGGCCGCACCCTCCGGTTCGGCATCCGGCTCCACGTCATCACCCGGGACACCTCCGCGCAGGCGTGGGCGGAGGCGGACCGGCTGCTCGACGGGTTCGACCCGCAGACCGTGAGGTCCGTGCAGGCCGGGCTCGCGCGCAGCGAGTCCGAGGGGCAGCGGCGGATGCTCGCCCTGCACGGCGGGCGCCGGGACGAACTGGAGATCCATCCCAACCTGTGGGCCGGGATCGGGCTGGTCCGGGGCGGCGCGGGAACCGCGCTCGTGGGCAGCCACGAGGAGGTGGCCGAGCGGATCAAGGAGTACGCGGCGCTCGGCATCGAGGAGTTCGTGCTGTCCGGGTACCCGCACCTGGAGGAGGCGTACTGGTTCGGGGAGGGGGTGCTGCCCCGGCTGGCCGGGGAGGGGCTGTGGAGGCACCCGTTCCGCACGGAGGCCGCCGCTTCGGCGCAGGTGCCGTTCGCGAGCTGACCGACCGGATCCGCCCCGACGACTCCCCGGACCGGAGGCCAGGGCCTAAAGAGCGACGAGGGCGTCCAGGTGGGCCCGGCGCGACTCCGACGTCTGGCCCTGGACCATCAGGAACAGGGCCTCCCGCGCCAGTCGCTGGGCCCTGTTCGCCAGCAGCATGGAGCGGCCGCCGCCCGTCACCACCGCCGCGGTGGTCGCCGCCTGCACCAGCCCGTACGCCCGCGTCCTGAGCGCCAGGCGTTCCTCCTGGTGCTCGTCGGGCGCCGCCTCGTCGGCCAGGGCGTAGGCACGGCGGCGCACCTCGGCCAGCCGCCCGCGCAGGGCGGCCGCCGTGTCCTCGTCGAGCAGGGCCAGGGCGGCCTCCGCGACGCCGAAGACCGCCGGACTGGCGTTGAGCGTCCTGAGGCGGTCCGTCGCCGACCAGCGCTCGATCGGGGTGCGCAGGGCCACCGCCTCCTCCGGCAGCCACAGGCCGTCCAGTTCCAGGGAGACCGTGCGCGAAGCGGTGAGGGCCGCCAGAGGCATCGGCTCCGAGGCCCGCAGGCCCGGCTGCTGCCGCGCCCGTGTGAAGGCGAACAGGGCCTCGCCCTCCTCGGTCACCCCGGCGAGCAGCATCACGTCGTTCAGGCCCCACCCCGTGTACCAGGGCACCGTCCCGTCGAAGCGCCGTCCGCCCCGCTCCCGGGTGACCCGGACGGGGACGCGCGGGTACGCGCGCAGGTGGGCGTACGCCACGCCCGACAGCAGCTCACCGCGCGCCAGGCGGCCCAGCAGACGTTCGCGCACCGGACCCTCGCCGCTCGCCAGCGTCAGCACCGGGGTGTGGTGCTGTGTCTGCACGAACCAGGTCGAGCAGCACGCCCCGGCCAGGATCTCCGCCGTCTCCCGGATCACCGCGGCGGGCGCCGCGGCCCCGCCGTACTCCACCGGTGCGTTCAGCCCGAGCAGTCCCGAGCGCCTGATCTCCGTCAGGTGCCCCAGGGGCACCTCCGTCCGGTCGACCTGTGCGGCGTGCGGGGCGAGGAGGCCGTCGGCGAGGCGGCGGGCGCGTCCGACGAGGGGATGGGGAGCGGTCATGACCGGAATTCTTCCGCGTGGCGCGGCGCGGGTGTCGGTGCGGGGCGCCGCTGTTCGTGTAGGAGGTGGGGGGAGAGCGACGACATCGAGGAGGACGACATGACGTACTACCTGCTCAGCGTGGTCCAGCCGACCGGCGGTCAGCCGCCGTCCGCCGCCGGGCTGGACGAGATCGTGCGCCGTGTCGCGGCCTTCGACGACGAACTGCGCGCCGCCGGGGCCTGGGTCTTCTCGGGCGGGCTGCACGCGCCGGAGACGGCGACCGTGCTCCGTCCCGAGGGTGACGGGGTGCTCGTCACCGACGGTCCGTACGCCGAGGGCGAGGAGTACCTCGGGGGCCTGTGCCTGATCAAGGCGGCCGATCCGGAGGAGGCCCTGGAGTGGGGCCGCAAGGCCGCCCTGGCCACGACCCTCCCGGTCGAGGTGCGTCCGTTCGCGGACACGCACTGAGGCCGGAGACCCGCCGGCGGGTGACGCCGTCGGCGCGGAGGCCGTCTTCCGCGCGGAGCGCGGCCGGGCCGTCGCCGTCCTCGTCCGCTGCCCCGGCGACATCGGCCCCGCCGGGGCAGCGCTCCGGGAGGCCTTCACCCCGTCCGTGCGGCGCCGGCCGGAGACCGGGGCGCCGCCCGGCCCCGCCGGACGGATCGTCACCACCGCCCGTGACCGGGCGATCGGCCGGCCGTGCCGCGAGGCCGTCCGGGACGTCGGGACGCCGAGGGTTCCCCACGGTCCGCGCCGAGTCGCTGCGCCGCGTGCGAAGGGGGAGGACCCGCCCGGTGACGCCCCGCCGGACCCACTCGGCCGAAACGCGGACGACTTCGCCTCGCGTGCCGTCCGCACGCCTCCCCCCGGCGTGATCCGCCCGCTGACCCGACGCCAACCCGATCGCCCCGTCGCCGAGTTGACTGGTCTATACCCTTGACTGGTACAGACCAATGCGGTTGAGTGTGCCTCCACACCCCCCCACCACGGCCGCCCACCACGCCGTGCACGGTTCGTCCGCCACGCGCACCGGGCCGAGCTCCGTCCTGCCCCGTCCGGTGAACGGCCGTGCTCCACGAAGGAGTTGGTCTCGTGTCGAGGCGCCGTATTTCCGCTCTCGTGACCGCGCTCGTCATCGCCGGCGCGGCACCGGTCCTCCTGCCGGCCGCGAACGCGTCGGCCGCCACGTGTTCGAGCTACCCGAACTGGGTCGCCGGCAAGGCGTACCGCACCGGTGACATCGTCCGCTACACCGACGGCAAGGCGTACATCGCCGAGCACGACAACCCCGGCTACGACCCGACCATCAGCACCTGGTACTGGGAGCCGTACGCCTGCGACAGCGGCCCCGGCACGCCGGCCGGCCGCTTCGTGGTCACCGAGGCCCAGTTCAACCAGATGTTCCCGAGCCGGAACGGCTTCTACACCTACAGCGGCCTCACCGCCGCGCTCAGCGCCTACCCCGGCTTCGCCACCACCGGCAGCGACACCACCAAGAAGCAGGAGGCGGCGGCCTTCCTCGCCAACGTCAGCCACGAGACCGGCGGACTGGTGCACGTCGTCGAGCAGAACACCGCCAACTACTCCCACTACTGCGACTGGAGCCAGTGGTACGGCTGCCCGGCCGGCCAGGCGGCCTACTACGGACGCGGCCCGATCCAGCTCAGCTGGAACTTCAACTACAAGGCCGCGGGGGACGCGTTGGGCATCGACCTGCTGAACAACCCGTGGCTGGTGCAGAACGACGCGGCCGTGGCCTGGAAGACGGCCCTGTGGTACTGGAACACCCAGTCCGGCCCCGGCACCATGACCCCGCACAACGCCATGGTCAACGGCGCGGGCTTCGGCCAGACGATCCGCTCCATCAACGGTTCCCTGGAGTGCGACGGCAAGAACCCGGCGCAGGTGCAGAGCCGTGTCTCCAAGTACCAGCAGTTCACGCAGATCCTCGGGGTCGCCCCGGGAGGCAACCTCTCCTGCTGACCGGGCCTCCGGCGGTGTGCGACACTCCGCCGATGACCTCCGAGACGATCACCGCGGACGCCGCGGGCAGCTGGAAGATCGGTGACCTGTCCGTCAACCGCGTCGGCTTCGGCGCGATGCGGCTGACGGGCAGCGCCGCCTTCCACTTCGGGACGCCGAGGGACCGCGACCGCTCGATCGCCGTGCTGCGCGAGGCGATCGAGCTCGGCGTGAACCACATCGACACGGCAGCCTTCTACTTCTCCTCCCTCCGCTCCGCCAACGAAATCGTCAACAGCGCCCTGTCCCCGTACCCGGACGACCTCCTCATCGCCGTCAAGGTCGGTCCGTTCCGCGACTACGCGGGGGAGTGGGGCACCTCGGCCCGCCCGGAGGACCTGCGCGGCCACGTCGAGGAGAACCTGCGCCAGCTCGGCCGCGACCATCTCGACCTCGTCTACCTGCGCCGCATGCGCCAGGACTCGATCGCCGAGCACTTCGGCGCCCTCGCCGACCTGCGCGAGGCCGGTCTCGTCCGCCACCTGGGGCTTTCCGACATAGAACCCCGTCATCTGGCCGAGGCCCGGGCCATCGCCCCGGTGGTGAGCGTCCAGAACCGCTACGGCCTCGACGACCGCCCGCCCGCGACCGAGGAACTCCTGCGCGTCTGCGGAGCCCAGGGCATCGCCTTCGTGCCCTTCTACTCCATCGCGGGAGAGGCCGGGCCGCAGGGCGCGACGTCCGCCCACGGCGACGTCGTGCCGGCGGTGGCCCGCGCCCACGACGCGAGCCCCGCCCAGGTGAGGCTCGCCTGGAGCCTGGCCCGGGGCCCGCACGTCCTGGCCATCCCCGGCACGGGCGACCCCGCCCACCTCCGGGAGAACGTGGCGGCGGGCGCGCTGCGGCTCACGGAGGGAGAGCTGGCGGCCCTCGACGACGTGCCCCCGCGGGCGGATTGAGCGAGGCGCCGGGGCAGGACGTCACACGACCCACGCCCCGTCCCGCATGAGGTGGCGCCCCGGCATCTCGTGCACCTCCCGCCAGGCCTGCACCGCACGCGGCCGCACCCTGAACCAGCCGTAGGACGCGTCGTCCTCGCGGGGATCCCAGCCCGTCTTCGCGAGGAACGCGCCGGCCGCCCCCGCCGGCACCTCCCGCGCCGTGAAGGTCTCCACCTCCCCGTCGATCAGGACGACGTCCCGCGTCGACCCGAGCGCCAGCCGTGCCCGCCGGCCGTCCCGCAGGTTGCGGCCCGTGGGGTTGGTGAGCCGGGTCGACAGCCACAGGTGCTCGCCGTCCCACACGAACCAGAGGGCGACGAGACACGGCACCGCGTCCGCGTCCGCCGTCGCCACCCAGATGTCCGGTTCCTCGGCCAGCCGGCCGAGGACGTCGCGCTTGCGCTGCTCGGGCCCGCGGGGCGGCTCGGTGATCTCCATGCCGGCGACGCTAGCCGCGGTCCCGGCCACCCGCCTCGGCCCCCGGTCCCCCTTCGCCTCGGACTCCGGTCCTGGGCGGGACGCACGGGCTCATCGGCACCCCGCTGCCCCCCGGGCCACCCCGCTGTCCCACGGGGCACCCCGCTGCCCCACGGGGCGCGCCGCGCCGGACGGGCCGGCGCCCCGAGCCGGCCTTCCCGGGGCCGCCCTCGGCCGGCCTCACCGGTGAAGGCGGCCGTCGTGTGCCAAGAGGCGCCCGTCGTGCATCACGAGGCGCCCGTCGCGCACCACGAGGCGGCCGGAGGACCGGGAGACTGGCGCCGCGCAAGTTTTACGTATAACCTCTGCTGATCCGCTCTTCCGGAAGGCCCCGATGTCCCACATCGCCCTGGTCACCCTCGTCGTGGACGACTACGACGAGGCGATCCGCTTCTACACCGAGGCCGTCGGCTTCCGCCTCGTCGAGGACGCGCCGCGGCCCGACGGCTCGCGCTGGGTCGTGGTGCGCCCGGGGGACCGTCAGGACGGCACCGGACTGCTCCTCGCCCGCGCCAAGGGCGACGCCCAGCGCGGCCGGGTCGGCGACCAGACCGGCGGCCGCGTCGGCTTCTTCCTGTACACCGACGACTTCGCCGGCGACCACGCGCGGATGCTCGCCGCCGGCGTGACCTTCCTGGAGGAGCCCCGGCACGAGCCGTACGGCTCCGTGGCCGTCTTCCAGGACCTGTACGGAAATCGCTGGGACCTGCTCCAGCCCGCCGGCTGATCCCCGGCCGCACCCCCGAACCGCCCCGATCGAGGAAAGACCCGCCATGAACACTACGCGCGTAGACGCCGAAGTCCTCCGTCGTCTCCCCAAGGCCGTCCTGCACGACCACCTCGACGGCGGCCTGCGCCCCGCCACCGTCGTCGAGCTCGCGGACGCGGTCGGACACACCCTGCCCACCACCGACCCCGACGAGCTGGCCGCCTGGTACGTCGAGGCCGCCACCTCCGGCGACCTGGTCCGTTACATAGCCACCTTCGAGCACACCCTCGCCGTCATGCAGACCCGCGAGGGCCTGCTGCGCACCGCCGAGGAGTACGTGCTCGACCTGGCCGAGGACGGCGTGGTCTACGGCGAGGTCCGCTACGCCCCCGAGCTGATGCTGAACGGCGGGCTGACCCTCGCCGAGGTCGTCGAGACCGTGCAGGAGGGGCTCGCGGCCGGCATGGCGAAGGCGGCCGCGGCCGGCACGCCCGTCCGGGTGGGCACCCTGCTCTGCGGCATGCGCATGTTCGACCGCACCCGGGCCACCGCCGACCTGGCGGTCGCCTTCCGGGACGCGGGCGTGGTGGGCTTCGACATCGCCGGCGCCGAGGACGGCTTCCCGCCCGCCGACCACCTGGACGCCTTCGAGCACCTGCGCCGCGAGAACGTGCCGTTCACCATCCACGCCGGCGAGGCCCACGGCCTGCCCAGCATCCACCAGGCCCTCCAGGTCTGCGGCGCCCAGCGCATCGGCCACGGCGTGCGCATCGTCGACGACATCCCCGACCTCGCGGCCGGCAAGCTCGGCCGCCTCGCCGGGTGGGTCCGCGACCGCCGGATCGCCCTGGAGATGTGCCCCACCTCCAACCTCCAGACCGGCGCCGCGACCTCCATCGCCGGGCACCCGATCACCGCGCTGAAGGACCTCGGCTTCCGGGTCACCCTCAACACCGACAACCGGCTGGTCTCCGGGACGACGATGACCCGCGAGATGTCCCTCCTCGTCGAGGAGGCGGGCTGGACCGTCGAGGACCTGCGCACCGTCACCGTGAACGCCCTCAAGAGCGCGTTCATCCCGTTCGACGAGCGCAGGGCCCTCATCGAGGACGTCGTCCTGCCGGCTTACTCGGCGCTCTGAAGCAGCCCGCGCACGTAGGCGGCCTGTCCGGCGTGCTGGAGATCGTCGGACAGGACGCTGACCAGCCGGACGCCCAGGGTGACCGGCGGATCCCAGCGCTCGTCCACGACGCGCTCCAGGTCCGCCGGCGTCAGCCCGCGCAGCGCCCGCAGGCTCTGGGCGTGGACGGCGTCGTAGTAGCCGGTGAGCAGGCCGGCCTCGGCCACCCGCACCTCGGCGACCTCGGCCGCGTTGTGCCCGTAGCCCGTGTCGTGGCGCGGCAGGTTCAGGCCGAACCGTTTCTCCCAGTCCTGCGACAGCCACACCTGCTCCAGCCCGAAGGCGTCCGCGAAGTGGTCGTCCTGGACGCGGGTGAGGTGCCACACCAGCCAGGCGACGGAGTTGGTCTCGGCGGTGGGGCGGGCGTTGAGGTCGTCGGGGTCGAGGCCCTCGACGGCGGCGTGGACCTCTTCCCGGATGCGGCCGTAGCCGTCGATGAGGATGTCCTTGGCATGCATGGGTCCACCATGGCGCACCCTCCGCCCCGACGCCGCCTCACGGCGTGATCCTCACACGATCCCCGTCTGCAGCAGCCCCATCAGGGCCCGGGCCGCGGGGCTGGTCGCCCGCGCGGGCGGCAGCAGGGCGACGGTCTCGTACGCCACCTCGCCGACGCCCTTCAGGGGCAGCGCGGTGAGGGCCTCCCGCTTGTGCCGGAAGTGGCGCGGCACGACGGCGATGCCGAGGTTCTCGCCCACCAGGTCCAGCAGGCTGTGCACGTCGTTGACCTCCAGGGCGACCGTACGGCGGGCGCCCGCGGCGGCGAAGGCCGCGTCGGTGGCCCGGCGCGGTCCCCAGTCCGGGTGGAAGTCGACGAAGACCTCGCCGGCGACGCCGGCCGGCGTGAGCGCGGCCGGGTTCGCGGCCAGACGGTGGTCGGGGTGGCACAACACGTACATCGGCTCACTGGCCAGCGGCACGGAGCGCAGCTGGTCGCTGTCCGCCTGGGTGCGGTAGGCGAAGGCCAGGTCGAGGCGGCCGGCCCCCACCTCCTCGGCGAGCGCGCCCGAACCGGACTGCCTGAGCCGGATCTCCACGTCCGGGTGCCGCCGCCGGAACGCCGCCAGCAGTCCGGCCACGTGCACCCCCGCGATGCACTGCTCGGTGCCCACCGCGAGGGTGCCCCGCACCACGCCCTGCACGGCGGCCACCGCCTCGTGGGCCGCCCGCACCTGGGCCAGGATCCGCTCCGCCTCCGCCAGCAGCGCCCGTCCGGCCTCCGTGAGCGTCACCCGGCGGGTCGTCCGTACGAACAGCGGCGCCCGCAGCTCCCGCTCCAGGGCCCGGATCGACGCCGACAGACCCGACTGGGAGACCATCAGGCGTTCGGCGGCGCGGGTGAAATGCCGGTCCTCGGCGACCGCGACGAAGTGCTGGAGGTGGCGCAGTTCCATGATTGAGAAGACTATCCGCTGAATTCCATCGGATTCTTCTGTTGGACCACTACCCGCAGGTCGGGCCAGAGTGGGTAACGGTTCTCGTGAACCGGCCTTCCGAGTCAACCCCTCCTGGAGTCGTGTTGTACACCGCACATCCCGACCGCTACGCGACCATGCCCTACCGGCGCACCGGACGCAGCGGCCTGAAGCTTCCCGCTCTCTCGCTCGGACTGTGGCACAACTTCGGCCCGGACCGCCCGGTCGAGACCCAGCGGGCCATCCTGCGCCGCGCCTTCGACCTCGGCGTCACCCACTTCGACCTCGCGAACAACTACGGCCCGCCGCCCGGCGCCGCCGAGTCCGCGCTGGGCGCCTTCCTGAGGAAGGACTTCGCGCCGTACCGGGACGAGCTGGTCATCTCCACGAAGGCGGGCTACCTGATGTGGCCCGGCCCGTACGGCGAGTGGGGCTCCCGGAAGTACGTGCTGTCCTCGCTGGACCAGAGCCTGAAGCGGATGGGCCTGGACCACGTCGACATCTTCTACTCGCACCGCCCCGACCCGGAGACTCCCCTGGAGGAGACGATGGGCGCCCTGCACTCCGCGGTCCAGCAGGGCAAGGCGCTGTACGTCGGCGTCTCCAACTACTCGGCGGAGCAGACCCGCGAGGCCGCCCGCATCCTCGGCGAGCTGGGCACCCCGCTCCTGATCCACCAGCCGCGCTACTCGATGCTCGACCGCCGCCCCGAGAGCGAGGGCCTGCTCGACGCCCTGGACGAGCTCGAGGTCGGCTCCATCGTCTTCTCCCCGCTGGAGCAGGGCCTGCTGACCGGCCGCTACCTCGACGGCATCCCGGAGGACTCCCGCGCGGCGAGCGACAGCCCCTTCCTGAACTCGGAGGCGGTCACCGAGGAACTGGTGGGCAGGCTGCGCGCCCTGGACGGCATCGCCAAGTCCCGCGGCCAGTCCCTGGCCCAGCTCGCGCTGGCCTGGGTGCTGCGCGGCGGCCGTGTCACCTCCGCCCTGGTCGGCGCCAGCAGCGCCCGGCAGATCGAGGACAGCGTCGGCGCGCTGGGCAACCTCGACTTCGACGCGGAGGAGCTGGAGCGGATCGACGCGGTGATCAAGGGCTGAGCGATTCCCCCGGGCGAACGCGGTCCCGGCCGTGCCGTCGCCCCCTGCCGGTTTCCCCCGGGATTCCGTGACGGAGAACGGTGAATTCCGCTTCCGTATTTCCGGGCGGGCGTGATGTTCCGCCGCTCGTGGCGATCTTTCCGGCTGTCCGCGGAAGACCGTCGCGAGCGGCGGAATTCCTCGTTCACGGCACCGGTGAGCGGGAAGCGCCCCTCGGTGCTCCGGGACGAAACGCCAGGTGAACGCGTCGACGGCCCGGCAGGGCCGCGCGCTCGCGGAACGGTCGGGAACCCACCCGCCGAATTTCGGCCATGAACGCCGGTGAATATGCCAGGAGACTGGCCGGAAAGTCATGGTGACAGTGTTTCAGTAGTCAACATACTCGAACGTCAGGGGGGCGGTTCGCCCCACAGGAGCCGCACGGAAAGCGAGGCCGCACCGGCAATCGAGCGACGGGGTGAGAAGAGCGTGCACGACGAATTCCTCTGCCATGTCACCGCGTACGGCGTCTGCGGCGGCCGGCGCATCGGCGTACCGCTGGGCACCTACCGTGCGCCGACCCTGGCACTCGCCCTGTGGTGGCTGCGGGACCGGGCCTCCTGGATCGCCGAGCGGCTCGACCCGCGACCCGACGGCGGTCACTTCCCGCCGAGCGCCCTCGTGCCGGTCGCCGACGGCGTGCCCGACGTGCCGGGCGTGCTGCGGGCCTGGTGCGCCGACGTGGAGCAGCAGGAACTGGTCGCCGACGAGCTGGCCGGCGGGCGTCTGGTGCGGGTCGCCGCCAGCGACGACACGACCGAGTACGAACTGCTCGCCGAGTCCGTCGACGCCCTGCGGATGCAGCGGACCGTCCCGGCGCTCGTCCTCCCCGTCGGCTGACGCCCGGCGGACCCCGACCCGCGCGCCCCGGTCCGGCGCCCCCCGACGGGACGCGCTCGACGGGGCACGCGAAGGGGCGAATCGATAGAATTCCGGCATGGCGGAGCGACCTGTCGCCTCGACCGCGCCCGAACTCGTGCTGGAGACCGAGACGGGCTTCACGGTGATGACCCCGAGCCAGGCGTACCGCGTCGGCCGGGACCCGCTCAGCGACGTCTTCCTCGACGACTCCCGCGTCTCCTGGCACCACGCGGTCCTGCGGCCCGACGGCGACCACTGGACGCTGGAGGACGAGGACAGCACCAACGGCACCTACGCCGACGGCCACCGCGTCCGCACGCGCGGCGTGGGCCCCGGCAGCGTGATCCGCTTCGGCAGCCCGGACGACGGCCCGCGCGTCGTCCTGACCGGACGTCCGGCGCCGTCGCCCGAGCGCCCGTCCGCGGTGTCGAACCCGGCGGCCACGGGAGCGTTCCGCCGGCCCACCAGCGTCCGTCCGCTGCCCCACCGCACCGTCCGCATCGGCCGCGCCGCCGACAACGACCTGGTCGTCGACGACCTGCTCACCTCCCGCCGGCACGCCGAGCTGCGGGCCCTGCCCGACGGGAGTTACGAGATCGCCGACCTCGACAGCCACAACGGCACCTACCTCAACGGCCTGCCCGTCACCGCCGCCCCGATCCGTCCCGGCGACATCGTCGGCATCGGGCACTCCGTGTTCTGCCTGGTCGGCGACACGCTCCAGGAGTACGTCGACACCGGCGATGTCTCCCTCGACGTGCAGGACCTCACCGTCGCCGTCGACCAGGGCCGCAAGGTCCTCCTCGACCACGTGTCGTTCCCGGTGGGGGAGAAGTGCCTGCTCGCGGTCGTCGGTCCCAGCGGCGCGGGCAAGTCCACCCTGCTCAACGCCCTCACCGGACAGCGCCCCGCCGACCACGGCACGGTCGTCTACGACGGCCGCGACCTCTACCACGACTACGCCGAGCTGCGGCAGCGCATCGGCCTCGTCCCGCAGGACGACATCCTGCACGCCCAGCTGACCGTGCGCAGCGCCCTCACCTACGCCGCCGAACTGCGCTTCCCGCAGGACACCGCCAAGGCCGAGCGCCGCGAGCGGGTCGAGGAGGTCATCCGCGAACTGGGCCTGCAGGAGCGCGCGGACCAGACCGTGCACAGCCTCTCCGGCGGCCAGCGCAAACGGGTCAGCGTGGCCCT
Source organism: Streptomyces sp. NPDC017936 (assembly GCF_044328485.1). Taxonomy (NCBI): domain Bacteria; kingdom Bacillati; phylum Actinomycetota; class Actinomycetes; order Kitasatosporales; family Streptomycetaceae; genus Streptomyces; species Streptomyces sp. NPDC017936. The sequence goes on along the minus strand of NZ_JBIRHK010000009.1, from coordinate 88,046 downwards.
GGAACTGCTGACCAAACCGTCATTGCTGTTCCTCGACGAGCCGACCTCGGGCCTGGACCCCGGTATGGACCGCTCGGTGATGCACATGCTGCGCGGCCTCGCCGACGACGGCCGCACCGTCATCGTCGTCACCCACAGCGTGCTCAGCCTCGACGTCTGCGACCGGCTCCTCGTGCTCGCCCCCGGCGGCAGGATCGCCTACTACGGTCCGCCCCGGGACGCCCTCGACTTCTTCGGGTTCGCGCAGTGGCCCGAGGCCTTCGAGGCCTTCGAGCGCGACCGGGACCGCGACTGGGCGGGACAGTACGCCGAGTCGTCGTTCCACCGGCAGTACGTCGTCAACTCCACCGCCCAGCCCCTGCTGCCCCGCGACGGCCCGGTCGTCCTGCCGCCGCCGCCCCGGCCGCGCAGCCGCCGCGCCCAGCTCGGCACCCTCGTCCGCCGCTACACCGCCGCGCTCGGCGCCGACCGCACCTTCCTGGTCATCATGATCGCCCTGCCGTTCGTGATGGGGGCCATGGCCCGCGCCCTCGCCGGCAGCGAGCTCACCCGGGAGACCGCGATGAACGCGCTGCTGATCCTGTGCGTCGGCGGCGTCCTCACCGGAGCGGCCAACGCCGTGCGCGAACTCGTCAAGGAACGCGTGATCTACCGGCGCGAGCGGGCCGTCGGCCTGTCCAGATCGGCGTACCTGATGTCCAAGGTCGTCGTCCTGGGCACGGTGACCGTGGTGCAGGCGGTCGTGCTGACGCTCGTCGCGCTGCTCGGGGTGGACCTCGGCGCGCCCGGAGGGCGCGGTGTGCTGATGTCGCCCCTGGCCGAGATCACCGTCGCCGTCGCCCTGCTGGCCTTCACCGCGATGATGCTGGGCCTGCTGGTCTCCGCGCTCGTGCGCAAGGAGGAGGTGACGATGCCGCTGCTGGTGCTGCTCGCCATCGTCCAGGTGGTGTTCTGCGGCGCGCTGCTGTCGCTGGACGGAGTGCCCGGTCTGGAGCAGCTGGCGTGGCTCGTGCCCTCCCGCTGGGCGCTCGGCGCGATGGCCGGCACCCTCGACCTGGCCCGGATCGTGCCCGGCGACCTCACCCGGGATCCCCTGTTCGAGCACGCGGCGGACGTGTGGCTGCTGAACGTGGGGATGCTCGTAGTGCTGTCCGTCGCCTTCGGGTTCGTCGTCTCGCGGCTGCTGCGCCGGCACGAGCCCGCCGTGATGCGGAAGTAGGCGCGTCATGACGACCCCCGGCTTCCGGCCCACCCACGTCGTGCCCCAGCACGGCATGCCCGCCTGGGAGGACCCCGACCCGGCCCGCCCCACCGTCCCGCTCGACCCCCTGCTGCCCGTCCGGCTCGTCGAACGGCGCGGCGACTGGGGGCGCGTGCTGTGCTCCAACGGCTGGTCGGCCTGGGTGGACGGCCGGTGCCTGGTCGCCGTGCCCCAGGACCCGCCCCTGGCGGAGGGCCCCGACACGGCGGTCGCCGACCCCCGCCCCCTCCTCGGCAGCGCCGAACAGGCCCTCGCGCGCTACCGGGCCGCGGTCGAGGAACTGGCCGGCGGCGGTCTCGACGGCGAGTCCTTCCACCACCGCACCGAGGGGCTGCGCGTCGGCGTCGTCGTCGACGGGGAGTCCGTGTGGCTGTACGACCCGGCCCGGGGACGCTGGACCTACGGCGACGGCAGCCGCCTGAGCACCTACGCGGCCGACGAGCCGCCCACCGCGGCCCAGGACGCCGACCGCGCCTCCGCCCCGGCCACCGCCTCCGAGGGCGAGCCCCGATGACCGACGTGACGGGCCCGGCCTTCGGACGCCCCTCCGAACTGATCGGCCGGCAGATCGCGGGCTACCGCATCGAGCACGAGATCGGGCGCGGCGGCATGGCCGTCGTCTACCGCGCCCGCGACCTGCGCCTGGACCGCACCGTCGCCCTCAAGCTGCTCGCCCCGGAACTGGCCCGCAACGACACCTTCCGCCGTCGCTTCACCCATGAGTCCCGGGTGGCCGCCGCGATCGACCACCCGCACATCGTGCCCGTCTTCGAGGCGGGCGAGACCGACGGCGTCCTCTACATCGCCATGCGGTACGTCCCCGGCAGCGACCTGCGCCACCTCCTGGACGGCCGGGGCCCGCTCCCGCTGCCCACCGCGGTCCGGATCGCCGCGCAGGTGGCGTCCGCGCTCGACGCCGCCCACGAGCACGGTCTGGTCCACCGGGACGTCAAACCCGGCAACGTCCTGGTCGCCCGCGGCACCGACACCGACCATCCCGAGCACGTCTACCTCACCGACTTCGGCCTGACGAAGAAGTCGCTGTCGCTGACCGGTTTCACGCGGGTCGGACAGTTCGTCGGCACCCTCGACTACGTCGCGCCCGAGCAGATCTCCGGCCGCCCCGTCGACGGCCGCTGCGACGTCTACGGCCTGGCCTGCGTCGTCTACGAGAGCCTCGCGGGCCACCCGCCCTTCCGCCGCGACGACGACCTCGCCCTGCTGTGGGCCCACCAGTACGCCGAACCGCCCCCGATCACCGAGGCCCGCCCCGACCTGCCCCCGGGCGTCGACGAGGCGTTCGCCCGGGCCCTGGCCAAGACCCCCGACGCCCGTCATCCCACCTGCCTCGCCTTCGTCGGCGACCTGAGGGCGGCCGGCTCGGGCGTCCCGCGCGAGGGCCATCCGCCGACGGTCGAGGTCGTGGGACGGGGTCGCCCCCGGCCGCCGCCGGCGTGGGCGGCACCGGTCTTCGGGCGACGCGACGAGGACCGGTCCCGGGACACCGGGGCCCCGACGGCACCGGGGCACCGGAGGACGGGCCCCTGAGGCCCTGCCGCCGCGGTCCCGCCCGCCCGGCGACGGCCCGGCCCCGGCACGCACTCCTTCGGCATCAGTGAGGGGCGCGCCCCCGGCCGCGACGCCGGAGCGCCCACGGGGCGGGGCGTGGGCGCTCCGGCGTGCGGCGACCGCACGCACCGGACGCCGCCGGGCCCGCCCTCCGGGCGGACGACGGACGCGCGACGGCAGGACCCAGGAGGGCCTCACCGCGCCCGGCGGCCGGCCCCGCCCCACCCTTGTGACGTGTCGTCGACCCTGCCGTGTCCCGCCGTCCCGCGGGCCAGCAACCCGCCCAGGAAGCCGGTGGCCAGCCCCCACAGCGCCGCCAGGCCCAGCGCCGTCCCCACCGCGGGGCGCAGGAACAGAACCCCGGACAGACCGGCCCCGCCGAGATCGCCGATGCCGAACAGGGACAGGCCGTAGTGCGCGGAGACCCGGCCGACCAGGCAGATCGTCAGCACCGTGAGCACCAGGGCGACCGCCATGCGCACCGCGTGCCGCCAGGCGGGCGTCCCGGCGGGCGAACGCGCTGCCATCACGAAGGCCGCCGCCAGCAGCAGCACCGCGTCCACGGCGACGAGCCACCACACGCGGCCGTCGTGCTCGGCGAGCGTGCCCAGGTTCAGCGTGGCGGTCCGCGAGCCGCGCAGCACCTCGTCCAGCGCGTGCGGCACCGGCAGCGCGAACGGCCCCTCGACCCGGCCCTCCCAGGTGGCGCCCAGACCGAGGGTGAACGCGAGCCACACCAGGTTGGGCAGACCCAGCAGCACCACCGCCAGGGTCTGCGCGGCACGCCCGCGCACCACCGCGGTCCCGAGGGCGACGAGCACGCCCAGGGCGACGCACGCCAGGAGCAGCACCACCATGGCGTACGCGGCCGGCCGCACCGACTCCTGGAAGCGCAGCAGCCGGGCCGGCAGCGGCGCCCCGCGCGAAACCAGCAGCGCCAGTACCAGCACCCCGGCCAGCCACAGCAGCCCGGACACCAGGGTGAGCGGCACGTCCGCGGTGAAGCCGGCCTCCGGGGCGACGCCGAACACCTCGCCCAGGTCGTCCAGGGTGTCGTCGCCCAGGGAGAGCGCGAAGGTCCGGCGGGCGGCGAGGGACAGGACGAGCAGTCCCGCCAGCCACACCACGGCGATCCGGCCCGCCCAGCCGGCCAGTTCGGCCGCCCCGGCGACCGCCCGGTGCCGCAGGGGCCGCAGGAAACCGGCCGCCGTCACCAGGGCGCCGGCGAGCGTGACGGACAACGGCATCAGGGTCAGCCCGGCCCGGGTGCCGCCCAGCCCCCCGACGTCCACGAAGAGACCGACCGTACCGCCGACGGCCGTGACGACGGTCGCCGCGACCACCCGCCCGAACGCGCCGTCGGGCAGGTCCGCGGCCCCGGCCGCCCACAGCCCCGCCGCGGCCACCACCGTCATGACGGCCAGACCGGCCAGGGCCGCGGCGATCGCCTGCGGCCAGCCGTGCCGGATGACGGCCCGGTCGGAGCGGGTGTGCGGGCTCACGCTGCCCACGCTAGGCAGCGCCCGCCCCGCCCGCCTGCCGGGAGGGCCGTCCGCGTCCGTGCGCGGGCGGCGCACGACCGGAGCAGACGAGGGCGACGTTTGCGGAGATAGCGGCGATCATGGCAGCAGAAGCAGTGAAAGACCCCGCCGGGAGTGCTCGTGAGCGTCGAACCGCCGTCGTCCGGCCGTCCCTCAGGACCGCCTTCCGGCCCGCTGGCGGGCGGCCCCCCGCCCCCGTCCGGCCCGCCCGCGCCGCCGCCCGGCGGCACCCCGCCCGGGGGCGGGCCCGAACCGCACCGGCCCTGGTGGAAGTCGGCGCCCCGCGTCGCCCTGCTCACCACCGGCGTCGTGGTCGTGGTGGCCCTCGTCCTCGTCCTGACCCGCACGGGCGACGGCGGTCACGGCGGCACCGTCCGCGCCGGCGAGGTGTTCCTGCTGCCCGCGGGCAGGACCGGCCCGGACCCCTTCACCGAGAACACCGCCACCGCCACGGCGCCCGCGCCCGCGTCCGCCGCCCCGCCCACGTCCGCCGCGGAGTCCGCGAACGTCGTCCGGGGCGTCGACGGCGGCGCCGGCGGACTGTACGGCGGCACGCGCGACGTCTCCGCCTGCGACGTCGAGAAGCAGATCAGGTACCTCCAGGCGGATGCCGCGAAGAACCGGGCCTTCGCCTCCGTCGTCGGCGTCACCACCGCCCAGGTCCCCGCCTACCTGCGCTCCCTGACCCCCGTCGAGCTGCGCATGGACACCCGCGTCACCAACCACGGCTACCGCGACGGCGCGGCCGTCCCCTACCAGGCCGTCCTCCAGGCCGGTACCGCCGTGCTCGTCGACGCGCACGGCGAACCCCGGGTCCGCTGCGCCTGCGGCAACCCGCTCACCCGCCCGATCGCGCAGAAGACCACACCGAGGATCACGGGCGAGTCCTGGCCGTCGTACCGGCCCTCGAACGTCGTCGTGGTCCTGCCCTCGGCGACCGTGATCAAGGCCTTCGTGCTCTACGACGCCGAGCACCAGCGCTGGTTCGCACGGCAGCGGGGCGACACGGGCGGCAAGGACCGGCCCGTCAAGGCCCCGGCGCACCCGCCGGCGCCCTCCGCGAGTTTCAGCCTGCCGTCCTCGCCGTCGTACCCGGCGCACCCTTCCGGCTCGTCGCGCCCGACCACGGCCCCCGAACCGCCGACGTCGGCCGCCCCTCCGCCACCCCCGAGCGAGCGGCCGGCCTCCCCGCCCCCCGGTTCGGAGCCGGCCTCCCCGCCGCCCCCGGCCTCGCCGCCCCCGCCGAGCGAGCCGGACACCGGGGGATCCCCGCCGCCGGCGTCCCCGCCCCCGGCCGGAACGCCGCCCCCGTCGCAGCCCGCCCCGTACTCCCCGGCACCCGGGTACGGACCGCCCGCGGTGTGAGGCAGCCCATGGTCGCGACGGCGAAAGAGGGGGACTGCACGCCCCGGCTCGGGGTACGAGGACGGGTGCAGCAGCGTCCGGCCAGTCCGGCATCCTAGAGAGAAACGCATGACCGAACACCTGGACGGGGCAGTGATACCGACTGGTTTCGACGTACCCGTGGAACCGCTCCGGCGGGCGGCGCACTACACCGGGGCATCCGGTTCCATCGCCGAGGCGCGCGCCTTCGCCGCGCACTTCGTCGACCAGTTGAGGATCGAGTGGTGCGCCGCCGTCGACGAGCGCGCCTGCGGAGAGGTCCTCCTGGTCGTCAGCGAACTGGTCACCAACGCCGACCGGCACAGCAACGGCCCGTACATCCTGGAGCTGGAGGGCACGGACGCCTCGGTGACGGTGTCCGTCTACGACAGCAGCGACGCGCTGCCCCTGCGCTTCCCCAAGGATCCCCAGCGCATCGGCCGGCACGGTCTGGAGATCGTGCACGCGGTGGCGGCGGAGGTCACCGCCGAGCGGGTACCGGTCGGCAAGCGCGTCCGCGCCGTCGTCGCGCTCGCGCGGCGGTGAGCCGTGGGGCCGCCGGCCTCAGGCGCAGCCCAGCTCCCCCAGCATCCCCTGCCGCAGCCGGGCGATGATCCGCTTGATGAGGCGGGAGACGTGCATCTGCGAGCAGCCGAGCCGCTCGCCGATCTCCGCCTGGGTCGCCTCCTCCACGAACCGCAGGTGGATGATCTGCCGGTCGCGCTCACTGAGCTCGGCCATCAGCGGGGCCAGCGAGTGGAAGTCCTCGACGAGCCGCAGCCCCTCCTCCTCCACCCCGATGAAGTCGGCCAGGACCGCCTCGCCGTTCTCCGGGCCGTCGCCGGTGAGCGCGGCGTCCAGCGAGGCGGAGTTGTAGCCGTTGGAGGCGATCTGCGCCTCGACGACCTCCCTCTCGGAGAGGTTCATCAAGGTGGCCAGCTCGGCGACGGTCGGCTCCCGGTCCAGCCGGCTGGCGAGCTCGTCGCGGGCCTTGGCCAGCTCGACGCGCAGCTCCTGCAGCCGGCGCGGCACGTGCACCGCCCACGTCGTGTCCCGGAAGAAACGCTTGATCTCGCCGACGATGTAGGGCAGGGCGAACGAGGTGAACTCCACCTCGCGGGAGATCTCGAACCGGTCGATGGCCTTGATCAGGCCGATCATCCCGGTCTGGACGATGTCCTCCATGTCGTCGCCGCGGCCCCGGAACCGCCCGGCCGCGAACCGCACCAGCGACATGTTCATCTCGATCAGGGTGTTGCGCGCGTACTGGTACGCGTGCGTCCCCTCCTCGAGCTCCGTCAGCCGCTGGAAGAACTGGCGGGACAGCGCCCGCGCGTCGCGGGGGGCCACGCTCCTCGCGTCCGCGACTCCCGGCAGCGGAGCGGCACCCGTGCCGGTGCCGGCGGTGTCCTCGACGACCTGTGCCTGCGACCCGATCACGGCGGTGTGCATTGCCTCTCCCACGAAAGTCACGGTTCGACGTCTCCTGCTTCCGGTCCGTGAGCGGACCGAGTGCTCACGAGCCCGCTCACGGGGCGCATACCCCGAGTCCGCCGACCCATGCCCAGCGTAAAGGGGGTGACCGGAATCCGACGCCCCGCCCGGACCCGCAGGCGGAATACCTCGGTCCGGTTCCCCTCACAGCGCAACGCCGCACCCTTCCCGTGCGGAACCGCCCTCCTAGGCTGGGGGAGTGAGCAACCACGTGCCGAACCAAGCCCGCGTGATCCCGCTGCGCCCCTCGGCCGAGCGCCCGGGAACCGCCCGCCCCGCCGACGACCGGCCGCCCGCCCCGAGGGAACCCCTGTGGCGCGATCTGGTCGGCGACGTCCTGCGCCGTGAGCGCCTGGCCCAGGAACGCACGCTGCGGGACGTCGCCGACGCCGCGCGCATCTCCATGCCGTACCTGTCCGAGGTGGAGCGCGGCCGCAAGGAGGCCTCCTCGGAGGTGCTCGCGGCCGCCGCCCTCGCCCTCGGCCTGAGCCTCGGCGACCTGCTGGCGCGCGCCCACGGCGAACTCGTCCGGGTGACCGGCCGGCACACCGCCGCGCACCGCGGGACGACGGCGTCCTCGTACAACGGGCTCTGCCTGGCCGCCTGACGGGCCGTGGCCGCGGGTCCCCACCGGGCCGTGGCCACGGGGAGCCGTCTCGGACCCGTACGGGGCGCCGGTTCGGCAGGTCGTCGGCCGGGCCGTACGCCACGGGCTCCGGCGCCGTGAACACCTTGTCCCGGTCCATGCCCGCGCGCGGCGTCGCCACGTCGTGGCGGGGGTGCCGGGCCGGCGCCCCCTCGACCCGGGCGCCCGGCGACACGATCCGCCGGGCCCAGGGGCCGGGCGGCGGGCGGCCCCTCGGGCCGACGGGTCCGGTCCGGGCGCGCGCGGGCCGCCGAGGCCGCTCCGGGGCGCGTCGAGGCGGAAGGGACGGAGGCCGCCGTCGGCGGGTGAGGGCGTCATGGGCCGGACACCGGTCCGGCCCGGGGCGCCGCCGTCCGGATGAACGCACGGCCGGGCGATGAGTTCCGGGGCGCGCGCCGGTCGACACTCGTGACCGCGTTCCGCGTTCCGTTCCCGACCGGGAGGACCCCATGACCACCGACGGATTCACCACCTGCCTCTGGTTCGACGGCCAGGCCGAGGAAGCCGCCCGCTTCTACGTGTCGGTCTTCGAGGACTCCGCCGTCGGGAACGTCGCCCGCTACACCGACGCCGGACCGGGCCCCGCCGGCACCGTGGTCACCGTCGAGTTCACGGCGAACGGCCAGAAGTTCGTCGCGCTCAACGGCGGACCGCAGTTCCGGTTCAACGAGGCGATCTCCTTCCAGATCGACTGCGCCGACCAGGAGGAGGTCGACCACTACTGGGACCGGCTCACCGAGGACGGCGGCGAGCCCGGACCCTGCGGCTGGCTCAAGGACAGGTACGGCGTGTCCTGGCAGGTCGTCCCGCGCGCGCTCATGGAGATGGTCACCGGCCCCGACCAGGAGAAGGCCGCCCGGGCCACCAAGGCCATGCTCTCCATGGGCAAGCTCGACGTCGCCGCCCTGCGCAAGGCCTACGACGGGGAGTAGCCCCACCTCCTCACCGGCCGGGCTCGGCCAGGATCTCCTCGATCACATGCCGGGAGTTCTCCGCCAGCAGCGGGTTGGTCTCCCAGTAGAACGGCAGCGCGATCAACGCGATCGACAGCGCCCAGCCCCGGCCGCGTGCCCACTCGGCGTCGTCCGCGCCCACCGTCTCCCGGAAGACGGCGCGGGCCGACGCCGGAAGCAGGTTCCAGGCCGCGATGAGGTCGACGGCCGGATCGCCGACCCCCACGCTGCCGAAGTCGATCACCCCCGTGAGCCGGCCGTCCTCGACCAGGACGTTCATGGGCGACAGGTCGCCGTGCGCCCACACCGGCGGCGCGGTGCGGTCCGGCACCCGGAGCGCCTCCTCCCACAGGGCGGTGACGGCCCCGGTGTCGATCCGCCCCTCCAGCCGGGCGACGGCGGACCGGGTGGGCTCGTCCCGTTCCCGCAGGGGCACGCCCCGGTGGCACCGGGGCCCGTCCTGCGCGTCGATCCCGCGCAGTTCGGCGACGAACGCCCCGAGGTCCGCCGCCAGCGCCGCGGGCCCCTCCAGGGCGCCCGCGACCGGGTTGCGGCCCTCCAGCCAGCCGTAGACGGACCACGGCCAGGGGAACCCCTCGCCCGGCTCGCCGTGCTCCAGCGGCACCGGCGTGGCGACGGACAGCCGGGGGCCCAGGCGGGCCAGCCAGTGCTGTTCGTGCGCCACGTCGTCCACGGCGCCGGGGTGGCGGGGCAGCCGTACCACCTTGTCGTCCCCGAGCCGGAACATCGCGTTCTCCGTTCCGGCGGACACCAGCCGCTCCACCGGCAGGGACGCCCACCGCGGGAACCGCGCGGCGACCATCCGCCGCACCAGCGGAACGTCGACGTCGATCTCGTCCGGACGCATCCTCACCACACTCATGCGGTCATCGAAGGGGCCGACGCGCCGGGCTGTCCAGCGGTTTTGCCGGCGGGGGAGGGCCTGCCGGGGGGTGGAGCGGGAGGTCAGACGCGGTCGGCCGCGATCAGCAGGTACTGGAAACTGCCGTTGCGGTAGGCGGAGATGAACGTCTCCTCGATGCCGGTGACCAGGTGGTCGGCCCGGCTGCGCAACTCCCAGTAGGGCAGGGCCACTTCGGTGAGGTCCTCCACGTGCACCGGGACGAGCCGGTTGCGGGCCAGCGCCCGGAAGTAGGCGGAGCGCGGGTGGATGTCGCAGATGTAGTGGGCGTTGATGAGCGACACCTCGCGCGAGGCCCGGCCGTAGGTGTCGTTGTAGCAGCCGGTGATCACCACGTACCGGCCGCCGCGGCGCAGCAGCCGGGCGTGCTCGGCGAACAGCAGGTCCAACTCGACGTACATGGTGGACTCGTTGTTCCACGACGCCGCGAACGCGCCGGTCGGCAGGCCGGTGTCCAGCATGTTGCGGTGGTGGTAGCGCACCTTGTCGTCGATGCCCCGCTTGCGGGCCTGCTCGTTGGCGAACTCGGCCTGCTTGGCGGAGATCGTCACGCCGTCCGCCTCGCAGCCGTACCGCAGGTGCGCCACGACGCTGCCGCCGCCCCGCCCGCAGCCGGCGTCGAAGACGCGGTCGGCGGTGGACAGGGGGCCGAGCCGGGCGGTGAGGAGTTCGGCCTGGGCGTGTTCCAGCCGGTGCAGCTCCGCGGTGATCCGGTCGCGGCGCAGCCCGGGATCGGGCTCGTCGAGCACCGACCAGTCGGCTTCGCCGACGCCGTAGTGGTGGTGGTAGAGGCCGTCGATCCGGCCGAGTTCGAGGTTGACCGGGTTCGCCTCGGTGTTCCAGTAGTCCGCGACGCGGTTCTGGTAGACGGACTGGGCCGGCAGCCGCACGGCCGCGGCGGCGTCGGGGGTGGTGGTCAACGAAGGCTCCTCATGGTGCTGTGCGGGACGGCGGTTCGAGAGCACGCGGCTCACCAGTAGTCGGGCAGGTGGTAGCGGTGGGTGTTGGTGGCGTGCCACTCGTGGTTGCCGGCCACCCAGTCGGACAGGCCCTTCAGATAGCGCGCGACGAGCGGGGAGAGCGCGGCGAGCGGCGCGGACTCCTCCTCGAAGGCGTCCATGATCTGGTTGTGGATCCCGACCGACCTGAGATAGGCGGCCTTGAGACCGCACCGGTCCTCGGCGGCCACGACCTGCGGCAGGTTGAGGTGGGTGGGGTCGGAGGCCAGTTCCTTGGTGAAGGAGTACAGGTCGTTGACGATCGTGGTGGCGTTGCAGGCGAGCGCGGTGACGCGCTGGATCTCGGGGCGGGCGTAGAGCTGCTCGGGCAGTTCGTAGCCGTCGACCGCGTCGACGATCGACAGACAGGGACGGAAGTTGTTGAACTGCCGCATCACCAGGTACTCCCAGGTCCGCGGCACGTACCGGGTCTCCGCCCAGGCCGCCTCGCCGAGGTAGCCCAGGTGCAGCCGCGCGACGTCGTGCACGAACCGGCCGGTCTGGCTGGGGGTGGCCAGCGCGGAGAAGTCCTTCAGCGCCCAGTGGTACGAGCGCAGCGGGCCGTCCGCCTGCATGCCCAGCGCCCACTCCTCCTGGTGGCCCGGCGGGCCGTGGAAGGGGTCGAGCGCGGACTGCGCGAGGACCAGCCGCCCGCCGAGGCCGCTGCGGGACGCGCCCCGGCCCTCGTCCTCCTCGCAGTAGCAGCTGTCGACCACGTTCTCCGCCAGCAGCAGCTTGCCGGCGACCGTGAGGCGCTCCAGGTCGGCCGCGCCCGGGTGCTGGAGCACCACGGCCCGGCCGAACTGGAACCCCGCGAAGTCCCCCTTCCAGGCTGCCGGGAACAGGTCCAGCGAGCGGGCCCAGCCCTCCAGCCGCCGGTCGACCTCGGCGGCCTTCTCCGGGTCGGCGGGGGCGACCCGCCGGTGTCGCAGTCCGGGGATCGCCCCGCTGCGCCGGGACCGCAGGCTCGCCGCCAGGTCCGGCGGGCCGGGCAGTGCGTTCGTGGTGCTCGGGGAGGTGCTCATCGACGACGTCCCGCCCTCACTCGGCCGTCCGGCCGATCTGGACGTTCTCCAGGACCCCGGCCGCGTCGGGCACCAGCAGCGCCATCGAGTAGTAGGCCGTGACGAGGTAGCGGACGATCGAGTTGGCGTCGATCCCCATGAACCGCACGTTCAGGCCCGGCTGGAACTCGTCGGGGATGCCCGTCTGGTACAGGCCGACGGCCCCTTGGTCGGCCTCGCCGGTGCGCAGCGCGATGATGCTGCTGGTGTGCTGCCCGGTGACCGGGATCTTGTTGCACGGGAAGATCGGCACCCCTCGCCAGGCCGGGATCCCGTGCCCCTCGACGGTGGCCGTGCCCGGCACCAGACCACGTCGGTTGCACTGCCGGAAGAAGGCCGCGATCGCCTTCGGGTGGGCGAGGAACAGCTTGGTCCCGCGCCGCATCGACAGCAGTTCGTCCATGTCGTCCGGGGTGGGCGGTCCGGTGAAGGTGCTCACCCGCTGCCCGTGGTCGATGGTGTGCAGCAGCCCGAACTCCCGGTTGTTGACCAGCTCCCACTCCTGGCGCTCGCGGATCTCCTCGACGGTGAGCCGGAGTTGCTGCCGGGTCTGGTCCATGGGGTGGTTGTAGAGGTCCGCGACCCGGGTGTGGACCTTCAGCACGGTCTGGGTGAGCGACAGCTCGTACTCGCGCGGCGAGAGTTCGTAGTCGACGAAGCCGGCCCCGATGGTCGGCTCGCCCGCATGGCCCGCCTGCACCGGGAGCGCGGCCTCGCCCTTGCGGTTCACCGGCCGCCGCTGCCGCTCGGCGAACGCCGCCAGATGGGCGGCGAGGGAGGGTACCCGGGCGACCAGCTCCCGCAGCTCGTCCCGGGGCAGCACCAGCAGGACGCCCGAGGTCTCCGCGCGCACCGAGGTCAGCCACAGCGGGTCGTCCTGCCCGACCGCCTCGTCACCGAGCTGGTCGCCGTCGCAGACCACCCCGACGATCTCCTCCTCGCCGTACCTGCCGGCCGTGTACCGGGTGAACCGGCCGTGCACCACCAGACAGGCCTCCGTCACCGGCTGCCCGGCCTCGAAGACCACCTGGCCGGGCCGGACCTCCCGCGGCCGGAACCGCGAGGAGAGCTCCCGCAGCGTCCCGTCGTCGGAGTAGCCGCGCAGCGCCGGCAGTTCGGTGAGGGTCTCCGGGACGACCCGGACGCCGTCCCCGCCGTCGTGGTCGAACCGGACCCGCCCGCGGCCGGCCCTGAGCTGGAGACGCCGGTTGACGCGGTAGGTTCCGCCCCTGACGTCCACCCACGGCAGCATCCGCAGCAGCCAGCGCGAGCTGACGGCCTGCATCTGGGGTTCGGTCTTGGTGGTGGTGGCGAGGCGGCGTGCCGCCCGGGTGCCGAGGCTGGTGAGCGGTCTGCCGGCGGACGGCTCGGGGACGGGTTCGTCGAGGACGGGACCGCTGGCGCTGTCCGGTGTGGACACATTCCCTCCAGGAAGGTGCGGAGGACCGAGCGGACGGGTCGTGGTGACCGGTCCGAAGATCCGGGATCACCAGCCAAGCACTCTCCGTGACGGAGGGGTACGGCGTGAAGGGGGCGGTTTCGCGCCCCGGTGGTGCAGTCCTTCCGGAAGGTGCGCACGTCGCACCCCGTATGCGTCCCGGCCCCCCGTGTGCTTCCGTACGCCCGTGATCCGGACGGGCGGAAGGGGAAGCGGTCACGTCCGGTCACGCTCGCAGGTGGGGTGAGGACCGTCCGGCGCCCGCCACCGCTCCCGGACGGCGCCGCCGGAGCCTTCCGGGACGTCGCGGGGCACCCCCGGGCCCATGGCATGATCGTGTGCATGCGTGAACGTGTGGTGGCCGCGTGCGACGGGGCTTCGAAAGGGAACCCGGGACCGGCCGGCTGGGCATGGGTGATCTCCGACGACCGTGAGGCCCCGGCCCGCTGGGAGGCCGGGCCGCTCGGCAGGGCCACCAACAACGTCGCCGAACTCACCGCGCTGGAACGGCTGCTGGCCGCTGTCGACCCGGACGTCCCGCTCGAGATCCGGATGGACTCGCAGTACGCGATGAAGGCCGTCACCACCTGGCTGCCCGGCTGGAAGCGCAACGGCTGGAAGACGTCCGCCGGCAAGCCGGTGGCCAACCAGGACCTGGTCGTGCGCATCGACGCGCTGCTCGACGGCCGCACGGTCGACTTCCGCTACGTGCCCGCCCACCAGGTCGACGGGGACCGGCTCAACGACTTCGCCGACCGGGCCGCCAGCCAGGCGGCGAGCGCCCAGCAGCCGGCGGGCAGCGCCCTCGGCTCGCCCGAGCCGCCGCCCTCGCCGGACACCCCGCCGGCCGCGGGCGCACGCCGCCGGACCGCCGGGGGCAAGGCTCCCCGGCGGTCCGGCGGTTCCCCGGCCCGCACGATCAAGGCGAAGTTCCCCGGCCGCTGCGTGTGCGGACGTCCGTACGCGGCAGGGGAGCAGATCGCCAAGAACGACCAGGGTTGGGGTCATCCGGAGTGCCGTACGGCCGACGCCGGGTGACCCGGGAGGCGTCGGTCAGGTGACGACGCCGCGCCAGCCGCCCGTCTCGCTGCCGCGTTCCTCCATGAACTCCTTGAAGCGCTTGAGGTCGCCCTTCGTCTGCCGCTTCACGAAGCCCAGCATGTCGCCGACGGTCTCCGTCATGCCCTCCGGTTCGAAGTCCATCTGGAGCATGACCTTGGTGTGTTCGTCGTCGAGGCGGTGGAAGGTCACCACGCCGGACTGCCGCGACTCGCCCGAGACCGTCGTCCAGGCGACCCGCTCGTCCGGGATCTGCTCGGTGATCTCCGCGTCGAACTCCCGGTGCACGCCGTTCACGTCCGTGACCCAGTGCGTGAGCGTGTCGGTGCGCTGTTCGATGCGCTCCACCCCACTCATGAACTCGGGGAACGTTTCGAACTGTGTCCACTGGTTGTAGGCGGTGTGCACGGGGACACCGACCTCGATGGATTCCTCGACCTGCGTCACGGCCGTCTCCTCCTTCACTCTCTTCCGGTACGCGGCCCGGGTACCCACGGCCCGCGCGGTGAACCCCGCGCCGCTCAGTCGGTGTCGAAGGAGTAGTGCGGGGTGTGGTCGAGCAGGTCGGCCGGGGCGGTGTCGTTCCAGGGCTTCATCGTCTCGCCGAGGTCGACGACGTCGGGCGTCCCCGCGGCCGGGACGTACCCGGAACCGGGGTGCCTGCGCCGCCACTCGGTCCACAGCTTGTCGACGTAGGCGTGGTGCAGCCAGAACACCGGATCGTTGGGGGAGACCCCGGTCGCCATCTGCCCGCCGACCCAGACGTGGACCCGGTTGTGCAGGTTCACGCCCCGCCACCCCTCCAGGTGGTTGCGGAAGCCGTCCGAGGCGCTGTTCCAGGGCGCCGTGTCGTACGTCGCCATCGCCAGCACCGACTCCACCTCGGCCCGCGTCGGCAGTTCGCGCACGTTCGTGCCCAGCGACCGCCGCAGGTACGTCCGCCCGTCGACCCGCACCCGGATCGGCCAGTTCCCGGTGGACGCGGCGAACGGCCCGTCCATGACCCGGCCGTCCAGGCTGCGCCCGGTGCCGCCCAGGAAGTCCGGCGCCCACAGCGACGACCGCGTCGTCCGGTCCGCGGACCAGTCCCAGTACGGCAGCGCCACCGAGGCGTCCACCGACTGCAGCGCCCGCTCGAACTCCAGCAGGAATCTGCGGTGCCAGGGCAGGAAGGACGGCGAGCGGTGGCCGGTGCGCTCGCCGTCGTCGGTGTCGCCGACGATGAAGGCGTTGTGCGTGGTGACGAAGGCGTCGTAGCGGCCGCTGCGCTTCAGTTCGAGGACGGCGGCGACGAAGCGGCGCTTCTCGTCGGCGGTCAGGGACGCCTGGTTCTTGCGGACGGTCATCTGCGGTGTGCTCCAAGTGGGCTTGCGGCGCGATCAGTCGGTGGTGGGGAAGGGCAGCAGCCGGGCTCCCCGGAGTTCGTCGACCGCGGCGCGGGCGGCGGCCCGCGGGGTGGGGACCGGGTCGTAGTGGCTGACCACGCTGATCCAGCTGCCGTCGGCGTTGCGCATGACGTGCAGCTCCACGCCGTCGACGAACACGGCGTATCCGCCGCCGTGGTGACCGCCCCCATGGTGACCGCCGCCGGACGACGGCCGGCCCTGTATCCGGCGGCCCCGGTAGACCTCGTCGAAGGAGTCGGGGGAGCCGGGCGCGGCCGGGGAGCCGGGGGCGCGGCGGCGGTCGTCCGCCGTGGCGGCGGGGGTGGTGACGGCCTGGGCGCCGGCGGCCGCGGCCACGGCGGCAGCGGCGGTGAGCGCACGACGGCGGCTGAGTTCCGGCATGCGGGACCTCCTGGGGGTTCGTTCGGTTGACGACCCCGCATGCCTATCGGCCGGTGCGAGAACGGGAGAAATCCCGCGCGACGGGTTGGCTGTGATCAGGACGATCACGCACGTGTCGTGCAGTGTTGAACGAAGATGATCTTGCTGCCGGTGGCCCGGCGGATCACCCGGAACGGGCAATTCCTTTCCCCGTGAACCGCCCTTCCGGTGGCTTTTCGCGCACCGCCGCCCCGGTCGTGGTGTGGCTCACGTGCGGAAAGTGGCGGAATCGGGCACAAGGGACCCGCTCCCGGCTGCTACCCTGCGTCGTCATCCGACCACCAACCGTCATACTGAGGGGTGTGTGTGAAGGTCGCCTGTGTCGGCGGCGGGCCCGCCGGCCTGTATCTCTCGATCCTGCTCAAGCGGCAGGACCCGTCCCACGACGTCACCGTCTACGAGCGCAACCCGGAGGGCTCGACCTACGGCTGGGGCGTCACCTACTGGCGCGGACTCCTCGACCAGCTCCACGCCCGCGACCCCGAGTCGGCGCGCGCCGTCGAGGAGAGCTCCGTCCGCTGGAACCGGGGCGTCGCCCACGTGCGGGACCGGTCGACCTGCCGGCCCGGCGACGAGGGGCACGGCATCGGCCGGCACCGGCTGCTCGAGATCCTCGCCGACCGCGCCCGCGGTCTCGGCGTACGCCTGGAGTTCGAGCACGGCGTCACGGCCGAGGACCCGCCGGAGGCCGACCTGCTGGTGGCGGCCGACGGCGTCCACAGCGCCCTGCGCACGCGCCACGCCGGGCACTTCGGGACCACCCTCACGGCGGGCCGCAACCCCTACGTCTGGCTCGGCACCACCCGGGTCTTCGACTCCTTCACCTTCGCCTTCGTGGAGACCGGCCACGGATGGATCTGGTGCTACGGCTACCCCTTCAGCGCCGAGCGGAGCACCTGCGTCGTCGAGTGCGCCCCCGAGACCTGGACCGGCCTCGGCCTGGACCGGGCGAGCGAGGCCGACGGACTCGCCCGGCTGGAGGAACTCTTCGCCCACGTCCTCGACGGCCACGCCCTGATCGGCCGCGCCTCCGCCGACGGCAGCGCCCAGTGGCTGACCTTCCGCACCCTCACCAACGACACCTGGTACCGCGACCGCCTGGTCCTGCTCGGCGACGCCGCCCACACCACCCACTACTCCATCGGCGCCGGCACCACCCTCGCCCTGGAGGACGCCTTCGCCCTGGCCGACGCCCTGCGGGAGTGCGCCGGCCTGCCGCAGGCCCTCGCGCGCTACGAACGGGAGCGCAAGGCGGCCCTGCTCTCCCCGCAGAGCGCCGCCCGCCACAGCGCCCAGTGGTACGAGAACCTGACCCGCTACATCGACCTCCCGCCGGAGCGGATGTTCGCCCTGCTCGGGCAGCGCCACTCGCCCCTGCTGCCGTACGTCCCGCCCCAGC
Source organism: Streptomyces sp. NPDC017936 (assembly GCF_044328485.1). NCBI lineage: Bacteria > Bacillati > Actinomycetota > Actinomycetes > Kitasatosporales > Streptomycetaceae > Streptomyces > Streptomyces sp. NPDC017936. The sequence continues at coordinate 70,493 of NZ_JBIRHK010000009.1, read as the reverse complement.
TCTACTACCGGCTCGACCGGGCCGCGGGGCAGTTGGAGGCGCTGCGCCGGTTCAAGCGCTGGGCCGGCCCGAAGCTGGCGCGGACCGCCCACGCGCGGGTGCTGACGTCACGCAGGTGACCCGTTCGGACCCCGTCCGGTGGGGTGAATGGGAATTCATCGCTACGGTGAATTCCCATTCACCCCTTTTTCCCTTGTCGTGCGCCCACAGGAGTGCCCATGGCGTCGCCCGCCCCCATATCCGCTCCCGCTCCCGCGCCGACCGGGGGCTCCGACGGTCCGCGGGCCCGCCTCGCCGTCCCGGTGCTGGCCTACTGCGGCACCCTGATGGCCGTCATGCAGACCGTCGTCGTGCCGTTGCTGCCCGACCTGCCCCGCCTGACCGGCGCCTCGCCCGGCGCGGTCTCCTGGATGGTGACGGCGCCCCTGCTGTCCGGCGCCGTCCTCACACCGGTCCTCGGCCGCGCGGGCGACATGTACGGCAAGCGGCGGGTGCTGCTCCTGTCGTTCGCCCTGATGGCCCTCGGTTCGGCGGTCTGCGCCCTCACCTCGGAGGTCGGCCTCCTGATCGCGGCCCGCACCCTCCAGGGCGCCGCGTTCTCCGTCGTCCCGCTGTCGATCAGCATCCTGCGCGACGAACTCCCGCCGGAGCGCCGGGGGTCCGCGATCGCGCTGATGAGCTCCACCGTCGGCGTCGGCGCCTCGCTGGGGCTGCCGGCCGCGGCGATGGTCGTGCAGTACGCCAACTGGCACGTGATGTTCTGGGTGACCGCCGTCCTCGGCGCGTCCGGCGTCGCGCTGATCCGGTGGGCGGTGCCCGAGTCGCCGGTGCGCCGGCCCGGCCGGTTCGACCTGACGGGCGCGCTGGGGCTGTCGGCCGGCCTGATCTGCCTTCTGCTGGCCGTGTCCCAGGGGGGCCAGTGGGGCTGGGGGAGCGCCCTGGTGCTGTGCCTGTTCCTCGGCGCCGTCGTCGCACTGGGCCTGTGGTGGCGGCAGCAACTGCGCACGCCCGAACCGCTGGTGGACCTGCGGCTGGTGTCACGCCCCCGCGTCGGCCTCGCGCACGTGGCCGCGCTCCTCACCGGCTTCGCGTTCTACGCCAACTCGCTGGTCACGGCCCAACTGGTCCAGGCGCCCGAGGCCAGCGGCTACGGACTCGGACTCTCCATCGTCCAGACGGGCCTGTGCCTGCTGCCCGGCGGCATCTGCATGCTGATCTTCTCCCCGCTGTCCGCCCGCATCTCGGCGGCCCGCGGCCCCCGCGTCACCCTCGCCCTCGGCACCGTCGTCATCGCCGCCGGGTACGCCGTACGCATCGCCGACAGCCGCGCGCTCTGGATGATCGTCGTGGGGGCCGCGGTGGTGGCGATCGGGACCACCCTCGCCTACTCGGCGCTGCCCGCGCTGATCCTGTGCGCGGTCCCGGCCCACCAGACCGCCTCCGCCAACGGTGTCAACGTCCTCATGCGCACGATCGGGCAGGCCGCGTCCAGCGCCGTCGTCGCCGCGGTCCTCGTGCACCACACCGGCCTCGTCGGCGGCGCACCGGTGCCGACGCTCCACGGCTACCTGCTGGCGTTCGGCACCGCGGGCGTGGTCGCCCTCCTGGCGAGCGCGGTGGCGCTGACCATCCCCGGCGGCTCCGAACCGGAGACCGCGCGGCCGGCCGACGGCGGGACCCGGGCCGTGGGGGACGGGGTGATGGAGGGGGCATGAGCGCCGTGCACACGCGCCCCGGCCCCTTCTCGTCCCCGGCCGGCGGGCCCGGCGCCGGCCCGCCCGGGCGCCGCGACGCCGCGTCCACCAGGGCGGCCATACTGGGCGCCGCCCGCGACCTCCTGGCCCGCCGCGCGCCCGCCGACATCACCCTCAGGGCCGTCGCGGAACGCGCCGGGGTGAGCGCGCCGCTGATCCTGAAGTACTTCGGGAACAAGGACGCCCTCTTCGCGCGCGTGATGTCCTTCGAGGAGGACGCCGACGCCCTGCTGGACGCCCCGCTGGAGGAACTGGGCCGGCACATGGTCCGGCACGTGCTGCTGAGCCAGTGCGACCGCGGCGCCGACCCCCTGCTGCGCATCGCGTTCGCCCCGCTGCACGGCGAGCACGGCGACGTCCTGCGCGCCGACTTCCGCACCCGGGTCACCGAACGCCTCGCCACCCGCCTCACCGGCCCCGGCGCGGGCCTGCGCGCCGAACTCGCCGTCGCCGCCCTGCTCGGCCTCGGCGTGATGTTCGGCATCGCCCGCGGTCCCGAACTGCGGGCGGCCGCCGTCGAGGAGATCGCCGACCGCTACGGGCCGGCGGTGCAGGCCCAGCTCGCCCCCTAGCCCCTGTCGTCACCTTCCTTCCGGCCTGCCTGTTCCTGCCCGCCGGGCGGCGCCTGGTGCGCGCGATCGCACGGCGCGCCCTTCGGGCGGACGACGGGAAGGCGACGACAGGGCCCGGGAGACCGGGGGGAGGTCACCGCTCAGGGGAACAGCCTTCCGTGCAGCGGGGCGCGGAACACCCGGGGCGGGTCCAGCCGCTCCAGTGTGTCCGCCGCCTCGGCCCAGGCCTCGCCGAAGGAGGACGGCACGACCGTCCCCAGCACCTCGTCGTCGCTCCAGGCGGACTCCTCGGTGTACCCCCAGCCCTTGGACCACTCGACCCGGACGCGGGCGGTCGTGCCGTCGTAGGCCGTGAGCAGGAACCGCTCCAGTTCGCGGTAGAAGGCCTCGGCGTGCGGTGTGCCCGGCAGCGTCAGGACGTCCAGCCAGACCGCCGTGTCCCACTCCGGGTGGTCCGCGTCCTCGCGCAGCGCGGACAGCAACGGCGCGCGGGCGCCCGGCAGCCGGGTCTCCGCCGGATCGTCGAGACCGGTCACCCGGATCTCCACCGCGCCGTTGACGGGGAAGCGCCCCGTGGCGGCGTACGCGTCCAGCCGCTCCCGGTAGAAGGCGGCGAACTCGGCCACGACCTGCTGCACCCGGTCGCGGCCGGTGAGCACCGCGTATCCGTTGGCGTGCACCCGCAGCGTGGTCGGCCTCAGGTACAGCAGCGTGTTCTTCGACGGCCCCCAGACGTCCGCCGACAGCGTCGCCACCAGCCCCAGCGCGGCCGCGTCGTACTGCGCGTCGCCCAGCACCGGCGCCAGGTACCAGGCCCCGTCCGACACCATCCGCCCGACCAGGTCGGCCACCGGCTGCGGCACGCTGTCGGAGAAGGGGTAGGGATACGGCGCCGTCAGGCGCCGCGAGGTGAGCGGCTTCGTCGGCGCGACCGACCACACCTTGAGCCACGGGAACTCGGTGAACGCGAACCAGATCGCCTCCGCCCGCCCGTCCGACTCCAGGAAGCTCGCCAGCGTCCGCCCGCCCGATCCGGGCGCCGCGAACAACTCGCTCGCCGGGATGTCGGTACGGCTCACACACCGCAGGTGGGTGTTGGGCCCCACCCGCAGCGTCACCTCCGTGACCAGTGAGCGCCCGAGATGCGTCAGGAGGGCCGCGCAGTCGGCCTCGTCGCGCGTGAACGTCCGCAGCGCGTAGGCGCCGCTGTCCGCGTCCCACACCACGGCGGTGAGGGAGAGGACGAGATTGCTCAGCGAGCCGTAGGTGTGCCCGGGCAGCCGCTCCTCGCCGCGCGCCGGGACGGCGGTGCCGTGCGCGTCGACGGCCAGGGCGCCGCCCAGCGTGAGGTCGCCGGGCGCGGGGGCGGCGGTGACTCCGAGGCCGTGCTCCTCGAGGAACGTCAGGAGCGCCTCCATGGTCACCCCCGTGCCGGCCCGGACCACGTCGGCGGCCTCCAGGGCCAGACCCGTCAGGTGCGGGGCGGTGTCGACGAGCAGGACGCGCGCGGTCGACGGCGTCCCCGCCGGGACCGTCAGGGGCGCCCAGCCGTGCGCGGCGCCCCGGGGACGCACCGTCCAGCCGTTGCGCCGGGCCCAGTTGACGACGGCGACCACCTGGCCGGGGCCGGCGGGGGCACAGGCGTACAGCCCGGTCACGGTGATCTCGCCGTCCCAGTTGCGGTACGCCGTCCGGGAGAGGGCCACGTCCGCCGGGAAGCCCGGCAGGTCCTCCGCCGCGGCGGCCGGGTCCGCCGCGACCAGAGCCGGCACGGACGCCAGGCCGGCCGCGGTGCGCAGGAAGCCGCGGCGGGACCACCGGGACCACGTGGTGTCCTCCGACTGATGGTTGCTCAATGAACGATCGGTCACGGGCTCACGCTAGGCGCCCTTCGGCGAGGGAGGGCCCGGCCTCGAACGGCGTCACTCTTACGGGTGAAGGATGCGCGCGGGGTCGCGCCCGCCCGCGGACGGTGGTGCGGAGCGGCCGGTTCCGCACCCGGCCTGGGCGGATGACAGACTGACGCCATGGAAGAACGCGCATTCGACAGGTATGGTCAGCACGCATCCGTCGTCGGTCTCGGCACCTGGCAGCTGGGCGCCGACTGGGGCGACGTCGACGACAAGGAGGCCCTGGCGGTTCTGGAGACGGCGGCCGAGTCGGGGGTGACCTTCTTCGACACCGCCGACGTCTACGGCGACGGGCGCAGCGAGCAGACGATCGCCGCCTTCCTGAGCGGCCGGCCCGACCTGCACGTGCTGGTCGCCACGAAGATGGGCCGCCGGGTCGAACAGATCCCCGAGAACTACGTCCTGGACAACTTCCGCGCCTGGAACGACCGCTCCCGCCGCAACCTCGGCGTCGACCGCATCGACCTCGTGCAGCTGCACTGCCCGCCCACCCCCGTCTACTCCCGCGACGAGGTCTACGACGCCCTGGACACCCTGGTGGAGGAGGGGCGCGTCGCCCACTACGGCGTCAGCGTGGAGACCTGCGCCGAGGCGCTCACCGCGATCGCCCGGCCGGGCGTGGCGAGCGTGCAGATCATCCTCAACCCGTTCCGCATGAAGCCCCTGGCCGAGGTGCTCCCCGCCGCCCGCGAGGCCGGCGTCGGCATCATCGCCCGGGTCCCGCTCGCCTCCGGCCTGCTGTCCGGCAAGTACACCAAGGACACCGTCTTCGCCGAGAACGACCACCGCGCCTACAACCGGCACGGCGAGGCCTTCGACCAGGGCGAGACCTTCTCCGGTGTCGACTACGCCACCGGCGTCGAGGCCGCCGCCGAGTTCGCCGCCCTCGCCCCCGAGGGGTACACCCCGGCCCAGCTGGCGCTGCGCTGGATCATCCAGCAGCCCGGCGTCACCACCGTGATCCCCGGCGCCCGCTCGCCCGAGCAGGCCCGCGCCAACGCGGCCGCCGCCAGGCTGCCGGAGCTGTCCGAGGGGACCCTGGCGGCGGTGCGGGACCTGTACGAGCGGCGCATCAAGGAGCAGGTCGAGGGCCGCTGGTAGCCGACCCCGGGCGGCGCAGGAAGAAATCGCCGATCAGGGGGTACTCGCCGGGACGGAAGACCGAACAGTCACGCGAACCGGGGAGGACAGGTGGCAGGCACCGCAGCAGCGGCTGAGCGACGCAGAGGACGCGACGAGACCGAGGAGGAGCGGGCCGACCGCATGTGGGGGGAACTCATCCAGGAGGTCCGCGTCGCCCAGACCGGCGTCCAGATCCTCTTCGGCTTCCTCCTCACCGTCGTGTTCACCCCCCGCTACGCCGAGCTGGACGGGACCGACAAGGGCATCTACATCATGACGGTCGTCCTGGGCGCCTGCGCGACCGGCGCCCTGATCGGTCCCGTCTCCCTGCACCGGCTGGTCTCCGGACGACTGGTGAAGCCGCAGGCGGTGAGGTGGGCCTCCCGGATGACCTTGATCGGACTGGTGCTGCTGCTCGCCACGATGACCTCGGCGCTCCTGCTCATCCTGCGGGTGGCCACCCACGACGCCTACGTCCCGTACCTCGTCGCCGCGGTGGTCGCGTGGTACCTGCTGTTCTGGTTCGGGGTGCCGCTGTGGACCCGTCACCGCTACACGGCGCGCTGACGCGGTGGGGGGGGCGCGCGCCCCCCCCGGCCCCCCCCCCCCCCCCGCGGCGCCCCCCCCCCCCCCCCCCCCCCCGGGCGCCCGCCCCCCCCCCCCCCCCCGGGGGGGGGGGGGGGGGGGGCCCCGCGGGGGGGGGGGGGCCCCGCGCGGGGGCGGGCCCCCCCCCCCCGCCGACCGCCGGCCGGAGTTCCTCCGGCCGGCGAACCCGTGTCCTCGCCCGGCGGCCGCCGTCAGCCGAAGGCGTCCCGCAGCGCGGGCAGCAGCGTCTTCTCCGACCAGTCCAGATACGCCGGCTGCGAGTCGCCGCCGATCTGCACCAGGGCGATCTCCGTGAACCCGGCCTCCACGTAGGGCCGTACGGCCTCGACGAAGTCGTCCGGGTCGTCGCCGCACGGGATCGAGGAGGCGACGTCGTCGGGCGTCACGAACTGCGTCGCCGACTCGAAGGAGTCGGGGTGGGGCAGTTCGGAGTTCACCTTCCAGCCGCTGCCGAACCAGCGGAACTGCGCGTGCGCCCGCTTCACCGCGGTCTCCCGGTCGGGGTCGTGGCAGACCGGCAGCTGGCCCACGCGCGGCTTGCCCGTCCCGCCGTGCCGGTCGAACGCCTCCAGCAGACCGGACTTGGGCTCGGTGGCGATCACCAGATCGGCCAGCCGGCCCGCGAGCTTGCAGGACTGCTCGCCGGAGACGGCGACACCGATGGGCGGCGCCTCGTCGGGCAGGTCCCACAACCGCGCCGACTCCACGTCGAAGTGCGTTCCGTGGTGGGTGACGTGCTCGCCCTCGAAGAGCGCGCGGATGATCTCCACGGCCTCCTCGAGCATCTCGTGCCGGACGTCCACGGCGGGCCAACCGCCGCCCACCACGTGCTCGTTCAGGTTCTCCCCGGAGCCCAGCCCCAGGCGGAACCGGCCGCCGGAGAGCAGCTGCATCGTGGCCGCCTTCTGGGCGACGACCGCCGGGTGGTACCGCATGGTGGGACACGTCACGTACGTCATCAGCGGAATGCGGGACGTCGCCTGCGCGGCGGCGCCCAGCACGCTCCACGCGTACGGCGCGTGGCCCTGCGCGCGCAGCCACGGGAAGTAGTGGTCCGACGTCACCGAGAAGTCGAAGCCCACCTCCTCGGCCCGTACCAGGTGGTCGACCAGGTCGCGAGGGCCGGCCTGCTCGGTCATCATCGTGTATCCGATTCGCACCATGCGTTCCGGGTCCCCGGGCGGGCCGGGGAGGAAACCGGCCACCGGGGCGCGGCGAAACCGCTCGGTGACCGCTCGGCCCGCGGGGCAGGATGCGGGCATGAGCGACCGTCCGCTGCCTTCGAGCACCCCGTCCGCCCGAGGCGTCGACGCCCGGGGCGTCCTCGCCTTCCTCGACGCCGTCGACGCGGCCGAGCACGTCGAGCCGCACAGCCTGATGATCCTGCGGCACGACCGGCTCGTCGCCGCCGGCTGGTGGGCGCCGTACGCCCCCGACCGCCCCCACCTGCTGTACTCGCTCAGCAAGAGCTTCACGGCGACGGCCGCCGCCTTCGCCGTGGCCGAGGGGCTGATCGCGCTCGACGACCCGGTGATCTCGTACTTCCCGGAGTTCGCGGCCGACGTCACCGACCCGCGCAGCCGGGCCATGAGGGTGCGGCACGTGGCGTCGATGGCGAGCGGGCACCAGGCCGAGACGCTGGACCGGGCCGCCGCCCTCGACCCCGACGAACTGGTCCGCGGCTTCCTGCTGCTGCCGCCGGACCGCGACCCGGGCACGGTGTTCGCCTACAACCAGCCGGCCACCTACACCCTCGCCGCGATCGTCCAGCGCGTCACCGGCCGGCCGCTCACCGACTGGCTGCGGCCGCGGCTGCTGGACCCGCTCGGCATCGGCGAGGTCGCCTGGCTGGACGACCGGCACGGCCGCGAGCTGGGCTACAGCGGTCTGCACGCCACCACCGACGCGATCGCCCGCCTCGGCCGGCTGTATCTGCGGGAGGGGGTCTGGGAGGGGAAGCGGCTGCTGTCGCGGGAGTGGGTCGCCGAGGCGACCCGCGCGCACATCGCGACGGCGGGCGCCCTCGGGGACACCGGCCGTCCGGACTGGGACGAGGGGTACGGCTTCCAGTTCTGGCGCTCCCGGCACGGTTACCGCGGCGACGGGGCCTACGGTCAGTTCTGCCTCGTCCTGCCCGCACAGGACGCCGTCATCGCCCTGACCGCCGCCACCGTCGCCATGCAGGACCTGCTGGACCTCGTCTGGCGGCACCTGCTGCCGGCGTTCCGGCCGCGGCCGCTGACCGGCCGCGAGGACGCCGACGCGGCCCTCGCCGGCCGGCTGGCGGATCTCTCCCTGCCCCTGGCCCCCGGCGCGCCGGCGCCACCGGAACGGGCGGAGCAGTGGTCGGGCGCGCGGTTCGCCCCGTACGGCGGTGTGTGCGCCGGCCAGCCGAGCCTGACCGGCGCCGCCGTCACGGCCGGCCCGCACGGCTGGACGCTGACCCTCGTCGAGGGGGACCACCGGCTCGGGCTGCGCCTGGACCCCGGCGGCCGGCACGTGGCCGAGGAGCCGGTGCCCACCGCGGTGAGCGGCGGCTGGACCGACGCCGACACCCTGGTCGTCGACGTGACGTTCCTGGAGACCCCGCACCGGCTGCGGGTGACGTGCTCGCTCGGCGGGCGGACGTTCACCGCGCACTGGGCCACCCAGCCGCTGCACGGCGGGCCGCTCCGCGCGCAGCGCGCCCCGCGCCGGCCCCGCTGAGCCGGCCGGTCCGGACGTCCGGGCCCGGTCTAGGCGGAGCCGGGCCGGAAGGTCTTCAGGACGGTCTCCAGGGCCTTCCTGTTCCCGGCCTTCTCCCAGTCCGCGGCGGGCGTCGTCCAGCGCAGGGAGAAGCCGCGGTGCCCGCCGAGGAGGAACCCGCGGCCGAACGTGCGCACACGGGTGCCCTCGGCGTCCACCAGCCACTGCATGTCGGCCGCCTCGTACCCCCGGTACGTCGTCGCCTCGATCGCGCCGATGCGCCGGAAGCCGTCCGTCTGCCGCAGGCCGGGTTCGACCGTGTCGCGCCAGACGGCCACCGGGTCGGGTCCGACGCGTTCGCTGTAGGTCACGGCGAGGGTGCGCGGGTCGTCGGCCGCCCCGAAGGTGACGCGGTAGGCGAGGTCGGCGGAGCGCGAGGTGTCCAGCCGTTCCCAGCCCTCGGGCAGCGCGACGGCGAAGCCCTCGGGCGCCCGGTAGAGGCGGAAGCCGGCCGGTACGGCGCCGGTGGGGGCCGTGGGGGAGGGGGGTGGCGAGGCGGACGCGGGGGACGAGGAGGGAGCGGAGACGGTCGGGTCCGCCGCTGTCGGGGCGGGCGTGCCGGAGGCTCTGTCACCGGCGTCCTCGCCGGTCGGGCCCGGTGGCGCGGAGGGACGGGCCTGGGCGCCGCCGGACGCGGTCCCGTCGGTGCCCGGCAACTGGCCCGTCGTGGCGAGGACGGCGACCGCCACCGTGACGACGGCCAGCGCGGTCCCGGCCGCCATGGCCCGGCCGCTCCGCCGCGGACCGGCGGTCCGGGTGAAGGGGTACGTCCGGGGCAGCCGGGGCGCGGGCGCCGTGTGCGGATCCTCGTCGAGGACGCGGGTGAGGGCCTGGCGCACCACCGGCCGGGTCAGCCGCTCCCGCGAGTCCTTGCGCAGCAGCCCCTGCACGGTCGGAGCGAGGGGGCCGGCCCGCAGCGGCGTCCGCAGCGGCAGCCGGTCCACGCCCTTCAGCGTCGTCCCGGGCCGGTCCCGGTCCCGGTACGGCGGCCGTCCCTCGACCATCGTGTAGAGGATCGCGCCCAGCGCCCACAGGTCGGCCGCGGGGCCGATCCGCTCGTCCCGTGCCTGTTCGGGGGAGGCGTACGAGGGCGCCGCGAGGCGCGGGGCGAGCGTCGCGCCCGCCAGCCCGAACCCGGTCACGACGACCGGTCCGCGCGCTCGCACGAACACCTGGCCGGGACTCAGTTCGCCGTGGGTGATGCCCTCGCCGTGGGCGGCCTCCAGCACCTCGAGCAGTTCCAGCCCGACCGCGGCCGCCCGGGAGGGCCGGAACGCGCCCTTCTGCTCCATGAGCCGGCCCAGCGGCAGTCCGTCGATCCACTCGGTGACCGTCCACAGGGAGCCCTCCTCCGCCACGGCGTCGAGGACGGCGGCGACCCGGCCGGGGCACACCTGGGCCATCGTCTCCGACATGCGCAGCACGCGGTCCGCGGCCCGCGCCGCGTCCTCGGGGCCCAGAGCGGCGGGCAGCCCGGTCCGGGTGACCAGGCAGGGCCGGGGGGCCACCCCTTCCCCGGCGCACTCCCCGTACCAGCTGACGCGGTTCGTCTCCCGGTGGACCACGTCGAGGAGCCGGTACCGTCCGGCGACCCACTCGTGCCTGGAGACGTGCGCCTTGACCATGGCCATCCCTCGCTGAACCCCCGGAGTTGCCCTTTCCCAGTGGTACGGCGGGCGGGAGGGGATCCGTTCAAGCGGATCCCGACTCGACCGTGATTCCTGTCTTTCATTCAAAAACGCCATGGGAATGTACGACGAAAAGAAATTACGTCGAACCGTCCGGCGGCGTCACCCGTGGTGAACGGGCCCGCGCGGCCGCCGGACGGCCCTTCCGCGCCGCCGGAACCGCCGCAAGGGCTTTCCCCGGACCCGCGCGGTCCCCGGCGCTCCTCGGCGCCTTTCAGCCGAGCCCGAAACGCCCGGCCCAGGACGACATGTCCGTCGTCGTCGCGTTGCCGCCGCAGACCACCAGACCCAGCCGGGCGTCCGGCCCGACCCGTTCCACGACCCGCCGGGCCGCCGGGAGCAGGCATCCGGCGGCCGGCTCGGTCCAGACCTTGGCGTGCTCGGCGAACTCGAGACAGCCCCGCACGGCCTCCCCGTCCGGCACCACGAGGACCTCGGTCACCAGCGCCGAGACGTGGTCGTACGTCAGCGGTGCGACGGTGGGCGCGCTGAGGGTGGAGACGAGGGACGACAGCTCCACCGGGACCGGCCCGCCCGCCGCGAGCGCGGCCGACATGGCCTCGGCGCCCTCGGTCTCCACGCCCCAGATCCGCACGTCCGGCCGACGGGCCCGCACGGCCGCCGCCACACCGGCGATCAATCCGCCGCCCCCGACGCTCACCAGCACGTCGGTCAGCTCGTCCGCGTCCTCGGCGAACTCCAGCCCGACCGTGCCCTGTCCGGCCACCACCACCGGATCGTCGAACGGGTGGACGAGGGTCAGTCCCTCGTCCCGCAGCCGGGCCACGAGCGCGAACGCGCTGTCCATGCCGTCCGTCAGCCGCACCGACGCGCCCGCCGCCCCGGCGATCTCGACGGCCCGGGCGGGCGCCGAACGCGGCATGACCACCGTGGCCTTGACGTCGAGGGCGGCGGCCATGACCGCGACGGCGATCCCGTGGTTGCCGCCGCTGACCGCCACCACCCCGGCCGCGCGCTCGGCCTCGTCCAGCGACAGCAGTTTCGCCGTCGCCCCGCGCGCCTTGAAGGAGCCGGTGCGCTGCAACAGCTCCAGCTTGACGGTGACCGGGACGCCGAGCAGGGCGGACAGCCCGGGGCTGGGCAGGGTCGGGGTGCGGACCACGTGGGCGGCGATCCGCTCCGCCACGGCCTCGATGTCCGGGATGCCGATCAAGACGACCACCTTTCCGCCGCGCCGGTCCCGGCGCACCTGGTCGCACCCTGTCGTGGGAGGCACGGCGAGGTCAACCGGGGCGGGCGGCCTCCCGACCGTCGTCGGCGCCGTCCGTCCGCTCCTCGGGCGGCCGGTCAGTTCCGTGCGGCCGCGGCGGAGCGCTCCGCGCTCGCGGCGGCGATGTCCTCCGCCCGTTCGTAGGGCAGCACGGCGTCCCGGTGCGCGCCCGTCCCCGTCTGCTTCCCGGTCCCGGTCCCGGTCGCCGTCCCGCAGAAGGCCGACTCCAGGGTGCGCAGCATCGTGTTGTGCACGCGCGCGTTGTTGGACGTGTTGGCGAGCGCGGTCAGGCTGCGCCGCCCGTCCGCCGAGGCGAACGCGTACGTGTAGTAGCCCTGGACGGCGCCGGTGTGCCCGTACACCGACACCCCGCACGACAGGTCGCGGCGCCGCAGCCCCAGCCCGTACGCCTGCCCGGTGCCCGCCGGCACCCATCGCCGCATCTGCGCCAGCCCCTCGGCCGAGGTGAGCCGGCCGCCGAGCAGCGCCGAGAGGAAGGCGTTGACGTCCGCGGTGCCGGAGATCAGCGCGCCCGCGCTCTGCGCCCAGGACACCGTCTGCCCGGTCGCGTCGACCAGGGCCGTGGCGGGGGCGTCCGGGGTGAGGTAACCACGGGCGTGCCGGCCCGGGATCGCGGTGTCGGGGTGGACGTAGAACGTGTCGCGCAGCTCCAGCGGCTCGATGATCCGCTTCTGGTACTCCGTGGCCACCGGGCGTCCCGTGAGCTTCTCGATGAGCATCCCGGCGACGACGAAGTTGGTGTTGGAGTAGGAGTAGGCGCCGCCGGGGGCCGTCGTCCGCGGGCGGCGCAGCGAGCGGTCGAGCAGCTGGCGGTAGGTGAAGACCTTGGTGCGGACCGCCTCGAAGCCGGCGACGCTGTCGGCGAACATGTCGTTGGTGTAGTCGTACAGGCCGCTGCGGTGGCTCAGCAGGTGCCGGACCGTGATCCGGCTGTCGCGCAGGAGATCCGGCAGGTAGCGGTCGACCGGCGCGTCCAGGGCGAGCCTGCCCTCGTCGACGAGCTGGAGCAGCACGACGGCGGAGAAGACCTTGGTGACGCTGCCGATGCGGAAGCGGTCGGTGTCGGCGAGCGCCCGGCCCGTGCCCCGGTCGGCGACCCCCACGCCGAGCCGGTGGACCGTGCCGTGGTCGTCGAGACGCGCGACGGCTCCGGGCGCCCCCTGCTGGGTCGCCGTGCGCAGGACGCCGCGCAGGCCGGCGAGGTCCGGGGGGCGCGGCGCGACGGCGCCCGCCCCGGGACGGGACTCCGCGGACGCGGCGTGCGCCGGAACCGCCAGGAGGGAGAGCAGCGCCGTCCCCAGCACCGTCCCGCTCCGCACGGCCCGCAGGCCCTTCCCCCTCCGCCTTCGTCGGTCCCTCGCTGCTGCCGGACCGGTCGCGTTCACTCGGCGCAACTTCTTCCGTCCCGTCACATCTCCGCGGTCTGCGCACAGTCGGTCATCGGCTGATCACTGTGCGATGGGTCGGCCACAGTATGGCCGCCGGCGCGCGCAAAAGCGACGATGTCGGCTTTACATGGACATGCGTCATTCGAGGGGCGGATCGGAGGAGACGGAGATCCGACGGGGGAAGAGACGGGAGAAGAGGGGAGGGGACGGAGGAGGGGGTGGGAGGAGGGACCGGTCACCGGCGACGCGCGACGACGAGGAGGAGACGCCGGCTCCGGCGTCTCCTCCGTTGCGGACCGCGACGGCGGCCGTCGCGCTCAGCGGTGCAGCGACCGCGTCCAGTCCGCCGGCACCCGCCCCGCCGGTCCCGGCGCCGGCTGGTCCGCCGGGTGGCTGACCGGGGGCGCCAGCTCCGGCCCGGACTCGTACAGCTCGTCCTCGTCGTAGTCCCAGAACCACTCCTCGCCCGGCTCGAAGCTCCGTACGAGGGGATGCCCCGTGGCCTTCCAGTGGGCGGTGGCGTGCTGGGCGGGGGAGGAGTCGCAGCAGCCGATGTGGCCGCAGGCCGCGCAGCGCCGCAGATGGAACCACCAGCCGCCCGCCGCGTCGCAGTCGACGCAGCCGGCACCGCTGGGCGGGACGCTCGGGTCGATCCGGTCGGCGGTGGTCATGCGGGCTCCTCGGCGGTCGCGGGTCGGCTCACGGGTTCGGACGCGGGAGCCGTGTCGGGGTCGGGGGCGGTCAGCGGCAGCAGGACCTGGAAGCGGGTGTCGCCCGGCGCCGACTCGACCTGGAGGCTGCCGTGGTGCTTGTTGACGACGATCCGCCAGGAGATGTCCAGGCCCAGCCCGGTGCCCTCGCCGACCGGCTTGGTCGTGAAGAACGGGTCGAAGATGCGGCTGCGGATGTCCGCGGGGATGCCGGGCCCGGTGTCGCGGAACTCCACCAGCAGCCGGTCGCCCTCGCGTGCCGTGCGCACGGTCAGCGTGCCGTCCCCGCCCGCGCTGTTGACGGCGAACACGGCGTTGTCGACGAGGTTCGTCCACACCTGGTTCAGCTCCGCCGGATAGGCCGGGATCTCCGGCAGCGTCCGGTCGTAGTCCTTGACGACCTCGATGCGCTGCCCGATCTTCCCGGACAGCATCAGCAGGGTGCTGTCGAGGAGTTCGTGGACGTCGACGGTCCGGAAGGGGGCCCGGTCGAGCTGCGCGTACTGCTTGGCCGCGTCGACGAGATGGGAGATGCGGTTGGTGGAGTCGTCGATCTCGTCCATCAACAGCTCGGTCTCGACCGTGTAGTTGAGCCAGCCGACCGCACCCGGCAGGGTGTCCTCGTCCACGGCGTCCGCGACCTGCTCCAGCCAGTCCACGTCGAGCCCCGCCTGCACGAAGGTGGGGGCGATCCGCCAGCCCTCCGGGACGCCGTGGTCGTCCAGCCAGTCGCCGAGGGCGTCCTCGCGGTCGGACGCCTCCAGGGGGCTGAGCACCGGCGCCTTGGCGACCAGTTCGGCGGTGCGCTCCTGGATCTCGATCAGCCGGGTCAACGCCTCCGGGTCGTACGCGCCGGAGGCGATCACGGCGAGCTTGTGCCGCATCTTCGCCACCCGCTCGCGCAGGGTGGCGGTGGCCCGCACGGCCGCCGCGGCGGGGTTGTTCAGCTCGTGCGTGAGCCCGGCCGACAACGACCCCAGCGCCAGCAGGCGTTCGCGCTGGCCGATGGCCCGCTGGGTGTTCTTCGAACCGAAGAACAATCCCTCCAGCAGGTGGGCGGCCATCGGGAACCACTCCTGCATGACGGCCGCGAACGACTCGGCGGGCAGCACGAAGAACCGCGTCGGCTCGGTCACGCGCATCGAGTTGGTGTAGACCTGCGGCACTCGGTCGCCCAGGTACGCCTGCATGGCCCCCGAGTACACCCCGCGCTGCGAGGTCCGGCTGACCTCCACGTCGTCCCCGCCGACCCGGCGGGACAGCACGACCGTGCCCTCGATCATCACGAAGAAGCAGGTCGCCGGATCACCCTCGGTGTACACGGGGCCGGGCTCGAACGTCTCCATCCGTCCCTCGCCGCACAGCCGTCCGAGCTGCTCCGGGGTGAGCTTCTCGAACAGGAACAGCGAGCCGACCTCCGTCGGGTCGCACGGCACCGGCCGCCCGCTCACGACTGCTCCAGGTAGCGGTGGACGAGCATCACGGCCATGGCTCCCTCTCCGACGGCGGACGCGACGCGCTTCGCGGACTCGGCGCGCGCGTCGCCCGCCACGAACACGCCCGGAATGCTGGTCTCCAGGTGGTACGGCGGCCG
This sequence comes from Streptomyces sp. NPDC017936, assembly GCF_044328485.1. Classification (NCBI taxonomy): domain Bacteria; kingdom Bacillati; phylum Actinomycetota; class Actinomycetes; order Kitasatosporales; family Streptomycetaceae; genus Streptomyces; species Streptomyces sp. NPDC017936. Next base: position 55,152 of record NZ_JBIRHK010000009.1, on the reverse strand, counting down.
GTCCAGCTCCCAGCCCGCCGGCGGCCGCCCGTCCGGCGAGAGGTCGGGCCCGGCCAGGATGAACCCGCGCTCGTCGCGCAGCACGGTCCCGTCCAGCCAGTCGGTCAGCGGGGCCGCGCCGATGAACACGAACACCCACTGCGCGTCGACGGTCTCGGTCTCGCCGTTCTCGACGTCCCGCAGCGTCAGCCGTTCCAGATGGCCGTCGCCGTGCGCGGACTCCACGACCGTGCCGGTGCGCACGAAGATGTTGGGGGCCTCGTCGATCTGCTGGATCAGGTAGTGGGACATCGACGCGGCCAGGGAACCGCCGCGCACCAGCAGCGTCACCGACTTGGCGCCCCGCGCCAGGTACATGGCCGCCTGCCCGGCGGAGTTGGCGCCGCCCACGATGTAGACGTCGTGCCCCTGGCAGGAGGCCGCCTCGGTGAGGGCCGATCCGTAGAACACCCCGCAGCCGGTCAGGTCCTCGCAGCCCGGCGCCGTCAGCTGCCGGTACGACACGCCGGTCGCGAGGATCACGCTGTGCGCGGCCACCGACGAGCCGTCCGAGAACCGCACGACCCGCGCGGACCCGTTGACCTCCAGGCCCGTCACCTCGCGGGCGGTGAGGATCTCCGCCCCGAACTTCGTCGCCTGCCGCCGGGCCCGGTCGGTGAGCTGGGCGCCGGAGACGCCGTCGGGGAAGCCCAGGTAGTTCTCGATCCGGGAGCTCTGCCCGGCCTGCCCGCCGGTCGCCGACCGCTCCACGAGCACCGTCCGCAGCCCCTCGGAGGCCCCGTACACGGCCGCCCCCAGCCCGGCCGGGCCGCCGCCGATCACCACGAGGTCGTAGAACTCGGCCGTCGGCGTCGTCGCCAGTCCGACGCGCGACGCCAGTTCGGGCGCGTCCGGCTCGACCAGCGGCGTGCCCTCCGGGGTGATCACCAGCGGCAGCCGCTGCCCGTCCGCCCCGGCCGCGGCCAGCAGCCGCCGCCCCTCGGGCTCGTCGGCGGAGTACCAGCGGTACGGCACCTGGTTGCGGGCCAGGAACTCGCGCACCTGGGAGGAGCGCGCCGACCAGCGGTGCCCGACCACCTTGGTGCTGGGCACGGGCCGGTGGTCGCTCGTCCGCCAGGCCGCGAGCAGGTCGTCCAGGACCGGGTAGAGCTTCTCCTCGGGCGGGTCCCACGGCTTGAGGAGGTAGTGGTCCAGGTCGACCACGTTGATCGCGTCGATGGCCGCGTTGGTGTCGGCGTACGCGGTCAGCAGCACGCGCCGCGCGCCCGGGTACACGTCCAGGGCCTGCTCGAGGAACTCGATGCCGTTCATCTGCGGCATGCGGTAGTCGGCCAGGATCACGGCGACCAGGTCACCGCGCAGTTTGAGCTCGCGCAGCGCCTCGAGCGCCGACTCCCCGGACTCCGCGCGCACGATCCGGTACGAGGCGCCGTAGCGGCGCCTCAGGTCGCGGGCGACGGCGCGGGAGACCCCCGGGTCGTCGTCCACGGTCAGGATGACGGTCCGCGCTGTCTCGGCGGCCTGTGCCATACGTCTCCCACCCCGAGTGGTTCCGGCAGTCGGCACGGCGGATCCCGGGCCGGCTGCCGCCATCGTATGTTCGATCGCCGCCGTCCGCCCCGGGACGCGGGAGGCCGGGGCGGTGCGCTCCCGGCCTCCCGGGGCCCGCGCGGGCGGTGCGCGACCGGGGATCAGCCCTGCCGCGCGCCCAGCACGCAGAACTCGTTGCCCTCGGGGTCGGCCAGCGTCACCCAGGTCGCCTCGCCCTGCCCCACGTCCGCGTGCCGGGCGCCCAGGGCCAGCAGCCGCTCGACCTCGGCGCGCTGGTCGACGGGGCGGAAGTCCAGGTGGAGCCGGTTCTTGACCGTCTTGACCTCCGGCACCGGCACGAACAGCAGTCCCGGCAGCCGGTCCGGCGCGGGGCGGATCTCGTACTCGTCGGGCGCGTCGTGGACCGTGACCCAGCCGAGGGCCCCCGCCCACCAGCGGCCCAGGGCGACGGGGTCGGCCGCGTCGACGATCACTTGTTCCCATTCCAAGGTCATGACGGGCAGCGTAGTGAAGACTGGGTCCGACGGATCAGCGTTTTTTCCATGAACAGGGAGGCGGCGGGATGACGGGCCCGATCACGGCAGGCGTCGACGGGACGGACGAGAGCCTCGCGGCGCTCGCCTGGGCGGCCCGGGAGGCCGTCCGGCGGGACCTGGCACTGCGGGTGGTGCACGCCTGGCGGTTCCAGTCGGCCGCGTCGGCGGAGGTGGCGGACCGCGACGACCAGGAGCGGTGGGTGCGGGACGCCGTGCAGCAGGCCGTCGGCGAGATCACCGAGCGGCACCCGGGACTGACGGTCACCACCGACGTCCTCGAGGGCGACACGGTCGAGACGCTCACCGCGGCGGGCGCGGAGGCGGACATGCTGGTGCTCGGCTCGCGCGGGCACGGCGCGGTCGTCGGGTTCCTGCTGGGATCGGTCGGCCAGCAGGTGATCGCCGACGCGAGCCGCCCGGTCGTCCTCGTCCGCGCCGGGGACAAGCCCAGCACCGAGGTCGCCGGCCACGAGATCGTCGTCGGCCAGCAGGGCGCCCCCGAGGACAGCGCCCCCGCGCTGCGGTTCGCCTTCGAGGCGGCCGCCGCCCGCGGCGCCACGGTCCGCGCGGTCCGCGCCTGGACGCTGCCGCCGGTGTTCTCCTACAGCCCCGGGTCGCTCAGGCTCCTCGACGAGGCGGGCGGGCTGGAGCCGTACGAGAAGAAGGCGCTGGCCGCCGCCCTCGCCCCGTGGCGGGAGCGCTTCCCGGACGTGCCGGTCGTCGAGCACGTCGAGATCGGCAGCGCCGGGCAGGTGCTGCTGTCGGTGTCCGGACGGGCCCAGCTGATGGTCGTCGGCCGGCGCGCCCACCGCACCGCCGTCGGCGCCCGGATCGGCTCGGTCGCGCACGGCGTGCTGCACCACGCCGACTGCCCGGTCGCCGTCGTCCCGCAGGCGTGACTCACTCCGGCACGGTCGGCTCCAGCGTCTCCCGCGCCTTGGGCAGGATGCGGGCGATGTAGTCCTGGACGGCCGTGTCCAGCCCGATGTCGTGCTGCGCCCGCTCCGACAGGTACCAGCGGTGTTCGAGGAGTTCGTGGTAGATCTCCGCCGGGTCCATGGAGCCGCGCAGCGCGACCGGCACGGCCCGCACGGTCGGCCGGAACACGTCCCGCACCCAGCGGTGCGCCAGCACCTCGGGGCGGGCGGCCAGGGGGTCGCCGGGGGCGTAGTCGTCCTGGGTCGCCATCCAGCTCTCGAGGTCGTTCAGCAGCCGTCTGGCCTGGTTCTCCTCGGCGTCCAGGCCGGTCAGCCGCAGCAACTGCCGCTGGTGGTGCCCGGCGTCGACGACCTTCGGCACGAAGGTGACCGTGTGGCCGTTGGAGGAGTGCTCGATCTGCATCTCGGCCACGTCGAAGCCGAGGTCGTTGAGCCGGCGGATCCGGCGCTCGATGTAGTGGTACTTGCCGGCCGGGTAGACGGAGGTGCGGGTCAGCTCCTGCCACAGGCCCTGGTAACGGGCGCAGATCTCCTTGCCGAACTCGATCGGGTCGACCGACGGGTGCAGCGACCCCGACGCCTCCAGGTCGAGCAGTTCGCCGCTGATGTTCACCCGGGCCAGGTCGAGGTCGTAGTCGCGCTGTCCGGTGCTCAGCCGCGGATGCAGGTCGCCGGTCTCGGCGTCCACGAGGTAGGCGGCGTAGGCGCCCGCGTCGCGCCGGAAGAGCGTGTTGGACAGCGAGCAGTCGCCCCACGCGAACCCGGCGAGGTGCAGCCGCACCAGCAGCACCGCCAGGGCGTCCATCAGCCGGTGCATCGTCGCCGGACGCATCGTCGTCTCGAACATCGACCGGTACGGCATCGAGCCGCCCAGGTGCCGGGTCACCAGCACCGGCTCCAGCGGCTCGCCCGCGGCGTCGGCGCGGCCGGTGACCACGGCCAGCGGGTCGACGGCCGGGATGCCCAGCCGGTCCAGGTCGCGCAGCAGCTCGTACTCGCGCAGCGCCGGGCGCGCGGCGAGCTCCTTGACGGCTATGACCTCGTCGCCGGCGCGGGCGTAGCGCACCACGTGCCGTGAGATGCCGCGGGGCAGCGGCACGAGGACGTCCTCGGGCCACTGCTCCAGGGGCAGGTGCCAGGGCAGCTCCAGCAGGAGGGCCGGATGTTCCGGGTTGGTGGCGCTGATCTGCAAAGCCATGGCCCGAACACTAAGGCCTCGGGGCGCGCGGCCCCGGGGCCGTTCGAGGGCCGGGACGGTCCGGGCGGCGGCGGCCTCGGCGCGGACGCCGCAACTCTCCCGGCAGCAGCCGGACTCGGTCGTGCGGGCGTACCGGTCCCGGGCGGCTCCCGCGGTCCCGGAGGCCGCGTCGGGGAGGGGCACGCCGGTCCCGGCGCCCGTTGCCGGCACCGGGGCCGGGTCTAACCCGCCAGCTCCCGCGCCCGCCGCGCGGCGTCCCGGACCGGCCCCCGGTGCACGGGCCCGTGGCCGGGCAGCAGGACGTCCGCGTCCAGCTCCTCGATCACGTCCAGGGAGGCCAGGGCGCGGGCGCGTTCGTGGTGGAACATGTCGGGCAGCAGGTGGGGGCCCCGGATCCGGGAGGTCGCGTGTCCGCTGACCAGTGCGTCGCCGGACACCACCAGGCCGGACTCCGGCAGGTGGAAGACGGTGTGGCCGTCGGTGTGACCGGGGGTGTGCACGGGCACGGGCCGGCCGGGCAGGTCCAGCGGGCCGGTGGCGGCCGGGAAGGGCCGCGGTGCGGTGACGGGGTGCTGCTCGGTGCCGCCGGAGCGCAGGACGTGCACCATCCACGGCAGCACCCCGGGGCGCCAGGCGTTCCGGAGGACCTCGCCCACGGTCACCTGCTGCAGGAAGTCCCGGCGTGCGTGCGGGACTTCGGCCGGGTGCAGGAGGACGGGAGTGCCGTACGCCGCGCGCAGGTACTCGGCGGAGCCCAGGTGGTCGTTGTGGGCGTGGGTGATGAGCACGGCCGTGACCGCCTCCGGCGAACGGCCCACCGCGGCGAGGGAGTCGAGGAGCCGCTGCCGGTCGCCCGGGTAGCCGGTGTCGATGAGGGTGACGGCGTCCCCCTCGGTGAGGATCACCCAGTTGGTGTTGCCGCCGTGCACCAGGTAGGCGCCGTCCGCCACTTGCCGTACGTCTGCCCGCATGTTGGTCGTCCCGTGGGGGTGAGGTCCGTGTCCGACGGGGGACAGCAAAGCAGATCAGGGCGGGGGAGGGGGCGGGGACGTCGGGGTGGACCGCATGCCGAACAGGAACCTGGTCGGCGCGGTCCGCCGCACCAGCAGGTCGTACACCAGGAGCGTCACCGCCAGCGAGGCGGCCACGATCACCGCGTACTCGACCGCGATCGGCGCGTTCCAGCCGACCACGCCGTAGGCGATCGCGACGACGACCGGCTGGTGGAGCACGTACAGCGGCAGCGCGGCCACGACGAGACGGCCCAGCAGGGCCGCGCCCCGGCCGGGGGCGGCCGCGGGCTCCTGGTCCGGCGGGGATTCCGGGACGGCCGTCGGCGTGGGCGGGCGCGGCGGCGCCGGTGAGCGGCGGGCGCGGCGGCGGTCCAGCAGGCCCAGGAGGGCCACCACCCAGCACCAGCCCGTCACGCTGAACAGCACGCGGGTGAGCAGGGCGAAGGGCGAGCGGTCGGTGAACGGATCGTCCCCGGACGCGAAGCCGGGCGCGGTCGCCGCGAACAGCAGCAGCCCGGCGACGCCGGCCGGCACGGCCAGGCGGCGCATGCACGCGCGGACCCGCGCGTCGTCGGCGAGGGCGTAGCCGTAGGCGAAGAACAGCAGGTACGTCCAGCGGTTCCAGCCGGCGAAGCCCTCCTCCATGCCGAGCAGGGCGTTCACCAGGGCGAGCGGGAGGGCCGGCAGCAGCAGGAGCGCCGGACGGGCCGCGAGCACGGCGGCCGCGCGGTCGCCGGCCGCCGCGACGGGGGCCGCCACCGCCGCGATGAGCAGGCAGAAGACGAGCAGCAGCACCACGAACCACAGGTGGCCGGTCTCGAAGTGCTCCCCGTCGAGGACGAAGGGGAAGTCGGCGGGATCGGGGCGGACGTCGAAGAAGCGGGGCCAGAAGCGCCCGTACGACTCGTGGTAGGAGGGGTCGGCGGCGCGCTGCCGCAGCCACTGGGGGAGCGGGCAGAGGACGGCCGTGGCGAAGACCAGGGGGACGCCGAGGCGCAGCAGGCGCTCGCGGGCGAAGCCGCCGGGACCGCGCCGGCGGACCGAGTGGCGGGCGCCCAGCCCCGCGACCAGGAACAGCATCGGCATCGCCCAGACGACGCCGAGGCCCGCGACGACGGTGACGGCGTCGGTCGTGTCGGCGTTCTTGACGTAGAAGTCGTCGTCCGGGGAGAAGACCAGCGCGGCGTGGAAGAAGACCAGGCCCACCACGACCAGGGCGCGCAGCACGTCCAGTTCGGTGCGCCGGGGCGCCGGGGCGGGCCGGTCCGGCTCCGTCCTCACGGGGCGCTCCACCGGTGACCGTCACCGCGCGGCGAGGCGGACGGCACGTGCTCCGGTGGGTTCCTCATGGCCCACAACGTACGGACCGCCGAGGGACGGGTGAACGCGGAACACCGACCCTCTTTTGTGCGGGGCCCGCGGCGGGCGGCGGCCCGGCGGGCGCCGTACGGTGCCGCGCGCCTCGTCCGGCGCCGGGCGGCCGACAGGTCACCGGTCTCCGTCGACCGCGCATGACGGATCTCTGTCCGGACTCTTTCGATGCACTGGTGTATCCGATACATTCGCGCATCGAACGGAGGTGCCCCATCACCGCGCAGCAGACGACGGGACGTGTCACCCGGCGCCGGGTCCGCACGCGCGCCAACCTGCTCGACGCCGCTTTCGCGGTGTTCGCCGCGAAGGGCTTCGGGCGGGTCTCCATCGAGGAGGTCTGCGAGGCCGCCGGCTACAGCCGGGGTGCCTTCTACTCCAACTTCGACAGCCTGGACGAGCTGTTCTTCGCGCTCTACCGGCAGCGCGCGGACCTGATCGCCCAGCAGGTCGCCGACGCGCTCGCCGGGGACGGACCGGACCTCGACGTGCCCGCCTCGGTGGACCGCGTCGCCGACGTCCTCCTGCTGGACCTGGACTGGCTCCTGGTGAAGACCGACTTCCTGGTCCACGCGGCCCGCGACCCGGCGGTCGCGCAGTCCCTGCTGGACCACCGGGCCAGGCTGCGCGGCGCCGTCGCCGACCGGCTCGCCCGCGCCCGCGGGCACACCGCACTGCCCGCCGTGCTCGGCGACGCCGACGCCGCCGCCCACGCGGTGGTCGCCGCGTACGACGGGGTCACCACCCGACTGCTGCTCGACAAGGACGTGGACGGCGCCCGCGCCTGGCTCAAGCAGTTGCTCACCGCGCTGCTGACCGACGGCGGCGGCAGCCGGCCATGAACACTTCGGGAGAAAGGGCGGTCGCCATGGACGCGGACGTCATCGTCGTCGGAGCCGGCCTCGCCGGCCTGGTCGCGGCGCACGAACTCACCAGCAGGGGCAGGCGGGTCGCCCTGGTCGACCAGGAGAACGCCGCCAACCTCGGCGGCCAGGCGTTCTGGTCCTTCGGCGGACTCTTCCTCGTCGACTCGCCCGAGCAGCGGCGGCTCGGCGTCAAGGACTCCCTCGACCTCGCCTGGAGCGACTGGCAGGGCAGCGCGCGCTTCGACCGCACCGACGACGAGGACACGTGGGCGGTGCGCTGGGCACGCGCCTACGTGGAGTGGGCGGCGGGGGAGAAGCGCGCCTGGCTCACCGGGCACGGGATCTCCTTCGTGCCGACCGTCGGCTGGGCCGAGCGGGGCGACCTGCGCGCCGACGGGCACGGCAACTCCGTCCCCCGCTTCCACGTCGCCTGGGGCACCGGCACCGGCGTCGTCGAACCCTTCGTCCGGTACGCCAAGCAGGCCGTCAAGGACGGTCTGCTGACCTTCCACCACCGCCACCGCGTCGACGAGCTCGTCGTCGAGGACGGCGCCGCCCGCGGGGTGCGCGGCACGGTCCTCGCGCCCGACGACGCGCCCCGCGGCGTGGCCTCCAACCGCGACCGCGTCGGCGACTTCGAACTGACCGCCCAGGCCGTGATCGTCACCAGCGGCGGCATCGGCGCGAACCACGAGCTGGTCCGCCGGTACTGGCCGGAGCGCCTCGGCACCCCGCCCGCCGAGATGGTCACCGGCGTCCCCGCCTACGTCGACGGCCGCATGCTCGACATCAGCGCCCGGGCCGGCGTCCGGCTGGTCAACCGCGACCGCATGTGGCACTACACCGAGGGCGTCCGGAACTGGGACGCCATCTGGCCCGGCCACGGCATCCGCATCCTGCCCGGACCCTCCTCGATGTGGTTCGACGCCCTCGGCCGCCGCCTGCCCGACCCCTGCCTGCCGGGTTACGACACCCTCGGCACCCTCCGGCACCTGCGCACCGCCGACGGCATCGCGGGCCACGACCACTCGTGGTTCGTGCTCACCCGCAAGATCATCGAGAAGGAGTTCGCGCTCTCCGGCTCCGAACAGAACCCCGACATCACCGCCAAGGACCGCAGGGCCGTCCTGCGCGACCGGCTCCTGGGCAAGGGCGCGCCCGCACCGGTCCAGGCGTTCCTCGACCACGGCGCGGACTTCGTCGTCGCCGACACCCTCGACCGGCTCGTCGAGAAGATGAACGCGCTGACCGGCGAGCCGCTCCTCGACGCGGACGGGCTGCGCCGTCAGATCCGGGCCCGCGACCTCCAGATCGCCCACCCGTACGCCAAGGACGCCCAGGTGCAGGGCATCCGCAACGCCCGCCGTTACATCGGCGACCGCCTCGGCCGCGTCGCCACCCCGCACCGCATCCTCGATCCCGAGGCCGGGCCGCTGATCGCCGTCAAGCTGCACGTCCTCACCCGCAAGACGCTCGGCGGCATCCAGACCGACCTCGACTCGCGTGCCCTGGGGCTCGACGGGCAGCCCGTCGAGGGCCTCTACGCGGCGGGCGAGGTCGCCGGCTTCGGCGGTGGAGGCGTGCACGGCTACAACGCCCTCGAGGGCACCTTCCTCGGCGGCTGTCTCTTCTCCGGACGTGCCGCGGGGCGCGCGGCCGCGCGGCAGACGGGCTGACCGCGTTCGCCGCGCGGCGGGCGGGAGAGGGTTCGGCCTCTCTGCCCGCCCGTCCGACTCGGTCGGTCGAGGGGGCACCCGCCGAGGGTCGGGCCCCGGTCTCCAGCGGGGACTGTGCCCGCTGCGCTCGGCTCGGGGCTCCGCCTCCGGCCTGCCCGGTCGGTCGGGGGCGCCGAGCCCGGGGCCGGGCCCGGTCCCCGGCGGGGACCGTGCCTGCCGCACTCCGGCCGGGGCGTCGCCTCCGGCCTGTTCGGTCGGGTGAGGGGGTGCCGGTTCCGGGGTTTCGCCCTGGTTCCGGGGACCCGGTGGGCGGAAAGGGTCACCCGCCCCGGGGCTCGGGCCCGGCCCCCGGTGGGGGCTGCGGGGCTCGTCCGCCGTGCCGGTCCGGCAGCCGTGCGGCTGCATGCGTCAATCCCGTTCGGGGCGGCCCGTCCTGCCGGTCCCGCGGCCGGCGTGGCCGCCGCCGCGTCAGCCCCGGACCGCGCGGCCCGTCGCGTCGGCCCCGGGGAGCCGACCGCGGGCCGGGCGGTCCGGCGCGGGTGTCCGGGCGCCGGGGCCGGCCCGGCTCGCCCCGTCAGCCCAGGAGGCGCAGGAGCACCGCCGCGTGGCTGTGCCCGGGGTCCTTCGCCGCGGTCAGCAGGGTGACCGGCCCCTCGCGGGTCAGTTCGCGGACGCGGGTGAGGAGTTCGGCCGCCTCGGGGGCGGTCAGTTCGGCCTCGTAGCGGCGGGCGAAGTCCTCGTACGAGCCCTCGCCCGCGTGGTACCAGCGGCGCAGTTCGGCCGACGGGGTGAGGTTCTTGGGCCACTCGTCGATCCGGGCCGCGTCCTTGGAGAGGCCGCGCGGCCACAGACGGTCGACCAGGACGCGGACACCGTCGTCGGGCTCGGCGGGGTCGTAGACGCGGCGCACGCGGACGCTCACGGGCGGGGCCTTCCTCGGGGCGGCGGGTGGTGCCGGGAGCGTACTGCCGACGGCACGCCCGTACGGTGGGCGACGCGGCGCGACGTGACCTGATGGAGGGGGGATCCGGCCCGGTCGATGCCTAGTCTGAGCACGTTTGACGACACGACACGCCACGCCACCCCCCGAGGAGCGGCACGTGACACACCCCCGCAGACGCCCCGCCCTCCGCACGACCGCGGCCCTGCCCTTCGCCCTGGCGGCCCTGCTCACCGGGGCCGATCCGGCGCTCGCGGCCGGTCCGGTGGGCGCGTCAGGGGTCGGCGACCCCTACTTCCCGCTCGCCGGCAACGGCGGCTACTACGTCGACCACTACGACCTGACCCTGCGTTACGACCCGACGAGCCGTCACCTGGACGGCAGGGCCGTCCTCACCGCCCGCGCCACCCGGCGCCTCACCCGCTTCGACCTGGACCTGCACGGCCTGAAGGTCACCGGCCTGACGGTCGACCGGGCCCCGGCCGCGCACCGGCGCGACGGCCAGGAACTCGTCGTCACCCCGCGCCGCGCCCCGGGCGCGGGCGAGCGCTTCCGCGTCACCGTCACCTACTCCGGCGAGCCCGGCCCGGTCACCGACCCGGACGGCTCGCTCGACGGCTGGATCCCCACCGACGACGGCGCGTTCGTCGCCGGCGAACCGCAGGGCGCCATGACGTGGTTCCCCGCCAACAACCACCCGAAGGACAAGTCCTCCTACGACTTCACGATCACCGTTCCCGACGGCCGCACGGCGGTCGCCAACGGCGTCCTGCTCGACCGGCGCACCGCGCACGGCAGGACCACCTTCCACTGGCGCCAGACGGAGCCCATGGCCGCCTGCCTCGCCACGGCCACCATCGGGAAGTTCCAGGTCGAGCAGTACACGACCCGCTCCGGGATCAGGGTCCACAACGCCGTCGACCCCCGCGAGGCGACCGCCGCGGCACCGGTCCTCAAGAAGCTCCCGTCCGTCCTGGAGTGGGGGAGCGGACTCTTCGGCCGCTACCCCTACCGCGCCGCCGGCGCGATCGTCGACCGCGCGCCGCGGGCCGGCTACGCGCTGGAGACCCAGACCCGGCCCGTGTACGACCACGCCCCCGACCTGAGCACCCTCGTCCACGAGAGCGCCCACCAGTGGTTCGGCGACTCGGTCTCCCTCACCTCCTGGAAGGACATCTGGCTCAACGAGGGCTTCGCCACCTACGCCGAATGGCTCTACGCCGAACAGCACGGCGGCGCCCGCGCCCAGACCGCCTTCGACGCGCTGTACGCCACCCCGGCCGACGACGCCCTGTGGGCCGTCCCGCCCGGCGACCCCGGCGGCGCGCACCTCTTCGACACCCCCGTCTACGCCCGGGGCGCCATGACCCTGCACACCCTGCGCACCGCCGTGGGCGACCGCGCCTTCTTCCGCGTCCTGCGGACCTGGGCCGCCGAGCACCGCCACGGAAACGGCACCACCGACCAGTTCAGGCGTCTGGCGGAGCGTGTGTCCGGCAAGGGCCTCGACGCGCTGTTCCGGACGTGGCTCCACCTTCGAGGAAAGCCCGACACGCCCTGAGATACTGACCAGTTCCTCACACCTGTCGGTCAGGGTCGACCCATGATCAAGCATCACGCCCGTACCGCGCTGCTCGCCACGTCCCTCCTGCTCACCGGATGCGGCGGCGGAGCGGCCACCTCCGCCTCCACGACCACCTCGCCCGTCCTCCCCCCGGCGCCCGCCCCCTCGGCCGTCCTGTCCGGCGGGGGCGCGCCCGGCCCCAGGATCTCCGTGCCGGCCGGCCGGCAGCAGATCGCCGGCCTCGGCCCCCGGACACGGGCCGCCGTGCCGGCGACGGCCCGCCAGGTGGTCGTGGTGACGGGCCGGGACCGCGACTCCCCGCTCTCCCGGGTCGTCCTGTACGAACACACCGGGTCCGGCTGGCACGCCGGGCCCGTCTGGCCCGCCCACAACGCCCTGCGCGGCTGGACCGACCACCACATGAGCGGTGACCTGCGCTCACCCGTCGGAGTCTTCGAGCTCACCGACGCCGGCGGGCTGCTGAGCGACCCCGGCACCCGGCTGCCGTACGACCACTCGGACGACTTCACCGCCTCCGGCACCGGGTTCGAGGGCGAACCGCTGGAAGGGACCTTCGACTACGTGATCGCCATCAACTACAACCGCGAGGCCGGCACCTCGCCCCTCGACTGGATCCGCCCCCTGGGCGCGGAACGCGGGGGCGGCATCTGGCTCCACGTCGACCACGGCGGCCCCACCCAGGGGTGCGTGAGTCTCGCCGAGGAACACATGAGGGACCTGCTCCTCGCCCTGGATCCGGACCTCCACCCGGTCGTCGTCATGGGCGACCGCGTCTCCCTGTCCCGCTGACCCCGCGGTGCGGAACCGATTCGCCTGCCCACCGGGCGCCACCGGTCCGCCGATCCGCGGTGCCGACCGGCCCGCCGCCCCCCTGCGGAATCGATTCGCCGCCCCGCGGCGCCGACCGGTCCGCCCCCCACCATGCCGACCCGATCCGCCGACCGAAGGGATCCGCCGCGTGTGCGCACATGTACTGGTCGCCGAGGACGACGCGACGCAGGCCGAGCTGATCCGCCGCTCCCTGCTCGCCGAGGGCCACACCGCCACCGTCGTCCACGACGGCTCCGCCGCGCTGGACGCCGTACGGAGCAACCGTCCCGACCTCGTCGTGCTGGACCTGATGCTGCCGGTCATCGACGGCTTCGGGGTGTGCCGGGTGCTGCGCCGGGACGACGACGTGCCCGTCCTGATGCTGACCGCCCGCGCGACCGAGGACGACCTGCTGCTCGGCCTGGAGCTGGGCGCCGACGACTACCTGACCGAGCCGTACAGCCCGCGGGAGCTGACGGCACGCGTCCGCACCGTCCTGCGGCGCACCGGGCGGGCCGCCGGCGGCCGGCGGGAGGACCCCGTCGTACGGGCCGCGGGCATCGCGGTGAACCCGGCGCGGCACGAGGTGCGGTGCGACGGGGAGCCCGTGGAGTGCACGCCCGCCGAGTTCCAGATCCTGCTCGCCCTGGCCGGCGAGCCCGAACGGGTCTTCACCCGGCGGCAGTTGCTGCAGTGCACCCGCGGCTTCGACCGGGCCTCCACCGAACGGGCCGTCGACGTCCACATCATGAACCTGCGCCGCAAGATCGAGGCCGATCCGCGCAGACCCGTGCGGCTGGTGACCGTGTTCGGCGTCGGCTACAAGCTCAGCGGCGGCCGGGGGTGAACCGGGCCCGCACCCTCCTGCGCAAGCGCCTGCCGGTCCGGCTGCTGATCGCGTCCGTCCTGACCGCCGTGTGCTCGGCGGCCGCGACCGCCCGGCCGGCGGTGACGACCACGACCCGTGCCCTGTGCGAGGAGCAGGGCCAGGCCCTCGCCGACGACATGACACCCTCGCCCGGCTGAGCGGCTGAGCGGCTGAGCGGCTGAGCGGCTGAGCGGCTGAGCGGCTGCGCGGCTGAGCGGCTGAGCGGCTGAGCGGCTGCGCGGCCACCCACCCCGACCGGAGCGCCGTCCGGTCCACCGTGCGCGCCCGGTCCGCGCGGACCGGGCGGCGCATCGCCCTGACCTCACCCGACCGGACCCTCCTCGCCGACTCCGCGCCCCGCGGCACCTCCCTGCCGCCGTCCGCCGCGCCCCGCCCGACGGCACGGTCACGCCGACCGCCCGGCGCGCGGACGGCCAGGTCGTGCTGGAGGTCGCCGACACGGGCACCGGCATCGCGGCCGAGGACCTGCCGCACGTCTTCGAGCGGTTCCGGCGCGCCGAGCAGCCGCGCGGCCGGCGCACCGGCGGCAGCGGCCTCGGGCTGCCGGTCGTCCGCCGGCTGACCGCCGCCCACGGCGGCACCGCGGAGGCCGCGAGCACGCCCGGCGCCGGCGGCGTCCTCACCCCGCGGCTGCCCGCCGCGGTGGCCCCGGGGGACGGCTGGGACAGGAGGGACCGATTCCCCTTGAGCGGTGGGGGTACCCCGTTGGCCTGACGGCGAAGAGGGAGGTCATGCCATGAGTTCGTCGGACGGCCTGCCGGTCGTACACGCCTTGGCCGACCTGGCCGACCTGACCGAGCGGGAACGGGGACTGTACATTCGCTGGTCGCGCGGGCCCGAGACCGATCTCGCCTCGGTGTCCAGCACGGACGAGCTGACCGGCGTTGCGATGCCCGGCCTGTCCGCCAACCCCCTCGACGTCGAGGACTGGTGGGCGGACCGCTCGCGCGTCCTGTGGGTCGCCCGCCGGCTCTACGACTACGCCCACCTGCCGCACGAGAAGGGCCCCGGCGTCCGGCCCTGGGTCCTGACGGGCCGGGAGACGGGCCGCGGCCCGGACAACGAGCCGCTGGTGGCCGACGTACGCCCGCTGTGCTGGATCGACCAAGGAGTGATCGAGGCGGCGAAGGCCGAGGTGGCCCGGCAGGAATCCGAGTGGGGAACACTGCGGCGTCGCGCGGGCGGCCGGTGAGGACGGACACGGGGCCCGGGCCCAGGAGCGGGATGGACCGGTCCTGAGCCCGGGCGTGCGTGCGACGGGCCTGGCCGGAGTCGGCGCGGGACGGCCGGTCCGGGGCGGGCCCGGGGCGGACCCCGGAACGGGGACGCGCCGGCCGGGCCCGGGACCGGAGCGGCGCGGAACCGGGGACCCGCAGCCCGCGGGAGGGGGACTCGCGTGCGGAACCCGCGGGAGCAGGGCTCGCGTCCGCCCGCGAACAGCCGCGACGCCCTTGCGGACGCGGGACCTCCGGCGACACGGCGGACACGGTGCCTCACGGACACGGCGCCTCCGGGACGGGACGGCGCCTCACGGACACGGCGCCTCCGGGACGGGACGGTGCCTCACGGACGCCGGGCTCCCGGGACGGGCGCGGGGCCCCGGAGCCGATGCTCCGGGGCCCCGCGTGCCCGTGCCCGCCGGATCACGGACTCGCCCGGGTCACGAACTTCGTCGTGCCTTGATGCGCCGCCTGAGCGCGCGGCGCTCCGTCTCGCTCGTCCCGCCCCACACCCCGAGGGTCTGGTCCGTCTCCAGCGCCCACTCCAGGCACGGCTCCCGCACCGGGCAGCGCCGGCAGACAGCTTTCGCCTGTTCCGTCTGCAGCAGTGCCGGGCCCGTGGTCCCGATCGGGAAGAAGAGGTCCGGATCCTCGTGGCGGCACACGGCGTGCTGTCGCCAGTCGTCCATCGAAGTCACCTGCGATCGAAGTCGTACGTACTGTTCCGGATGAAAACCATCAGTTGCTCCCGGTCGGGTCACCGGCGGGACCGGAGTGAAACCGGGCCGGACGGAGCCGGTCCGGATCAGGTCACTGTTCCCTCACGCCCCAGGGCGAGCCGTACGCCGTCAGCAGGTCGAGGAACGGGCGGGCCGGGAACGCCTCGGGCCCCAGGACGCCGGCTCCCGACCACGCTCCGCCGGCGAGGAGTTCGAGGGCGACCACCGGATTGACGGCCGTCTGCCAGACCACGGCCTGGCTGCCGTACTCGGCCATCGACCACTGATTGTCGACCACGTGGTACAGGTACACCTCGCGCGGCGCGCCGTCCTTCACGCCCCGCACCCAGGTGCCGGCGCACGTCTTGCCGTGCATGCGCCCGCCCAGCGTCGCCGGGTCGGGCAGGCACGCGGCGACGACGTCCCGGGGCGAGACCTGCACCGGTCCCGCCGCGCTCGGCACGGTCACCGGCGCGGTGCGGTCCAGCTCCAGCTTGTGCAGCGTCCTCAGCGTGTCGACGAACTCGCGGCCGAGCCCGTACTTGAAGGTGACCCGGCGCGCGTCCACCCAGCGCGGCACCAGCAGCACCTCCTCGTGCTCCACGTTGACGCACTCGACCGGGCCGATGCCCTCCGGGAAGTCGAACACCTCCGGCTCGCTGAACGGCTCGGTGGTGAACCAGCCGCGCTCCGACTCGTAGACCACCGGCGGGTTCAGGCACTCCTCGATCGTGGTCCAGATGTTGAACGAGGGGGCGAAGTCCAGGCCGTCGACGGTGAGGTTCGCGCCGTCGCGGATGCCGATCTCCTCGATCTCGTCGAAGAGCTCGTCGGCGGCGTACCGGGCGAAGACGTCCGACAGACCCGGCTCCACCCCCATGCCGACCAGCGCCAGGGCGCCCGCCTCCGCCCAGTCCTCCGCCTGGGCGAACTGGGCGTCGCCGAGCTTGACCCCGCACTCCTCGTAGGGCCGCTCCGGGTGCGGCCGGGACAGGGACATCGCCATGTCGAGGTACGTGGCCCCGGCGGCGCGCGCGGCGCGGAACAGGGGCATCACGAAGCGCGGGTCGGTGGCGTTGAGGAGCACGTCGCAGCGGTGCCGGGCGAGCAGCGCGCCCACCGCGGCCTCGTCGCCGGCGTCGACGCGCTCGGCGAGGAAGCGCTCGTCGCCGTCGAGCGCGGCGACGGCGGCCGCGGCACGGCCGGGGTCGTGGTCGGCCACCACCATCGCCTCGAAGAAGGAACGCCGGGCGGCGATCCGGGTGATGGCGGTACCGACGCCGCCGGCGCCCACGAGCAGGACACGCATGACGAGAACTCCCTCGGTCGAAGACGGGTGTAAAACACGCACAGGTGCACGAAAGGTGTGCGAAGGGGCCCTGCCGGAGATACAACGCCCCCGGTCCGCGTAAGGTCAATGGTGTTGGCATAAGGGCGGGAAGAGCGGGAGCGACGGGGAGGTGGGCGGGCGTGCCGAAGGCCGTCGTCCCGGAGGAGAGGCGGCGCCGGCGCCGGCCCACCAAGAGCGGCACCGTGCTGTCCGAGCGGTTGATCGTCGAGGCCGCGCTGCGCCTGCTGCGCGAGCACGGCAGCACCGGCCTGACGGCGCGGCGCCTCGGTCTGGCGCTCGACTGCGATCCGAGCACCCTCTACCGGTACTTCCGGGGCATGGACGAGCTGACGCTGGCCATCGGCGACGCGCTCATCGGTGAGGCGCTGCGCGGCTGGGAGCCGACGGGGGAGTGGCGGGCCGACCTGCGCGCCGTCGGACTGCGCATCCACGCCGCGTACGTCGCCCATCCCCAGGCCGCCCAGCTGACCACGAGCCGTGTCACCGGCCGGCCGAACGAGCTCGCCGCCGACGAAGCGGTCCTGGACGTCCTGCGCACGGCCGGGTTCCCGCTGCCGGACACCGTGCGCGTCTACCACGCCTTCATCGACCAGACCCTCGCCTTCGCCGCGCTGGACGCGGCCTCCCTGGCGCTGCCGCGTGCCTCCCAGCGCGCCGACGACGCCGTGTGGCGTTCGACGTACGCCCGCCTGCCCGCCGCCACCCACCCGCGGATCGCCGAGGCGGCGCCCCTGCTGTCGGCGCGGATGGTGACCAGCGCCTATCCGACCGCGCTGGACATGCTGCTGGACAGCGCGGCGGCACGGCTGGCGGACGTGCGGGCCGGGTGAGGCGCGTCAGCGGCGCAGCGCCGCGGCGGCCGTCGCCGTGACGGCCCGCGCGACCGCCGCCAGCGCCGGCGAGTCCAGCTTCCACTGCTGCCAGTACAACGGCACGTCCAGCGGCCGCTCGGGCGCGAGGGAGAGCAGGCGCCCGTCCGCCAGCAGGGGCCCGGCCTGCACCTCGGGCACCATCCCCCAGCCGAGACCGGCGGCGACGGCGTCCTTGAAGCCCTCCGAGGTCGGCACGGCGTGTCGTACGGGCGCCGCGCCGCGCGCGGCGCGTCGCAGCCCGCGCAGGAACGCGTCCTGCAACTCGTCGCTGCGGTCGAAGGTCACCATCGGCGCCTCGGCCAGCGCCTCGCCCAGCGGTCTGCCGTCGAGGTGCCGGGCGGTGAACGACGCACTCGCCGCCGCGAGGTAGCGCATCCGGCCGAGCGGCCGCACGGAGCACCCGGTCACCGGGTCGGGCGAGGAGGTCACCGCCGCCATGACCAGTCCCTCGCGCAGCAGCTCCGCCGTGCGGGTCTCGTCCTCGCGGTGCAGCTCGAAGCAGAGCCGCGGCTCGTCCGGCACCCGGGTCAGGGCCGGCAGGAACCAGGTGGCGAGCGAGTCGGCGTTCACCGCGACCGTGACGCGGGTCGGCTCCCCGGGGCCGCTCATGCCCAGCTCGGACCGCGTGTCCCGTTCCAGCCGGGCCAGCTGGCGGGCGAACCGCACGACGATCTCCCCGGACTCCGTGGGCCGCACGGGCTTGGTCCGCAGCAGCAGCACGCGGCCCGTGCGCTGCTCCAGCGCCTTGACCCGCTGACTGACCGCCGAGGGCGTCACGTGCAGGGCGGCCGCCGCCGCGTCGAAGGTGCCCTCGTCGACCACCGCGAGCAGGGTGCGCACCTGGTCGAGGGGAAGGTCCGTCATCACGATCGCTGATGATACGTAAGAATCTTTAGCTGGACCGGCAGTGATCGGCTGCCTAGCGTGGACCGCATGACGCCCGCCCTCACCGCCGCGGCGGCCGGATTCGGCACCGGTCTGTCGCTCATCGTCGCCATCGGCGCCCAGAACGCCTTCGTCCTGCGCCAGGGCGTCCGCCGCGACGCCGTCCTCGCCGTCGTGGGCATCTGCGCCCTGTCCGACGCCGTCCTCATCGCCCTGGGCGTGGCCGGGGTGGGCGCGCTGGTGGTGGCCTGGCCGGGCGCGCTGACCGCCGTCGCCTGGATCGGAGGCGCCTTCCTGCTCGGCTACGGCGCCCTCGCCGCCCGCCGGGTGCTGCGGCCCGGCGGCGCCCTGCGGGCGGAGGGCGAGGCGGCCGGCTCACGGCGGCGGGCGGTGCTCACCTGTCTCGCGATGACCTGGCTCAACCCGCACGTCTACCTCGACACCGTCTTCCTGCTCGGCTCCGTCGCCGCCGACCGCGGCCCGCTGCGCTGGACCTTCGGACTGGGCGCCGCGCTCGCCAGCCTCTGCTGGTTCGCCGCGCTCGGCTTCGGCGCCCGGCTGCTCGGCCGCTTCCTGGCCCGCCCGGCCGCCTGGCGCGTCCTGGACGGCCTGGTCGCCGCCACGATGATCGCCCTCGGCCTCACGCTCGTCGCGGGAGCCTGAGAGAACCGCCCGGTCGTCCGAGGCGTGAGACCGGGTGTCCATGCGGGCGGCTTCACCCCAGGCGGTGCTGCGATAGTGATCCCCGACGCGAAAGATGTATCGAGCAACCAGGAAGTCCGTGGACACGAGCGAGAGCAGCACCCCGCCCCCCGACGCCGAGGCCGGCCCGGCACCCCGGGAACCCGGCCGGCGCCGCTGGGCGATGGACACCCGCCCCCTGCGCCGGCCCGCCTACCGCCGGCTGTGGTCGTCGACGATCGTCACGGCCGTCGGCAGCCAGCTCACCGCCGTGGCCGTCCCCAAGCAGATCTACGACATCACGGGCTCCTCCGCCTGGGTCGGGTACGCCGGCCTCGCGGGCCTGCTGCCGATGGTGCTGTTCGCGCTGTGGGGCGGGGCGGTCGCCGACACCATGGACCGGCGCAGGCTGCTGCTGATCACCAACACCGGCATCGGCGTCACCTCGGTGCTGTTCTGGCTCCAGGCCGCCTCGGGGCTGGACTCGGTGGCGGTGCTGATGGTGCTGCTCGCCGCGCAGCAGGCGTTCTTCGGCCTCAACGCGCCCGCCCGCAACGCCTCCATCGCCCGCCTCGTGCCCCCGGAGGAACTGGCCGCGGCCAACGCCCTCGGATCGACCGTCATGCAGACCGGCCTGGTCGCCGGACCGCTGCTGGCGGGCGCGCTCATCCCCGTCATCGGGCTGCCCGAGCTCTACCTCCTCGACGCGTTCGCCCTGTGCGTGACGCTGTGGGCCGTCGTCCGGCTCCCCGCGCTGCCGCCGCTCACCGGCTCGACCGCCCGCCGCGCCGGGATCCGGGAGATCGCGGAGGGCTTCCGGTACATCTCCCGCCACAAGGTCCTGCTGCTGTCCTTCCTCGCCGACGTCGTCGCCATGGTCCTCGGCATGCCCCGGGCCCTGTTCCCGCAGCTCGCCGCGGAGACCTACGCGTCCTACGGCGAGGGTCTCGCCCTGGGGCTGCTGTTCGCGGCGATACCCGTCGGCGCGGTACTGGGCGGGCTCTTCTCGGGCACCTTCTCCCGGTCCCGCGCCCACGGCCGGATGGTCATCGGCGCGGTGGTCGCCTGGGGCGCGGCGATCACGGGCTTCGGACTCAGCGGCAGCCTGTGGCTCGCCGTCGTGTTCCTCGCGGCCGCCGGTGTCGCCGACATGGTCTCCATGGTCTTCCGCGGGGCGATCCTGCTGTCCGCCGCCACCGACGAGATGCGCGGCCGCATGCAGGGCGTCTTCACCGTCGTCGTCGCGGGCGGACCGCGCCTGGCGGACGTCCTGCACGGCACCGCGGGCGCCGCCTTCGGCCCGCGCGCGGCCGTCGCGGGCGGCGGACTGCTCGTCGTCACCGTGATGCTGGCGCTCGCCGCAGCGGTACCGGCGCTGCGCCGCTACCGCGTCTGAGCCGCTCCGCGTCCGAGGCGGCGTCCGCGGGGGTGGCTACGTGATCCGGCGCAGGTGCAACCCGTAGTGCTCCATGAGCCTGTTCCGGGTCATCTCCAGCCGGTGGGCGAGGATCTCCGCGACGATCCGCACCAGCGACAGCCCGAGCGCCGGGTCCTCCTCGCACAGCCTGAGCACCGGATGCGCCTCGAACTCGTAGGCGCGGACGGGGCTGAAGGCCTCCGCGCCGAAGTCCCACTGGTACGGCGGGAACAGCCACGACCAGCCGAGCAGGTCGCCGGCGCCGAGGCTGGCGACCGTCACCCGCTGCACCGAGGTGACCTGCTGGGTGAGCGAGACGGCACCGGAGCGGATGACCCAGAAGCGGTCGGCGGTGCCGCCCGGCTCGAAGATCCGGCTGTCCTCCGGGAAGGACACCTCCTGCGCGAGGGACATCAGGCGCTGGCGCTGGGGCGGGGGGAGGGCGGTCAGCAGTTTCGTCGCTTTGGTCATGGCGCGGGGCTCCTCGCCGGGAGGGGGGTCCGGGTCCGTCGGGGGGTGGGTTCCGGGTGTCCCACCCACCCATTTCAGCCGCTGGGGGCGCGCCGGGCACCTCGGCGGACGGGGATTCTCCGGGAGGGCATGGAAAAGCCCTGGCTGGACGGGGGAAGCCAGCCAGGGCCGTTCCTGGGGTGGTGTCCGGGGGAGTAGCCTCGACCCCGTCACCACGTATGGATGAACCGTAAACCATTCTCGGGACTTTTGCGCAACGGAGACCGGGTCACGTGACCTGTTTCACTTCTCGTGCCGCCCGCCGCCCGCCGCCGTGACGGCGCCGGGCCGCCCGGGGCGCCCGGCATCGGCCGGCGGCCGCCTACTCCGCGTCCCGGGTGACGACCCTGATCGTCTTCAGCTCGGGGTCGGTCGGGTCCGGCAGGTTCATGCCCGCCTCCTTGCCGCTGCTCAGATAGCGCAGCACCGGCTCGGTCAGCCGTTCGCCGGGCAGCACGGCGGGGATCCCGGGCGGGTACGGAGTGATCATCTCGGCGGCCACCCGGCCCGCCGCCTTCGACAGCGGCACGTGCTCGGCCGGACCGAAGAACGCGTCCCGGGGCAGCAAGCCCTGCGCCAACCGCAGTTCGGACGGCTCCGGGACCTCCGTCCGCGGGGCGGGCCGCAGCGCCGGAGCCGCGTGGGCGAGATCCTTGAGGGCGGCGAGCAGTTCGCCGGTCGTCTCGCGGTCGTCGGCGTGGGTGATCTGGGCGCCGACGCGGCGGTGGTCGGACAGGTGCATGTCGATCGCGTGGTGCTCGTGCAGCCAGTCCGCCGCCTGGAAGCCCGAGATGCCGAGCCCGTCGAGGTCGATCACGACGGGCAGCGGGTCGAAGTCGCCCGCCAGCCCCGGCCCGCAGAAGTCGTCCCGGTCGTTGACGTGCATCCCGTCGATCTGCTCGATCGCGGCCCGCACCTCGGCCGCGAGCTCCAGGGCCCCGCCCATGAGTTCCTCGCCGTGCAGGTACATCTGGCGCCGCCAGCCGTCGAGTCCGGCGTACAGCAGCACCGACGGGCTGGTGGTGCCCAGCAGGTCCGCCCGCGTCTGCAGCAGCTCCGCCGGGACGAGGTCGCCCTGGAGGTGGAAGACGGAGCCCTGCTCCAGGCCGCTGCCCATCTTGTGGATGCTGGTCACGCAGATGTCGGCGCCCGCGTCCATCGCCCAGGACGGCAGAGCCGGGTGGAAGGGGAGGTGCGCCCCCCACGCCTCGTCCACGATCAGCGGGACCGAACGGCGGTGGCAGACCTCCGCGATCCCCCGCAGGTCCGCGGCGGCGCCGTACGGTGTCGGACTCGTGACCAGGGCGCCCTTCGCGTCGGGGTGGTTCTCGAAGGCCTTCTCGAACTTCTCGGCGGACGGCGGGTGCGCCAGGTGCCGCTCGGCGTCCCACTGCGGCTCGACCCACACCGGCTCGATCCCCGACAGGATCAGGCCCGACACCACCGACTTGTGCGCGTCCCGCCCGATCAGCAGCTTCTCGTGCGGGCCCGCCACGGACAGCATCGCGGCCTTGACCGACAGGGAACTGCCGCAGGTCGAGAAGAACGTGTGGTCGGCGTGGACCGCGTCCGCCATGAGCTCCTCGGCCCGCTCCAGGACCCGGCCCCGCGTCAGCCGGTCGTCGAGCCCGCCCGACGCCAGCACGTCTCCGAGGAAGACGGCCTCGCCGAGGACCGCCCGCACGTCGGGAGCGGCGCCGCGGGCCTGCTTGTGCCCCGGCGGCGAGAACGCCAGCCGTCCCTGGCGGTGGTAGTCGACGAGGGCTTCCAGTACGGGTGCGCGGGTGTGATCGGCTGTCATGTGCTCCGGGTGCCCGTCGCCCCGGCCGGCAATCGGGCGCGGTGCGCCGCCCGGGCACGTGAGGGCGGTCCGGCGCGGCGGCTTCGCGCGCGGGAACCGGCCGGCCGCCGCCCCGCCGAGGGCGGGGTGCGCGGAGCCGGCGCCGCGTGCCGCCTCCGGCACGGCCCCCGTGCCCCGGAGCCGCTCGCCGGACCGGCTCCGCGTCCGCCCGTCGGCGCCGTCACGGCTCCGCCGGGTGGCGGCCCGGCGTGAGGATCTCGTCCACGACGTCGAGCACCACCTCGTAGGACAGCGCCCGCACGTGCGCGTCACGTGCCGCGTCAGGGTCGGTCCTCCCCAGTTCCTCGCTCCGTGCGCGCCAGGCCCGCAGTTCCTCGCGCGCGCAGGCCCTGGCCCGCTGGATGCGGCGCAGCAGTTCGTCCGAGTCCACGACATCCGTCATGCGGTCCGCGTACCCACGACGAGCGGGTCGATGGCGCCCGAAGACGCGCACGGCAGTTTGCGCGCGGAATGTTTGACGGGCCCTGCCGGGGCCAGCCGGACAAGGAGGGTCGCGCCGTCCGGCAGGGAGAGGGCCGGGTGCGGCCGGCGGCCGGCGAGGCCGCCCGGCCGAACCGCCGACCGACATCGGCAGAGGCTTCTGCACAGGGCTCCGAGGTGTGACCGGTCAGGCGGTGAGCCGCCGGCCGACCGTCGGGCCACGACCAGTCGGGAACAGCGCAGGGAGCGAAAGGATGCGTGTCAACCACTCGCCCGACCGCACGGACACGTCGAACCGCACGGACCGCCGGGTCCCGTGCGAGCAGCGGCAGCCGTGCCGTCCGTCGGACGTCCGCACCGCCATACGGCGCGCGGTCGCCGGCCGTTGCGGGGCCACGGGCCGCCCCTACGACGAGGAGGGCCTCTCCGACGCCCTGCTCGTCGCCTCCGAACTCACCACCAACGCCATCCTCCACGGCGGCGGGGTCACCGACTTCGACGTGGACGTCGACGGACGGGCCGTACGCGTCTCCGTCAGCGACCGCAGCGATCGGCTGCCCGTGGCCTCCGACCCCTTCGACGAACAGGGCCGTCGCCGGGCCGGCGGCCGCGGCTGGCCCATCGTCTGCCGGCTGGCCCGGGACGTCTCGGTGTCCGACCTGCCGGCGGGCGGCAAGCGCATCACCGCGGTGGTGCCGGTGTTCTGAACACCGTGTGTTCCTCCGCGGTGCGGCGCTCCCGTCCGGCCGTGGCCGGCCGGACGGAGCCCGGAAGACGCGGGACGCGTCGCGGTGGACGGTGATCGCGGGCGCTTCCCGCCCCGCCCGAGGAGACGTGCGGCACCGCGACCCGTCGGCGCGGCCTCCGGCCGCCCGACGCGCCGGCTTCGGCGCGCACGCCGGCCCCCGCTTCCCCGGACGTCCGTCCGGCCACCGGGCGGCGCGGGTGCCACGGGCGTGACGCCCGCGTCCCCGGCGATGCGCGGCCCGGTGCGGCGCGGCGGTCCGCCCGCGGATCGCTCCCACCCGTCCACCACGGCCGTCGCCCCCCTCCGCTCGCGCACCCAGCGCCTCGCCCGCGCCCGGTCCATGTACCGATCCATGCGTCCGCCCGCGCCCGGCCCGTGCGTCGGCCCGCGCCCGGCCTGCGCGCCCGGCCTGCGCGTCGGCCCGCGCCCGGTCCATGCGTCGGCGTGCCCGGTCTGCGTGTCGGCCCGCGCCTGGTCCATGCGCCGATCCATACGTCGACCTGCACGTCGGCCCGCGCCCGGTCCACGTGTCGGCGTGCCCGGTCTGCGTGTCGGCCCGCGCCCGGTCCGTGCGTCGGCGTGCCTGGCCCGCGCGTCGGTCCGCGCCCGGCCGACGCGTTGCCCGCGCCCGACCGGTGCGGCGGGCGGTTCCCCTCCGGGTGCGACCCCTCCCGGCATGACCGTTCAAGGCGTCACCGGGCGGCTTGTGAGAGACCTTCCGGTGGGCGGAGTTTGTTCCTCCGGGGTCAGGGCAGACGGAGGTTCGTGCTTCGGACCGGAGGCGCGTCAAGGGAGTGGCACGGCTGCTCCGGGGCGCCTTGCCTGCCCCCGGACGACAGCGGCCCTCCCTGGTCAATCCCTGAAACGACCGTTCAGGAGCGATTCCGCATGCTCATCGACATGTCGACAAGCCGATCTGCCACGCCTGCCGCCGCCACCACCACCGGGCAGTCACGCCGGACCCACGACGACGCTCCCGACACCGTACGTCTCTTCGCCCGCCTCGCCTCGCTGGAGGAGGGACCCGAGCGGGAGGCCCTGCGGGACGAGATCGTGACGGCCTGGCTGCCCATGGCCCACCGGATCGCCGGACGGTTCCGCGACCGGGGTGAGGCGATCGAGGACCTTCGGCAGGTGGCGGCGCTCGGCCTGGTGAAGGCTGTCGACCGCTTCGACCCCGAACGCGGCGCCTTCGAGAGTTACGCCGTCCCCACCATCACCGGCGAGATCAAGCGGCACTTCCGGGACCGGATGTGGGCGCTGCGCGTGCCCCGCCGGGTGCAGGAACTGCGCAACAAGGTGCGGGTGGCCCGCCGGGAGCTCGCCCAGAACCCGGGCGCCCCCGAGCCCTCGGTCGCCGACATCGCCGCCCACACGGGACTCACCGAGGAGGAGGTCGGCGCGGGCCTGGAGGCCCTGGAGAGCTTCAGCACCCTGTCGTTGGACGCCGAGCTCCCGGCCGGCGACGACGGTTACAGCCTCGTGGACACCCTCGGCGGCCCCGACGCCTCGTACGACATCGTGGTCGACCGCGAGTCCGCCAAGGAGAGCCTGCGCCGCCTGCCGGAGCGCGAGCGGGCGATCCTCTACATGCGCTTCTTCGAGGACATGACCCAGAGCCGCATCGCCGACCGGCTCGGCATCTCCCAGATGCACGTCTCGCGCCTCATCAGCCGCAGCTGCGCGCAGGTGAGGGAGGAAGCCCTCGGCCGCCGCGGCGGCCGGAGCTGAGCCCGCACCGGCGTTCCCCGTACACATCACCCTCGGTCACGGACAAGGAGCAGACCCCCATGCTGATGCCCCACCCCGCCGTCCTGCGCAGGCTCGTCGACGAGTACGAGACCGTGACGGCGACCGGAGCCGTCGAGGCGAACGCACGGGCACAGGACCTCGCCTACACGCTCTGCGTCTCCACCGGCACGCGTGACGTCACGCTCGCCCTGGAGGCCGCCCACCGCTGGCTCGCCGCGGCGGACGACGCGGACACGGTGACGCGTCCGCACACCGAGGAGGGACCGCACGTGTACGCGTGAGCGATCGGCGAGGGCGCCCCGGTGCGGTGGATCACCGCGCCGGGGCGCCCTTCGTTCTCGGCCCGGACCGGCGATCCGACCGGCGGTTCCCCAGGACGCCGGGCCGTCGCACCGCCGCCATGTGTGCCGGGCCCGTCCGGGGGCATCCGATTCCGGGAATCTTTCCGGGGAGGTCGAGATGGACGCGAGTGTCCTGGTGGGCAACGGCAGAAGGGGAGCCGAGCGCGCGGCGCGGGGGTCGGGGACGAAGTGGGCCGCCAGGGCCGGGCTGACCGCGCGCGGCGTCATCTATCTGCTGGTCGGCGCGCTGGCCCTGCAGATAGCCTTCGGCGACGACAAACAGCAGCAGGCCGACCGTCAGGGCGCCCTCGCCGAGCTGTCCGGCAAGCCCTTCGGCTCCGTGCTGCTGTGGGCGCTCGGCATCGGCCTGGTCGGCATGGCGCTGTGGCGCCTGTCCGAGGTGGTCTTCGGCTCGGTCGGTCCCGACGGACGCAAGGCGAAGAAGCGGCTGCTGGCGCTCGCCCGCTGCGGGTTCTACTCCTTCGTCGCCTACTCCGTCCTCGCGTTCGCCGCGGGCTCGGGCAGCGGGGGCGGCTCCAGCGACGAGCAGTCCAAGGACGTCACGGCCCGGCTGCTGGAGGTGCCCGGCGGACGGTGGATCGTCGGCGCGGCCGGCGTCGGCATCGTCGTGGCGGGCATCTGGATAGGCGGCCGAGCCGTGATGCGGGCCTACCGCGACAAGATGCGGCTGGCCGGGATGTCGCGGCGCGTCCGCCGGCTCGTGGACGTCACCGGGGTGGGCGGCGGCGCGGCCCGCGGGCTGGTGTTCGCCGCCGCCGGCTGCTTCGCCGTGCGTGCCGCGGTCGACTACGAGCCCGACGAGGCCAAGGGCCTCGACGACACCCTGCGTTCCTTCGCCGGCACCCCGGCGGGGCCGACGCTGCTGGCCTGCGTCGCGGCCGGGCTCGTGCTCTTCGGACTCTTCTCCTTCGCCATGGCCCGCTGGCGCAAGGTCTGACGTCCGGCTCCCGGGGAACCCGGGGGAAATGAACGAATCCGAGTTCCCGCCGGACGGACGACCCGTGGACATGTACCTCGACCTCCTCCGCGTCCGCATGGACAGCGAGGACTACGAGATGCTGCTCAAGGTCGTCGCGCCCGCGCTGCGCGCCCTGGACGAACAAGCACCCGAGAGTCTCGACTTCGCGCTCGACCCGCGGGAGACCGAGGACCTGCCGCAGGAGATCCGCGACGAGGCCGCTCTGGTCATCGCGACGGCGGTCACCGGCCGCCTGGACAACCAGCTGGTGGAGATCCACGTCGACGGAACCGGCCCGGTCCGGGTCGTCACCGACGCGGTCACCGCCTCGGACCCGGCCCGTCTCGCCGAGATCGCCGGCTGCATCCGCCGGCGCCAGAGCGACACCGAGGAACTGCGCGGCATCGCCGCGGCCAGCGGCCTGCCCACGGACTTCTGACACCCGGGGCCGGGCCCGCTCACGGAACCTCCGCCCCGACCGACCTGCCCCTGGCGGCGGGTCGGTCCCGCGCGTCACGGCCCCTCCGGACCCGCGACCACCCACAACGGCGTTCCGGCCGGGAGCCGGCCCGTAGCGTCCGGGTGCGGGACGTGGCCGTTGCCCACGGGCCGCGAACGTCCACCACAGCGTTCCGGCCGGGAAGCCGCCCGCAGCGTCCGGGTGCGGGACGTGCCCACGGTGTTGCGGTGGTCCGGGATCGGCTCATGGCCCTCGCGCCCTCGCGCCCTCGCGCCCTCGCGCCCTCGCGCTCGAGATCGTCCACCGCGGCCTTCAGACGGGGGTTCCCCCCGCCCGAGCCTGCTCCCGGCGCAGGAGGCGCGCACGGCCTCGAACGCCGTCCCGGCCCGCCGGTCCGCCCGGGCTCAGTGTCCCGGCCGGGACACCGGGACCTCCAGCGGCCGGGCCAGGCCGACCACCGCCTCGTCGAGGCGCTGCAGGTGGCGCAGGACCCGGTCGGTGACCCGGCCGTAGCGGGGCGCCCCCAGCACGCCGGGCTTGAGGAGCGAGGCGATGCTCGGCCCGGTCCGTACGGCGGCGGCGTCCCGTTCGCCCACCACGTGCGCGGCGACGGCGCCGATGTTGTGCAGGATGCGCTGCCCGACGGTGCGCAGCCGGGGATCCGCCCCGATCGACGGGTGGGTGGGCAGCAGCTCGGCCGTGGCCGCCAGGGACCGGGCGTGGTAGGCGCAGGTCTCCAGCAGGGCGACGACGTACCGGGCGGTGTCCCGGCGGGTGCGCAGCGGGGTGACCGGGTGCGTCAGCGGCTGGGTGGCCGCCCGCAGGTCGGCCAGTGCCTGGTCCAGGTCCCGGGCCCGTTCCAGCAGGTCGGCCGGAGGACCGCCGCTGAGCTGGTCCAGGGCGCCCTCGGTGACATCGGTCAGCCGGTCCAGGACGGTCGTCAGCAGGTCGTTGGTCCGCCGGTCGGTCCGCACCGGCAGCACCAGCGCCGCCGCCACGATCCCGCAGGCCGCCCCCAGCGCCGTCTCCTCCACCCGCAGCAGCAGCACCGACAGGCTGTAGGTGTGCAGCAGCGTGTACAGCACCCCCAGCGCCGCGGTGACGAAGAACGACATCAGCGTGTAGGACAGCGGCGCCGTGTAGAACATCGCGAACACGCACAGCAGCACCACCGCGAACGCCGTCCAGGTGTGGTGGCCGACCGCCCCCGCGAGCCCGATGCCCGCGATCACCCCCAGCACCGTCCCCACCAGCCGGCGGTAGCCCTTGACCAGGATCTCCCCGGTCGAGGCGGTGTTGATGAACACGATCCAGCAGGTCAGCACCGCCCAGTACCAGCGGTGCGTGGACAGCAGTTCGCCGCCGATGATGGCCAGCGACGACCCGACGGCGACCTGTACGGCGGCCCGGGTCGTCGGCCGCCGCAGCCCGGTCACCGCCTCGGAGCCCGCCGTGTCCTCCCCGGCGATGGCGGCGTCCTCCGCGTCCAGCTCCTCGCGGGAGCGGGCCGTCTCGGGGCTGTCGTCGGACTCGTCCTGCGGTCCGTCGAGCGCCATCCGCAGTCCGAGTACCGCCCGGGCCGCCTCACCGATGCCCCGGAAGACGTCCTGGACGGCCGGCGATGCCTCCGGCAGGTTCTCCTCCTCTCGGTAGCCGAGCAGCCGGTTGCGCACCTGCGCCAGACCGGTGCCGCCCGCGCCGGGCAGCCGCAGGAGCAGGCTCAGCGCGCGCAGGTCCCGGCGCAGGACCTCGGTGGCCTCCTCCCGCACCGGCTGCCGGCCGCTCGCCGGGAACGGCGCGCCGGGCAGGTGCAGGGTCAGGGTGTCCGCCCGCTCGGCGCTGCGCGCCGTGAGCAGCAGCAGGCCCAGCCGTTCGGCACAGATCTCCGCGTCCGCGACGCGCCGCTGCACCAGCCGTGCCGTCTCCTCGTCGGGGGTGCCCTCCGCCAGCCGGCCCTGGATCATCAAGGCCGTCTCGTGCAGCCGGGCGGTGCCCTCCCGCACCCGCTCCAGCGCCTTCTCCACCCCGCCGGGAGCGGCGTCGAACAGGTTCAGCTGCGCGTCCACCAACTGCGCCAGGCGCGCCCGGAAGGCCTGCCGCAGCCGCTGCAGGATCGCGGTCGGGGGCTGCGGCACCAGCAGGAACCGCGCCGCCGCGCTGCACCCGAACGCGACGGCGATCACCCCCCAGAGGCCGGGCAGGGTCGCCGCGGTGGCCCCGACGAACAGGGACAGGAAGTAGGTCTGGAAGGCGATCAGGCCGAACGCGGTGCCCCGGTCGCCGAACCGGCGGCCGTAGACCGCGCAGAAGATGAGCAGGACGAAGAAGACGTCACCGAGCAGCCGGTGGGGGGAGAGGAGCGCCGCCAGCGAGACGGAGGCGAGCGCCACCGGCAGCCCCAGGGCCAGGGTGACGGCCTGCGCGCCGCGCTGCTTCTCGCGGATGGAGAACGTGGAGACCATCGCCGCGATGGCTCCCGCGACCAGATGGGTCACCTGGGCGCCCAGCAGGGAGAGCACGGCCAGCGTCAGGGCGATCGCCCCCACCGTCCGCAGCCCGGCCGCCAGCCGCAGCAACCCCGGGTCGGACGCCGCGACCCGATCCCGCCACTCCGCCCAGAAGGACCGTGCCGCCGCCTTCACGCCGTCGTACTCTCTCCCGCCTCACGTCCGCTGTCCCGGTCCGGGTCACCCCGCCCGGGAGTCCCTGCCCTCCACGTGCGCCCGCACCTGTTCGGGCGACAGGTAGCTGTCGGTGTACTCGAAGTCCTTCAGCTTGGCGGGCCGGCGGGCCTGGAAGCCGGTGCGGACGAAGTCGTCGCCCGCGAGCGCGTTCAGCGTCCAGTTCGTCAGCACCCGCGCCTTCGCCACGCCGGTGCGCAGCGCCGACCAGTGGTAGCCGCGGGCCACGGCCTGCGCGGGCAGCCCCCGCAGTTCGATCCCGAGCGGCTTGGAGACGGCGTCGGTGCCGCCGAGGTCGACGACGAGACCGAGGTCCTTGTGCCGGTACGGCTGCATCTCCTGGCCGCGCAGCGACGCCATCACGTTGTCGGCGACGATCCTGCCCTGCCGCATCGCGTGCTGCGCGGTCGGCGGGCAGACCGCGCCCTCGCCCTTGACCTCGTCGGGCACCGCGGCGGCGTCCCCGAGCGCGAACACCCCGTCGTGGCCCGGCAGGCACATCCGCGACGTGACGGCGAGGCGCCCGCGGACCGTCTCCGCGCCGAGGGTGGCGATCAGCGGGCTGGCGACGACGCCGGCGGTCCAGATCAGCGTGCGGGTCGGGACGACCCGTCCGTCGGTGAAGGTCACCTCCTCCGGCGCCGCCTTGGCGACGGACGTCCCCAGCGAGATCTCGATCCCGCGCCTGCGCAGGATCTCCTGCGCGCTGCGGCCGAGCTTGTCGCCCAGCTCCGGCATCAGCTTCGGGGCGACGTCGATCAGATGCCACTTGATCAGGCCGGGGTCCAGCCGCGGATAGCGCTTGACCGCGTTGTGCGTGAGCAGCTGCAGGCAGGCGGCGGTCTCGGTGCCCGCGTAACCGCCGCCGACGACCACGAACTGGAGCCGGGAGGCCCGCTCGGCGGGGTCCTGGCTGGCGTCGGCGAGGTCGAGCTGCGAGATGACGTGGTCGCGGATGTAGGCGGCCTCCGCGAGCGTCTTCATCCCGAAGGCGGTGTCGGTCAGCCCCGGGATGTCGAAGGTCCGCGTGACGCTGCCGGGAGCCAGCACGATGTAGTCGTACGGCTCGTTCACGATCTCGTCGGTGATGGTGCGGACGACGCAGACCTTCGACCGGAGGTCCACGCCGATGGCGCCGCCCGGGATGATCCGGGTGCGGTACCTCTTGCTGCGGCGCAACGACAAGGCGATCGACTGGGGTGTCAGCACCCCGGAGGCGACCTGCGGCAGCAGCGGCAGATACAGCTGATAGCTGAACGGTGTCACCAGGGTGACGTCGGCCTCGTCGGGGGAGAGCCTGCGTTCCAGACGCCGAACGCACTCCACTCCCGCGAAGCCCGCGCCCACCACCAGGATCCTGGGTCGTGTCACGATGTCCATCCCTTTCTGCGGCTCCGGGCGGTCTGCCTCGACGTCGTGCGCGTGCCCGCCGGCCGGCTCCTTCGCACCCGGACGACGCCGTCGATCCCGTCGATCCCACCGCGACCGGAGCCGTTCCGCCAGCCGGGCGGCCCAAGCAGACGAACGTTTCTCCTGAGGTCACCGGCGTACCCCGGAAGACGCTGTGTACGCCCGGGCGCTTCGGGTAGCTCGACGTACATGACAAGTGCGGTGGCCGGAGGGCAGTGACGTGGGGTGCGCGGAGGGCTCCGACGACGGCCGGCGGGAGAGCCGGGAGGCGACGGCCCGGCGGATCGTCGACGCGGTGGAGAGCCTGGTGACATGCTGGCTCGCGGCGGCCGAGGAGACCGCGCCCCGGCTGCCCGACCGGCAGCTGCTGGCGCTGAGAACGGTCCGGCGCCGCCCGGAACTCAACCTGACCACCCTGGCCGAGCAGCTCGGCGTCGGCCTGCCCACCGCGAGCCGGCTGTGCGACCGGCTGGAGGCGGCCGGGCTGCTGGAGCGGACCGTGCAGCCGCGCAACCGGCGCGAGGTGCAACTGGTGCTGACCGCCTACGGCCACCGTCTCCTCACCGACGTCACCGACCGGCGGGTGCGACGGCTGGCCGCCGTGCTCGAGGGCATGACACCGGGACAGCGCACCGCCCTGGAGCACGGTCTGTTCGCCTTCCGGCAGGCGCACGCCGTCCGCACGGACGAGTGACCCGCCCTCAGGAACCCACGGTCACCCGGGCCGTGCGGCTGTCGATGTGACACAGCAGCAGACAGACGTCGTCGTCGCGCTCGGAGTCGCTGAGCATCGGGTCCAGGATGCGTTCCGCCGAACCGCCCAGGTCCGCGTCCAGCTCCTCGGTGCGGAACGCGCCGAGCGCGGCGGCGAGCCGCTCGATGCCCGGGTCTATGCCCTGGGCGCGCCGCTCGACCAGTCCGTCCGTGTACAGCGCCAGTGTCGAACCGGGCTCGAGGGGCACCGTGTGGTCGGCGATCTCCTGCCGCAGCGGGATGCCGAGCATCGCCCCCGGCTTGGCGTCCAGCGTGTGCACCCGCCCGTCCGGGTCGCGCAGCACGGGCGGCGGATGCCCGGCGGCCGCCCAGGTCAGCACCGGTTCGCCGGGCTGGAAGCGGGCGATCACGGCCGTCGCGTACAGGTCGGGCTGGAGGTGGTGCAGGAAGGTGTGCAGCCGGGTCAGCAGCACGCCGGGGCTGCCGCCGTCCACCGCGTAGGCGCGCAGCGCCGTGCGCAGCTGGCTCATCATCACCGCCGCGTGCAGCCCGTGCCCGGTCACGTCGCCGATGACGGTGATCAGGCTGCCGTCGGGCTGCCGGAAGGCGTCGTACCAGTCGCCGCCGATGTTCAGCCCGTACGTCGCGGGCAGGTAGCGGGCCGCCAGCCGCAGGCCCGGCGTGGTCGGCAGCTCGGTCAGCAGGGCCCGCTGGAGGGTCTCGGCGATGTCCCGGTTGTGCTCGAAGCGCCGTGCGTTGTCGAGCGCGATGCTGGCCCGCCGGGTCAGCTCGATGAGCATGACGGCGTCGTCCGGGTTCCAGCGCCCGCCCGGCGGGGTCAGCGTGAGCACGCCCAGCGGGGCGCGCCGTGTGGGCAGCGGGACGCACAGCAGCGGCCGGTCGGGATGCAGCGCCGACGGCGGCTGGTCGTCCACCCCGGGCAGGCCGCCGGGATGGTCGGCCGCGTACTGGGGCCGGCCGGTGCGCGCGGCGACCACCGCGGCCGCCGGGTGCGGGGCGGACGGGCGCCGGTCCTCCTCGGCGTCGAAGAGCCAGACGTCGACCGCGTCGGCGTACTCGGGCACCAGGAGTTCGGGCAGCCGGCGCACGATCTCCTCGTGGTTGAGGGAAGCCGTGAGCACCGCGCTGGCGTCGGCGAGGAAGGTCAGCCGCCGCCGGGCGCTCTCCGCCTCCTGCCGGGCCGCGCGCTCCGCCGCGAAGGCCTCCCGCTGGGCCCGTCCCGCCGCGTCCAGCTCGGCGTGCAGGGCCAGGACGCCCTGGTTGGTCTGGTGCAGCTCCTCCCGGTGGAAGGCGACCAGCTCCTCCTGCTCGGCGAGCCGGTCCAGGACGAGCGAGGTGTCCTCGTCGGCGCCGAGCAGGGCCTCCGCGAGGACCGAGGCGTCGTCGGCCACCCCGCCGGGCACGGCGGGGTCCGAGGGCTCGGGGCAGGCCACGACGACCTGCCACGGGGGTTCGCCGGCGGCGGGGTGGGGGGCGACCTCGACGCGCAGGGACCCCTCGTCCGTCTCCAGGGCGAGCCGCCAGGTGCCGCCCTTGGTCAGACACTGGCGCAGACGGCCGCTGAGCGCGGTCGCGAG
This sequence comes from Streptomyces sp. NPDC017936, assembly GCF_044328485.1. NCBI lineage: Bacteria > Bacillati > Actinomycetota > Actinomycetes > Kitasatosporales > Streptomycetaceae > Streptomyces > Streptomyces sp. NPDC017936. The sequence goes on along the minus strand of NZ_JBIRHK010000009.1, from coordinate 21,160 downwards.
CCGCGTCCGCTCCAGGGGCGCGACGCCGGACGCGGCGGCCAGGCGCGCGGCGGCGATCCGGGCGCGTGCCGCGTCGGTGACGGTGCTGATCTGCCAGGTACGCATCATGGGCGGTCCGGCGGGGTCGGGGACAGGACGGCCACGGCGGTGTCGTCACGCACCGGGCGGGCGGAACTGCTGGCGTCGCGCACGATCACCGCGGCGGTGACCGCGGGGTCGGCCGCCGGCAGCCGGGGGTCGGAGGGCGGCACCCAGCGGCTGGGCAGACCGTCGCTGTGCAGCACGAGCATCCGGTCCGCCGCCCAGACGACCTCGGTCTCGGGCAGGGTCGCGGGGCGGTGCGCGCCGACTATGCCCGGCCGGGAGAGCAGATGACGCCAGGAGTCGCCCTCGCGCAGCCGCGCCCCCACATTGCCCATCCCGGCGAACCGGAGCCGTCCGGCCCGCAGGTCGAGCTGGGCCAGCGCGACGGCAGCCCCCCGGGTGCCGCGCAGGGCACCGTCCAGGCGGCGCAGCACCTCGGAGGGCCCGAGGTGGGCCGAGCGGTGCAGCTCCTCGACGGCCGCGGTCGAGGCCCGGGCCGCCTCGGGGCCGTGCCCCAGCCCGTCGGCCAGCAGCAGGGTCAGCCGGTCCCCGGCGCGTACCGACGTCCAGGCGTCGCCGGAGTGCTCGGCGCCCGCGAACGGGATGTTCACCCCGCCGGCCCGGGCGGCCGCCCGCTCCCCGGCGCCGGTCCCCGCCGCGGCGCCGATCCGGGCGAGCGCGACCGTGCCGCGTCCGGGGACGCTGTGCAGGTCGAAGTCGTCGGCCAGTCGCCGGCAGGTGCCCAGTCCGGCCCCCAGGGAGCCGGCCGTCGAGAAGCCGTCGCCGAGCGCGGCCGGCACGTCGGCCATGCCCGGCCCGTGGTCCACGGCGGCGATCTGGACCACCGCCGCCCCGCGCCCGCCCGGCGGGGCGACCGTGTCCACGAGGAGCTGCCCGCCGTGGGCGTGCTTGAGGAGGTTGGTGGCCAGCTCGGTCGCCACCAGCGCGGCGGCCGCCGTGCGCGACTCGTCGAGGCCCACGAGCGCCGCGGCCTCCTCGGCGGCCACGCGCGCGTCGCGCACCCGCGTCGGGTCGTGCACCGGGACGTCCCACACGCGGGGCATCAGGACTCCTCGCGCTGCCGGGGCGGCCGGGCCGCCCACGAGGTCACCGTGACCGTCGTGCCGGCGCCGGGCGCGCTGTCGATCGCGAACTCGTGCACCAGCCGTCGTGCTCCGCCGAGGCCCATGCCCAGCCCGCCGCCGGAGGTGAAGCCGTCGCGCAACGCCTGTTCCAGGTCGGGGATGCCCGGACCGTGGTCCGTGAACGTCAGCCGCAGCCCCTGGACGCGTCCGTCGGAGACACGCGTGGCCTCCACCTCCCCGCCACCGCCGTAGACCAGCGTGTTGCGCGCCAGTTCGCTGGCCGCCGTCACCAGCTTCGTCTGGTCGACCAGGCCGAAGCCGAGCGCGGCGGCGGCCTGGCGCACGTGCTGCCGGACCCACACCAGATCCATGTCGGAGCGGATCGGCAGGCGGGCCTCGACGCCCGCGGTCGTCCCGCTCACCGCGGTTCCCGGTGCGGACCGATCGGGACCGACGCGCCCGCCCCGGCCAGGAGTTGCAGGGCCGCCTCCGTGCTGAGCGCGGTCCGCAGGCCGGGGAGGGTCAGTCCCAGCTCGACCAGGGTGATGGCGACCGCGGGCCGCATGCCCGAGACGACGGTCTGGGCGGCCAGCAGCCGGGCGTTCGCCGCGATCTCGGCCAGCACGCGCCCGAGGAACGAGTCGACGATCTCCACCCCGGAGATGTCGATGACCACACCGGTCACCCGGCTGCGGGCGATCGCCTCCACGATGTCCTGCTGGAGCTGTTCCGCCGTGCCGTCGTGCAGATCCCCCTGCAACGTCACCAGCAGGACGTCGCCCAGCCTGAGCACCGGCACGGGGGCGGCACCGGTGCGGGAGAGGTCGTCGTTCACCGCGGACCCGCACCACCGGGCGTGGAGTGCACGATGTCGGCGCCCAGCCCGTGCAGGGCGTAGGCCAGGGCGTCGGCCAGGCCGGCCCGGGTGATCACGGTGCCCAGGTCCAGACCGAGGTGCACTATGGTCTGCGCGATCGCGGGCCGGATGCCCGAGACGACGCACTCCGCGCCCATCAGCCGCACGGCGGCCACCGTCTTCATCAGGTGCTGGGCGACCAGCGAGTCGACCGTCGGGACACCGGTGATGTCCAGGATCGCGTACCGGGCCTGCTGGTCGACGACCGCCTCCAGCAGCGTCTCCATCACCACCTGGCTGCGCGCGCTGTCGAGCGTCCCGATGAGCGGGACGGCGACGATGCCGTCCCAGAGCCGGATGACGGGTGTGGCGACCTCCAGCAGCTGCATCTGCTGCCGGTCGATGAGGGCCTGGGTCTCGGTCAGCGCGGTCTCCATGACCACCAGCCGCAGCGTGCCCATCAGCACGGTCAGCGCGGTCGTGCACTCCAGGACCTGCTCCACCGGCGCGTCCTGCAGGTCGGCGACCAGGAGGTTCACGACCGGACTCCGCAGGGCGTCCACCTCGCTGGACACCTGGCGCGTGCTCAGGCCCGCGCGCGAGCGGGCCGCCGTCATCCGCGCCAGCTGTTCGCGCACCACGGTGAAACCGGCGCTGTCGGAGTCCTCCACCCGGCCGGAGTCGGCGACCTGGGCGAGGGCGTCGACGACGCTCCGGCCCGCCTCCACCGCCTCGTCGCGGGAGACGGTGAACACCGCGCGGAACAGGGGTTCGTCGGCCCACCGCTGGGCGATCTGCTCGCGGCGGCGGCTCAGGAAGGCCCCCACCTCGTCCGTCGGTGCTCCGTACGGTGCGGCCGCTTCGTGCTCCGGCACTGCTTCACTCCCTCGTCTGCGTCCTGCCACCGCGCTCCCGCCGGGGGCGACGGGTGCGGTGACCCTTGCCGGACGACAACCCTAACCACGGGCCGATCCCGTACGACACCCCGCTCCGGCCCGGCGACCCGCCCGTGCGGCGGACGCCGTGACAGGTGTCCGAGGGGGCGACGCGTGTTCGGCCCGCGGGATGCCGGGGCCCCAACTGCCGCACCGCCTCACCGACTTCGGCCAGGTCAGTGATGCGCCCACTCTGTTGCCTCGCGCATACAGTTGTCAAACGGCAACTGTCGGGCCGAGCGCGGCCCGGGCCCGGCCGCACACCGGCGCGAGTCCGGCGTGCGGCGCACCACCGCTCAGGCGTCCGGGTCGTCCGGCGACACGGGCTGCGGCCGGTCGACGAGCGCCAGGGCCTCGTCCACCTTCTCCGAGACCGGCACCGTGAGGCTGACCCCGGTGAGGTCGAGCACCCGGCGCACGGCCGGTGTGGGATTGATGACGTGCACGCTGCCGGGCAGCCGCCGGGCCTCCTGGTACACCCGCAGGATGATGTTCATCCCGGACGAGTCCATGAACGGCACCGCCGAGAGGTCCAGCAGGAAGTGCCGCCGGCCGTGATGGAGCTGGTTCGCCAGATGCGCCTGGAACTCGGTCGCCGTGTCGAGGTCCAGATGCCCCTCGACGGTGACCAGGGCCACGTCGTCGCGGGGCAGGGTGACCTCGACGGACAGCGGGTTCTGGGCGATGGACACGAGTTACCTCCGAAAGCTGACGGTCCGGGCTGCGTACCCCGGCGGGTGACCGCGATGCGCGGTGAGCACGGGTGTCGGGGAGGCCGACCGGCCCTGACCCCCGTACGGGCCCCCTTTCACCTGTGGCTCACGACCTCGCATCGCGCCCAGCGGATACCCCGGAACCGGAAGCTCATGCATCGGCGTCGGGGAAGCCGCCCCGACCGAGCCTGATGCCCACGATGCAGGTGTCGTCGTCCGTGTCCGACCGGCTGTGCGTGAGCAGCCGGTCCAGCTGCTGGTCCAGGGTCGGCGGGACCTTGCTGGCCTGGCTCAGCAGGTGCGTCAGCGACTCCTCCACCGACCGGTCCCGCCGCTCGATCAGCCCGTCGGTGTACATCAGCAGCGTGTCCTCGGCCGCGAGCTGGACCTCGTCCTCCTCGTACGTGGTCTCCGGCACGGCGCCCAGCAGCAGCCCCTTGAGCAGCGGCAGCGGCTCGGCGCCCTCGTCGCGCACCAGCACGGGCGGAAGATGACCCGCCCGCGCCCAGCGCAGGGTGTGCCGGACCGGGTCGTACAGACCGCACACCGCCGTGGCCGTGACGGCGCCCGTGAGATGGTGGGCGACGATGTTCAGCCAGGACAGCAGCTGGCCCGGCCCGGCGCCCGTCACGGCCAGCCCGCGCAACGCGTTGCGCAGCACCACCATGCTGGTCGCCGCCTCGATGCCGTGCCCGGCCACGTCCCCGACGCACAGCATCACCAGCCGCGAGGGCAGGACGACGGCGTCGTACCAGTCGCCGCCCACCAGCTGCTCCTCCTCGGCGGGCCGGTAGCGGACCGCCACCTGAAGGCCCGGGACCTCCAGCGGCGCCCGGGTGGGCGGCATGATCGCGTGCTGGAGCTGGAGCGCCAGCCGCCCGCGCTCGCTCGCGTGCTGCTCGGTCTGGGCGAGCTGGTCGCGGGTGGCGGCCAGCGCGACCTCCGTCCAGTGCTGGGCCGAGATGTCCTGGTAGGCCCCGCGCACGGCGACCAGCCGGGCGTCGGTGTCCAGGACCGGCTCGGCGACGATCCGCATGTGCCGGGTCACCCCGTCCGGCCGCTGGAGCCGGAAGGCGGCGGAGGACGGACGCTGCTGGTGCAGCAGCGTGCGCAGGAAGCGGCCGATGGCGACCGCGTCGTCCGGGTGCGCGTGCGCCCCCAGCTCCTCCAGCGGCACCGGAGAGCTCGACGGGTCCCGTCCGTACAGGGCGAACATCTGCCCGTTCCAGGTGGTCTCGCCGGTCAGCACGTTCTCCTCGAAGCCGCCGATCCGGCCGAGGCGCTGCGCGTGCTGCAACAGGCTCGCGAGCCGCGCCGTCTCGTCCTCGATGCGCCAGATGAGCAGCACGCAGGTGCCGTGCCGGCTGATGCTGATGTCGGCGACCGCCGACAGCGGCACCTCGTCGACCAGGGCCGTCAGACTCATCCGGCGGGCCCGGAAGGGCTCTCCGGTGGCGTGCACCCGCTCGATCCGCTGGAAGAGGTCGCTGCCGCCCGCGGCCATCGGGTACGCCTCCAGCAGCAGCGCGCCGTTGACCACCGCCCGCGGCCGTCCCGCCGGGTCGAGGAAACGGTCGTTGACGTGCTGGATGCGGAAGTCCACCAGCTGCCCCGCCGCGTCGACGTGCGGGACGAGGACCAGGGCCGGGTCGTGCAGCCCGTCCGCCAGGTCCATCAGCTCGGCCGCGTCCGGCAGCACCCGCGGTTCCTGGCCGGCGCCCCGACCGCGCGGATACGACTGCAGCGTGTGCGCGCACAGCTCCGCCAGCGCCTCCACCTGCCGCACGACCTGGGGCGGCTGCGGCTCCAGCGGACCGGGCCACGCGATCTCCAGCACCCCGTGCACCCGCCCCCCGGTCCCGGCGGGCAGGGCGACCCGGCCGCCGTCGGGGAGTGCGTGCCGGCCGATGGTGGGCAGACCGGTCTGCGCCAGGGAGGTGATCCACTGCCCCGAACGCTCGACGAGACCCAGCCGGGCCACGGTGGCGACGTCCGGGGGCACGTAGCGCCAGCGGGCGGCCTCCCCGACGGCGAAGCCGGCGCTTCCGGCGAGCGTCAGCGATCCGTCGGAGCCGGTCGCCCAGATCGCCACCGCCACCGCGCCCAGCGGCCCCAGCGCGTGCTGGAGCAGAGAGTCGGCGACGGCCTGCGTGTCGTGCGCCGCCAGCGCCCCGCTCTCGGCGGCCCGCAGCCGTACGGCCGCGGAGGCCTCGTCGGCCGCGGAGGCGCTCGAGACCGCGGTGAGGAAGGCGTCCGTGACCTCCGACACCCGGTCCTTGGCGGCCTGGTTGATGACCTCGACCGCGAACTCCAGCGGGGACATCCCGGCCTGCTCGGCCAGTTCGGTGAGCTGCCGGGCCGCCTCGGCCGGCCCGCACCCGAGCCGCTCCACGAGGATGCCCTTGGCCAGTTCGACCAGAGCCCGGCCCTCCGCCTCCACCTGCGCCGCCCGCACCTCGCGCCGCAGCCGCTCCACCGTGGCCGCGAGACGGCCCACCGGGGAGGGCGCCTCGCCCGCCGGATCCCGCGCCGGCCGGCCGGCTTCGACCGGCGCGGACGCGGTGACCTCCGCGCGGGGGGTGACCTCCGCGCCGACGGCGACCTGCGCAAAGGCCTGAGGCTCGGCCGGCACCTGGGCCGGCGCCGGCGGCTCGGCCGGGGTCCGGATCTCGTGGCTCTCGGGCGACTGTTCGGGAATGCTCACAGGGGGACGACTCCTCGGCCGGGGGACCCGGCACTCGGAACGGGCGCGCTCACGGGGTCAGCCAGCGGCGGACGCAGGACATCAAATCATGGGTGTCGACGGGCTTGGTCACGTAGTCGCTGGCTCCCGAGGCCAGACTCTTCTCCCGGTCACCGGGCATCGCCTTCGCGGTGACCGCGATGATCGGCAGATCGGCGTACTGCGGCATGGTGCGGATCTCCGCGGTGGCCGTGTACCCGTCCATCTCCGGCATCATCACGTCCATCAGCACGAGGGCCACGTCCGGGTTGCCGCGCAACGTCTCGATGCCCTCGCGCCCGTTCTCCGCGTGCAGGACCCGGATGCCGTGCAGCTCCAGGATCCCGCTCAGGGCGAACAGGTTGCGCGCGTCGTCGTCGACGACCAGGACCGTGCGGCCCGCGACGGCGCCGTCCACCGGCTGGGGCGTCAGGGGCTGCGGCTCGTCCGGGCGGACCAGGGCGAGGACGTCGCCGGGCTCCTCGGCGGACAGGTGCAGCGTGATGCGCTCGCGCAGTTCGTCCAGGCTGGAGAGGAACTCCAGCGTCCGGCCGGCCGCGCGGGACTGCAGCCGCTCCTCCTGGGCGAGGTCGGCGCGGTGCCCGCTGTGCACGAGCACCGGCACGCCCGCCAGCGCCGAGTCGCCCTCGAGCGCCTCCAGGAAGCGGGAGGCCTCCGCGCCGGGCATCCCCAGCTCCAGCACCACGCAGTGGCACGGCTCGGCGGCCAGCGCGCCGGCCGCCTCCTGCGCCCCGACGGCGGTCACCAGGTCGACCGGCGGCGGCGGGGTGCCGTCCTCCCGGCCGCGCGCCATGTCCGCGACCACGCTCTCGGCGACCAGCGTCAGCAGACCGCGCGGCCGCTCCTCGACGACCAGCAGCCGGCGGGGCCGCTGACCGGCGGTGCCGGCCACCAGGGGCAGACCGGGGGAGGGGGAGTCGAGCGGCACCGGCTCGGTGTCCGCCGTCCCGCGCTCCAGCTGCCGTCCGGCGCCGATCAGTTCGGCGAAGTCCCCGCGGGCGACCGGCAGGTACAGGGTGAACGTGCTGCCCTTGCCTGGGGTGCTGTCCACCGTCACCGCGCCGCCGAGCAGATGGGCGATCTCCCGGGTGATGGACAGCCCCAGGCCCGTGCCGCCGTACTTGCGGCTCGTGGTGCCGTCCGCCTGCTGGAAGGCGCCGAAGATCGTCTCCAGGTGCTGCTCCGGGATGCCGATACCGGTGTCCTTGACCCGGAAGGCGACCACCGTGCCGCCCCGGATCACTCCCTCGGGCACCTCCTCCGGCGCCACCGGCTCGATGCGCAGCTCGACGCTGCCCTGCTCGGTGAACTTCACGGCGTTGGACAGCAGGTTGCGCAGCACCTGCCGCAACCGGGAGTCGTCGGTGAGCAGGTCCGCCGGCGCCCCGGTCGCCGTGCTGATCGTGAAGTCGAGGCTCTTCTGCGTCGTCATCGGCCGGAACGTCGCCTCGACGTACTCGATGAGCTGCCGCAGCGGCACCTGCTCCGGGGAGATGTCCATCTTGCCGGCCTCGACCTTGGACAGGTCCAGGATGTCGTTGATCAGCTGGAGCAGGTCCGAGCCCGCGGAGTGGATGATGCCCGCGTACTCGACCTGCTTCGGCGTGAGGTTGCGCGAGGGGTTCTGCGCCAGCAGCTGCGCGAGGATCAGCAGGCTGTTGAGCGGGGTGCGCAGCTCGTGGCTCATGTTCGCCAGGAACTCCGACTTGTACTTCGACGCCAGCGACAACTGCTGCGCCCGCGCCTCCAGCTCCTGCCGCGCCTGCTCGATCTGGAGGTTCTTCGCCTCGATGTCCCGGTTCTGCGCCACCAGCAGGGAGGCCTTCTCCTCCAGCTCGGCGTTGGACCGCTGCAGCTCCTCCTGCTGCGCCTGCAGCTCGGCCGAACGGACCTGGAGTTCGGCGGTCAGCCGCTGGGACTCGTCGAGCAGCTCGTCGGTCCGGGCGTTCGCCACGATGGTGTTGACGTTGACCCCGATGGCCTGCCGCAGCTGTTCCAGGAAGTCCCGGTGGATCTGGGTGAACGAGGTCACCGACGCCAGTTCGATGACGCCGAGCACCTGCCCCTCGAACAGGATCGGCAGCAGGATCAGCGTGGTGGGCTCCACCCGGCCGAGACCGGAGGAGATCGTGACGTACCCGGCGGGCAGCTCGTCCACCGTGATCGTGCGGCGGCTGCGCGCGGCCTGACCGACCAGCGAGCGGCCGAACGGGACGCGGGCCGGCCGGGCGTCGTCGTCGGGGAGGCCGTAGGCGCCCACCAGCCGCAGCTCCGGTCCGTCGGCGCCCTCCTCCGCGAGGTGGAAGGCCCCGTACTGGGCCGACACCAGCGGCACCAGTTCGTCCATGATCAGCTCGGCCACCACGGGCAGGTCCCGGTGGCCCTGCATGAGGCCGGAGATCCGTGCGAGGTTGGTCTTGAGCCAGTCCTGTTCCTGGTTGGCCCGGGTGGTCTCGCGCAGCGACTCCACCATGGAGTTGATGTTGTCCTTGAGCTCGGCGACCTCGCCGGACGCCTCCACGTTGATGGAGCGCGTCAGGTCGCCCTCCGCGACCGCGCTCGTGACCTCGGCGATCGCGCGGACCTGCCGGGTCAGGTTGCCGGCCAGCTCGTTGACGTTCTCGGTGAGGCGCTTCCAGGTGCCCGAGACGCCCTCGACCTCCGCCTGGCCGCCGAGGCGGCCCTCGGTGCCGACCTCGCGGGCGACGCGGGTGACCTCGTCGGCGAAGGCGGAGAGCTGGTCGACCATCGTGTTGATGGTCGTCTTGAGCTCGAGGATCTCGCCGCGGGCGTCGACGTCGATCTTCTTCGACAGGTCGCCGAGGGCCACCGCGGTGGTCACCAGGGCGATGTTGCGGACCTGACCGGTGAGGTTGTTCGCCATCGAGTTGACGTTGTCGGTGAGGTCCTTCCAGGTGCCGGCCACGTTCGGCACGTGCGCCTGGCCGCCGAGGCGGCCCTCGGTGCCGACCTCGCGGGCGACGCGGGTGACCTCGTCGGCGAACGCCGAGAGCGTGTCCACCATCGTGTTGATGACGTCCGCGAGCGCGGCGACCTCGCCCTTGGCCTCGACGGTGATCTTCTGCGACAGGTCGCCGCGGGCCACCGCGGTGGCGACCTGGGCGATCGACCGCACCTGGCCCGTCAGGTTCGACGCCATCACGTTGACGTTGTCGGTCAGGTCCTTCCAGGTGCCCGAGACACCCCGGACGGTGGCCTGCCCGCCTAGGTTGCCCGCCGTGCCGACCTCGCGGGCGACGCGGGTGACCTCGTCGGCGAAGGCGGAGAGCTGGTCGACCATCGTGTTGATGGTGTTCTTCAGTTCGAGGATCTCGCCGCGGGCGTCGACGGTGATCTTCTGCGAGAGGTCGCCCTGCGCCACCGCGGTCGCCACCTGGGCGACGTTGCGGACCTGGGCGGTCAGATTGCCCGCCATGAAGTTCACCGAGTCGGTCAGGTCCCGCCAGGTCCCCTTGACGCCCTTCACGTCGGCCTGGCCGCCGAGGCGGCCCTCGGTGCCGACCTCGCGGGCGACGCGGGTGACCTCGTCGGCGAAGGCGGAGAGCTGGTCGACCATCGTGTTGATGGTGTTCTTCAGTTCGAGGATCTCGCCGCGGGCGTCGACCGTGATCTTCTGCGACAGGTCGCCCTTGGCGACCGCCGTCGTCACCTGCGCGACGTTGCGGACCTGCGCCGTGAGGTTCCCGGCCATGAAGTTGACCGAATCCGTGAGGTCCCGCCACACGCCGGCCACCCCCGGCACCTGCGCCTGGCCGCCGAGGCGGCCCTCGGTGCCGACCTCGCGGGCGACGCGGGTGACCTCGTCGGCGAAGGCGGAGAGCTGGTCGACCATCGTGTTGACGGTCTCCTTCAGCTGCAGGATCTCTCCGCGCGCGGGCACGTCGATCTTCTGCGACAGGTCGCCCTTGGCCACCGCGGTCGCCACCTGGGCGATGTCGCGGACCTGCGTGGTCAGGTTGCCCGCCATGGCGTTGACGGAGTCCGTGAGGTCCGCCCACGTGCCCGAGACGCCGGGAACCTCCGCCTGCCCGCCGAGGGTGCCCTCCGTGCCCACCTCGCGGGCCACGCGCGTGACTTCCGAGGTGAACACGGACAACTGGTCGACCATGCCGTTGAACACGGTGGCGATGTCGCCCATGAGGCCGTCACCGTCGGCGGGCAGCCGGGTACCGAAGTCACCGTCCCGCACGGCCGTGAGACCGGCCAGAAGCCGCCTCAGCTCCTGGTCTCCCGGGACCGTGTCGACGGCCTCGGCAGCATTGCTGGTCATGCGTATCCTCGTTCCGCTCCCCGGAGCCCCCGGCGGAGGCTCGGAACCGCTCCGCCCCCGGTGGGCGACGCCGCATGTCGTACGCGCATTTCCGCAGTTCACGGATGTGCCTGACAAGAGAGATTCGCCGCAGGCTAACCCACGATCCCGCGGCGGAACAAAGTGTCACGTCACCTTCTGCGCACAGAATTTCCACTTGTCGCGCACCGTGCATGTGAGGAGCAAAACGGGGTACCCGAAGGAGTTTTGCCCCTGATCCACGTCAGGGGCGCGAGCCCCTGTTCAGGCGAGGTCGGGGCCGAGCAGCCCGGTGCGCAGCCGCCGCACCACGCGGCTGATGAGCCGCGAGACGTGCATCTGTGAGATTCCCAGCTCCCTGCCGATCTCCGCCTGCGTCCGCTCCTCGACGAACCGCAGGTGGAGGATCCGCTGCTCTCTCGGCTCGAGCGCGGCGATCAGGGGCGCCAGGGAGTGGAAGTCCTCCACGAGTTCGAGCGCCGGCTCCTCCACGCCGATGAAGTCGGCCAGCAAGGACTCGCCGTCGGCGCCGCTCTCCGAGGCGAGGGCCGCGTCGAGCGAGGCCGAGGTGTAGCAGTTCGAGGCCTTGCGCGCCTCGACGACCTCCTCCTCGGACAGCGACATCAGCTGCGACAGCTCCCGCGTGGTGGGCATGCGGCCCAGCCGGGTCTGCAGCTCGTCGGTCGCCCTCGCCAGCTCCACCCGCGCCTCCTGCAGCCGGCGCGGCACGTGGACGGCCCAGCTGGTGTCCCGGAAGAAACGCTTGATCTCACCCACGATGCAGGGCACGGCGAACGAGGTGAACTCGACCTCACGGCTCAGCTCGAACCGGTCGATCGCCTTGATCAGGCCTATCGTCCCGACCTGGACGATGTCCTCCGTCGCGTCGCCCCGGCCGCGGAACCGGGAGGCCGCGTACCGCACGAGCGAGAGGTTCATCTCGATCAGCGTGTTGCGCACGTACTGGTGCTCGGGCGTGCCCTCCTCCAGGACGGCCAGCCGGTCGAAGAAGCGGCGCGAGAGCTCCCGCGCGTCCCTGGGGCTGACCCGCGTCGGCGTGTCGACGAACGGAACCCCTGCCCGCGGGTCTTCGGCGACGCCCTGCCCCGCCGTGGCCGTTCCTGTGCGCGCCGTCACGGCATCCATGCCGCTCACTCCGTTCGTCGGGGCCCGCCGAGACGTGTCGGAGATCGTCGGGCCGGTCGATGACGCACCTGCGTCTGCCCCTGCTTCCCCGGCTCATGCCGCACCGGATGCACGGCCCCGGTGAGCGGCGGCAACGGTCCGGGAACGGCGCGGCAGGCCCCGAATGGGGCCGCCGCGGGAGGGTATCCGCTGGCTGGGGAACAGGAGAAGGGAGCAGCGTGACCATCGACGGAATCTGGTCCTACGCACCGGGCAGCGGACACGCCGAGGGGCAGGACCTGACGGGGTACGGCGTGGTGGCGGCCGACGGCACGATAGGCCACGTCGAGCGAGAGGACGGCCACCACGGGATGTGGCACCTGGTCGTCGACACGGGGGTCTGGCTGTTCGGCAGGAGCGTCGTCGTACCGGTGGGGGCCGTCGCGGCCGTCGACCCGGACCACCGCACGGTGACGCTGGCCTGCACCGGGGACGAGGTGAAGCAGGCCCCCCGGTTCCGGACCGACAGCGAGACGATGGACCCCGCCTACCTGACGGCGGTCGCCGACTACTATCTCGGGCTGGCCCGGCGGGGAAGCGCGTCGGCCTGACCGGCCGCACGGCCGGACCGTGGGGCCGCGGGCCGGGGCGGGGGCGCCCGCCGTATGCTCGAGGCCCCATCACAGACCGGCCGCTGCGCGCCATGACCGAGGAACGGGGTGTCGACGATGGACGAGCCGCAGACCCGGCGCTCCGACCGCAGGGGACGGTGACGGAGCCGTGAGAGGGGACGAACTCACGCCCGCGCGACCGGCGCTCGCCCCGGTGACGACCGCCGCGTCCGCGCGGGACCACGCCCGCGCGGTGGTCGACGCCTGCTGGAACGCTTCGGCACGGCCGGCCCGCGAGGAGGACGTCATCGACCTCCTGCTGGTCGTGTCGGAGATGGTCACCAACGCGATCCGGCACGGCGGCGGCCTGGCCGGGTTCGAGGTGACGCCGGCCCCGGACGGAATCCGGCTGGCCGTGCACGACCACAGTGACGCCGTCCCCCCGGCGGCGTACGGATCGGGCGCCCTTCCCGCGGGCCACCACGGCAACGGCTACGGCTGGCCGCTGATCATCCGGCTGGCCCGGGACATCTCGATCGACCGGCGGCCGCCGGCCGGGAAGACGATCCGCGTCTTCGTGCCGATCCGGACCGCGGCGCCCCCGGGCTCCGGCGGTCCGGCCTGAGGGGCGTCACCAGGGCAGGAAGACGTGCACGCCCTTGCCGTGGTCGTCGGGGACCACGCTGACCTGGCTGCACAACGTGTGGATCAGGTGCCAGCCGATGCCGCCGCCCCCGCTGTTGGGGCGGAACGGCCGGGGGGCCGGCGGGGTGGGGTTGGTGTCGTGCAGCGTGACGTGCACCCCGTCGAAGGTGGGCCGCAGGTGCAGTTCGAACGGGCCCGGCGCGTACTGGACCGCGTTGGACGCCAGCTCGGTGACGATCAGCACGATGTCGTGCCAGTACTCCGGCGCCGAGGGCGCGGACGCCCGTGACAGGTCACGGAGGAACGCCTCCGCGGCCAGGCGCGCGCCCGTCACGTCCTGCGGTTCGCCCGCGAAACGGTCGGTGCGGCTCGGGATCGCCCAGGAGGCCAGTGAGTCGTTACCACGGGGCTCGGTTGCCATGTCGTCAGTGCGGCCCCCTTCACGGCGGGGGCCGTCGTCCTTTCTCGTGCGGCTCTCTCGCGTCGCCACTGTTCAGGGTTCCCGGGGCCGCGCAGCCTACGCGTCCGGCGCACGGCCGCGGGGCCGGAGGCGGCGATCCGGGAGTGTTCGTCCTTTTCCTCCGGGGCGGGGAGCACCGCCCGCGCCGCCCCGGGGGACCGGCACCCGGCCACGTCCGCACGGCACGGCGCTGCGGTCCGGCTCACCGGAAGACGTCGTCCGCGTCGTCCCAGCCGAGCACCTCCTCCGGGGCGCTCTGCCGGGGCAGTCGCGCCCGCGCCTGGTACATGGCCTCGATCTCGGCCGCGTAGTGCTGGACGATCGAGTCGCGGCGCAGCTTCATCGACGGGGTCAGCAGGCCGTTGGCCTGGTCGAACGGCTCCGGCAGGATGCGGAAGCAGCGGATGGACTCCGGGCGGGACACGGAGCTGTTGGCCGCGGCCACCGCCCGCCCGATCTCGTCCCGCAGGGCGTTCTCCTCCCGCATCTCCCGGCTCGGCGTGTCGCCCTGGATGGCCAGCCCCCCGCGCCAGTGCGCCAGGAAGTCCGGGTCCAGGGTGATCAGCGCGCCCACGCAGGGACGGTTGTCGCCGACGACCACCGCCTGGTGGACGAGCGGATGCATCCGCAGCCGCTGCTCCAGCGCCGCGGGCGCCACGCTCTTGCCGCTGCTGGTGATGATGACGTCCTTCTTGCGGCCGGTGATCGTGAGATAGCCGTCGGAGTCCAGTGATCCGAGGTCGCCGGTGGCCAGCCAGCCGCCCCGCAGCGCCGCCCGCGTGGCGGCCTCGTCGTTGACGTAGCCCTGGAACACCGACGGGCCGCGCACCAGGATCTCCCCGTCGCCCGCCACCCGGATCTCGGTGCCCGGCAGCGCCCGGCCCACGGTGCCGGACCTCTCGTGGCCCAGCGGCTGCATGGTGATCCCGCCGCTGGTCTCCGTCAGGCCGTAGCCGTCGTGGACGTAGATGCCGATGCCCTCGTAGAAGAGGGAGAGGTCGCGGTGGAGCGGTGAGCCGCCCGAGGTGGCGCGGTGCACCCGCCCGCCGAGGGCGGCACGGAGCCTGCGGTACACCGTCCGCTCGAAGAGGGCGTGCTGGAGGCGCAGGTCGAGGCCGGGCCCCGAGCCACGGCCCAGCCGTTGCCGCTCGACGGCCGCCGCGAAGTCCCGGGCCGTCTCCGCGGCCCGCTCGAACAGCGCGCCCCGGCCCGACTGCTGGGCCGTGCGCAGGAAGTTCTTGTAGATCTTCTCGAACACCGACGGCACCGCGTACAGGTACGTCGGGCGGAAGCTGCGCAGGGCCTCCGCGAGCGAGGTCGTGCCCAGGTCGGGCTCATGGCCCATGAGGATGCCGCCGCGCAGGCAGATGCCCTGGATCATCAGGCCGTAGACATGGGAGAACGGCAGGAAGGCGAGGACGGACGGCTGCTCTCCCGGCGCCGCCGCCGTGTGCCCCCAGCCGGCCAGCAGTGTGTCGCAGGGGGCGGCCAGGCTGCGGTGGGTCAGCGCGCAGCCCAGGGGACGGCCCGAGGTGCCGGAGGTGTACGTGATCACCGCGGTGGAGTCCGGCAGCACGATGCGCCGCAGCGAGTCCACCGTGGTGACCGGTGTCGACGCGCCGAGGCGCCGGAGCTCCTCGAGCGCGCCGGCGTCCAGCTGCCAGACGTGCCGCAGCGTGGGCAGGGTCGCGCACACCGAGCCGACCGTCATCACGCTCTGCTCGTCCTCGACGACCACGCCCACGCAGCCGGAGTCGCGCAGGATCCACTCGACCTGGTCGCGCGAGGCGGTCGGGTAGACGGGCACCACCTCGGCGCCCACCGCCCACAGCGCGTAGCAGAGCACCGTCCACTCGTAACGGGTCCGGGCCATGATCGCGATCCGGTGGCCGGGCGAGATCCCGGACGCGACCAGTCCCTTGGCCAGGTCGACGACCTCGTCGCGCAGCTCGACCGCCGTCACCTCCTCCCACGCGCCGGCACGCGCGGAACGCCGGGCGAGCACCGGGTGCGCGGGGGTGCGGGCGGCCGTCTCGAAGACGCTGTCGGCGAGCCCTCCGGTCAGGGGCGGAGCGGCCGGGGGAGCGAGGGCGACGTCGCGCATGCGCTGCTCCTGACATGTACGGGGTGTGACTCCGCCGACGAGGACTGTCATCGACGGTGGCGAATGTAGCCCAGGAGGGACCGGTTGTGGCCGCGAACGGATAAGTAATTCGCGTTGATGATCTCGGCGGGTCCGGGGGACTCGGAGGACATGACGCACATCAATCCCGACCCCGAACCCGAGCGCAGCACCGGCCTGGAACCCGGCGGCGGAGTTCCCCCGGGCGAGACCCCGCCCGCGGAGAGCAGCATGCCCGAGGCCGGCCCCCGGGAGACGCACAACCCCACCAAGGGCTGGGCCAAGGGCCCGCTCACCCTCATCATCATCCTCGTCGTGCTGGTCGCGGCCTTCTTCCTGGCCTACGCCCTGATCCTCATCTTCTGAGCGGGAGCACCCCGCGACTCAGCCCTGGGTGTGCCGGACGCACGCGGCGACGACCTCACGCAGGTTGCCCGTGCGTTCCCACACCTCACGCTGGATCCGGGCCCCGTTGCCGTCGCGCAGCAACGCGGCGCACGCCGCGCGGGCCCGCTCCAGGTCCCCGCTGTCGGCCAGCGCCTCCGCCACGTGGTCCAGCAGGGCCCCGACCACCGTCTCGGCGGGCGCGCTCCGCATGGTCGCCGGGTGCAGCAGGTCCCCGGTCAGCCCGGAGCGGGCGGCCCGCCAGCTCGCCAGCCGCAGCAGGCTCACACTGTGGTCCACCGGCTCCTCGCCCGCCTTCCACTCCCGGGCGGCCGTCTCGACGAGTCCGCGCACCAGTGTGGCCAGGAGCACGGCGGTGTCGGCGTGCAGACAGACGTCCGCGACCCGGATCTCCACCGTCGGATAGCGTGCCGACAGCCGGGCGTCGAAGTAGACCATGGCCTCGTCGAGGATCGTGCCCGTGGCCACCATGTCCGCCACCCGCTGGTGGTAGCGCTCCGCGGACCCGAACAGCTCGGTCGGGCCGGCCGACGGCCAGCGCTGCCACACCCGGCTGCGGTAGCTGGCGTACCCCGACTCGTTCCCCTGCCAGAAGGGGGAGTTGGCGCTGATGGCGGCCAGCACCGGCAGCCACGGCCGGATGCGGTCGATGACCGCCACGCCCTCCTCGTCCGACTCCACGGACACATGGACGTGGCAGCCGCACACCAACTGCTCCCGGGTGGCGATGCCGTACTGCTCCGCCATCCACTGGTAGCGCCGGTTCATGCCGACGGACGGGCGCACCGGCAGGGGGGAGGTGGCCAGCGCCGCCACCGTGCACCCGATCTCACCGGCGTGCCGGGCCGCCTCACCCCGTATGCGGACGATCTCCTCGCCGAGCTCGTCCATCGCCGACTGCGGATGGGTGGCGAACTCCAGCATCTGGTTGTGCAGTTCCTTCTCGAAGACGTCCGGTTCCTCCGGGTCCCGCGTGGCGCGGGCGAGAACTGCGGCGGACAGGGCCTTGGGCTCCCCGGTCTCCGGGTCGACCAGGAGGAGTTCCTCCTCCACTCCGACGGTGCGCACGGCATGCAGCCTTTCTCTGGCAGGTGGTACGCACCCGACTGCCCCGTGGGGGCCCGTTCACACGGACGACGGCGTCCACCAGACGGTGGCGAGCGGCGGCAGCGTGACCTGGATCTCCCCGTTCTCCGGTGTGATCCCGTCGAGGTGGGTGAGGTCGCTGCCGCCGTAGCGGGCCGCGTCGGTGTTGAGCGCCTCGTACCAGACGGGCACCTCCTCGGGGACGGCGAGGCGGTAGGCGTGCCGGACGACCGGGGAGAAGTTGCTGACGGCCAGCAGCGGCGTGCCGTCGGCGTCGTACCGCAGGAAGGCGAGGACGTTGTCGTCGGCCGCGTCGCACAACACCCACCGGAAACCGGCGGGATCGGTGTCCCGCTGCCACAGGGCCGGGGTCGCCCGGTAGCGCGCGTTGAGGTCGCGGACGAGGTCCTGCACGCCCCGGTGGTCGCCCGCGGCGCAGTAACCGGGGTCGAGGAGCCACCACTCGGGGCCGTGGGCCTCGGACCACTCGGCGCCCTGGGCGAACTCCTGCCCCATGAAGAGGAGTTGCTTTCCCGGGTGCGCCCACATGAATCCGAGGTAGGCGCGGTGGTTGGCGCGCCGCTGCCACCAGTTGCCGGGCATCTTCGACACCAGGGCCTGCTTGCCGTGGACGACCTCGTCGTGGGAGATGGGGAGGACGTAGTTCTCGCTGTAGGCGTAGATCATCGAGAAGGTCATCTCGTGGTGGTGGTACTTGCGGTGCACCGGCTCCTTGGCGATGTACTCCAGCGAGTCGTGCATCCAGCCCATGTTCCACTTCAGCCCGAACCCCAGACCGCCGCTGTCGGTCGGCCGGGTCACCCCGCCCCAGGCCGTCGACTCCTCCGCGATGGTCACCACGCCCGGGTTCCTGCGGTACACGGTCGCGTTCATCTCCTGGAGGAACGCCATCGCGTCCAGGTCCTCCCGGCCGCCGTACGCGTTCGGCGTCCACCGGCCCGGCTCGCGCGAGTAGTCGAGGTACAGCATCGAGGCGACGGCGTCGACGCGCAGCCCGTCGATGTGGAACTCCTCGCACCAGTACGTGGCGTTGGCGACCAGGAAGTTGCGCACCTCGGTGCGGCCGAAGTCGAACTCGAACGTCCCCCAGTCGGGGTGCTCGGCCCGCTGGGAGTTCCCGGGCTCGTACAACGGGTCGCCGTCGAACCGGGCCAACGCCCAGTCGTCCTTGGGGAAGTGCGCCGGCACCCAGTCCACGATCACGCCGATCCCGGCCCGGTGCAGCGCGTCCACGAGGTGCTTGAAGTCGTCCGGGGAGCCGAGCCGCGAGGCCGGCGCGTAGAAACCGGTGATCTGGTAGCCCCACGAACCCGCGAAGGGATGCTGGGCGACCGGCATGAACTCCACATGGGTGAAGCCGAGGTCCTCGACGTACGCGGGCAGCTCCTCGGCCAGCTCCCGGTACGTCAGCCCGGGCCGCCAGGACGGCAGGTGCACCTCGTACACCGAGAACGGCGCCGCGTGCACGGGCACGTCACCCCGGTGCGCCATCCACTCCTGGTCGCCCCACTCGTGGTGCGAGGCGTGCACGATCGACGCCGTGTCCGGCGGCACCTCCGCGCGGCGCGCCATCGGGTCGGCCTTGAGGAAGCGGTGACCGTGGCGGGAGTGGATCTCGTACTTGTAGCGGGTGCCCTCGCCGACGCCGGGCAGGAACAGCTCCCACACCCCGGACGCGCCGAGGGACCGCATCGGGAAGGCCGTCCCGTCCCAGTAGGTGAAGTCGGTGGCGACCCGCACCCCCCGGGCGTTCGGCGCCCACACCGTGAAGCGGGTGCCGGTCACGCCCTGGTGGGTCATCGGCTCCGCGCCGAGCGCCTTCCACAGCTGCTCGTGCCGCCCCTCGCGGATGAGGTGCAGATCCAGCTCGCCGAGGGCGGGCAGGAAGCGGTACGGGTCGTGCACCTCCTGCTCGTCGCTCCCGTCCTGCGCGTACGCCACCAGCAGCGTGTACGCGGGGATCGCGGCGAGCGGCAGGACGGCCGAGAAGAGGCCGTCACCCTCCGACACCAGCGCGGTGCGCTCACCGTCGACCACGACGGCCACCGAACGGGCGAACGGGCGCAGCGCCCGGAAGACGATCCCGCCCGGCACCGGGTGCGCGCCCAGCAGGGCGTGCGGATCGTGGTGGGCGCCCGCCAGCAGGCGCCCCCGGTCGGCCGGGTCCAGCACGGGCACCGCGGACGGGCGGGGGCCGGCCGACTCGGGCAGGGACGTGTCGCGCAGAGCCATGGGTCAGCCTCCTCGGACGGCGAGTCGCTCGATCGCCGCCATGGGTACGGATAGCCAGTCGGGGCGGTGCCGGGCCTCGTACAGCACCTCGTACACCGCCCGGTCGGTCTCGTAGGCACGCAGCAGGGCGTGCTTCTTGCGGGGGTCCCAGCCGGCCCGGGCCGCGTAGCCGGCGCAGAAGGCCTCCCGGCAGCGGCGCGCCCACTCCGGGCGCCAGGGCCGGCGCTGGCGGGCGGCGTAGTCGAAGGAGCGCAGCATGCCGGCGATGTCCCGCACGGGGGAGTGCGCGCTGCGCCGCTCGGCCAGCGGACGGGACGGCTCGCCCTCGAAGTCGATGACGAACCACTCCCGCCCGGCCCGCAGCACCTGTCCGAGGTGCAGATCGCCGTGGATGCGCTGGGCCGGCGGGCCGGGATCGCAGGCGGCGAGCGCGCCGAAGGCGGTGGTGAGGCCCGGGACGTAGGGGCGCAGTGCCGCCACGTGGTGCGCGGCGGCCTCGAGCCGCTCGGTCATCGCCGCCGCCGTCCGCGCGTTGTCACCGCGCGGGCCGGCCGGGAAGGCCGCGGCCAGGGCGAGGTGGACCTCCGCCGTGGCCCGGCCCAGCGCCTCCGCCTCCCTCATGAAGTCGTCGCCGTGGGCGAGGGCGTCCAGCGCCAGGGTCCAGCCGTCCGAGGCGTCCGGCAGGAACGGCTGGAGCACGCCCAGTGTCGCCTCCTGCGGGTCCGTTGTCCGGAACCAGGCCACGGGGGCCGGCACCCGGCTGCACCCCTGGCCCGCCAGCGCGACCGGCACCTCCAGGTCGGGGTTCACGCCGGGCTGGATGCGCCGGAACACCTTCAGGATGAACGCGTCGCCGTACACCACGGAGGTGTTCGACTGCTCCGCCTCCAGCAGCCGTGGCGCCAGACCGGCCGGCACCGGCACCGACGGGTCGGACTCGAAGGTCAGCGGTCCCAGCGGGCCCGGGTGCCGCATGCGTTCCAGCAGCAGGTGCGCCGACCGGGGGTCCTGCAACGCGTCGTGCACCGCCAGTCCGGCCAGCGGCCCCTCCTCCACCCTGCCGATCAGGGCCCGGCCCAACCGCGGCGACAGGTGCCGCTGAAGGCCGAGGAGCAGCTGGTAGCAGTCCCCGGGCGGGGGAGTGCCGCCCGGCGAGGGCACGCCCGACTGGCCGGTGTGCACCAGCAGATGCAGACAACCCGGATACAGCTCCGTCATGGACAGCAGACGGAGGTCGTTGAGGGGCCGGTCCTTGCCCGCGAACCAGCGCTGCCGGGGCAGCCACTCGCGCAGCAGCGCCCCGAGCGTCCCGCCGGAGCGGACGCCTACGGCACTGCCGTGGCTCAGAGATGCGGTCTTCGGCATGGTGACGCGTCCTTTCCTCGGCGCACGCTCACAGGCGCCGGCCGACGCGGGATGCGGCTCGGACGAGCCGGAACCAGTAGAAACCGTGGCCTGCGAGGGTGAGCAGGTACGGCAGTTCGCCGATCGCCGGGAAGCGGACCCCGCCGAACAGCTCGACCGGGTGGCGGCCTTCGAAGAGGCGCAGGTCCAGCTCGGTGGGCTGGGCGAAGCGCGAGAAGTTGTGGACGCACAGCACGAGGTCGTCCATCCCCTCCTGCGACGAGGGGGCCTCGCGCAGGAAGGCGAGCACGGCCGGGTTGGACGAGGACAGTTCGGTGTAGGAGCCGAGTCCGAAGGCGGGGTTCTGCTTGCGGATCTCGATCA
>NZ_JBIRHK010000008.1:442166-443193 GCF_044328485.1 Streptomyces sp. NPDC017936 | reverse complement strand
GCCCGGTCACATTTCGAACCCGGAAGCTAAGCCTTACAGCGCCGATGGTACTGCAGGGGGGACCCTGTGGGAGAGTAGGACGCCGCCGAACAATCTTTGGAAGGACCCCTGGTCCCAGCGTTCAGCTGGGACCAGGGGTCCTTTCGTTGTTTTGCGACAAATACAACCCGGAGCGCATCGGGTACCCGACTGCGCGAGAATCGACTTGCGGTACGAAGACAGGAGTCACCATGTCCACCAACTCTCCCGACGACCGACCGGAGCGCGACCAGCGGCGACGGGACAGTGGGGACCGCGGCGAGCGCGGTGACCGCGGTCGTTACCGCGGGGACCGTGGCGAGCGGGGCGACCGTGGTGAGCGCGGTGGCTACGGCCGCCGTGAGGACCGGGGTGGTCAGGGTGGTTACGGTCGGCGTGACGACCGTCGGGATGACCGTCGTGACGACCGGGACCGCGGCGAGCGCGGCGGTTTCCGGCGCGACGACCGCCGTGGTGAGGACCGCCGTGGTGGCTACGGCGACCGTGACCGTGGCGGTTACGGCGACCGTGATCGTGGTGGGTACGGCCGGCGCGACGACCGTCGAGACGACCGGGGCTCGCGTCCGGGCTTCCAGCGGGACGACCGCGGTGACCGTCCTTCCTTCCGGCGGGACGACCGCGGTGACCGTCCTTCCTTCCGGCGGGACGACGACCGTGGCGGTTACGGCCGCCGTGAGGACCGGGGTGGTCAGGGTGGTTACGGTCGGCGTGACGACCGTCGGGATGACCGTCGTGACGACCGGGACCGCGGCGAGCGCGGCGGCTTCCGGCGCGACGACCGCCGTGACGACCGTCGCGACGACCGCCGTGGTGAGGACCGCCGTGGTGGATACGGCGACCGTGACCGTGGCAGCTACGGCCGGCGCGACGACCGTCGTGAGGACCGCCGAGACGACCGGGGTGGTCAGGGTGGTTACGGTCGGCGTGACGACCGTCGGGATGACCGTCGTGACGACCGGGACCGCGGCGAGCGCGGCGGCTTCCGGCG
>NZ_JBIRHK010000008.1:377242-442067 GCF_044328485.1 Streptomyces sp. NPDC017936 | reverse complement strand
GCGACGACCGCCGCGACGACCGCCGCGACGACCGGCGCGACGACCGGCGTGGTGAGGACCGTGGCGGGTTCCGGCGTGACGACAGCCGGGGCGGCGAGCGCGGTGGGTTCCGCGGGCGGGACGACCGCGGTGGGCGTGGCCCCCGTCGTGACGACCGGGGCGGCCGCCCCGGCGGTTTCCGGGGGCGCGACGGACGGGACGACCGGCGCGGCGGCGGGCGGTTCCGCGACGAGCGGGACCGGGACCGGGACCGCGAGCCGATCAAGCGGCTGCCGATCCCGGAGGACGTCACCGGCGACGAGATCGACAAGGACGTGCGGCAGGAGCTGCAGAGCCTGCCGAAGACGCTCGCGGAGGACGTCGCCAAGAACCTGGTGATGGTCGCGCGGCTCATCGACGAGGACCCCGAGGGTGCCTACGGGTACTCCAAGGTGGCCCTGCGGCTCGCGTCCCGGGTCGCCGCCGTGCGCGAGGCGGCCGGGTTCGCCGCGTACGCCAACCAGAAGTACAGCGAGGCGCTGGCCGAGTTCCGGGCCGCCCGGCGGATGACCGGCAGCGTGGAGCTGTGGCCCGTGATGGCCGACTGCGAGCGCGGGCTCGGGCGGCCGGAGAAGGCGCTCGACATGGCCGGGGCGCCCGAGGTGCACAAGCTCGACAAGGCGGGCCAGGTCGAGATGCGGCTCGTCGCGGCCGGCGCCCGGCGTGACATGGGGCAGCTGGACGCGGCCATCGTGACGCTGCAGAGCCCCGAACTGGCCTCCAGCTCGGTGCAGCCGTGGACCGCGCGGCTGCGGTACGCCTACGCCGACGCGCTGCTGGCCGTCGGGCGGGACCGCGAGGCGCGGGAGTGGTTCGCGAAGGCCGTCGAGGCCGACCGGGACGGCAGCACGGACGCCTCCGACCGGCTGGCGGAGCTGGACGGCGTGGAGTTCGTCGACGCGCTCGACGAGGACGCGGCCGAGGGCGCGCCGGCCGAGGACAAGGGCGACGCCCAGGACTGACGCGCGTGAGGGAAAGGGGCGGAACCCCGGGATGACCGGGGTTCCGCCCCTTTCGTGCGTCCGGGCGCGTGCGGACGCACGTGCCGCTGGGGAGGCTCAGAGGTCCAGGGCGCGCAGGACCAGGCCCGAGGCCGGTTTCGGGCCGAAGGACGTCGACTTGCGGGGCATCGTGACGCCCTGGCGGGCGAGGTCGCGGACCACCTCTTCGCGGACGGGGTGCAGCAGGACCGCCGTCCCGCCGTCGCGTTCCGCCTTCTCGACCGTGGCGGCCGTGTCGTGGATGTAGGCGATGCGCGTGGGATCGTCCTCGGGGACGTGCCACACGTGGCCGAGGAGCGCGGCGTGCAGGACGGTCGCGTCCAGGGCGCGCCAGGCCGGTGGGCGGTCGGCGGGGACCGTGCGCTCGATGAGGGCCGGGTCCGGGCGGTCGAGGAGGTGGAAGGAGCCGTCGCCGGCCAGCAGGAAGGCGTTGCCCGCGCAGGCGGCGTCGGCCAGGGCGGCGAGCGCCTCCGGCAGGGGCGCCTCCAGACGGCGGACGCGGAACAGCCCCTCGACGGAGGACAGGGCCTCGTGGACGGGCAGGCCGTGCAGGAGGCGGTGGATGGCGCGGACGCGCAGGGGATAGCGGGCCGTGTCGACCAGGAGGACCAGTCCGTGGTCCCAGGGGCTCGGGGAGGGGTGCTCCGCGCGTAGACGGCGGTAGGTGGCCCAGCGGTGATGGCCGTCGGCGATCAGGGCCTGGCGGTGGGAGAGGTCGGCCTGGACCCGGGCGACCTCGGTGGGGTCGGTGATCGACCAGAGGCGGTGGCTGAAACCGTCCTCCGTGGTCGTGGACAGGAGCGGGGGCTTCTCGGCGGTGCGTTCCACGACCTCCGCGGCCGTGCTGTTGCCGCGGTAGGTGAGCAGGAGGGGCTCGAGGTTGGCGCACGTGGCGCGCATGAGGGCCGCGCGGTCGGCGACGACGTGCGGCATGACGTCCTCGTGCGGAAGCACCACGCCGGCCGAGGGCTCGGAGACGCGCAGGGTGCCGATGAGGCCGCGCTGGAGCATGCCGTCGGTGTGCCGCTGCTCGTAGACGTACAGGGCCGGTTCGGGATCGGCGGTCAGGACGCCCTCGCCGAGCCAGCGGCGGAGGGTGGCGGCGGCCTGCTCGTTGCGGACACCGGGCGTGGTCGCCTGGGGGAGGATCAGACGGACGATGTTGTGCGGATCCGCGTCCTGGAGGTGGTGCAGGCCGTCGGGACGGACCACGACGTCGTACGGCGGGGAGGTGACGGCGGCGAGACTGCCGACCCGGTCGGGGTCGTAGCGCAGGCCTCGGAACGGGGTGAGTTCCAGGCCTCGGGGCGCCGTTGCTTCCGAGTGACCTGCTGTGTTCATCCCGGCATCGTACGTGTGTCAGCGGCATGCGGCATGATCGGGGAAAGCGACTGAACGAGGAGCGATGCGGAATGAGCCGGAGCGTCAGGACGGAGCCCGGGGGCAGTGGGCAGGCCCTGAGCGAGGCGTACGACACGGCGCTGCTCGATCTGGACGGGGTGGTGTACGCGGGCGGCAGCGCGATCGTGCACGCCGTGGCGTCGCTGGCCGCGGCGCGCTCGGGCGGGATGCACCTCGCGTACGTCACCAACAACGCGCTGCGGACGCCGGACGCCGTGGCCGCGCATCTGACCGAATTGGGCATACCGGCGGAGGCCGGGGACGTCATCACCTCCGCGCAGGCGGTGGCCCGGCTGATCAGTGAGCAGGTGCCGGCGGGAGCGCGGGTGCTGGTGATCGGCGGGGAAGGGCTGCGGGTCGCGTTGCGGGAGCGCGGACTGGTGCCGGTGGAGTCGGCGGACGACGACCCGGCGGCCGTCGTGCAGGGGTACGGCGGGCCGGACCTGCCGTGGGGGCGGTTCGCGGAGGCGTCGTACGCCGTGGCGCGGGGGGTGCCGTGGTTCGCGTCCAACACCGATCTGACCATTCCGAGCGGGCGGGGCATCGCCCCGGGGAACGGCGCCGCGGTGGAGGTCGTGCGGATCGCGACCGGGGCCGATCCGCAGGTCGCGGGCAAGCCGCTGCCTCCCATGCACCGGGAGACGATCCTGCGCACCGGCGCCGAGCGGCCGCTGGTCGTCGGGGACCGGCTGGACACCGACATCGAGGGGGCGTTCAACGGCGAGGTGGACTCGCTGCTCGTGCTGACCGGCGTGACCGACGGGGCGCAGCTCCTCGCCGCGCCGCCGCAGCACCGGCCGACGTACGTGGACGCCGATCTGCGGGGCCTGCTCACCGGGCAGCCCGAGGTCGTGGCGGACGGGGACGGCTTCCGGTGCGGGGGATGGACGGCGCAGGCGGGGGACGGGGACCTGCGGGTGGCCGGGGAGGGCGAGGCCCTGGACGGGCTGAGGGCGCTGTGCGCCGCTGCCTGGACGGCGGCGGGCGAGGGGTCGTGCGCGCTGGACGGGGGCAAGGCGCTGGCGCGGCTGGGGCTCTGAGGCCGCGCCGGCCGCGAGCCGCACCCGGACGTGAACCCGTGTGACCTGGAGGTCCGTGACCAGGGATCGAGGGGAGTTGGCAGGGTAGGCTAACCTAACTACGTGTTGGTCGACAGTGTTCCCGAACAGCGCGCGGAGACCGCCCCCGCGCCCCCAACCCGCTGGGCGACGCGTTCCGTTGGACTGCTCGTCTCCGTCGGGATCCTGCTGCTGGTGGCGGTGGCGAGCATCGCCGTCGGAGCGAAGGAGCTGTCCGTCGCCCAGGTGTGGCACGGGCTGTTCGAGGACTCGGGCACGTACGCGGACGTGGTCGTCGACGAGCGGCTGTCGCGGACCGTGCTGGGGCTGCTGGTCGGCGCCGCGCTGGGGCTCTCCGGCGCCGTGCTCCAGGCCCTGACGCGCAATCCGCTGGCCGACCCCGGCCTGCTCGGCATCAACGCGGGCGCCTCGGCCGCCGTGGTCACCGCCATCACCTACTTCGGCGTCACCAGCCTGACCGGCTACGTGTGGTTCGCCTTCTGCGGCGCGGCCGCGGTCGGTGCGCTGGTCTGGTTCCTCGGCGGCAGCCGGGGAGCCACGCCGGTGCGGCTCGCGCTCGCCGGCACCGCGATCAGCGCCGCGCTCTTCGGTTACGTCCAGGCCGTCATGATCATGGACAAGGCGGCGCTGGCCAGGATGCGCTTCTGGACGGTCGGCTCGCTGACCGCCGCGACCGACGAGGTCATCCGGGAGGTGCTGCCGTTCCTGGTGGCCGGCACGCTGCTGGCGTTCGTCCTCGCCCGGCCGCTGAACGCGATGGCCATGGGCGACGACACCGCCAGGGCGCTCGGGGCGCACCTCAACCGCACCCGGGCCCTGTCCATGCTCGCCGCCACCGTGCTGTGCGGCGCCGCGACCGCCGCCTGCGGACCGATCGTGTTCGTCGGGCTGATGGTCCCGCACGTCGTGCGCTCCTTCACCGGTCCCGACCTGCGCTGGATCATGCCGTACGCGGCGATCCTGTCGCCGGTGCTGCTGCTCGGCTCGGACGTGATCGGCCGGGTCGTCGCCCGGCCGTCGGAGGTCCAGGTCGGCATCATCACCGCGATCATCGGCGGCCCGGTCTTCATCTTTCTCGTACGACGGCGGAGGACGGCCCAGCTGTGAAGACCGCATCCAGGACCGCGAAGGACGTGACGGAGACGGCGGCGAGGACCGGGGCGGGAGGCAGCGTGACGGCGGAGGGGACCGCTCGTGCCGGGAGCCGCGCCGCGGGCGCCCGGCGGGCCCTGCGCGGCCCCGGCGGGCTCTCCGTGCGGGTGGACGTGCGCGCCCTGGTGGTCGTCGTGCTGCTGGTGGTCGCCGCGCTCGCCGCGAGCGTGGTGCTGATCGGCACCGGAGACTTCCCGATCCCGGCCGGCGACGTGCTGAAGACGCTGGCGGGCGACGGCACCGCGGGCCAGGAGTTCATCGTCAACGAGCTGCGGCTGCCGCGCGTCCTCGTCGGGCTGCTGGTCGGTGCGGCGCTGGGGCTCGGTGGCGCCGTGTTCCAGGCCGTGTCCCGCAATCCGCTGGGCAGCCCCGACGTGCTCGGGCTCGGGCAGGGGGCGACGGCCGGCGCTCTCGTGGTGATCGTGCTGATGTCCGGTTCCGCCCATCAGGTGGCCGTCGGTGCGCTCGTCGGCGGTCTGGTGACCGGGGCCGCCATCTACCTGCTCGCCTGGAAGCGCGGGGTGCACGGCTACCGGCTCGTGCTCGTCGGCATCGGCGTGTCGGCCATCGCCACCGCGGTCAACGGCTTCCTGATCACCAAGGCCGACCTCGTCGACGCGGCCCGCGCGATCGTGTGGATGACGGGCTCGCTCGACGGCCGCGACTGGAAGCAGGTCTGGCCGCTGCTCGTCCTGTGCTGCGTCCTCGTCCCGCTGGTCCTCGCCAACGCGCGCGGGCTGCGGATGATGGAGATGGGCGACGACGTCTCCAACGCCCTCGGGGTGCGGGTGGAGCGCGTACGGCTGCTGCTGATGGTCGCCGCCGTGCTGCTCACCGCGGCCGCCACCGCCGCCGCCGGCCCGGTCGCCTTCGTGGCGCTCACCGCGCCGCAGCTCGCCCGCCGCCTGACCCGCTCGCCCGGGCCGAACCTCGTACCCGCCCTGTGCATGGGCGCCGCCCTCCTGGTCACCGCCGACTGGGCGTCGCAGCGGCTGTTCGGCGACGGACAGCTGCCCGTGGGCGTGGTCACCGGCGTGCTCGGCGGCGTCTATCTGCTGTGGCTGCTGGTCACCGAGCGCAGGGCGGGCCGGATATGAGGCCGGGTCCGGACGCCACCACCCGTGCCGACCACGGGCCGAACAACCGAAGGAGCAGCGTGAACCGCCTGTCCGCAGAGAACGTCACCCTCGCCTACGACCAGCGGGTCATCGCCGAACAGCTGTCGGTGGAGATCCCCGACAACTCCTTCACCGTGATCGTCGGCCCCAACGCCTGCGGCAAGTCGACGCTGCTGCGGGCGCTGTCGCGGATGCTGAAGCCGAGCGAGGGCCGGGTGCTGCTCGACGGGCAGGTCATCCAGTCGATGCCGGCGAAGAAGGTCGCCCGGACGCTGGGCCTGCTCCCGCAGTCGTCCATCGCGCCCGACGGCATCACCGTCGCCGACCTGGTCGGCCGGGGCCGCTACCCGCACCAGGGCATCCTGCGCCAGTGGTCGGCGGAGGACGAGCGGGTCGTGCGGGAGTCGATGGCGCGGACGGGCGTCGCCGAACTCGCCGACCGGTACGTCGACGAGCTGTCCGGCGGCCAGCGGCAGCGCGTGTGGATCGCGATGGCGCTCGCCCAGCAGACCCCGCTGCTGCTGCTCGACGAGCCGACCACGTACCTCGACATCCAGCACCAGATCGACGTCCTCGACCTGTGCGCCGAACTGCACGAGGAGCAGGGCCGCACGCTGGTGGCCGTGCTGCACGACCTCAACCACGCCGCCCGCTACGCCACCCACCTCATCGCGCTGAAGGGCGGCACGGTGATCGCGCAGGGCGCGCCGAACGACGTCGTCACGGCCGGGCTGGTCGAGGAGGTCTTCGGGCTGCGCTGTCAGGTCATCGACGACCCGGAGACGGGCACGCCGCTGGTGGTGCCGGCGGCACGCAGGGCGCGCGCCCGGGTCAGGGAAGCGGTCACCGCAGAAGCTTCCTGAGGTGGAACAGGTCGCGCAGACCGGCCTCGAGCCGTACCCGGCCCGAGCCCCAGGCCTTCGCGAAGTGCAGCTCGCCGCCGACCAGGGCGACCAGGTCGTCCCCGGTCATGGCCAGCCTGATCTGGGCCTTCTCCCGGGGAGGGCCCGCCAGGGTGTCCTGCACCAGGATGCGGCCGCCCGTC
This sequence comes from Streptomyces sp. NPDC017936, assembly GCF_044328485.1. NCBI lineage: Bacteria > Bacillati > Actinomycetota > Actinomycetes > Kitasatosporales > Streptomycetaceae > Streptomyces > Streptomyces sp. NPDC017936. The sequence goes on along the minus strand of NZ_JBIRHK010000008.1, from coordinate 435,232 downwards.
ATCCGGCCGGCGAACGTGACGTCCAGGTCGGTGATCCGGCAGCTCACCGAACGGTCCAGGGACGCGGCCGCACGGACGTCCCCCTCCGCGCCGCGCATGTTCTCGGACAGCTTCTCCAGTGCCGCACGGCACTCCTCGATCGTGGCCATCGCGAACGACGGTACCCCAGGGGTTCGCGGTAGCGTCTGGTCATGAGCGACACGCAGCCGGAGCCGGGGACCGCGCCCGAGGAGCCGGAGCACGACCCCGCCGCGCCCGCCCCGCTGGACGTCCCCCGCACCCCCACCGGCAACGCCGAGGTCGACGCCCGGCTGGAGCGGCTGGCCGACGCCGACCACCTCGCCACGGACGGCCACGTCGAGGTGTACGAGGATGTACACCGGGGGCTGCGCGACGCGCTCACCGCGCTCGACGCCCGGCCGGGACCTCCGGCGCCCCCGTCCCCGTACGGCACTAGGAGCTGAACCGAAGGTGGCAGGAGTCGCACGTCGTCGTCTGGACGCGGAGCTGGTGCGCCGCAAGCTCGCGCGGTCGCGTGAGCATGCCGGGCAGCTGATCGCCGCGGGCCGGGTCACCGTCGGGAAGACCGTCGCGACCAAGCCGGCCACACAGGTGGAGACCGCGGCGGCCATCGTCGTCGCCGGCGACGACAGCGATCCCGAGTACGTGTCGCGGGGCGGACACAAGCTGGCCGGCGCGCTCGAGGCGTTCGTGCCGCGGGGGCTCGTGGTCGAGGGGCGGCGGGCGCTGGACGCCGGCGCGTCGACCGGGGGCTTCACCGACGTGCTGCTGCGGGCGGGGGCCGCGCACGTCGTCGCCGTCGACGTCGGTTACGGACAACTCGCCTGGTCTCTTCGCAGCGATGAACGCGTCACCGTCAAGGACCGTACGAACGTACGCGAGTTGACGCTCGAAGCGATCGATGGGGAGCCAGTGGATCTAGTCGTGGGGGACTTGTCCTTCATCTCGCTGGGGCTGGTGCTGCCGGCCCTGGCACGGTGCACCGAGCCGGACGCCGACCTGGTGATGATGGTCAAGCCGCAGTTCGAGGTGGGCAAGGAGCGGCTGGGCAGCGGGGGCGTCGTGCGCAGCCCGCAGCTGCGGGCCGAGGCCGTGCGGGGCGTGGCGGAGAAGGCGTGGGCTCTCGGACTCGGCGTGCGGGGTGTCACCGCCAGTCCGTTGCCCGGTCCGTCCGGGAACGTCGAGTACTTTCTGTGGCTGCGGGCCGGAGCAGCGGAACTGGACCCGGCCGACGTTGACCGTGCAGTGGCGGAGGGGCCGCGTTGACTCAGAACCGAGCTCGTACTGTTTTCCTGCTCGCCCACACGGGGCGGCCCGCGGCGATCCGCAGCGCGGAACTGGTGGTGAAGGGGCTGCTGCGCGAGGGCATCGGCGTGCGCGTCCTGGAGTACGAGGCGGCCGACCTGCCCCTGCCGGACGAGGTGGAGCTGGTCGCCGAGGCCACCCCGCAGTGCCTGGAGGGGTGCGAGCTGCTCATCGTCCTCGGCGGTGACGGGACGCTGCTGCGCGGCGCCGAGTTCGCGCGGGCGTCCGGGGTGCCGATGCTCGGCGTCAACCTCGGCAGCGTGGGCTTCCTCGCCGAGGCCGAGCGCGACGACCTGGACAAGGTCGTCGACCGGGTGGTGTCGAAGGCGTACGAGGTCGAGGAGCGGATGACCGTCGACGTCGTCGTGCACCGCAACGGCGACATCGTGCACACGGACTGGGCGCTGAACGAGGCGGCGGTGCAGAAGGCCGGCGCCGAGAAGCTGCTCGAGGTCGTGCTGGAGATCGACGGGCGGCCGGTGACCGGGTTCGGGTGCGACGGGATCGTCCTGTCCACGCCCACCGGGTCCACCGCCTACGCGTTCTCCGCCGGCGGGCCCGTGGTGTGGCCCGAGGTGGAGGCGCTGCTGATGGTGCCGATCAGCGCGCACGCGCTGTTCGCGAAGCCGCTCGTGACCTCGCCGGACTCGGTGCTCGCCGTGGAGCTGCTGCCGCACATCCCGCCGGGTGTGCTGTGGTGCGACGGGCGGCGGACCTTCGAGCTGCCGCCGGGGGCCCGGGTGGAGGTGCGGCGGGGGGCCGTGCCGGTGCGGCTCGCCCGACTGCACCACGCCTCGTTCACCGATCGGCTCGTGGCGAAGTTCGCGCTGCCCGTCTCCGGGTGGCGCGGGGCCCGGCACTAGCGCTTCGCGGCGGGGCCGCGCACCGGCACGGTCCCGCACCCCCTGGAGGCGGGTCCACCCGCCTGGGTGACCGGGGCGCCTCGCACATGTCCGCCCCGACCTCGTAAGGTCTTCTCCGTGTTGGAGGAGATGCGGATACGGTCGCTCGGAGTCATCGACGACGCGGTCGTCGAGCTGTCGCCCGGCTTCACCGCCGTCACCGGCGAGACGGGCGCGGGCAAGACCATGGTGGTCACCAGCCTCGGTCTGCTGCTGGGCGGGCGCGCCGATCCCGCGCTGGTGCGGATCGGAGCCGGCAAGGCGGTCGTGGAGGGGCGGATCGCCGTGCCCGCGGACGCCTCCGTGGTCGCCCGGGCCGAGGAGGCCGGGGCGGAGCTCGACGACGGGGCGCTGCTGATCAGCCGGACCGTCTCCGCCGAAGGACGGTCGCGGGCGCACGTCGGCGGGCGGAGCGTGCCGGTGGGTGTGCTGGCCGAGCTGGCCGACGACCTCGTCGCCGTGCACGGGCAGACCGACCAGCAGGGGCTGCTGAAGCTGTCCCGGCAGCGGCAGGCGCTCGACCGGTACGCCGGGGACGCCGTCGCCGTGCCGCTCGCCGAGTACACCGAGGCGTACCGGCGGCTGCGGGCCGTGGCCGCGGAGCTCGACGAGATCACCACGCGCGCGCGTGAGCGGGCCCAGGAGGCCGACATGCTGCGCTTCGGGCTCGACGAGATCGCGGGGGTGGAGCCGCGCGCCGGGGAGGACGTGGAGCTGGCGGAGGAGGCGGAGCGGCTGGGGCACGCGGAGGCGCTGTCCTCGGCCGCCACGGCCGCCCACGCCGCTCTGGCGGGCAACCCGGAGGACCCCGAGGGCATCGACGCGGCGACGCTCGTCGCGGGCGCTCAGCGGGCCCTGGAAGCCGTGCGGTCGCACGATCCGGCGCTCGCCGCGCTCGCGGACCGGATCGGGGAGATCGGGATCCTGCTCGGCGACGTGGCGGGGGAGCTGGCCGGGTACGCCGACGACCTCGACGCCGACCCGCTGCGGCTGGCGGCCGTGGAGGAGCGGCGCGCCGCGCTGACCGCGTTGACCCGGAAGTACGGGGAGGACGCCGCCGCGGTGCTGGCCTGGGCCGAGCGCGGTGCCGCGCGGCTCGCCGAGCTGGAGGGCGACGACGAGCGGATCGACGAGCTGACCGCCGAACGGGACGCCCTGCGCACCGAGCTGGGCGGGCTGGCGCAGGCCCTGACCGACGCGCGGACGGAGGCCGCCGAGCGGTTCGCCGCCGCGGTCACCGCCGAGCTCGCGTCGCTCGCCATGCCGCACGCGCGCGTGTCGTTCGAGATCCGGCAGGCCGACGATCCGGAGGGCGTCGAGGTCGGCGGGCGGACGGTCGCCTACGGGCCGTCCGGCGCCGACGAGGTCGAGCTGCTGCTCGCCCCGCACCCCGGCGCGCCGCCGCGGCCCATCGCCAAGGGCGCGTCCGGCGGTGAGCTCTCGCGCGTGATGCTCGCGGTGGAGGTCGTGTTCGCGGGGACGGACCCCGTGCCGACGTACCTCTTCGACGAGGTCGACGCGGGCGTGGGCGGCAAGGCCGCGGTCGAGATCGGGCGGCGGCTGGCGCGGCTCGCGAAGACCGCGCAGGTCGTCGTGGTGACCCACCTTCCGCAGGTCGCCGCCTTCGCCGACCGGCAGCTGCTGGTCGAGAAGACGAACGACGGGTCGGTCACCCGCTCCGGCGTGAAGGTCCTCGAGGGCGAGGAGCGCGTCCGCGAGCTGTCCCGGATGCTCGCCGGTCAGGAGGACTCGGAGACGGCCCGGGCGCACGCGGAGGAGCTGCTGGCGACGGCGCGGGCGGACGCGTAGCGACGAGACCGCCGGACGGAGGTCCGGCAGGCGTCGGACGCGGACCGGGAGCGCCGGACGGAGGTCCGGCAGGCGTCGGACGCGGACCGGGAGCGCCGGACGCGGTCCGGAACGCCGGACACGGACGAGGGGCAGTGACCTGGGGGTCCTGCCCCTCGCGCGGGATCGCCTCCTCGGCCGGGCTGCTCCCGGGCTTCCCCGACCGGTCGATCGCCGCACCGCCGCAACCGCCCCTGTGCCGACCGATCGGCCGCCGCTCCGTCCCGACGGCCTCCCCGGCGGCCCGCAATCGAACAGAACCCCGCCCTCCTTCACTCGTGTGAGTGATGTGTGGGGCCGTGTTGCCGGGCCCCCGGGTGCTCGGCGGCACGGAACACCCGTACGTGCTGGCATCCTTGGCGGAGTACGTGGAGGAGCGCGAGCGGTCCACCCCTCCGCCGGCCCCCTCTGTACGTTTCCTCGTGACCGTCCGACGCCGAACCAGGAGCCCCGGCCACGTGAGCAGCCACTCACCGCGCGGCCAGTCGCCGCTGCGCACCGTGCAGGTGCTGGGCGGCGGCAACGCCGGCAGCAGCGCGCACGTGCGCTCCCTGGCCGCGGGGCTGGTCGCGCGGGGCGTGCGGGTGACGGTGTGCGCCCCCGTCGAGTCCGATCACACCTACGACTTCACGGGCTCCGGAGCCGACCACGTACCCGTGCCGCGCAGCAGCGACCCCGCGTCCGTGGCGGCGCTGCGGGCGGCCTGCACGGACGCCGACCTCGTCCACGCGCACGGGCTGCACGCCTCCTTCCGGGCCGTGCTCGCGCTCAGCGGGCGGAGCACCCCGCTCGTCGTCACCTGGCACAACCGGGCGTACGCCGAGGGCGCCCGCGCCCATCTGCTGCGCCTGCTGGAGCGGCGGGTCGCGAGGACGGCCGCCGTCGTGCTCGGGACCACCTCCGACCTCGTGGACCGGGCGCGCCGCACGGGCGCACGGGACGCCCGGCTCGCCGCCGTGGCGCTTCCCCGGCCCCAGCCGGCCGCGGAGGAGCCCGACCGGCCGCGCCCCAAGGCGCGGGCCGAACTGGGCGCGATCGGACGCCCGTTGCTGATGGCCGTCGGTTCCCTGGAGCGCCACCGCGGCTACGACGTCCTGCTGGACGCCGCGCGCGCGTGGCGCCGGCTGGACCCCGTGCCCCTGGTCGTCGTCGCGGGGGAGGGGCCGCTGCGGGCGGACCTGCAGCGCCGGATCGAGGACGAAGGCCTGCCCGTCCGGCTCGTCGGGCGGCGGGACGACGTGGGCGAACTGCTGGCCGCGGCCGACCTCGCCCTGCTGCCCGGCGGCGAGGAGGCGCGGTCCGTCCTGGCGCAGGAAGCCCTCCACGCACGGGTGCCGCTGGTGGCCGCCCTGACCGGCGGCATCCGCGAACTCGTCGGCGACGCGGCCGAGTTCGTGCCGCACGGCGACGCGGACGCTCTCTCCGACGCCGTCGTCCGGCTGCTCGACGACCCCGGACGCCGCGAGCGGCTCCGGGAGCTGGGCACCCGTCAGGCGGCCGGCTGGCCGAGCGAGGACGAGACCGTCGCCCAGGTCCTCAGCGTGTACGACGAACTGACGCAGCTTCGGCCCATGATCTGAACCCGCCCGTCCCCCGGGAAGACCCGGTGGCGGATCACGGGACCAGCCGGCGGGCCCGCAGCGCCAGGCTCAGGGCCAGGACCGTCTGCGGGTCGTCGAGATCCGTGCCCAGCAACTCGCCGATGCGGGCGAGGCGGTTGTACAGCGTCTGGCGGTTGAGGTGCAGCTCGCGGGCCGTCTCCGCCTTGCGGCCCGCGTGCGCCAGATAGGTCTCCAGCGTGGGCAGCAGGGGCGGCCTGGAACGGCGGTCGTGGTCGCGGACCGGGCCGATCGCGCGGTCCACGAAGGCCGCCAGGTCCGGGTGGTCGCGCAGCCGCCACAGCAGCAGGTCGATGTCGAGGCGGCGGGCGTCGTACCAGGGCCGGTCCGACAGGCCCTGGGCGGCGGTCGCCGTCTCCGCCGCGTGCCTCAGGCCCGCCGAGGCCGCCGCCCAGCCGCCCGCGACCCCGACGACCACGACCGGCGAAGGGGCGCCCGGCCGCAGGATCCCGGCCCGCTCCACACCGGCCCGCAGCGCCGCCGCGACCCGGTCGGCGACCGCCGACCGCTCCGACTCCGCACGCAGACCGAGCAGGACCGGCACCCGGCCCTCCACCGGCCGGACGCCCAGCAGGACCGGCACGCCGACCGACGCCAGCTCCTCCGCCACCGCCCGCGCCAGCACCGCCCAGCCGCCGCCCGGGGAGAGCGTGTCGCCCAGCCGCATGACGACCGGCAGCAGCGGGCTGTCGCCGGGCCGGAAGCCCAGGACACGGGCCTGCGCCGGAGCGTCCTCGGCCGCGACGCGCCCTTCGGCGAGGTCGGTGAGGAAGTCCCCGCGGCCCCGCGCCGCCAGCTCCTCCTCCTGCCGCGCCTGCATCAGCACCACGGCCAGGATCCCGGCCGTCCGCTCGGCGGCGATCCGGTGCACCGGAGCGAGCGGGGCGCGCACCGGCAGCAGCACGAGCCGGGCGCGCACCGAACCCGCCCCCGGCCCGCCCCCGGGCACGTCCACCAGCACGGAGCCGGCGGGCGGCGGCGCGTCCTTCTGCGGCCCGCGCAACCCCTCCCACACCTGGAGCGGATCCGCCCCCTGCGGGCCGGCCCCGGCGGCGTAGAGCAACTGCCCCTCGGTCGTCTCCAGGAAGACCGGGTTGCCGCTGAAGTCCGCCAGGATCCCCAGCACCTGGGGGATCCCGCCCCCGCCCAGCAGCGCCTCCGTGCAGCGGCGGTGCACCTCCTCCGCCCGCTGGAGCAGCGCGTAGTGGCCGTTGACGATCTCGGTGTGGATCTCCTCCGTCACCGTCACGAACGGCACCTCGCGGTGCAGCTGCACCAGGGGCAGGCCGGTCGCCCGCGCCGTCTCCACCACGGCCGCCGGCAGCCGCGTGAAGCGCGGGCCCAGCTCGATCACCAGCGCGACGATGCCCCGTTCGGCCAGCGTGCGCACGAACGCCCGCTGTTCCGCCGGGCGGGTGCCGAGGCCGTAGCCCGTGGTCAGCAGCAGTTCGCCGCCCTTGAGCAGGGAGGCGATGTTCGGGACCTCGCCCGCGTGCACCCAGCGCACCGTGCGTCCCAGCCGGTCCGCGCCGGCGAGGATCTCGGGCAGTCCGCTGCGCAGCCCGGGCAGTTCCAGCGCCCGCTGGACGGTGATGCCGGCGCTCCGGCCGTCGAGTCGGTGGTCCGTGCCGCTGTCCATGCAGCGGACGCTACCTGCGCGGACGCCACGGCGACATCCCGCGCCGCGACCGGAACGATCTTCCTGGCCCGAGGCCACGACGTCCGAACACCCCGGGGCCCCGCGCCTTGAGGCCCCGTGCCCCGAACGCCACGAGACCATCGGCCGGAACGGCCCGGAGGACGTGACCGCGCGCACCGGCACCCCGGTGCGCGGGCCGCCGGGCAGGGGATCGCCGCGCCGGCCCGGTCCGTGCCCCGCCGCCGAGGCCGCGGCCGTGGTCGGCCCGGTCGCGACGACGGCGCCGTACGCGCCCGGATCGGCGCCCGTGCCGAGGCGCGCCTCGACGAGACCGTCCCGGGCCCGCGACGGCGGGCGATCCGGCGGGGGAGCGCACGCCGACTTCGCTCAGGCCGGCCTGATGTTGTGGTTGAAGCGGAAGACGTTGTCGGGGTCGTAACGCCGCTTCAGCTCCGCGAGCCGGCGGGCGTTCTCGGCGCCGACGCCGGCGACGACCCGTTCGGCGCCCTCGTCGCCGATGAAGTTGAGGTACACGTCACCGGTGCGCCACGGCCGGGCGTCGGCGCGGACGTCCCGCACCCACCGCACGCACCGCTCGTCGTCCGCCGGGTCCTCCCAGATCCCGAAGGGGTGCACCACCCACGGCGCGTCCCGGAAGGCCACCGGGTACGCGTGCGGCCCGGCGGCGATCGCGCCGCCCTGCGGGAACAGCACGTGCTGGGTGCCGGTCGGCACCGGCAGGGACCCGGCGCGGGCGCAGAAGACGTCCAGGAACGCGTCGGGCGCGCCGGTCAGGTACTCCGCCGACCAGTAGTTCCGCATCCCCGGCGGATCGTCGAGCATGCACTGCACGTCCGCGTACGGCACCGTGCCGACGACCTCCGCCCCGTGCGGCAGCGCCAGCAGCGGTTCGGCCAGCTTGCGCAGGTCCCCCTCGGGGCCCGCGTACGTGAGCAGCACACCGCACACCAGGGTGCCGACCAGGTGCGGCGGGACGAACTCCGCGGGCGGGCCGGTGAGGTAGATCACGGCGCCGCCCGCCTCGTCCGGGGCGGCGGTGATCACGTCACGGTAGGTGCGGGTGGCCTCGGGGCCGGTCTCCGGGAGGTACAGCAGCAGGGCGATGGAGAACTCGGGCAGCTCGTACAGCTTCAGGGTGAGCGCGGTGGCGACGCCGAAGTTGCCGCCGCCGCCGTGCAGGGCCCAGAACAGGTCCGGGTTCTCGTCGGCGTTCGCGTGCACCCGTGCGCCGTCGGCGGTGACCAGCTCGACGCCGAGCAGGTTGTCGACGGCCAGCCCGCACCAGCGGTCCAGCCAGCCGGAGCCGCCGCCGAGGACGAAGCCGCCGACGCCGGTGGTGGAGGCCCGGCCGCCGGTCGTGGCGAGACCGTGGGGCTGGGTGGCCCGGTCCAGGTCGCTCATCGTGGCGCCGCCCGCGACCCGTACCGCCTCGGCCGCGGGGTCGACGGTGACCGCGCGCATGTGCCGCAGGTCGACGACCAGGTTGTTGTCGTTGACGGCCGTGCCCGCCACGCTGTGTCCGCCGCCGCGCACCGCGATCTTCAGATCCAGGTCGCGCGCGAACCGCACGGCCCGCACGACGTCGTCCTCGTCGACGCACTGCGCGATCACCGCCGGACGACGGTCGATCATCGCGTTGAACACCGTCCGGGCGTCGTCGTAGCCCACGTCCCCCGGGGCGAACACGTCGCCGGAGAGGTCCTCGCGCAGCGCGGCCAGCGCCGCGCCCGCCTTCGACGGGGAAGCCATGGGGCGCCCCCTTCCGTACGGGAACAGGGGGTGACGACTCCCAGCCTAGGCGGGCCCGCCGCACGGGTCCTGTTCAGCCGCCGTAGGCGCCCGAGGCGGTCAGGCGCAGGGCCGTGTCGATCAGCGGCACGTGACTGAAGGCCTGCGGGAAGTTGCCGACCTGGCGCTGCAGGCGCGGGTCCCACTCCTCGGCGAGCAGGCCGAGGTCGTTGCGCAGGGACAGCAGCTTCTCGAACAGCTTGCGGGCCTCGTCCACGCGGCCGATCATCGCGAGGTCGTCCGCCATCCAGAACGAGCAGGCGAGGAAGGCGCCCTCGTCGCCGGGGAGGCCGTCGACGCCCTCGTCGTGGCCCTGGGTGGGGTAGCGCAGGATGAAGCCGTCCGGCGTGGACAGCTCGCGCTGGATCGCCTCGATCGTGCCGATCACCCGCTTGTCGTCCGGGGGCAGGAACCCCATCTGCGGGATGAGCAGCAAGGACGCGTCCAGCTCCTTCGAGCCGTACGACTGCGTGAAGGTGTTGCGCTCCTTGTCGTAGCCCTTCTCGCACACGTCCCGGTGGATGTCGTCGCGCAGTTCGCGCCACTTCTCCAGCGGGCCGTCCGCGTCACCGGACTCGATCAGCTTGATGGTGCGGTCCACCGCGACCCAGGCCATGACCTTGGAGTGCACGAAGTGGCGGCGCGGGCCGCGCACCTCCCAGATGCCCTCGTCCGGTTCCTGCCAGTGGTCCTCCAGGTACTGGATCAGCCTGAGCTGGAGCAGGGAGGCGTAGTCGTTGCGGGCGAGGCCCGTCATGTGGCCCAGGTGCAGGGCCTCGGTGACCTCGCCGTACACGTCCAGCTGGAGCTGGTGCGCGGCGCCGTTGCCGACGCGCACCGGCGCGGAGTTCTCGTAGCCGGGCAGCCAGTCCAGCTCCGCCTCGCCGAGCTCGCGCTCGCCCGCGATGCCGTACATGATCTGCAGGTTCTCGGGGTCGCCGGCGACCGCGCGCAGCAGCCACTCGCGCCAGGCGCGGGCCTCCTCGCGGTAACCGGTGCGCAGCAGGGAGGACAGGGTGATCGCCGCGTCGCGCAGCCAGGTGTAGCGGTAGTCCCAGTTGCGGACGCCGCCGATGTCCTCGGGGAGCGAGGTCGTGGGGGCCGCCACGATGCCGCCGGTGGGGGCGTACGTCAGCGCCTTCAGCGTGATCAGCGAGCGGATCACGGCCTCGCGGTAGGGGCCGTGGTACGTACAGTGCTCGACCCACTCCCGCCAGAACTCCTCGGTCGCCTCCAGCGACTGCTCCGGCTCCGGCAGCGGCGGCGGCTGCTTGTGCGAGGGCTGCCAGGAGACGGTGAAGGCGACGCGGTCGCCCGGGGCGACCGTGAAGTCGGCGTACGTCGTCAGCGCCTTGCCGTAGGTCTCGCAGTCCGTGTCGAACCACACGGAGTCGGGGCCCGCGACGGCGACCGTGCGCCCCTCGTGCCGGTGCACCCACGGGACGACCCGGCCGTAGGAGAAGCGCATCCGCAGGGCGGAGCGCATGGGGACGCGGCCCGAGACGCCCTCGACGATGCGGATCAGCTGGGGCGCGCCGTCACGCGGGGGCATGAAGTCGGTCACCCGGACCGTGCCGCGCGGGGTGTCCCACTCGGACTCCAGGACGAGCGAGTCGCCCCGGTAGGAGCGCCGGGCCGCGGTGGGCGGCTGCTGGTCGGAGGCGTAGGCGGGCCCGAGCCGCCAGAAGCCGTGCTCCTCGGTGCCCAGCAGACCGGCGAAGATCGCGTGCGAGTCGAAGCGGGGCAGGCACAGCCAGTCCACTGTCCCGTCCCGGCAGACGAGGGCAGCGGTCTGCATGTCTCCGATGAGTGCGTAGTCTTCGATGCGCCCGGCCACGTGCAACTCCAGTCGAACGGCCACGTCACCCCGCAAATGGGGGCTGTCGCTAGTGCGGTCAAGGGGTCGTTGTAATGCGTCGTTGAGCTTTCTTGAAGCAAAGCAGTCGCTCAGCCGCATTGGCAAAACAACAATTCTTGTTCAACGAACTGACGAGCTCTCGTTGTTCCGGGGGATACGGACGGGGGTGTTGCCGTGTCGTCCGGCCGGGCTCGGCAGCGAGTGTCCGAGCAGGATACGACGCACGTAGATGATCTGTGTGCCGCTCCGGGCAACGCAGGTGCGCCGAACGGGTGAGCACCGGGTGAGAACCCCGCACCGGCGCCCGGTCCCGTGTACGCGCGTGTGCGGAGCGTGGCCGGAAGCCATCTCTCCGAGGCGCTGTTACCCTGGTAGCCCGTGGACCGGTGGGCTCGAAACCCCCGAACCGCAGCGACGGCACCCCCGGAAACCTCCGGCACCCGCCACCGGCGAGAGCCCCCGGAAGCCGCACCGCACCCCCAGACCGCGACCACGGGAGCCCCCTCTTGGCCATGCCGCCCAAATCCACGACGACCAAGCACATCTTCGTCACCGGGGGTGTCGCCTCCTCTCTCGGCAAGGGGCTGACGGCCTCCAGCCTCGGCATGCTGCTCAAGGCGCGGGGCCTGAGGGTCGTGATGCAGAAGCTCGACCCGTACCTCAATGTCGACCCTGGCACGATGAACCCGTTCCAGCACGGTGAGGTGTTCGTCACCAACGACGGCGCCGAGACCGACCTGGACATCGGCCACTACGAGCGCTTCCTCGACCGCGACCTGGACGGCTCCGCCAACGTCACCACCGGCCAGGTCTACTCGACCGTGATCGCCAAGGAGCGGCGCGGCGAGTACCTGGGCGACACCGTGCAGGTCATCCCGCACATCACCAACGAGATCAAGCACCGGATCCGCCGCATGGCGACGGACGAGGTGGACGTCGTGATCACCGAGGTCGGCGGCACGGTCGGCGACATCGAGTCGCTGCCGTTCCTGGAGACCGTCCGCCAGGTCCGGCACGAGGTCGGCCGGGACAACGTCTTCGTGGTCCACATCTCCCTCCTTCCCTACATCGGTCCCTCGGGCGAGCTCAAGACCAAGCCCACCCAGCACAGCGTGGCCGCCCTGCGCAACATCGGTATCCAGCCGGACGCGATCGTGCTGCGCTGCGACCGCGAGGTGCCCACCGCCATCAAGCGCAAGATCTCGCTGATGTGCGACGTCGACGAGGCAGCCGTGGTCGCCTGCCCCGACGCCCGCTCCATCTACGACATCCCGAAGACCGTGCACGGCGAGGGCCTGGACGCCTACGTCGTGCGCAAGCTGGACCTGCCGTTCCGGGACGTGGACTGGACGACCTGGGACGACCTGCTCGACCGCGTCCACAACCCCGACCACGAGATCACCCTCGCCCTGGTCGGCAAGTACATCGACCTGCCCGACGCCTACCTCTCGGTCATCGAGGCCCTGCGTGCCGGCGGCTTCGCCAACAAGGCCCGCGTGAAGATCAAGTGGGTCACCTCGGACGACTGCAAGACCCCGGCGGGCGCCAAGGCGCAGCTCGCCGACGTGGACGGCATCTGCATCCCCGGCGGCTTCGGCGACCGCGGTGTGCTCGGCAAGGTCGGCGCCATCCGCTACGCCCGCGAGAACAGGATCCCGCTGCTCGGTCTCTGCCTGGGCCTGCAGTGCATCGTGATCGAGGCGGCCCGCAGCCTCGCCGGCATCGGCGACGCCAACTCCACCGAGTTCGACCCGGCCACCGCCCACCCGGTCATCTCCACGATGGCCGAGCAGCTCGACATCGTCGCCGGCGAGGGCGACCTGGGCGGGACGATGCGTCTGGGCATGTACCCGGCCAAGCTGGCCGAGGGCTCCATCGTGCGCGAGGTGTACGACGGCAAGGAGTACGTCGAGGAGCGGCACCGTCACCGGTACGAGGTGAACAACGCCTACCGCGCGGAGCTGGAGAAGAAGGCGGGCATCCTGTTCTCCGGCACCTCCCCGGACGGCAAGCTCGTCGAGTACGTCGAGTACCCGCGCGACGTCCACCCCTACCTGGTCGCCACGCAGGCCCACCCCGAGCTGCGGTCCCGGCCGACGCGGCCGCACCCGCTGTTCGCCGGCCTCGTGAAGGCGGCGGTGGAGCGGCAGGCCGCGGCGAGGACGAATTCGTAGCGACACACCGGTTGTACGGTGGCCGGGGTGCATTCCTTCACAGGGTGGGCACCCCGGTTTCGTCCCGGCCGGTCCCTCGCGGCGTGCGGCCGGCCACTCGTGTACGTGCGGAAGGACAGGGCATGACGATCAAGGACACCCCCGAGGCGTGGGAGATCCGGGCGACGGAGACCCCCTTCACGGGCAACAAGACCTCCGTCCGCACGGACGAGGTGGTCATGCCCGGCGGCTCGATGGTCCGCCGCGACTACCAGGTCCACCCGGGCTCCGTGGCCGTCCTCGCCCTCGACGAGGAGGACCGCGTCCTGCTGATCAAGCAGTACCGCCACCCCGTGCGGCAGCGGCTGTGGGAGATCCCGGCCGGTCTGCTCGACGTGCCCGGTGAGAACCCGCTGCACGCCGCCCAGCGCGAGCTGTACGAGGAGGCGCACGTCAAGGCCGAGGACTGGCGGGTGCTCACCGACGTGTACACGACTCCCGGAGGGTGCGACGAGGCGGTGCGGATCTTCCTGGCCCGTGATCTCTCCGAGGCCGACGGGGACCGCTTCGAGGTGGAGGACGAGGAGGCCGACATGGAGCACGCGCGCGTGCCGGTCGACGAGCTCGTCCGGGCCGTGCTCGCGGGCGACGTGCACAACAACTGCCTCGTCGTGGGCGTGCTCTCCCTGGCCGCCGCACGCGCCGGCGACGGGCTCGACGCGCTGCGGCCGGCTCAGGCTCCCTGGCCGGCGCGTCCGTTCGAGGCGTGAGCAAAAACCCCCTCCGGTATGACGATCGCCTGATCCGATCGGGCGACGCCACCGCCGTGCTCCTCCGGGAACGTCGCAGAGCGTGAACTAGGCTCGGGAATCACCCGGTCCGGAGTTCCGGCGGGCTTGCGCGTGCGGTGGGACGGGAGTGTGGCCCGTGACGGATCAGGCAGTGGACACAGGCGGCGTGCAGCTGTCGGGAGACGCTGCGACGGAGGGCCATTTCCTGGGCCGTGCCCGGGAGTTGAAGGAACTGCGGGCCGACATCGAGCGCGCCGGGCTGGACACCCTGTCCGGGCGGAAGGCGCCCCGCGCGCGCGTGCTGCTGATCGCCGGCCGGCCCGGCTCCGGACGGACGGCGCTCGCCGAGGAACTCGTCCGGCAGGTCGCCGGCCGGTACCACGACGGGGTGCTGCGCGCCCGTCTCGGCGAGCCGGACGGCACTCCCGTGCCCGTCGAGCGCGCCGCCCGCGAACTGCTCGCCGCCCTCGGCCTGCCCATCCCGCCGGGCGCGTCCGAGGACGACCTCTCGGCCGCCCTGCGCGAGGCCCTCGCCGGGCGGCGCGCACTGCTCCTGCTCGACGACGCGACCGGCGCCGAACAGGTCGACGCGCTGCTCCCGGACACCCCGCAGTGCCTGGTCGTCGCCGTCTCGGCGGGGCCGCTCACCGGGATCTCGGACGTGCGTCCCTGCACGCTGGGCGGCCTGGACACCAAGTCCGCCCTCGAGCTGCTCACCCGCCACACCGGCTCGGTCCGCGTCACCGTCGACCCGCGGGCCGCCGAGGGGCTCGTCGAGGCGTGCCAGGGGCACGCCGCCGCGCTGATGCTCGCGGGCGGCTGGCTCGCCGCCCGCCCCAAGGCCGCCGTCGCCGACCTCGCCAAGCAGCTGCACGCGCAGGGCGAGGACGGTACGCCGCTGAGCCGTGTCTTCCGGCTCGTGCACGCCTCCCTCCCCGCGGCCGCCGCCCGGACCCTGCGGCTGCTCTCCCTCGCCCCGGCCGGCCTGGTGGACCCGCACACCGCCTCCGCGCTCGCCGGCTGCTCGCTCGGCGCCGCCCGCACCACCCTGGACGACTTCGTCGCCCTCGGCCTGCTGCGGGCCGTGGACTCCCCGCTGCCCCAGTACGAGGTCCCCGGCTGTCTGCACCCCCTGCTGCGGGCCGCC
This sequence comes from Streptomyces sp. NPDC017936, assembly GCF_044328485.1. Lineage (NCBI taxonomy): Bacteria > Bacillati > Actinomycetota > Actinomycetes > Kitasatosporales > Streptomycetaceae > Streptomyces > Streptomyces sp. NPDC017936. The sequence goes on along the minus strand of NZ_JBIRHK010000008.1, from coordinate 420,140 downwards.
GCCGAGGCCCACGAGCGCCCCGGTGAGCTCCAGCTGGCCCGGGCCCGCATGCTGGAGCGGACGGTGCGGCTCCTGCAGTCCTGCCGGGCGATCACCGAGACGGACAATCCGCAGGCCCGGGAGAAGCTCCAGGACATGCCCCGGACGCTGCGCTTCCCCGGCCCCCGCGAGGCCGCCGACTGGCTGCGCGTCCGCCGGCCCGCCCTGCTCGCCTCGGCCCGTCTCGCGGTCGCCGACGGGGAGCTGGACACCCTGGCCAGGCGCCTGATGTCCCAGCTGGTCAGGGCGATGGTCGCGCACTTCGGCACCCAGGGGGCCGCCCCCGACCTGTACGGGATCCACCAGCTCGTCCTGGACGTGGCGGAGCGGCGGAACCTGCCCCGCGAGAAGGCCGCCGCCCTGCTGAACCTGGCCGACGTCGACGCGCGGACCGGGCGGACCGCGAAGGCGCTGGTGCGGTACCGGGCGGCGCTGGACGCCGGACGCGAGGCGAACGACCCGTATGCGACCGGGCGCGCCATGGAATCCGTAGGCGGTGCGCACCTGGAGCTCGGGGACTTCGACCGGGCCGCCGACTGGTTCGGCCGCGCCCTCGCCCAGCGGCTGGCCCGCGCCGAGCGCGCGGACGCCGCCCGGCTGTACGGCCGCATCGCCACCGCACACACCTACGCGGGCCGCTACGGCGAGGCGCTGCGCGGCTGGCGGGCCGCGGCGGCCGGACACCGCAAGAACGGCGATGTCGCCGCGTACGCGCGGGCGTTGAGCGAACTGGCCCGGGTCCAGGAGTACGCGGGCCGGCCCGAGGAGTCGCTGCGCACCTGCCAGGAGGCGGTGGAGTGGGCGCGGCGCGCGCAGGACGCCCGGCTCCAGGCGGCGCTGCAGCTGCGGCTGGCCGACACCCTGGAGCGCCTCGGCGACCCGGCGGCCGCCCGCCTGCACCGCGGCGCGGCCGAGCGCATCCTGGAAGAGGAGGCCCAGGACGGCGATCCGGGGCCGGAACGGCCGGAACACCACGCTAACGCCTGCGAAATCCGTAGTACATCCATCGAGGATTGATGCATTGAAAGGCTAGACAGCGGGAACACCTTCATTAGACTGGCTCTGCCGCTCGTTCTCCTGCGGTGTATCCCCGTGTGCCCTTTGCATCCGGGTATTTCTTGCTATGCCCCACACCCTCTGAGCCAAGGACCGTGATCGACGTGAAGGTCGGCATCCCCCGCGAGGTCAAGAACAACGAGTTCCGGGTGGCCATCACCCCCGCCGGTGTGCACGAGCTGGTGCGCCACGGCCACCAGGTGGTCGTCGAGCAGGGCGCCGGTGTCGGCTCGTCGATCCCGGACGAGGAGTACGTCGCCGCCGGGGCGCAGATCCTGCCGACGGCCGACGAGGTCTGGGCCGCCGCCGACCTGCTGCTGAAGGTCAAGGAGCCCGTCGCCGAGGAGTACCACCGCCTCCGCAAGGACCAGATCCTCTTCACCTACCTGCACCTGGCCGCCTCCAGGGAGTGCACGGACGCCCTGCTGGAGTCCGGCACCACGGCGATCGCCTACGAGACGGTCGAGCTCCCGAACCGCGCCCTGCCGCTGCTGGCCCCGATGTCCGAGGTCGCGGGCCGCCTCGCCCCGCAGGTCGGCGCCTACCACCTGATGGCCGCGGCCGGCGGCCGCGGTGTGCTGCCCGGCGGCGTCCCGGGCGTGCCGGCCGGCAAGGCCGTCGTCATCGGCGGCGGCGTCTCCGGCTGGAACGCCGCGCAGATCGCCATCGGCCTGGGCTTCCACGTGACGCTGCTCGACAAGGACATCAACAAGCTCAAGGAAGCCGACAAGATCTTCGGCACGAAGATCCAGACCGTCGTCTCCAACGCCTTCGAGCTGGAGAAGGCCTGCCTGGACGCCGACCTCGTCGTCGGCGCCGTGCTCATCCCGGGCGCCAAGGCCCCGAAGCTGGTCACCAACGAGCTGGTCTCCCGGATGAAGGCCGGAAGTGTCCTTGTCGACATCGCGATCGACCAGGGCGGCTGCTTCGAGGACTCCCACCCGACCACGCACGCCGAGCCGACCTTCCGGGTCCACAACTCGGTCTTCTACTGCGTCGCCAACATGCCGGGCGCGGTGCCCAACACCTCCACCTACGCGCTGACCAACGCCACGCTGCCCTACATCGTGGAGCTCGCGAACCGGGGCTGGGTGGAGGCGCTGCGCCGCGACGCCGCGCTGGCCAAGGGCCTCAACACCCACGACGGCAAGGTCGTTTACCGCGAGGTCGCCGAGGCGCACGGCCTGGAGCACGTGGAGCTCGACTCGCTGCTCGGCTGAGCCCGGGCCAAGTCGCCCTTCCGCAAAGGCGATACGTCAACTTGACGCGTCAACCGCACGCAGCCGGCCGGACCTTGCCCGACGAGGTCCGGCCGGATGTGTGTATGGTCACTTTGCCATGCTCGGCCGACTCGCCTCGAACGTGACCGTTCGACCGGTTCGTACACCGGTGGAACCTGCCGTGCGACGGCCGTACGCCCTTGACAGCGGGATGTTTCATTGTCGACACATCGGGCCGGGTCCGGCGGATTGTGTTGCTGCGGACGCCCGACACGCCATAGAGTCGCCAACCGTCGGCATGGTGCCACGCTGACCTTGTCTAGAAGTTTCCTGGTCACCAAGGAGGTAAGACGACTTGTGAATGAGTCGACATTTTCTCCCGGGGGTGGTCAACCAGGAACGCCTACGCGGGGCCCGGGCCCCACGGGGCTCGAGGCTGTCGGCTCCGTCGCTGTCCGAACCTTCGCAGCCCATCAGAGCCAGAGCAGCCCCCCCATGGCTCAGCCAGCACACCACAGCATGGATGGCCATCACGTGAACGCCATGGCCGGCGACGGAAGTGGCGCGCCCCGCAACCACTTCGCCGACTACGACGAACTGCCCGACGGGCACTTCTACGACCCCGACGCCGAATACGAGCCCGACCCGGAGTACGCGGCCACGCTCGCGCCCGACGCTGCCCGCCAGCGCCGTGAGCGCATCGGCCCGACCGGTCGCCCGCTGCCGTACTTCCCGATCCCGGGTCCGCTGACGAACCACGGACCCGCGACGATCATCGCGATGTGCAACCAGAAGGGCGGCGTCGGCAAGACGACGTCGACCATCAACCTGGGTGCCGCGCTGGCGGAGTACGGACGCCGGGTGCTGCTCGTGGACTTCGACCCGCAGGGCGCGCTGTCGGTCGGTCTCGGCGTCAACCCGATGGAGCTCGACCTCACCGTCTACAACCTGCTCATGGAGCGGGGCATGTCGGCGGACGAGGTGCTCCTGAAGACGGCGGTCCCCAACATGGACCTGCTGCCGAGCAACATCGACCTGTCCGCCGCCGAGGTCCAGCTGGTCTCCGAGGTCGCGCGCGAGTCCACGCTCCAGCGTGCGCTCAAGCCGCTGATGGACGACTACGACTACATCGTCATCGACTGCCAGCCCTCGCTCGGTCTGCTCACGGTCAACGCGCTGACCGCCGCGCACAAGGTGATCGTCCCGCTGGAGTGCGAGTTCTTCGCCCTGCGCGGTGTGGCGCTGCTGACCGAGACCATCGAGAAGGTCCAGGAACGCCTGAACCCGGAGCTGGAGCTCGACGGCATCCTGGCGACCATGTACGACTCGCGCACCGTGCACAGCCGTGAGGTGCTCGCACGGGTCGTCGAGGCGTTCGACGACCACGTCTACCACACGGTCATCGGGCGCACGGTCCGCTTCCCGGAGACCACGGTCGCCGGTGAGCCGATCACCACGTACGCCTCCAACTCCGTCGGCGCCGCCGCCTACCGCCAGCTCGCCAGGGAGGTGCTCGCCCGGTGTCACGCCGAGTGAGTCTGCCGGGGGCCGACGAACTCTTCCGCACGACAGGGGGAACGGCGCTTCAGCCGTCCGCGCCCCGGCGCTCCGCCAACGGCGAGGCCCGGGTGCCCGCGCCGGCGGGCGAGAGCGACGGGGCGGCGGCCGCCTCCGCCGAGGACGCGCCGCCGGCCGTTCCGGCGCAGGGCGGCGACGGCGAGGGCGCCGAGCACGTGGCGGCCGACGCCGAGCAGGCCGACGCGGGGGAGTCCCGCAGCCGGGCCGCGGGCGCGGAGCGCACCGCACGGCGCCAGGCGGCGCAGGAAGGTTCTGCCGGATCCGCCGCCGGCGCCCAGCCGCGCAAGCGCGGGCGGTCCTCGACGCGCCGGCCCAGCGGCCGGGAGCGGCACGACGAGAAGATCACGGTGTACGTGTCCGCCGAGGAGCTGATGGACCTCGAGCACGCGCGTCTGGTGCTCCGCGGTGAGCACGGGCTCGCCGTCGACCGGGGCCGCATCGTCCGCGAGGCCGTCGCCGTCGTCCTCGCCGACCTGGAGGCCCGCGGGGACGCCAGCATCCTGGTGCGACGGCTGCGCGGACGGTAGCGGTAGCCTGCGGGGGCCATGACCTCGAACGACGTTCCCGCTCCCGGCGCACCGGCCGGCCGCCGGCGTGCGCTGGGGCGGGGGCCGGGAGCCGCGCCGGTCGAGCCGGCCGTCCCGCTTCCGGCGCCGCAGGAACCGCCCGTTCCGCAGGCGCCGCCCGAGCCCGAGCCCGAGCCCGAAACCGTCGTACCGGAGCCGGAGCCGGAGCCGGAGCCGGAGCCGGAGCCCGCGCCCGTCGTGGTGGGGCCGGAGCCCGCCGAGCCGGAGCCCGCGCCCGAGGCGGACGCCGCCGTACCGGAACCACGGCCGGCGGAGGCCGGGCAGCCCGGAGCCGAGCCCGGCCCGGCGCCCGCCGACGGTGTCTTCAAGGTCCGGCTCGCCAACTTCGAAGGCCCCTTCGACCTGCTCCTCCAGCTGATCTCCAAGCACAAGCTGGACGTCACCGAGGTCGCGCTGTCGAAGGTCACCGACGAGTTCATGACGCACATCCGGGCGATGGGGCCGGACTGGGACCTGGACCGGACGACCGAGTTCCTGGTCGTGGCGGCCACCCTGCTCGACCTGAAGGCGGCCCGGCTGCTGCCCGTCGCCGAGGTCGAGGACGAGGCGGACCTGGCCCTGCTGGAGGCCCGCGACCTGCTGTTCGCCCGGCTGCTCCAGTACCGTGCGTACAAGCGGGTCGCCGACATCTTCCACGGCAAGCTGGAGGAGGAGGCCCGCCGCCACCCCCGGACCGTCGGCCTCGAGCCGCACCACGCCGAGCTGCTGCCCGAGGTGGTCATCGGCATCGGTGCGGAAGGGTTCGCCCGGCTCGCCGTCAAGGCGATGCAGCCCAAGCCGAAGCCGCAGGTGTACGTGGACCACATCCACGCGCCGCTGGTCAGCGTGCAGGAACAGGCCGGGATCGTGGTCGCGCGGCTGCGCACGCTCGGGGAGGCCAGCTTCCGCACGCTCGTGGAGGACACCGACGACACCCTCACCGTCGTCGCCCGCTTCCTGGCCCTGCTGGAGCTGTACCGGGAGAAGGCCGTCGCCCTCGACCAGGAGGCCGCGCTCGGGGAACTGCTCGTGCGCTGGACGGGCGGCGACGGGAACGAGACGCCGAGGGTGACCGACGAGTTCGACCGGCCGCCCGAGGAGCCCGAGGAGGAGAGGAAGCCGTGAACGAGACCACCGGGGTCCCGGCCGGGCCGGGCGGCGTGGCCGGCCTCGACCTCAAGCCCGCGCTGGAGGCCGTCCTGATGGTGGTGGACGAGCCCGCCACCGAGGAACACCTCGCGAGGATCGTGGACCGCCCGCGCCGGCAGGTCGCGGACGCGCTGCGCGAACTGGCCGACGAGTACACCCTCCAGCGGCGCGGCTTCGAGCTGCGGTTCGTGGCGGGCGGCTGGCGGTTCTCCACCCGGGCCGAGTACGCCCCCGCCGTCGAGCGGTACGTCCTGGACGGGCAGCAGGCCCGGCTCACCCAGGCGGCGCTGGAGACCCTCGCGGTCGTCGCCTACCGCCAGCCCGTCAGCCGCAGCCGGGTCTCCGCGGTGCGCGGGGTGAACTGCGACGGCGTGATGCGCACCCTCCTGCAGCGCGGGCTGGTCGAGGAGGCGGGCGCGGAACCCGAAACAGGTGCGATCCTGTACAGGACGACGAACTACTTCCTGGAGCGGATGGGCCTGCGCGGTCTGGACGAGCTCCCGGAGCTCGCGCCCTTCCTGCCCGAGGCGGAGGCGATCGAGGCCGAGACCCAGGAAGGCGTACCGTCGTTCGATCCGGACGCCCCCGACACGGAGGCGCCGGCCACGGACGACGGTCCCACGACGAACACGACGACGACGGAACTTTGATGCGAAGCAGCGGCAGCGGCAAGAGCGGCGGGCGCGGTAACCACCGCGGTGCCGGCAACAACAGGGACCAGAAGCAGGGCCAGGGCCGTCCCCGCAAGCCCCGCCCCGAGGAGCGCCGCTACGACGTGGGCCCCGGCGCCTCCCCGGACGGCCCGAAGTCGGGGCGCGGCGGCGCGGCCCGCGGCGGCGCCAAGGGCGGCCCGAAGAAGCCCCAGCCGCAGCACGGGCGCACGGCGCCCGCCCGGTCCCGGGAGTACGAGGCACGGGCCGAGGAGCGCAACCGCGAGCGGTACGCCGGCAAGAAGGACGTCAAGCTGCCGAAGACCTTCCCGGGCGCCGAGCAGGAGGGCGAACGGCTCCAGAAGGTCCTCGCGCGCGCGGGCTACGGCTCCCGGCGCACCTGCGAGGAGCTGATCGAGCGGGCGCGCGTCGAGGTCAACGGCGAGATCGTCCTGGAGCAGGGCAAGCGGGTCGACCCGGAGAAGGACGAGGTCAAGGTCGACGGCCTGACGGTGGCGACGCAGTCGTACCAGTTCTTCTCGCTGAACAAGCCCGCCGGCGTCGTGTCCACCATGGAGGACCCGGAGGGGCGGCAGTGCCTCGGTGACTACGTCACCAACCGCGAGACGCGGCTCTTCCACGTCGGGCGGCTCGACACCGAGACCGAGGGCGTCATCCTGCTCACCAACCACGGCGAGCTGGCGCACCGGCTGACCCACCCCAAGTACGGCGTGAAGAAGACCTACCTCGCCGCCATCGTGGGGCCGATCCCGCGCGACCTGGGCAAGAAGCTCAAGGACGGCATCCAGCTGGAGGACGGCTACGCCCGCGCGGACCACTTCCGGGTCGTCGAGCAGACCGGCAAGAACTACCTCGTCGAGGTGACCCTGCACGAGGGCCGCAAGCACATCGTGCGCCGCATGCTCGCCGAGGCCGGCTTCCCGGTCGACAAGCTGGTGCGCACCGCCTTCGGCCCGATCACCCTGGGCGACCAGAAGTCCGGCTGGCTGCGGCGGCTGTCCAACACCGAGGTCGGCATGCTGATGCAGGAGGTCGACCTGTAGGTCCCGCGGCGCCCGCGGCGGCCGGTTCCGGATTCCTCCGGAGCCGGCCGCTTCCTTGTGCCCGGACACCCGGCATGTTTATAGTCGTTACGACTATTAAGGAGGTGGGGGGGATGCGGGGCTACGACAAGTACGCCTTCGAGCCCTTCGCCGTCACCGTCGACCTCGCCGTCCTCACCCTGCGCTCGGGCGCGCTGCACGTCCTGCTCGTCGAACGGGGGCAGGAGCCGTACGCCGGCCGCTGGGCGCTGCCCGGGGGCTTCGTGCTGCCCGAGGAGTCCGCGGAGACGGCGGCCCGGCGCGAACTCGCCGAGGAGACCGGCCTGGAGGACGTCTCCGGGCTGCACCTGGAGCAGTTGCGCACCTACAGCGAGCCCGGCCGCGACCCCCGGATGCGGGTCGTCTCCGTCGCCTTCGCCGCGCTGCTGCCCGACGCCCCCGAACCGCGCGGCGGCGGCGACGCGGCCCAGGCGCGCTGGCTGCCGTACGACGACGCGGGGCCGCTCGCCTTCGACCACGACCGGATCCTGGCCGACGCCCACGACCGGGTCGGCGCCAAGCTCGAGTACACCTGCCTGGCCACCGCCTTCTGCCCGCCCGAGTTCACCCTCGGCGAGCTCCAGCGGGTCTACGAGACGGTGTGGGGCACCGGTCTGGACCGCCCCAACTTCCGCCGCAAGGTGCTGGCCACACCCGGCTTCGTCGAACCCGTCCCCGGCGCCGCGCGGCTGACCGGGGGCCGGGGCAAACCGGCCGCCCTCTACCGCGCGGGCACCGCCACCACCCTCCACCCACCGCTGCTGCGACCGCCCCGGGAAGGACGTCCGGCATGACCGCCACCACCACCGTCAGGAAGCGCGCCGCCACCGGAGCCCTCGTGGGCCTCGCGCTGGGGGACGCGCTCGGGTTTCCCACCGAGTTCAACGACGTCCCCTCGATCCTCGCCAAGTGCGGACCCTGGCGCGAGATGGAGCTTCCGACGCGCGCCTTCGTCTCCGACGACACCCAGATGACCCTCGCGGTCGGACGGGCCCTGCGCTCGGCCATGGACCGGGGACCGCTCGTGCCGTCGCGCCTCGAGCGGCCGCTGCGCGAGGAGTTCGTCGACTGGTACCGCTCGCCCGACAACAACCGCGCCCCGGGCCGGACCTGCCTGACCGCCTGCGACCTGCTGGAGGACGAGGGGCGGCTCTGGCAGGACGCCAGCCGGATCGGCTCCAAGGGCTGCGGCGCCAACATGCGCGTCGCCCCCCTCGGTCTCGCGCCCGGCCTCAGCGACGAACAGCGCGCCGGCGCCGCGCAGCTCCAGGCCGCCCTCACCCACGGCCACCCCACCGCGCTCGCCGCCTCCGACCTCACCGCCCACGCCGTGCGGCTGCTCGCGCAGGGCGCCGAGCCGGCCGCCCTGGTCGGGCTGCTGCGCTCGTACGCCCTCGACAACCGCGGCCGCTACCACGAGCGCTGGCTGGGCGATCTGTGGACCCGGAGCCAGGACCCGGGCCCGGAGCACTTCTCCGCGCGCGGCTGGGACGAGTGCCTGGCCGTCCTGGACCGCCTCCGGGAGGCACTGCGCACGCCCTCGCCCGAGACCGACCCGTGCCTGGCCACCGGGGCCGGGTGGATCGCCGAGGAGGCCCTGGCGACCGGGCTGCTGTGCTTCCTGCTCTTCCCCGACGAGCCGGTCACCGCCCTGCGCCGGGCCGCCTGCTCGTCCGGCGACTCCGACTCCGTCGCCTGCCTGACGGGGGCCTTCGCGGGCGCGTACGCGGGCTCCGAGGCGTGGCCGACGGAGTGGGCGGACCGGATCGAGTACGGCGGGGAACTGGTGACGCTCGGGGCCCTGTGGGACCTGTGATCAGGCCAGGGCGATGGTGTCGCCCCGCACGGTGATGGGCTCGGCCGGCAGCGGCTCGGTCGCCGGGCCGGCGGTGACCGAGCCGTCGGCGATGCTGAAGCTGCTCTTGTGGCAGGCGCAGTTGATGGTGCCGTCGGCGACGGTGGAGACCGTGCAGCCCTGATGGGTGCAGATCGCGGAGAAGGCCTTGAAGTCACCCTTGGCCGGCTGGGTGACGACCACCTTCTCCTCCGCGAAGACCGTGCCGCCGCCGACGGGGATGTCGGCCGTGGCGGCCAGTTTCTTCCCGGCGGCGACGGCCGGGGGCGCGGCCGCGGTCCCGGCCGTCGCCTCGGCGGTGGTCTCGGAGGCGGAGCCGTCGTCGCCGTCGCTGCAGCCGACGGCGAGTGCCGCCGCGCCCGTCGCGAGGAGAACCGTCCGGCGCGAGGCGGGGTGGGTCATGTCGTCACTCCGAAGGTGCGGAAGGGCGGGGGAGGGGGCCGGCCGGACGCTCCTGGACACGGCGGGGCGAGCCCGCCGACGACCGGCGGAAGCCAGGGGGAGGCGCTCCGGGCGGAGCAGCAGCATCTTGGCACCGAAGGCGCCGAAGAAGAAGCAACCCGGGAGGGAGCGCCGCAAAACGCGCCGACCGTACGCCCGACGGCCGAGCGCGCGGGGCGGCGCACGGCGGGCGGTCACCGCGCCGGCGCGGGCCGCCGTCTCAGCGGACGGGCGGCGCGCACCGGCCCCGCCCGGGGCTGACTAGGCTGGACGGGCGAAGCGCGACACCTACGGGAACAGCGATACCTACGGGGACAAGGAGCGGTGCCGTGGCGGTACGAGCGGTCCGGGGGGCCGTCCAGCTGGAGAGGGACGAAGCCGGCCACATGGACGAGCAGGTCGGAGCCCTGCTCACCGCCCTCATGGAGCGGAACTCCCTCAGCGCCGACGACCTGATCAGCATCTGGTTCACGGCGACGCCCGATCTGCACAGCGACTTCCCGGCCGCCGCCGCCCGCAAGCTCGGCATCGTCGACGTCCCGCTGATCTGCGCCCAGGAGCTCGACGTCCGGGGCGCCATGCCGCGGGTCGTGCGCGTCCTCGCGCACGTCGAGTCCGACCGGCCCCGCGCCGGCCTCCACCACGTCTACCTCGGCGCCGCCGCCGCCCTGCGCAAGGACATCGCCCAGTGAGGACCGCGCTCGTCATCGGAACCGGGCTCATCGGCACCTCCGCGGCCCTGGCCCTCGCCCAGCGGGGCGTCGTCGTCCACCTGGAGGACCACGACCCCCAGCAGGCCCGTACGGCGGCCGCGCTCGGCGCCGGCACCGACGAGGCCCCCGACGGCCCGGTCGACGTCGCGATCGTCGCCGCCCCGCCGGCCCACGTCGCCGGCGTGCTCGCCGACGCCATGCGCCGGGGGGCGGCCCGCGGCTACCTCGACGTCGCCAGCGTCAAGGGCGGGCCGCGCCGCGAGCTGGAGGCCCTCGGCCTCGACCTCTCGGCGTACCTCGGCACGCATCCCATGTCGGGCCGGGAGAAGTCCGGTCCGCTGGCCGCGACCGCCGACCTCTTCGAGGGCCGCCCCTGGGTGCTGACGCCCACCCGGGACACCGACACCGAGGTGCTGAACCTCGCCCTGGAACTGGTCTCGCACTGCCGGGCGGTCCCCGTGGTGATGGACGCGGACGCCCACGACCGGGCGGTCGCGCTCGTCTCCCACATGCCCCACCTGGTCTCCAGCCTGGTCGCCGCCCGTCTGGAGAACGCCGAGGAGGCCGCCGTACGGCTGTGCGGGCAGGGCATCCGGGACGTGACCCGGATCGCCGCCTCCGACCCCCGGATGTGGATCGACATCCTGTCCGCGAACCCCGGACCGGTCGCCGACCTGCTCACCGACGTCGCCGCCGACCTGGAGGAGACCGTCCGGGCGCTGCGGGCGCTGCAGTCCTCCGACGAGGACGAGCGCCGCGACGGCGCCGGCGGCGTCGAGGACGTCCTGCGCCGGGGCAACGCGGGGCAGGTCCGCGTCCCCGGCAAGCACGGGTCCGCTCCGCGGGCGTACGAGGTCGTCGCGGTGCTGATCGACGACCAGCCGGGGCAGCTGGCCCGCATCTTCGCCGACGCGGGACTGGCCGGGATCAACATCGAGGACGTGCGGATCGAGCACGCGACGGGGCAGCAGGCGGGCCTGGTGCAGTTGATGGTCGAGCCGAAGAGCGCGGTGGTGCTGTCCTCGGCGCTGCGGGAGAGAGGGTGGGCCCTCCGGCAGTAGGGCGTCCTGCGCCGTCGAGGCGCCCGGCGCCGGCGTGGGCGTCGCCGGGGGCTCCGCCCCGGACCCCTCGTCCCGCGCCCGCCTCGATCGCCGTCCCGGCCGGGAGAGCGCCGGACCCGCCGGGCCGCCGTCCCGGACCACCGCTGCGGCCCCGCACGGGCCTCGCGCTCGAACGCCGGACGGGCCGGCCGCGCCGGGCCCGCGACGGGGAGCGGCCGCCGGACGGGCCGGATCGCCCCGGCCGGCGCCGCCGCGGCACCGGCGGGCGGCCGGACGAGTGACCCGCACCCAGTAACCTTGTGCGGGGCGCAGTGTCGCCCCCGAGCCCACCACCTCGCACCAGGAAGGTGTCCCCCCGTGGAAAACGGCGCCGCCCAGCCCGTGATTGTCGCCATCGACGGCCCCTCCGGCACGGGCAAGTCGAGCACGTCCAAGGCCGTGGCCGCGCAGCTCGGCCTGAGCTACCTGGACACCGGCGCGCAGTACCGGGCGATCACGTGGTGGATGGTGGCCAACGGCATCGACATCGAGGACCCCTCGGCGATCGCCGCCGTCGCCGGCAAGGCGGAGATCGTCTCCGGCACCGACCCGGCGAACCCGACGATCACCGTGGACGGCACCGACGTCTCCGGCCCGATCCGTACGCAGGAGGTCACCTCCAAGGTCAGCGCGGTCAGCGCGGTGCCGGAGGTGCGGGCCCGGATCACCGAGCTCCAGCGGTCGCTGGCGGCCGCCGCCGAGAAGGGCATCGTCGTCGAGGGCCGGGACATCGGCACGACCGTGCTGCCGGACGCCGACCTGAAGATCTTCCTCACGGCCTCGCCGGAGGCCCGCGCCGCCCGCCGCAGCGGCGAGCTCAAGGGCGCGGACGTCCACGCCACCCGCGAGGCGCTGATCAAGCGGGACGCGGCCGACTCCTCCCGCAAGACCTCCCCGCTCGCCAAGGCGGACGACGCCGTCGAGGTGGACACCACCGAGCTGACGCTGGCCCAGGTCATCGAGTGCGTCGTCACCCTCGTCGGGGAGAAGCGGGCCGCGAAGTGAGCGAGCTGCCCTCCGAGAGGGGTGCCGAGGTCGGGCGGCGCATCGGCGTCGGCCTGATGTACGGGCTGTGGAGACCGCGGGTGCTGGGCGCCTGGAAGGTCCCGGCGAGCGGTCCGGTGATCTTCGCCGTCAACCACTCCCACAACATCGACGGACCGATGGTCATGGGCGTGGCGCCCCGGCCGACGCACTTCCTGATCAAGAAGGAGGCGTTCGTCGGCCCCCTCGACCCCTTCCTGACCGGCATCGGCCAGCTGAAGGTGGACCGCGAGAGCACCGACCGCACGGCGATCACCCGCGCGCTGGGCGTGCTGGAGAACGGCGGCGTCCTCGGGATCTTCCCGGAGGGCACCCGCGGCGAGGGCGACTTCGCCTCCCTGCGGGCCGGGCTCGCCTACTTCGCGGTGCGCAGCGGGGCGCCGATCGTCCCCGTCGCCGTCCTGGGAAGTTCCGGGCGGAGCGGACGGTTGATGAAGGGGCTGCCCCCGTTGCGCTCCCGCGTCGACGTCGTCTTCGGCGACCCGTTCGAGGCGGGCGACGGCAGCGGACGGCGCACGCGCAAGGCCCTGGACGAGGCGACCGAGCGCATCCAGAAGCAGCTGGCCGCCCACCTGGACCACGCCAGACGCTTCACCGGCCGCCGGGCGGCGGGCGAATAATCGCCGGGCGTCCGACGGGGCGCCGGGCGACACTGAGTAGTGGATCACCCCGGGGAAACGGGCGGTCCACCGACCACCACGATGAACGACGAGGTACGGACTTCATGAACGACCACAGCCAGCCCGACGGCTCGGACGCCTTCGAGCACGATCACGGGGCGCTCGGCGACGCCGAGTACGCGGAGTTCATGGAGCTCGCCGCGGAAGAGGGCTTCGACCTCGAGGACGTCGAGGGCGCCATCGAGGCGGCCGGACACGGGCCGCTGCCCGTGCTCGCCGTCGTCGGCCGTCCCAACGTCGGCAAGTCGACCCTCGTCAACCGGATCATCGGCCGCCGTGAGGCCGTCGTCGAGGACAAGCCGGGCGTCACCCGCGACCGCGTCACCTACGAGGCCGAGTGGGCGGGCCGCCGCTTCAAGGTCGTCGACACCGGCGGCTGGGAGCAGGACGTCCTCGGCATCGACGCCTCGGTGGCCGCGCAGGCCGAGTACGCGATCGAGGCCGCCGACGCCGTCGTGTTCGTCGTCGACGCCAAGGTCGGCGCCACCGACACCGACGAGGCGGTCGTCCGTCTGCTGCGCAAGGCGGGCAAGCCCGTCGTGCTGTGCGCCAACAAGGTCGACGGCCCCAGCGGCGAGGCCGACGCGGCCTACCTGTGGAACCTGGGCCTGGGCGAGCCGCACCCGGTGTCCGCGCTGCACGGCCGGGGCACCGGCGACATGCTGGACTCCGTCCTGGAGGCGCTCCCGGAGGCGCCGGAGCAGACCTTCGGCACGGCCGTCGGCGGCCCGCGCCGCATCGCGCTCATCGGCCGCCCGAACGTCGGCAAGTCCTCGCTGCTGAACAAGGTGGCCGGCGAGGAGCGCGTCGTGGTCAACGAGCTGGCCGGCACCACCCGTGACCCGGTCGACGAGCTGATCGAACTGGGCGGAGTCACCTGGAAGTTCGTCGACACGGCCGGCATCCGCAAGCGCGTCCACCTCCAGCAGGGCGCCGACTACTACGCCTCGCTGCGCACCGCGGCCGCCGTCGAGAAGGCCGAGGTGGCCGTCGTCCTGATCGACGCCGCCGAGAGCATCTCGGTCCAGGACCAGCGCATCGTCACCATGGCCGTGGAGGCGGGCCGCGCGCTCGTCCTCGCCTACAACAAGTGGGACACCCTCGACGAGGAGCGCCGCTACTACCTGGAGCGGGAGATCGAGACCGAGCTCGGCCAGGTGGCGTGGGCGCCCCGGGTGAACGTCTCGGCGCGCACCGGACGGCACATGGAGAAGCTGGTCCCCGCGATCGAGACGGCTCTGGCCGGCTGGGAGACCCGGGTCCCCACGGGCCGCCTGAACGCCTTCCTTGGCGAACTGGTCGCCGCCCACCCGCACCCCATCCGGGGCGGCAAGCAGCCGCGCATCCTCTTCGGCACCCAGGCCGGCACCAAGCCGCCGCGGTTCGTGCTGTTCGCGTCGGGTTTCATCGAGGCGGGCTACCGGCGGTTCATCGAGCGCCGGCTACGCGAGGAGTTCGGCTTCGAGGGCACGCCGATCCACATCTCGGTGCGGGTGCGCGAGAAGCGCGGCAAGAAGAAGTGACACGACGTCCGGAGGGCGGCACCCGGTGGTGGGTGCCGCCCTCCGGACGTGTCGGGAACCGCCGTGGCTCACAGGCCCCTGCGGGGAGCGGGGGGCAGGGCCGCCGGGACGTGGTGCATGCCCGTGCGCGCGGGTTGCCGGCTCCCCTGGCCGAGCGGTCCGACCCGCTGCCACGGCGACTGCGGCTGCTGGCCGAGCCCGCTGCGCGCGCTCTGCGCGCCCGCGCTGTAGGCGCTGTAGGAGCCGGTGTGCGAGCTGCCGAACGACCCTGTGCTGTGCGGCGCGTACCCGAAGGCGGTGAACCCCGGTTCGTCCTCCCCGCTGCGGTCCCCGGGCAGCGATCGGAACGACTTGACGTACTCGGCGTAGAGCGCGTCGTAGATCGGCGTGGCCGAGGGGCCCGAGGGGGTTTCCGGAGCCGGTCGTGCGGACGGGATCGACTGGTGGGCCTGGCGGCGGGGAACGTCGTAGGTGTGCACGTATGTCCAAACGAGGTCGGACGGGAAGGGATGCGGCCGGAGGGCGCCCCGAAGGGGGCGCGGGGCGCATCGGCACGTGGGCCCGCGACGCGGGCGCGAACGGCCACGCACGGCCCTCGGCCGTCGGCGGCGTCCCGCCCGGACGGCACTCAGGTCCCGGCCAGCGGGAGCGCCGCTCCGACCAGCTTCCCGTTCGCCGCCGCCTTGTCGAGCGCGTCCCGCAGCAGGTCCTCGCGGGGCTGGCGCCCGATGGAGCCGACCGGCGCGGCGAACATCAGCACCTGCTGGTGCTTGTTGGCGGCGGCCCGCCAGCCCTCCGTCACCTGCAGCGGCTGGTGCGCCTGCCACCAGGCCACCGGCTGCCCGCCGTTCGCCGAGGGCTGCAGCACCGCGTGCAGCTGCCCCATCGCCAGCAGCACGGACCAGCCGTGCCGCACCGGCGGCACCTCGGACAGCTCGGTCAGCGGCATGAAGCCCTGCTCGATGAGGAGCGGCAGGAAGTCGTCGCCGACGCCGATCGTGCCCGGGCGCACGATGGGGGCGGTCGGCTCGACGACCAGCGCCGGGTGCAACTCCCCGGCGATCAGGACGAGTCCGCTGGTGACCCCGAGGACGGCCTGTTCGGGCACGACCTTCTCGGGGTCCAGGTCGACGGTGTCGCCGCTGATCGAGCGGACGGCGCCCTGGAGTTGCTCCTCCGTGACCTGGACGACCTGTGAGGGCAGGCAGGTGGCGTGGGCGAAGGCGAGGACGGCGGTCTCGTCGCCGATGAACAGGACGGTGCTGGTGCGCTCGTGCGCGGAGTCGCCCGGGGTGCGGCAGGAGGTGCAGTCGTAACTGCCCGGGGCGTTCTCTCCGGCGAGCAGCCGGTTGGCTTCTTCGTCGCCGATCTCGGCGCGTACCTCGTCGCTGACGTCGAGCATGCGCGGCACGGGTGACTCCCTCGGGATGCGGTGCGTTGGCGGAGCCGGGTGACTTTCCGGCTCATGAAGAAGACAACGGGCGATCTGTGGCGGGGGTCACGCTGTACGACGAACGGAATCGCAGGGCTCGGCACGCGCGGTCACGATCCGTGCGGAATCGGGCACTCATCGTCAAGTAGAGGGAATCTTCCGGACGTTGGCTGCGTGAAGTGGGTCACATGTGGTGCGAGTCGATGGTCGACACATCATGAAATCGGCGGACGAAGTGGGCGTCCGCGTGCGGCCGATACCGGCGGTAACGGCCAACTGGCCTGGGAAGACGGGGAGTTGCTTGATAACGGTTCGGCAACGTCCATAGATTGCGCGGCCGTGTGCAACGAGCACCGCTCGGGTACGTCCGCCGGCCGCGCAGAGCAGGACACCGCGCAGCACGACCGCCGGCGGACGGGGCGGAGCGCGTCGGCCGCGCCCACCGCGCGGACGGCCGCGCCCCGCTCGGGGGGAGCCCGGGTCCGTAGAGAGGGATCTCCATGTCCGCATGTGCCGACAACACCCACACCCAGGCCCGCGCCGGCAAGGCGCGCACGACGGCGGTCCTCGCCGGGGCGGCGCTTCTCGCCCCCCTCGGACTGCTGGCCGCGGGCGGCGACGCCGCGGCGGCGGACGGCGGGGTGTGGGACCGCATCGCCCAGTGCGAGAGCGGCGGCGACTGGCACATCAACACCGGAAACGGCTACTACGGCGGCCTGCAGTTCTCCGCCTCCACCTGGCGCGCGTACGGCGGCACCGCCTACGCGCCGACCGCCGACCAGGCCGGCAGGGAGCAGCAGATCGCCGTCGCCACCGAGGTCCAGCGGGCGCAGGGGTGGGGTGCGTGGCCCGTCTGTTCGGCGCGCGCCGGGGCGTCCGGCGGCGCACCCGACGTCCCCTCGGCCGGGTCGGGCGCCGGCACGTCGAACGCGAGCGCGTCGGGCTCCGGCGACTCGGGCTCCACCGGTCCGGGTTCGCCCTCGGCCGGGACGGCGGCCCCGGCGTCCGGGCACGCGACGGGCCACAGCTCCCGGAGCGGCTCCCGCGGTGACCACACGGTCCGCCAGGGCGACACGCTCAGCGGCATCGCCGCCCGGCACGGGACCAGCTGGCAGCGGATCTACGCCGCCAACAAGGCCGTCATCGGCGGGAACCCGGACCTGATCATGCCGGGCCTGCGCCTGACCTTCTGACCCCGGGCCGCGGCCTCGCGGCCCCGCCCGGGCGCGCCCGCCGGGCGGGGCCGCGCCGCCGTCGCGGGGAGCGAAGACGCCGCCCGGCCGCGCGGGGCGGACGGCGCCCGACGGCCGGGACGGCGGCCTTCCGCCCGGGCGGGTTCGTCCGGGTGCCGGAGCCCGCCGGGCCGGGCCCGGGGGTCAGGACGGCTCGCGGCCGGCCTGGTGCCCCTTCGGCTCGGGCTGCGGGATCCCGGCCGCGTGCTCCGGATGGTGCAGGTCGAACGCGGGGGCCTCCGAACGGATCCGGGGCAGCGCGGTGAAGTTGTGGCGCGGCGGCGGGCAGGAGGTCGCCCACTCCAGCGAGCGGCCGAAGCCCCACGGGTCGTCGACCTCGACCTTCCTGCCGTACACGGTCGTCCTCCAGACGTTGTGGAGGAACGGCAGCGTCGACAGGCCGAGCAGGAACGAGCCGATCGTGGAGACGGTGTTCAGGGCGGTGAAGCCGTCCGCGGCCAGGTAGTCCGCGTAGCGGCGCGGCATGCCCTCGGCGCCCAGCCAGTGCTGCACCAGGAACGTGGTGTGGAAGCCGACGAACAGCGTCCAGAACTGGATCTTGCCGAGCCGTTCGTCGAGCAGCTTGCCGGTGAACTTCGGCCACCAGAAGAAGAACCCCGCGAAGACCGCGAAGACCACCGTGCCGAAGACCACGTAGTGGAAGTGCGCCACCACGAAGTACGAGTCGGTGACGTGGAAGTCCATCGGCGGCGACGCCAGGATCACCCCCGTCAGCCCGCCGAGCAGGAACGTCACCAGGAAGCCCACCGCCCACAGCATCGGCGTCTCGAAGGACACCGAGCCCTTGATCATGGTCCCGGTCCAGTTGAAGAACTTCACGCCCGTCGGCACCGCGATCAGGAACGACATGAAGGAGAAGAACGGCAGCAGCACCGCGCCGGTCGCGAACATGTGGTGCGCCCACACCACCACCGAGAGCCCGGTGATCGCCATCGTCGCGCCGACCAGCGTGAGGTAGCCGAAGATCGGCTTGCGGCTGAAGACCGGGATGATCTCCGTGATGATCCCGAAGAACGGCAGCGCGATGATGTACACCTCGGGGTGCCCGAAGAACCAGAACAGGTGCTGCCACAGCAGCGCCCCGCCGCTGGCGGCGTCGAACACCTGTGCCCCGAACCGCCGGTCCGCCTCCAGGACCAGCAGCGCGGCCGCCAGCACCGGGAACGCCATCAGGATCAGGATCGACGTGAACAGCGTGTTCCAGGTGAAGATCGGCATCCGGAACATCGTCATGCCGGGCGCGCGCATGCCGATGATCGTGGTGACGAAGTTGACCGCGCCGAGGATCGTGCCGAAGCCCGCCAGCGCCAGACCCATGATCCACAGGTCGGGTCCGAGGCCGGGGGAGCGTTCCAGGCTGTTCAGCGGCGCGTAGGCGAACCAGCCGAAGGAAGCCGGCCCGCTCGGCACCAGCAGGGAACCGAGCACGATCAGCCCGCCGAAGAGGAAGAGCCAGTACGAGAGCATGTTCAGTCGGGGGAAGGCCACGTCGGGCGAGCCGATCTGGAGCGGCATCAGCTCGTTGGCGAACCCGGCGAAACTCGGGGTCGCGAACAGCAGCAGCATGATCGTGCCGTGCAGCGTGAACAACTGGTTGAACTGCTCGTTGTTCACGATCTGCGTCCCCGGCCGGGCGAGCTCGGCCCGCATGATCAGCGCCATGGCCCCGCCGACCAGGAAGAACGCGAACGACGTGATCAGGTAGAGGTGCCCGATCTTCTTGTGGTCGGTGGTGCTGAGCCAGTCGACGACCACCCGGCCGCGCCCCCTGGCCCCCGCGGCCCGCGCCGCCGGTACCGTCTCCGTCCCCATCGCTCGCTCGCCCTTCGCTCGTCGCGCCCCGGGCCCGCCGCCGCCCGCGCCGCACGGGTGCCCGCGAGCCGCCGCCGTGTCGCTCGCGCCGCCGTGCGCACCGGCCGGAGCGTACGGAGGTGATGTGAGGGAGCCGTGCATTTCCTATGTCGAGCCGACTCCCGCGGAGTCGTACGGAAGGGGAATGGAACGGGATCCGGGGACGGTTCTCCGGGAACTCTCCGCCGGGTTTTCCGCGGTGTCGGGACGACACGCGGGAATTTCGTTCGAATACGCGCGGAAGGCGTAGGGAATCGCCCGTACGTGTGACGGTCCGCAGCGACGGCGCCCGTGTCGCCGCCCGGGAAACCGGTGTCGTGAACCTGTGACAGAAGTGTGACAGGAACGGTCCGCGGTCCCGGTCCGGGCTTCCCGGGGAGGGCGCCTTCGTCCTAGCGTGGCGGTATGGCACCGATTCCCACTCCGCCAGCGGAGCCCCAGGACAGTCCGGACGGGTACGTCGGCCTCGAGGTGGCGCACGCCGAACGGCTCGCCCGCGAACGGGGGTGGTCGACGGTGCGCTCACTGGAGCCCGGGACGATCATCACCATGGAGTACCGCGTGGGCCGGCTGAACCTGGAGGTGCGCGACGGTCGCGTGGTCCGCGCCTGGAAGGGCTGAGCCCGCGACGGACGGCACGTGCCGAAGGCCCCGGCTCCTGGACCAGGAGCCGGGGCCTTCGGTGTGCGGGGGCCGGCTGTGCGTACCGGGGCCCGCGGCCGGTCGGCCGTCAGGGGCGGGCCGACGACGTGGTCGTACCGCGGGGCAGCCGGTCGGCGTGGGGCGGACGGCGGCTGCCGGCCGGGGTGACCGGGCGCTCCGAGCGGACCGCGTGCGGGCCCGGGGCCAGGTGGACCGGCGCGCGCGGGGAGCGGGCGGCGGTGGTCTCGTCCGGCTGGGCCGGGGCGCGCGTCCTGAGCGACACCGGCACCGGGACCGGGGTGGGCGCCGTGCCGGTGCCGCGGACGCGCCAGCGGTCGCGCAGGTCGAGGATCCAGAACTCGGCGCGGGCGATCAGCGGCTCGAACCAGGGCAGCGCCAGCAGGATCAGCAGGCCGGCGGCCCAGCCGAGGACCACGTCGCTCAGCCAGTGCGTACCGAGGTAGACCGTGGCCAGGCCGACGCCGAGCGAGGTGACCGCGGAGAGCGCGGACAGCCAGCGGCGGGCTCGTGGCGTGGAGGCGAGGTAGGCCAGGATTCCCCAGGTCACGACCGCGTTGGCGGTGTGGCCGCTGGGAAATATATCGCCGCCGAGGCCCATCTCGTTCGAGCCGATGGTGGTGGCGTAGTGCGGTCCGAGGCGCCCCATGCCGATCTTCGCGGCGCCGACGGTGACGTTCAGCAGCAGCAGCGAGGTGCCGAGCGTGAGCAGCGGGCGCAGGGTGTGCTGGCGCCAGGATCTCCAGCCGAGCCAGGCGGCGACCATCACGGCGGTGGGCCCGCGCTGGCCGAGGACCACGTAGTAGTCGACGAACCAGTGGATCTCGGACCACTGCTGGTACGGCCGGAAGAACATGACCTGCCAGTCGAGGCGGACCAGCCACGAGGTGATCACCACGAGCCACACGATCGCCAGGTAGAAGGCGAGGGTGGAGGCGAACAGCGCGATCCGGTGCCTGCTCATCTTCGGCACGTCGATGTGGGTCGGCCGCTCCGGCTCGCGGTCGAGTCTGGCGAACACCCGGTCCAGACGGGTGGGCTTTCGTTCGGTACGCACCCAATCGACGTTACAGGGAGTGAGCTCTGTTCCCTGACGAATCCACGGCTTTGTGATGACGATGTGATGTGGGGTTGCTCTCAGAGGGGCGCTTATTCCGCCGGATTCGGTAATCGCGCGGAGGTGTTCTCTTCAATTCCTTTGATCATTCCGGGGGGCGGTTTTGGTGAACTTATGAATGAGTTAAGCGAAGCCCGGGCGGTCCATTCCGCGGGTGCCCGTCCGTGGGGCGCGGCCGGTCACGGGGGACCCGAACCGTTCAGCCACCAGGCGCCGTACACGGCCGACGCGGCCGCGACGCCCGCCACCACCAGCGCGCACCTGGCGGGCCGCAGCCGGGACAGGGCCAGGGCGAGGGGGAACAGCAAGGGGAACGCGGGCAGCAGCAGACGCGGCTTCGAGCCGAAGTAGCTCGACGCGCACAGGGCGAGCGCGAGGACCGCACCCGCGTACACCAGCAACGGAAGCGGCTGGCGCTGCCGTACGCAGACGACGTACAGCCGGATCAGCAGCGCGACGCCGACGACCAGCCCGGCCCCCGCGAAGGCCGACGGAACGGACGTGAACTTCTCCAGGACGAAGCGGGTGAAGGCGTAGCCGCCGTCGAAACCGTTGCGCCAGCCGGCCTGGACGTCGAGGTAGCCGAGGGGTCCCCGGCCCGTGCGGCGGCCCACCCACAGGACGTGGCCCGCGGCGCCGAGCGGCGCGACGAGGAGACCGACGGCGCGTGCTGTGACGCGCGCGCCGCCGGTGACGCCTTCACGCCGGGACGAGGGGTCACCGGACGACCGGGGGGCGCGTGCCGTCGTCCGCGCGCTCCGTGCGGGCTCCGCGCTTCGGTCACGCACGAACGAGAGCACGCCGGCCGCCCACACCGCCGCGACCACGGCGATCCCCACGGGCCGGGTCAGGCCCGCCAGCGACGCCAGCGCGCCCGCGGCCACCCACCGGTCGGTGAGCACCGCGTACAGCGACCAGGCGGCCAGCGCGGTGAACAGCGACTCGCTGTACGCCATCGACTGCACGATCCCGACCGGCAGCACCGCCCACACCAGGACGGCGCACACCCCCGCCCGACGCCCGTGGACACGGTCCGCGACCGCGAAGATCCCCCAGGCCGCGGCCACCGAGGCGAGCAGGGAGACCGTGAAACCGGCGTCGGCGTACGACAGCGGGGTCACCGCGTGCAGCAGCCGCTCCAGCCATGGCAGCAGCGGGAAGAAGGCCAGGTCGGAGTGCACGTCGCCGTTGGGCAGGCGCACCTCGTAGCCGTACCCGAGCTCGGCGACCCGCGTGTACCACAGGGCGTCCCAGCGGGCCGTCAGCAGCGTGTACGCGCTCTTGTCGCGCGCGGCGCTCCACACGGCGAGGGCGAGCAGGCCCAGGACGCGGACGGCCGCGTACCCGGCGAGGGCCGGGGCCGCCCGGCGCAGGGCCGCGGGCCCCCGCCGCGTCACGCGCGTTCCAAGATCGGTCACGGGCCCGATTATCGGCCGGACGCGGCGCGCGGGGTCGCGCCGGGGTGCGCGGGCCGACGACGGGAGTGGTGCACGCCACACGGGTTGCCCCGGAGTGTGAGAGGTCCGCCACGTGGCCGAGCCGCGAACTCGCGTACGCTGCGTGTCACTCGTCGTTCGTCTGCGCGGGCCGGAGACCACCGCTCCTCTCCGGCCGAGTCGCGAGGAGCCCCCCTCCCGCGAGCCCGCCGAACCCGAGGAGCACCTGGGAGGTACGTACATGTCCGGGACGACCACGGCTGCCGTCGGGCCGCGCCGTCGGACGGCCGGGGCCGGTGCCAACCGCTGGATCGTGCTGGTGGTGCTGTGCGTCAGCCTGCTCCTGGTCGCGGTCGACGCGACCGTGCTGCACGTCGCGGTGCCCGCCGTCACCGAAGACATCCGGCCCGGGGCGATCGAACTGCTCTGGATCGTCGACACCTATCCGCTGGTCTGCGCCTCCCTGCTGATCCTCTTCGGCACGCTCGGTGACAAGGTGGGCCGCAGACGGGTGCTGCTGCTCGGTTACGCACTGTTCGGTGTCGCCTCCGCGCTGGCGGCGTTCGCCGGCAGCGCCGAGGTGCTCATCGTCGCGCGGGCGCTCCTCGGGGTGGGCGGCGCGATGATCATGCCGGCGACCCTGTCGATCCTGCGGCAGGTCTTCCCGGACCGCAGGGAGCGGGCGCTCGCGATCGGCGTCTGGAGCGCGGTGGCCGCGGTGGGCGCGGCGGTGGGGCCGCTGCTCGGCGGCTTCCTCCTCGAGCACTTCTGGTGGGGCTCGGTCTTCCTCGTCAACATCCCGCTGATGCTGGTCAGCCTGCCGGTGGGACGGCTGCTGCTGCCGGAGTCGCGGGGCGGGGAGGACGGCCCGTGGGACGTCGTGGGCGCGCTGATGGCGGCGGCCGGGCTGTTCGGCGTCGTGCTGGGCGTGAAGCGGCTCGGCGGCGGGGAGACGGACGCGTTCACCTTCGTGCCGCTGTCGGCGGGCGTCGCCCTGATCGCGCTGTTCGTACGGCGGCAGCGGCGGCGCGCCCATCCCCTGGTGGACCTGCGGATGTTCGGCCGGCCCGCGTTCAGCACGTCGGTGGGCTGCATCGTGCTGGCGATGCTGGCACTGGTGGGCCTGGAGCTGATCGCGGCGCAGTACCTGCAGTTGGTCCTCGGACTGTCCCCGCTGGAGACGGGGCTGCGGCTGCTGCCGCTGACCTTGGCGGCGATGGCGGCGGGGCTGGCCGGCGCCCGGCTGCTGCGGCGGTTCGGACCGCGGCGGATGGTGAGCGGGGGCTTCTGCCTCACGGCGGCCGCGGTGCTGACACTGACCGCGATGGGCGGGTCGGACGACCCGGGGCTGTTGCTGGCCGGGTTCGTGCTGCTCGGGTTCGGCCTGGAGACGACGCTGTTCGCGGCGTACGAGTCGATGCTGAGCGAGGCGCCCCAGGCCCGGGCCGGCGGGGCCGCGGCGGTCGGGGAGACCTCGTACCAGCTGGGGGCCGGGATCGGGATCGCCCTGCTGGGCAGCGTGATGAACGCGGCGTACGCGCCCGGGCTGTCGTCGGTGCCCGGTGTGCCGGCCGCCGCCTCGGCCGCGGCGGGGCATTCGCTGGGCGAGGCGTACGAGATCGCCGGGCGGCTCGGCGGACCGGCGGGGGCCGCCCTGCGGCAGACGGCCCGGGACAGTTTCGTCCACGGGCTGCACGTCACCTTGCTGGTGAGCGCGGGGCTGCTGCTGCTCGGCGCGGTGATGGCGCTGCGGCTGCCGCGGGTGATGCAGTGCGAGGAGCCCGAGGAGCCCGCGGCGGGGGCCGGGCTGCCCGCGCCCAGGGAGGCCGCGGAGCCCCGCGTCCCGGTGTGACCCCTCCGCCGTCGCGGCGGGGTTTGGTACGGTCGGGCGGACATCGTGACTAGCGGTGCTAGTTTTCGTCCCGCCGGAGGATCCCGTATGGCCGCGTCCTCGAAGTTGCCCCCGTTCGACCCCACCGATCCGCTCGGTCTCGACGACCTGCTGGAGCCGGAGGACCTCGCCGTCCGCGACACCGTGCGCAGGTGGGCCGCGGAACGGGTGCTGCCCCACGTCGCCGACTGGTACGAGCGGGGGGAGCTGCCCGGGATCCGCGAGCTGGCGCGGGAGCTCGGGGGGATCGGGGCGCTCGGCATGTCCCTCGAGGGATACGGGTGCGCCGGGGCCAGTGCCGTGCAGTACGGGCTCGCGTGCCTGGAGCTGGAGGCCGCCGACTCCGGGATCCGGTCCCTCGTCTCCGTGCAGGGTTCGCTCGCCATGTACGCGATCCACCGGTTCGGCAGCGAGGAGCAGAAGCAGGCCTGGCTGCCGCGCATGGCCGCCGGCGAGGTCATCGGGTGCTTCGGCCTGACCGAGCCCGACCACGGGTCCGATCCCGCCTCGATGCGGACCTACGCCAAGCGCGACGGGTCCGACTGGGTCCTCGACGGGCGGAAGATGTGGATCACCAACGGGTCCGTCGCGGGTGTCGCCGTGGTGTGGGCGCAGACCGACACCGGGATCCGGGGATTCGTCGTGCCCACCGACACCCCCGGGTTCTTGGCGCCGGAGATCAAGCACAAGTGGTCGCTGCGGGCCAGCGTCACGAGCGAGCTCGTGCTCGACGACGTGCGGCTGCCCGCCGACGCGGTGCTGCCGGAGGTCGCCGGGCTCAAGGGCCCGCTGAGCTGTCTGTCCCACGCCCGGTACGGGATCGTGTGGGGGGCCATGGGGGCGGCGCGGGCCTGCTTCGAGGCCGCCGTGGACTACGCGAGGACGCGGGAGCAGTTCGGGCGGCCGATCGGTGGCTTCCAGCTCACCCAGGCCAAGCTCGCCGACATGGCGGTCGAACTGCACAAGGGGATTCTGCTCGCCCATCACCTGGGGCGGCGCATGGACGCCGGCCGCCTGCGTCCGGAGCAGGTCAGCTTCGGCAAGCTCAACAACGTGCGGGAGGCCATCGAGATCTGCCGCACGGCGCGGACCGTCCTCGGGGCCAACGGGATCTCGCTGGAGTACCCCGTCATGCGGCACGCGACCAACCTCGAGTCGGTGCTCACCTACGAGGGCACCGTCGAGATGCACCAGCTCGTGCTGGGCAAGGCGCTCACCGGGCTCGACGCGTTCCGCTGACCCCCGCGGGGGGAGGCAGGGCCGGTGAGCGGCCCTGCCTCAGCTCTGATTGAAGAAGCCGTCCGAGCGGTGGGTCGCCGGATCGCCGCTCACGATCTCGGTGTTGGACGGGGTCAGCAGGAACACCCGGGTGGAGACCCGCTCGATCGAGCCGCGCAGACCGAAGATCAGTCCGGCCGCGAAGTCGACGACGCGCTTGGCGTCGGCGGCCTCCATGGCCGTGAGGTTCATGATGACCGGCACGCCCTCGCGGAACAGCTCGCCGATCAGCCGCGCGTCCCGGAAGCTGTCCGGGGTCACCGTGCCGATCCGCCGGCCCCTCTCCTCGGCCGTGTCGGTGGCGACCCTCACCCGGGGGTCGGTGACCCAGGCGTCCCCGGAGTCGGTCCCCTCGGAATAGTCGTCGTCGTAGTAACGCTCGTCATCGTTGTCGTCGACGAGGCCAAGCCAGGCACTCGCCTTGCGTACCGATCCCATGGACGCCTCCTCTCACAGCGGTCTTTCTTCCTTATCCGCATTCCCCATGGTCGTCCATGATGCGGATGTCGCGCCAAGTGGATAGACGCCGCGCGGGGGGTTTGTGACGGTACTGGTGCACAGCCGATCCGTCGAGAGTCCGTGTGCCCCAAGGCTCCTGAGGTATGCGGCTGCTGACTGTGAGTGAAATATGATTGATCAGGGCGTACGGGTGACGCTCGGAGCGTACGGGTGAACCGGGCGAGCCGTTCCCCCGTGACCGCCCGTCGATACGATGCGGCCGCTCGGAAACATCGTACGGATCACGGGGGAGCGTCGTGTTCGGAATCGTCAGACCGTGCAGTCACCGGCTCGGTGAAGGGCTCAAGACCCAGTGGATGGCCCACTTGTGCGGCCTGTGCCTCGCGCTGCGGCGGGACCACGGCCAGTTCGCGAGGGTGGTGACCAACTACGACGGCCTGCTGATATCCGTCCTGACGGAGGCTCAGGCCGAGGGGAGGGGCGGCGGACGGCGCCGTACGGCCGGGCCCTGCCCGCTGCGCGGCATGCGGACCGCGTCCGTCGCCCAGGGCGAGGGGGCGCGGCTCGCGGCCGCCGTCTCGCTGGTGCTGGCCTCCGCCAAGGTGCGCGACCACGTCGCCGACGGCGACGGATGGCTGGCCCGCAGGCCGGTCGCCCTGGCCGCGCGCCGGGTCGCCACGAGCTGGGGCGCGGCCGGCGCCCGCGGCGGATCCGCCGTCGGTTTCGACACCGCCGTGCTCGTCGACGCCGTGGACCGGCAGGTCGGCATCGAGACGCTGGCCGGCCCCGGCACGCCGATCCTGACGGTCACCGAACCGACCGAGACCGCGACCGCCGCGGCCTTCGCGCACACCGCGCTCCTGGCCGGGCGGCCGGGCAACGCCGAGCCGCTCGCCGAGGCCGGCCGCCTCTTCGGCCGGCTCGCCCACCTCCTGGACGCGGTGGAGGACCGGGAAAGTGACGCGGCGTCGGGCGCCTGGAACCCGCTGACCGCGACCGGGACGTCCCTGGCGGAGGCCAGGCGGCTCGCCGACGACGCCGTGCACGGCATCCGGCTGGCGCTGCGCGAGGCCGAGTTCGGCGATCCGAAGCTGGCCCACGTGCTGCTCGTGCACGAGCTGCGCGTGTCCGTCGACCGGGCCTTCGGCAGCTCCTCGTGCGGGCACCCGCAGCCGCGGCAGCAGTTCGGTCCCGCCCCGGGCAACCCCTACGCGCCGTCCGGCCCCGGTGGGCCGTCCTGGCCGCCGGAGCCGCCGCGCCGCGACCGGCGCGGCCTCCTCGCGGGCTGCCTCGTCTGGGCGGGGCTCGCCTGCACGTGCCAGATGTGCTGCGGCGAGTACGACGACCCGTGGACGCGGGAACGCAAGGAGGGCTACTGCTCGCGCTGCGACGACTGCTCCGACTGCTGCGACTGCTGTGACTGCTGCGGGAAATGCGGCGACGGCTGCTGCTGCGACGGCTGCGGGTGCGACTGCTAGGGATCGACCGGGCGCCGTCGGCCTCGGGCCGGCAGCGCCCGACGGCCGACGGCGCCCGGTCCTCAGCCCTTCAGCTCCGGCGGCGAGATCTGCGACTTGTCGATCGCCGAGCCCGTCGTGCCCCACTTCTCCAGGATCCTGGCGTACGTGCCGTCGGCGATCAGTTTGTCGACGGCGGCCCGGAAGGCGGGGGCGAGGGGCGTGCCCTTCTTGAAGGCGAAGCCGACGTCGAGGCGGCGGAACTCGTTGAGGAACCTCACGCCCTCCTGGCGCGCGACGGCGAAGCGCAGGCCGTTGATGGTGGACATCACGACGTCGGTGCGGCCCTGCTGGAGCGAGGACCAGATCGCGCCCTGCTCGCTGTACGTCTGCACCTCGTACGCCTTCTTCCCGGCGTCGGTGCACAGGTGCTTGTTCTCCTCCAGCGTGGACTCGAAGGTGGTGCCGGCGCCGGTGGCGACGTTCAGGCCGCACAGCTGCTTCAGATCGGTGACCCGGGACAGCTTGCTGTCCTTGCGGGCGGCGAAGCCCTGGCCGTCGTTGATGTAGGTGACGAAGTCGATCGTCTTCAGGCGCTCGGTGGTGACGCCGAAGTTGCTGACGCCGACGTCGTACTTGCCGCTGTCGAGGGCGGGCAGGATCGCCTCGAAACTCGCCTGTTCCGTCCTGATCCCGAGACCGAGCACCTTGGCGACGGCCCGGGCGAAGTCGACGTCCTGGCCTGCCAGGGTCTTTCCGTCGTCCAGGAAGGTGGTGCCGGGCGGGTTGCCGCCGACGCTGACGGCGAGGGTCACGCTCGACACGCCGGACGGCAGCAGCCGGGCGGCGGCCTCGTCCTTGCGGATCGCCGAGACGACGTCCTCGGTGGGGACCGCGTCGGACCGGGCCGCGGCCTGCGCGGTACCGCTCGCCGCGGAGTCGTCCGTGCCGGAGCCGCACGCGGTGAGGAACAGGGTCGCCGAGGTCAGCAGGGCGAACGGGACGAAAATGCGCTGACGGGAACGCGTGGACGCATGCATCGTGTGCGGTCTCCAGGAAAGCCGAAAGCCGAAGGACGGGAAGGCGCGAGGTGAGGGGGAGGGCGCGCGGGTGAAGGCGAAGCCGGTGAAGAAGGCCGGTGAAGAGGGAGAGAACGCGCGAGAACGCCCTGGATCAGGGCGCGCAGAGGGGTCGGCTCAACAGGAACAGGACCACACTCGACCGAAGTCGATGTGGGAGCGCGTGACCAGCCACTGCTGCGGATGCATGGGCCAAGTGGAACAGGCATCCGGTGGTGCGTCAACTGACTTGAGACGTAAGGCTCACAGTGTGGACGGCCTTGACAGCGAGGGGAAACGCCGTCGTAGTCTCGGCGGACGGCCCTGCTGAGGGGCTCGGCCGTGTCGCGCCGCGCGGCGCATCGGTGTGAAGGCACCCACCCGTGTTCCCCGCCTGTCACGGAGCCTTCGCATGTCCTCCGACACCCTCGCCAAAGCCCCCGCCGCACCGGACGTACCGGAGCCCGCGGACGCCCTGCGGATCGTCCCGCACCGCCGGCTCGGACAGTGGGCGGCCGCCGTCGTCGTCCTCGCCCTGCTCGCTCTCGCCGTCACCTCCGTCCTGCGCAACGAGGCGTTCCGGTGGGACGTCGTCGCCGACCACTTCACCTCCGTCTCCGTGCTGCGCGGCCTGTGGCTCACGCTGTGGCTGACGGCCGTGGTGATGGTCCTCGGCTTCGCGCTCGGCACCCTGCTCGCCGCCGCCCGGCTCTCCGCCAACCCCGTGCTGCGCGCCGTGAGCTGGGGCTACGTCTGGCTCTTCCGGTCGATCCCCGTCCTGGTGCAGCTGCTGCTGTGGTTCAACATCGGGGCGCTGTACCCGCGGATCCTCGGCGTGCGGACGGTCGACCTGCTGACCCCCGTCGCCGTCGCGGTCATCGGCCTCACCCTGCACGAGGCCGCGTACGCCGCCGAGGTGGTGCGCGGCGGGATCCTCTCCGTCGACCGCGGGCAGATCGAGGCCGCGCAGGCGCTCGGACTGAGCCGGTGGCGGCGCTGGTGGCGGATCGTGCTGCCGCAGGCCATGCGCTCCATCGTGCCGCCGGCCGGCAACATGCTGATCGGCACCCTCAAGGGCACCTCCATCGTCAGCGTCATCGCCGTGCAGGACCTGCTGTTCTCGGTGCAGCTCGTCTACCACCGCACCTACCAGGTCATCCCGCTGCTGATGGTCGCCACCGTCTGGTACACCGTCGTCACCTCGGTGCTGAGCGTCGGCCAGTACTACGTGGAGAAGTACTACGCCCGCGGTTCGGAGCGCACCCGGTGAGGCACTCCCTGGTGATCGTCGGGGCCGGGCCGCGGGGGACCGGCCTCATCGAGCGGATCGCCGCCAACGCACCCGAGCTGTACGCGGACCGGGGCCTCGACATCCACCTCGTCGACCCGCACCCGCCGGGCCCCGGACGCATCTGGCGCGCCGCGCAGTCACCGCTGCTGTGGATGAACTCGCACGCCGAGGACGTCACCATGTTCACCGACGAGACGGTGGACATGGCGGGCCCCGTGCGGCCCGGACCCACGCTGCACGAGTGGGCCGGCGTCGACGGACGCACCTTCGCCGACCGGCAGCTCCAGGGCGCCTACCTGAGCTGGGTGCACGAGCGGGCCGTCGCCGCCCTGCCGCCGTCCGTCGCGGTCCACCACCACCCGCGCCGTGCCCTGCGGGTCACCGGTCCCCGCGAGGGCCGGCAACAGGTGTGGCTGGAGGGCCGCCCCCGGCCCCTCCTCGCCGACCTCGTCGTGCTCGCCCTCGGCCACCTCGACGCCGAACTCGACGACGAGCAGCGGGCGCTGGCGTCGTACGCGGACGAGCACGGCCTCGTCCACCTCCCGCCGGACTTCACCGCCGACAGCGACCTGTCGGCGCTGCGGCCCGGCGAACCCGTCCTCGTGCGCGGCTTCGGACTCGCCTTCGTCGACCTGATGGTGCTGCTCACCGAGGGACGCGGCGGACGGTACGAGGGGGACGCCTACGTCCCCTCGGGCCGGGAGCCGGTGCTGCACGTCGGCTCGCGGCGCGGAGTGCCGTACCACGCGAAGATCGGCTACGAGTGGAGCGGGGAGCGGCCGCCGCTGCCCCGCTTCCTGGGACCGGCCGAGATCGAGGGGCTGCTCGCGCGGCCCGGCGGGTTCGACTTCCGGCGGGACGTGTGGCCGCTGGTGGAGAAGGAGCTGGGCTTCGCCCACTACCACCGGCTGTTCGCCGCCCATCCCGGGCGGACCACGATGGCCTGGGCCGACTTCGAGGAGAAGTACGCCGCCGCGAGCCCCGCCGAGCGGGAGGTGCTCGTGGCGGGCGCGGTGCCCGATCCCCGCGACCGGCTCGACCTGGCCGCGCTCGACCGCCCGCTGGACGGGGTGCGGTACGCGTCCTCCGAGGAGTTCCAGGAAGGACTGCGGGGATACGTCGAGGCCGACCTGGAGCGCCGCCACGACGCCGGCCACAGCCCCGACCTGGCCGTCTTCCTGGCGTTGCTGTCCGTCTACGGGCAGCTGGTGCGGCTCGGCGACATCGGCACCCGGTGGCACGGGTTCTTCAGTCACCTCGCCTCCGGCCCGCCCGGACCCCGGCTGCGGCACCTGCTCGCGCTGTCGCGGGCGGGGGTGCTGAAGTTCGTCGGCGCCGACATGGCCGTACGGGCCGAGGACGGGGTGTTCCGGGCGTCGAGCGCCACCGTGCCGGGGTTCTCCGTGGAGGCCAGGGCGCTGGTCGAGGCCCGGCTGCCCGAGCCGACGGTCCGGCGCGCCCGCGACCCGCTGCTGCGGGAACTGCACGAGGACGGCGCCGCCGAGACCCCGGACGGCCTGCTGCGGGTCGACCGCGCCGACGGACGCGTCCTGGACCGGGCCGGCCGGCCGCATCCGCGGCGCTTCGCGCTCGGGCCGCACACCGACGGCCGCACGCCGGGCGCGTTCACCCGGCCGCGCACCGGCGGGCCCGCGTTCCGGCAGAACGACGCCACCGCGCGGGCCGTCCTGGTCTTCCTGCGCGACCTGGCCTGTCGTGCCGTCGCCTGACCCCCGCCCGTCAAGTCCCCTGCCACCCGGAGGAATCCACGCCATGAGCGTCATGGTCGACATCAGGTCCGTCCACAAGAGCTTCGGCTCCCTGGAGGTCCTCAAGGGCATCGACCTGTCGGTGCGCACCGGAGAGGTCACCGTCGTCCTCGGCCCCTCCGGCTCCGGTAAGTCGACGCTGCTGCGCACGATCAACCACCTGGAGAAGGTGGACCGGGGCGCGATCAGCGTGGACGGCGCCCTCATCGGCTACCGGCGCTCCGGGGACAGGCTGTACGAGCTGCCCGAGCGCGAGGTGCTCCGGCAGCGCACGCGGATCGGCTTCGTCTTCCAGAACTTCAACCTGTTCCCGCACCTCACCGTCCTCGACAACGTCGTCGAGGCGCCGGTGGCCGCGCTGAAGCGGCCGCGCGGCCAGGCGGTGGAGGCCGCCCGCCGGCTGCTGGAACGGGTGGGGCTCGCCGACAAGGCCGGCGCCTATCCGAAGCAGCTCTCCGGCGGGCAGCAGCAACGGGTGGCGATCGCACGGGCGCTCGCGCTGGAGCCGAAGCTGCTGCTGTTCGACGAGCCGACCTCCGCGCTCGACCCCGAGCTGGTGGGCGAGGTGCTCGACGTCATACGGGACCTGGCGGGGCAGGGCACGACGATGATCGTCGTCACGCACGAGATCGGGTTCGCCCGGGAGGTCGCCGACACGGTCGTCTTCATGGACGACGGGCGGATCGTCGAGCAGGGACCGCCGGCCGAGGTGCTGGAACGGCCGCGGCAGGAGCGGACGCAGGCGTTCCTCTCCAAGGTGCTGTGAGCTTCCGGACCGCTGTGAACCGGAGAAAGGGTTCCCTCAGATGACTTCCTCGCCGGGCCGGGGCCTGCCGCACCTGGCCGCCGCCGTCGACCAGCCCGGGGTGTACGACACCGGCCCCTACGTCGAGCTGGCGCGGCTCGCCGAGCACGGCGTGCTCGACTTCGTGACGCTGGACGACACCTTCGCCGGCCCCGGACTCGACGCCTGCGCCGTGCTGTCCCGGGTGGCGCCCGCCACGCACCGCGTCGGTCTGGTGCCCACCCTCGGCGACGGCGGCCCCGACCCTTTCCGGGCCGGGGCCGCCGTCGCCGGCCTCGACCGGGTCAGCCGGGGCCGGGCCGGCTGGCGGGTCGACGGGCCCGCCACCGAGGAGGAACCCCTCTTCCCCGCCGTCGGCCACCACGCCGCCGCACCGGACGCGCCGTGGCCGCGGGCCGCCGGCGCGGCGGCGCGGTCGGGGGACGGCCGGGAGGACGACGGCGCCGACGCGATCGGGCCCCTGCCGCCGGAGGGCGGCCTCGTGCGCGTGGCCGACGTCACCCAGGCGTCGGCCCGTGCCGTCGCCGCCCGGTGGGCCGACGTCGTGCTGGTGCGGGTGACGAACCCCGCCGAGGCCCGGGACGTGCGCGACCGGCTGCGCGCGTCGGCGGCCGCGTCCGGCCGTGCCCCGGACTCCCTGCGCGTCCTGGTGAGCCTCCTGATCGACCTCGGCGGCGGCGAGTACGCCGCCGCACCCGGGCACGGCGGGGGCGGCCCCCGGCCGAGCGCGCGCGGTCCCCTCTACCGCGGCGGCCCGGTCGACCTCGCCGAGCTGATCACGTCCTGGCACCGGGAGGGCGCCGCCGACGGCTTCCACCTCACGCCCGTCGAACCGCGCCGCGACCTGGAGCGACTGGTCAACGGCACGGTCGCGCTGCTCCAGCACCGCGGCCTGTTCCGCACCTTCTACCCGGGCGGCACGCTCCGGGAGCACCTGGGCCTGACCCGGCCCGCCCACCAGACCGCGGGGGGACCGCCGTGAGCGCCCGGACCCCCGGCCGGCGAACCACCCCGCGCCCACGCCCCGGGCCGTCCGGCCCGGGGGAGCAGGACCGATCACATGACGACAGGACTGATGGCATGACCACGGACGCATCCGACGACTGGAAGCAGTGGCACGAGCACCGCGTCGAGACGGTGTCGGAGCCCCACGGGCCCCTCGCGCTCACCGGCACCCACTGGCTGGAGGACCACCCGGAGGGTCGACTTCCGGACGTCCCCGGGACGTGGGTGGCCGAAGGGGAGACAGTGGTGCTCCGCGCCGCCGGGGCCGACGGACTGACCGTCGACGGCAGGCCGTTCGACGGGGAGGTGCGGCTCGGCGCCGACCAGGGGCCGGCCGGCGCGGCCCGGGTCGCCCACGGCGGACGGCGGCTCGTCGTCCTGGTCCGGGAGGGCGCCTGGGCGGTGCGCGTCTTCGACCCGGACGCCGAGGCCAGGAGCCGGTTCCGGGGCATCGAGGCCACCGCGTACGACCCGCGCTGGTCGGTGCCGGGCCGCTTCACGCCGTACGACGGGAGCCGTACCGTCCGGGTGCCGAACGCCGACGGGCGGGAGCGCGGCCTCGGTCTCGGCGGGGAGGTCGCGTTCCGGCTGGACGGACGGGAGTTCACGCTGCGGGTGAGCGTGCAGGGCGACGGCTCCCTGTGGGCCGTGTTCGCCGACGGGACCAGCGGGAACGGCAGTTACCGGTTCCGGTTCCTGCACCCGGCCGCGCCCGACGCCGAGGGGCGCACGACCGTGGACTTCAACCGGGCCCAACTGCCGCCCTGCGCCTTCGCGGAGCACTTCCTCTGCCCCTTCCCGCCGCCGGGGAACACGCTGCCCGTCGCGATCCGGGCAGGGGAGCGCAACCTGGTCTGAGACCGGGCGAGGGGGTGCATCGAGGGGGCAACTCACGCAGTTGGTTCAAAGGTTGACGGCCGAAAGGCGCCCTTGCGCCGACCGTCCGTTCGGCCGAATACTCCCCCTCAGCGCTTGTCAGGGGCACGGCGTATCCGGAATCCGGACGGTCGGGCCCCTCGGCTGCGCCTCACGGGCCCCGACCCCACGCGGGCCCCCGACTTCCCCTGGGAGGGAACGACAAGTGAGGATCGAGCGCACCACCACCAGCGGCATCACGAGACGGACCCGGCTGACCGCCGTCGCCACCGGCCTCGTCGCCGCGGCCGCCGTCGCCATCCCCCACGCGAGCGCCGCCGACGCCACCCCCTTCAGCGCCGCCGAACTCAAGAGCGCCAGCGGCTCGGTGCTCAAGGCCGACATCCCGGGCACCGCCTGGGCGGTCGACAGCAAGACCAACCGGGTCGTCGTCACCGTCGACAGCACGGTGTCGCAGTCCGAGATAGCGAAGATCAAGCAGCAGGCCGGCGCCAACGCCGACGCGCTCACGATCAAGCGCACGGAGGGCAAGTTCCAGAAGTACATCCAGGGCGGCGACGCCATCTATGCGAGTAGCTGGCGCTGCTCCCTCGGCTTCAACGTCCGTGACAGCGCGGGCAACTACTACTTCCTGACCGCCGGTCACTGCACCGACGGCGCCGGCACGTGGTGGTCCAACTCGTCCCACACCACGACGCTCGGCACCACGGCGGGCTCGAGCTTCCCGACGAACGACTACGGCATCGTCCGGTACACCAACAGCTCGGTCGCCAAGGCGGGCACCGCCGGCGGTGTGGACATCACCAGCGCGGCCACCCCGTCCGTGGGCACCACCGTCTACCGCGACGGCTCGACCACCGGCACCCACAGCGGACGGGTCACCGCGCTCAACGCGACCGTCAACTACGGTGGCGGCGACGTCGTCTACGGCATGATCCAGACCAACGTCTGCGCCGAGGGCGGCGACTCCGGCGGCTCGCTGTACGGCAGCAACGGCGTGGCCTACGGTCTGACCTCCGGCGGCAGCGGCAACTGCACCTCCGGTGGCACGACCTTCTTCCAGCCCGTGGTGGAGGCCCTGAACGCCTACGGCGTCAGCGTCTTCTGACCGGGCCGGCCGGACCTGCGACCGGCAGGCGAGCCCCCGCACGCGACCGCCGTGCGGGGGCTCCCCCTTCTCCGGCGGCGGCGCGATCGGCCGCACCCCCGGGGAACCGGCCCGGCACGCAGATCAGTTGGCCCACGGGGGAGTGATCCGCGTGCCGTCCGCGAGGACCGCTTCCAGGCCGATCGAGGTGGTGACCCACGAGATCGCCGTGTGGCCGGTCGGGTTCTCGACGCCCAGGGCCGTGCCCGGGTTGACGATCACGGTGTCGCCCGCCGTGATCCGTTCGGCGCGGCCGTCGAGCGTGAGGAGCAGTTCGCCGACGAGGAGGTGGAAGATCTCCTCCCGGCTGACCGTGTGCGTGGGGGCCTTGGTCCCCGGCGGGATCTCGCCCCGCCAGGCGCACAGCTCCTCGCTGCCGCTCGACGGGGAGGCGTACGAGACGAAGCGCGCTCCGTGGGTCTCGTGGGTGACGGCTTCGGACGTGCGGACCACGGGCATGGCGTCCTCCTGGAACGGGGCGTCGTGGAATTCATTCAAGCTACTTGACTATATGGTCAAGCAGCTTGACCGATTCGTCAAGGGTGTTCAATGCCTGCGTGCAGAACTCCGAAGCCATGGCCCTGTCCGCCGCCCTGCTCGCCGTCGCCGGTGAGCTCACCCAGCGCATCCACGAGGGCGTGGCCGCCCGTGGTTTCGAGGGGGTGCGCCCCGCGCACGGCTTCGCGTTCGCCCGGCTCGCCCCGGACGGCGCGACGGTCACCGACCTCGCCGTCCACCTCGGGGTGACCAAGCAGGCCGCCAGCCAGCTCGTCGACGAGATGGCCCGCAAGGGGTACGTCGAGCGCCGGCCGCACCCCGGGGACGCGCGGGCGCGTCTGGTCGTCCTGACCGAGCGGGGGTGGGAGTGCACGCGGGCCGCGGAGGCGGCCGCCGTCGACGCCGTACAGGCCTGGGTCGAGGTGCTCGGGGAGGACGAGGTGCGCGGGTTGCGCGACCGCCTGCTGCGCGTCACCCCCCAGGGCCCCCTCCGGCCCTCCTGGTGACGCACCGTCAGGAGCGGCTGCCCGCCCGGTCGTCACCGGCCGGGCACGCGCCGCTCGGGCCGCCCGCGCGTCGGTGACCGGCCGGCCGCGGGGTGGTCCCGCCGGGGCCTGACCGACCTGAGCCGCCGGTCAGGCCCCGGAGTCCGTGGGGTCAGCGGCCGCCGCCCACCGCGCGCCGGCGCACCGACGCGAACAGCACCGCCGACCCCAGCGCCAGCACGGCCGCGCCGCCGACGGCCAGATACGGCGTGCTGCCGTCGCCCCCGGTCTCGGCGAGGCGCTCGCCCGCGCCGGCCGCCTTCGGCCCGTCCGCCGCCGCGGCGACCGGCGAGGCGGCGTCCGCGGTCGCGGAGGCCGCCGGGGCCGCGGACGACGGGGCGTCGGCCGGGCCGCCGGCCGGTGCGGTGCTCGGGTCGGGGGCCGGGGCCGTGGTCGGGTCCGCGGTCGTGGTGGCGTCGTCGTCGCCGTGACCGCCGTGCTCGATCGTCGACTTGCCGGCGCCGTCCTCGATCTGCTCCTCGGAGGGCGCGGAGGCGGCCGGGGCGGCCGGGGCGCTCCCGCCGTAGGAGACGTCCGAGCAGGAGTAGAACGCCTCCGGGCTGTCCGAGCGCTGCCACACCGCGTACAGCACGTGCCGGCCCGACCGCTCGGGCAGCGTGCCGGAGAACGTGTAGAAACCGCCCGACGCGACCGGGTCGACGGCCGTCGCCACCGGATGCTCCAGATCCAGGTCGGACCAGGCCAGCGGCTTCGCCGGGTCGTGACCGGCCTTGGTGACGTACACCGTGAAGGTGCCCTTGTGCGGGGCGGTCACGCGGTACTTGAAGGTGTACGACCCGCCGCGCACGCCGGTGGCCGGCCAGTCGGCGCGGGCCAGGTCCAGGCCCTTGAACTCGGCGTTGTTCGCGCTGCACAGCTTGCCGTCCGGGATCAGCTCCTGGTGGCGGCCGTTCGCGTCGCCGATGCGGACGCCGTTCCAGTCGTACAGCGCCTGTGTCCCGCCGGCCGCGACAGCCGCCTTGCAGGCGTCCGACCTCGGGCTCTCGGGCCCCTCCGCGTAGCACTGCGAGACCCGGCTGACCGGATCGCCCAGCGAGCCGTGCGCGGCCGCGGGGGCGGCGGACAGCCCGGTCAGGGCCAGCGGGGTCAGGCCCAGGGTGACGACGGCGGCGGCCTTGCGGCGTGCGGGCATGGGGCTCTCCTCGGAACCGGGTGCTGATGTGTGCCGGAACCAAGAAACCGTGAAATCCGCTGCCGGTGACCGTCGGAGACGATCTTTAGGGCGGCCTTAAGGAAGTGCTCAGGCTGGGATCAGACAGGTGGCGTGGGCGGCCGTCCGGCCCGGCGCCCAGGGCACGGGCGCGGGGCGGCTGGAGCGGACGGGAACGCGCCGGGGGGCGCCGGCCTGCGGGAGCCCGGTGCCGTCATCCGTCCGGCCACCAGGTGCGCGCGATGTCCTTGCGCACCTCGGGGCGTCCGGCGGGGCGCTCGTCGGCCTCCTCGCGGATCCTGCGGGAGTCCGTCTTCCTCAGGGGCTTCTGCACGGTCGTACGGCGCATGGCTGCCTCCTCCAGGGACTACCGGGTTCCGCGGTTCCACGGAGGTAGACCCGTGCCGGGAGAGTTCCTCATCGCCGCCCGTTCTGTCAGTGGCGGCTGTCACGATTCGTTTGTCAGTGGCGGGTGTCACTCTTGGGCGCATGGCAAACCAGAGTGACGGGACGACTTCGGCGGACGTCGACTGGGACGCGTCGGCCGCCGCCTTCGACGAGGAACCGGACCACGGGCTGCGCGACCCGCGGGTGCGCGCCGCCTGGGCGGGGCGGCTGCGCGGCTGGCTCCCGCGCCGCGCGGGCGACCTGCTCGACCTCGGCTGCGGCACCGGCAGCCTGTCGCTCCTCGCGGCCGAGCAGGGACACCGGGTCACGGGCGTCGACCTCTCCCCGGCGATGATCGGCCTGGCCCGGGCCGAGCTCGCCGGGCGGGACGCCGTGTTCCTCGTCGGCGACGCGACGGCGCCCCCGGTCGGCGACCGGCGCTTCGACACCGTCCTCGTACGGCACGTGCTGTGGACCCTGCCCGACCCGGGCCGCGCCCTGCGGCACTGGCGCGATCTGCTGCGCCCCGGGGGGCGGCTCGTGCTGGTCGAGGGCGTGTGGGGCACCGTGAGCCCCGTCGGCATACCCGCGGACCGGCTCACCGCCCTCCTGGACCCGCTCGCCGCGCACACCCGCGTGGAGCGGCTGTCGGACGACGCGCGGCTGTGGGGGAGGGAGGTGGAGGACGAGCGGTACGCGGTGCCGGCGACCGTTCCGTCCGCGCACCCCCCGGCGCCCTGAGCCGGGAGCTCCTCAGGCCAGCAGCGCCTCGAAGCCGCCCTCGCGGGCCAGGGCCTCCAGGGCGTCCAGGGCGGCCACGGCGGCGGCCGCCGCCTCCGGATCGCTCTGCCGCAGACCGCTCTCCTCGAACTCGTCCTCGTCCAGCCGCCGCACGTCCGTGCCGTCGGCGGAGCGCCACAGGTCCAGGTCGAGGTCCTCGACGACCAGCCGCGTGCCGGTGAGCGCGGCCGGGCGGGTGATGTCGCAGTACCAGCCCTTGAGGGCGCCCGCCGCGTCGCGGACCTCCTTCACGGAGTACCAGCGGTCCCGCCAGTAGTACTCGGTGAAGACGTCACCGGCCTCGAAGCGCACGAAGCCGAAGTCGCGCACGCCCTCGCCGGCCCAGGGCGCCCGGACGGCGAGCCGGGTGCCGTCGTCGGACAGCAGCTCCGCCGCGTAACGGATCTTCGTCCGGCCGCCCTTGACCAGGACGACGTCCACGCGGCCCGGGGAGCCGGGGGAGTCAGCCGAGTTCGCGGACATGGCGCACCTCCGTCGCGCGGATCTCGTACCCGAGCCACTCGTTGACGGCGAGCATCGGGCCGTTGTCCGCGTCGTTCCCGGTCAGGGCCTGCGTGTACCCGGCGGCGCGGGCGCGGTGCAGGGAGTCGTTCTTGGCGAGCTTGGCCAGGCCGCGACCGCGGAAGGCACGGGCGGTGCCGGTCATGCCCGAGCGGTAGCGACCGGCGCCGTCGGTGTGGGCCAGGCTGAAGGCGACGGGACGGCCGTCGGCCACGACGACCGAGGTCAGCTCCGCGTCGAAGAGGGGGTGCCGCCAGACCTCCTCGGTCCACGCCTCGTAGTCCGTGAGGTCGACGGCGATGTCGCCCGGCTCGTCCGACGCCGTCTCCGCGTCCAGCAGGAACAGCGGGCGGGGATCGTCCGCGAAGTCGGCCGCGGTGCGCAGCGCGACGCCGGGCGGCGGGTCCTGGAGCGGGGGCAGCGCGGTGTCCACCAGGTCGAGCGTGAGGAAGTGCGCGGACCGGCTCGGCCGGTAGCCGCGCTTCTCGGCGTAGGCACGGTGACCCGGCTCGTCCAGGACCCAGGAGAACAGGCGGGTCGCGCCGTGGGCCGCCAGGTGCTCCTCGGCGGCGCGCACCAGCAGGGTGCCCGCGCCCCGGCCGGTGCGCGCCGGGTCCACGTACACGTTGAGGACGCCCTGCCCGGGCTCCGGACTGTCGTGGGCGAGGCCCACCTGCGCCGTGCCGACGATCTCGCCGTCCTCCTCGGCGACCAGCCTGCGGGAACGGGCGCCGGGGCGGGCGCGGGCCGCGTCGTGGGCCACCGACTCCGGGGTGAAGATCAGGTAGGGCAGCGCGAGGTCCCGGACCCGGACGAACCCCTCGAGGTCGGCCGGTGCGTCGGGGCGCAGATCACGCACGATGACGGTCATGTGGGCGCACGCTACGGGGGAGCGGTGAGCGGATGCCTCCCATTTTCCGGCGGGTGCGGGAGAATCGGGCCGTGACCTTGAAGATCCACATCGCTGAGGGCGCCGCGCCGTACGAGCAGGTGCGGGCGCAGATCGCCGAGCAGGCGCGGTCGGGCGAGCTGCCCGTGGGGTACCGGCTGCCGACCGTGCGGGGCCTCGCCGAGTCGCTGGGGCTGGCGGCGAACACCGTCGCCAAGGCGTACCGGGCGCTGGAGACGGACGGGGTGATCGAGACGCGGGGGCGGCACGGCACGTACGTCGCGGCCGTGGGCCCGGCGGCGGCCCGCGAGCTGGCCGTCGCCGCGCAGGCCTTCGCGGAGCGGGCCCGGCGGCTCGGCCTGACCGAGGACGAGGCGCTGGCGGCGGTACGGGACGCCCTGCGCGCGGCCCACGAGGCGTGAGCCCTCCGCCCGGGGCCCCGTCAGCGCCGGGCGGGCGGGACCCGGCCGGGGACACGGGTGGGACCCAGGCCCGCCCGCCGGGCCGTCCTCGCGAACAGCACCGCGTTGCGCACCGCCGCGCCCCCGGGGTCGTTGTTGAAGTACGCGTACACGTCCGCCCCGGCCGGCCAGGTCGTCGCGACGCGGTCGAGCCAGGTCTCCAGGGAGCGGCGGCCGTACTCGGGCCACGGGCGGGCCCGGCCCTGGTGGAAGCGGACGTAGCCCCAGTCGGCGGTCCGCCACAGCGGGGTGACCGGGCGGGAGCGGGCGTCGGCCCAGCACAGGGCGGCTCCCCGGGCCTCCAGGACCCCGCGGACGGCCGGCGTCCACCAGGAGTCGTGCCGGGGTTCGACCGCGACGCGGGCGCCGGAGGGGAAGCGGGACAGACAGCCGTCCAGCAGCTCCGGGTCGGCGCGCAGGGTCGGCGGGAGCTGGAGGAGCACCGGGCCGAGACGGGCGCCGAGGCCGGCCGCGTGGCTCATCAGCCGGTGCACCGGCTCCTCGGGGTCCTTCAGCCGCTTGACGTGGGTCAGGTAGCGGCTCGCCTTGACCGCGACCACGAAGTCGGACGGGACGCGCTCGCCCCAGGACGCGAAGGTCTCCCGGGACGGCAGCCGGTAGAACGCGTTGTTGATCTCGACGGTGGCGAAGTGCTCCGCGTACTCCTCCAGCCACCGCCGCACGGGGACGCCGGCCGGGTACAGGACGCCCTTCCAGTCCGCGTACTGCCAGCCGGACGTGCCGACGTACAGGGTCATGCCTCCATCAGAACACCCCGGGCCGTCGGCTACAGGTACAGCCCCGCGTCCGCCCCGCCCCGCGGCTCCGGCAGCGACGTCGGCGAGGTGCCCCGCCGGAGCGCGTACAGCTCCGCCAGGGTCGCCCCCTCGCGGCCGACGCCCTCCTCGGTGCCGAGCCAGTCCACCGCCTCCCGCCGGGTCAGCGGGCCGACCTCGATCCGGGCGAGGCAGCGGCCCGGGCGCACGACCGCCGGGTGCAGGCGCTCCAGGTCCTCATTGGTGGTCACCCCCACCAGGACGTTGCGGCCCTGGCCGAGCAGACCGTCGGTCAGGTTCAGCAGCCGGGACAGCGCCTGGCCGGCCGTGTGCTTGGCCTCGCCGCGGATCAGCTCGTCGCAGTCCTCCAGGAGCAGCAGCCGCCAGCGCCCCTTGCCGGTGCCGTCCTCCTCGCCGATCGCGATGTCCATCAGGTAGCCGACGTCGGAGAAGAGCCGCTCGGGGTCCAGCACGCAGTCCACCTGGCACCAGTCCCGCCAGGAGCGGGCCAGGGTGCGCAGCGCCGAGGTCTTGCCGGTGCCGGGCGGACCGTGCAGGAGCAGCAGCCGGCCGGCGATGTCCTCGGGGGTCGTGCCCATCAGACGGTCCATCGCCTCGGCGACCGGGGCCGTGTAGTTGGGGCGGACCTCGTCCCAGGTGCCCGCGGAGA
This sequence comes from Streptomyces sp. NPDC017936, assembly GCF_044328485.1. Lineage (NCBI taxonomy): Bacteria > Bacillati > Actinomycetota > Actinomycetes > Kitasatosporales > Streptomycetaceae > Streptomyces > Streptomyces sp. NPDC017936. Next base: position 377,939 of record NZ_JBIRHK010000008.1, on the reverse strand, counting down.
TCTGGCGGGTGGTGCGGTGCGGGCCGCGCCTCGGGGAGACGTACCAGAAGCCCATGGTGACGTTCTCCGGCTGGGGTTCGGGCTCGTCCGCGGCGCCCTCCGTGGCCTCGGTGAGCACCTGCGCGGCCAGTTCGGGGCTGGTCGCGGTGACCGTGACGTCGGCGCCGCGGTTCCAGCGGGAGACCAGCAGCGTCCAGCCGTCGCCCTCGGCGAGGGTGGCGCTGCGGTCGTCGTCGCGGGCGACGCGCAGCACGCGGGCCCCGGGCGGCAGCAGGTTCGCGCCGGAACGCACGCGGTCGATGTTCGCCGCGTGCGAGTACGGCTGCTCGCCCGTCGCGAAGCGGCCGAGGAACAGCGCGTCGACGACGTCGGACGGGGAGTCGGAGTCGTCGACGGTGAGCCGGATCGGCAGTGCGTCGTGCGGGTGCGCGGACATAGCGGCCATGATCCGGCACACGGGGCCCGCGTGCACCCGGTTTCCGTACCGCGCGGCGGTGTGTCGGACATGTCCGGCCGGCGGGGTGTGCCGTCCGCCGGCCCGCGGGCGCGGCCGGGGACGCGCGCCCCGGCCGCGGCCCCCCGCGCCCCCCCCGGGCCCCCCCCCCCCCCGGCCGCGCCGCCCGGCCCCCCCCCCCCCCCCCGACCCCCCCGCCCCGGGGGGGGCCCCCGGCGCGGCGCCGGCGCCCGCCCCCCCCGC
>NZ_JBIRHK010000008.1:258323-377234 GCF_044328485.1 Streptomyces sp. NPDC017936 | reverse complement strand
GTCCCGGGGGGGGGGGCGGGGGGGGGGGGGGGGGGGGGGGGGGGGGGGGGGGGGGGGGCCGGGCCGGCGGCGGGGGGGGGGGGGGGGGGGCGGCCCCCCGCCCCCCCCCCGCCGGCTCAGCCGAGGGCCCCGACGGCCCTGCGGCGGATCCGCCGGGCCCCGCGGACCACCGCGTACCCCTTGGTGAGGGCGCGGTCCCGGGCGAAGGCGCGGGCGACGGCCCGGCCGTCGAGGAGCCGCCCGAACTCCTCGGCGTCCGTGCCGCGCCGCACGGTCACCCGCCGCAGGGCGTACGGGCCCTGGGCGCGGCGGGCGAGGGAGTTGCCGACGGCGAGGGCCTGGGCGAACCCGTTCTCCCGCACCGCCGTGCGCACCCGCCGGCTGGAGTAGCCGTACGGGTAGGCGAACGACACGGGCGGGGCGCCCAGTTCGCCGGCGACGACGTCCCGGCAGCGGGTCAGCTCGGCGCGCAGGGCGGTGTCGTCGATCTGGTCGAGCTGCGGGTGGGTGTGGCTGTGGCCGCCGATCTCCACGCCGGCGTCCGCCAGTTCGCGCACCTGCCGCCAGTCCAGCATGGCGTCCGGGCCGCCGCCGGTGTCGTACGCGCCCCGGAGCCAGCCGGTGGACACGAACAGGGTGGCCGGGAAGCCGTGTCCGGCCAGGGCGGGGAGGGCGTGGCGGTGCACGCCCTCGTAGCCGTCGTCGAAGGTGATCAGGACGGGCCGGGCGGGCAGCGGCCGGCCGGAGCGCCAGCGGGCGGCGAGGCCCGCGGTGGTGAGCGGGGTGAGGCCGCGGTCCGCGATCGCCGCCATCTGTTCGCCGAACGCCTCCGGAGTGACCGAGAGGGCACGGGTGGCGTCGTTCGGTTCGGCCGCGACCGCGTGGTACATCAGGATCGGCACCCGCGCGTCCGTCATGCGGCGTCCCCCTCCCGCACGGCGGCGCCGGCCCCGGTCACCTCGCCGATCCGCACCACCGGGAACGTCGTCCCGTGGCGCCGGGCCCGGACGCTGCCCACCACGTAACCGCCGGCGGCGGTCAGGACGCCGGCGACGATCGCGCCCGCGCGGCGGGCCCCGCCGGAGCGGCCCAGGAACTGGTCGCGCAGGCCGCGGGCGACGCCGGCCGGCAGCACGCGGGTGGCGTACCGGCGTTCGGACTCCAGGCCCTTGCCGGTGCCGACGCTGCGGGCGACGAGGGCCTTGGACAGGCCTTCGGCGTAGGCGCGGGTGCGGAAGTAGGCGAAGTGCTCGCGGGCCGCGGGCACCTTGTGGTGGATCACCGCGCGGTCGTCGACGAGGAGGATCGCGTCGGGTCTCGCGCGGCCGATCCGGATGCACAGCTCCGTCTCCTCGCCGCCCAGCGGCCGCTTGTCGCCGTCGCGTCCGATGCCGGTGGCGAAGCCGCCCGCGACGTCGAACGCCTCCCGCCGGAACGAGGCGTTGCCGCCGAGGACGTTGCGCACCCGCACCCGGCCGGCGGGCAGGCCCCGGTAGGAGCAGCCCACCACCCAGTCGAACTCCTCGGGGAACCAGTCGGGCCGCCGGCCGGAGGACCACACGGGCACCGCCCGTCCGCCGACCGCCATCACCCGCGGGTCGCGGTAGGGGTCGGCGAAGCGGCGCAGCCAGTCCCGTTCGGCGACGGCGTCGTCGTCGAGGAAGGCGACGATCGCGCCGTGCGAGGCGGCGACGCCGGTGTTGCGGCCGGCCGACAGTCCGCGCGGGCCCGCGTTGGGCAGCACCCGGACCTCGTCGGCCCCCTCGTACTCCTTGGTCAGCCGGTCCAGGAGGGTCGGGTTGTGGTCGACGACCAGCAGGGTCTCCAGGGCGGGCCGGGTCTGGGCGCGCACCGAGGCGACCGCCGCGAGGATGTCCTCCCAGCGGTCCTCGGTGTAGACGCAGACGACGACGGAGATCGTGTCGCGGTCACCGTCCGGGTCACCGTCCGGGAGCCGGGCCGAAGCGGCGGCCGGGGTGCCGTCCGTGCTCAAGACGCCTCTCCCCGGACGGTGTCGAGCAGGGGCGAGCGGTGTCCGCCGCGGCGCAGCGACCGCCGGTTGGACCGCTCCTCGAGGATCACCCGCAGCACCCGCAGCCCGTCGCGCACGGCGCGCAGGTTGCTGACGCCGTGGATGCGCAGGTACTCGTGGCTGGGGATCTCCTGCACCCTCAGCCCCGCCTTGACGACCCGGATGTTCATCAGGGTCTCGACCTCGAAGCCGGTGCAGTCGAGGTCGATCTTGTCGAGGCAGTGCCGCCAGAAGGCGTTGTAGCCGTAGCACAGGTCGGTGTAGCGGGCGCCGAACTTGCGGTTGACGACGGCGCACAGGACCCGGTTGCCGAGCCGGCGGACGAAGGTCATGTCGTCGGTGCCGCCGCCGTTGGCGAAGCGGGAGCCCTTGGCGAAGTCGGCGCCGGAGACGAGGGCGGAGACGTAGGACACGATCTCGTTGCCGTCGGCCGAGCCGTCGGCGTCGACCATCACGATGATGTCGCCGGAACAGGCCTCGAAGCCGGTGATCAGGGCGTCGCCCTTGCCACGCCCCCGCTGCCCGACGACCTTGACGCCGGGCCACAGTTCGCGGGCGACCTCGACGGTGCCGTCGGTGGAGTTGCCGTCGACCAGGACCACTTCGTGGATCCAGTCCGGCAGGGACTTGAAGACGTACGGAAGGTTCTCGGCCTCGTTCATCGCCGGGATCACGACGCTCACGGGCGGCGTGATGGCCAGGTGAGAGGAGATGGGCCGGTACGTGCCGACGGTGGACGGAGCCTGGAGATCCTGGCCCGGTGTCGCCGGCTGCAGAACGGAACTCATGAGTCTGGTCCCTCTCGTCCGGTGGGCCGCCCTCCCCCGGGCGGCCCGGATCCACGTCCGGTTCGAAAGGGGGGTTGTTTTCCCACCCACGGCCGCACGGCACGACGGAAGACCTCTCCGTCGCACCCTCGGCACGGCATGGCGGAGGGACTCTCCGCGCACGCCGGGGTGAGCCGGCAAAGCCGGCCGGCCCCCGGAAAACGGCAGCCGACTGCGCGGCACGACCCGGCCACCACTGCGGTCACCGGGCACGGCACCCCCCTGCCGCGCCCCGCGCCGGAACCGTCGCGGTCCTTGAGCCCTCCCCTAGAGCCGCTTGCTGACGGTCCGATGCGGGTGAGATGTCTGACGGTATTGACGATTGCGCCCGTATGGCAAGACCTGGAGAGAGACCTCACCTTTTTGTTCGTTTGACCGTTACACAACGGGTCGTCCGGTGGTGAAGACGGACAAGTGTGATCAGGGACCTGACATAAACGTTCCCCGGAGGCGTCGTGGGCCTCCGGGGAACGGTGGTGTCGACTCCCGCCCGTATCGCGCGAGTCGGGGTGCTCTTCTCGTCAGGAGCCGGGAATCACTCCGCGTCGGGAGCCGGTTCGCCCCGCGACGGGAGCCGGATCACGGAACGATCTTCAGCAGGCGGTTCGGGGAGCCGGTGCCGGCGCTGGTGACCTTGCCGGTGGTGGCGCCGTTGACCAGGGCCGTGGCGACCTGGGCCGGGGTGGCCGAGGTGTGGCCCGCGAGGTAGACCGCGGCCGCGCCCGCGACGTGCGGGGTCGCCATCGACGTGCCGGAGATGGTGTTGGTCGCGGTGTCGCTGGTGTACCAGCCGGCCGTGATGGAGGAGCCGGGGGCGAAGATGTCCAGGGCCGAGCCGTAGTTGGAGTAGCTGGCCTTGGCGTCGGTGCTGGTGGTGGCGCCGACGGTGATGGCCTCGGTGACGCGGGCCGGGGAGGACGAGGAGGCGGTGGTGCTGCTGTTGCCCGCCGCGACGGCGTAGGTGACGCCGCTGGCTATGGAGCGGCGCACGGCCGCGTCCAGGGTGGTGGAGACGCCGCCGCCGAGGGACATGTTGGCCACCGAGGGACCGGAGTGGTTCGCCGTCACCCAGTCGATGCCCGCGATGACGCCGGCCGTGGTGCCGGAGCCGCTGTTGTTCAGCACCCGGACCGCCACGATCTTCGCCTTCTTGGCGACGCCGTACGTGGAGCCCGCGATGGTGGTGGCGACGTGGGTGCCGTGGCCGTTGCCGTCCTGGGCGACGTTGTCGCCGTCGACGGCGTCGTAGCCGTTGGTGGCCCGGCCGCTGATCTGGGAGTGCGTGATGCGGACGCCGGTGTCGATGACGTAGGCCGTCACCCCGCTGCCGCCGGAGTCCGGGTAGGTGTAGGTGCCGGACAGCGGGAGCGAGGTCTGGTCGATGCGGTCCAGGCCCCAGGGGGCGCTGGACTGCGTGGTGTCCACGTGGACGGTCTGGTCCTGCTCCACGACGGCGACCGCGGGGTCGGCGGCCAGTCTCTTCGCCTCGGCGGCGGAGAGGGTCGCGGTGTAGCCGTTCAGCGCGGCGCCGAACGTCTTCTTCACCGAGCCGCCGTAGCTCTTGATGAGGTCCTTGCCGGTCACCGAGGACGCCTTGAAGCCGGCGTCCTGCTTGAGGGTGACGATGTAGCTGTCCTTGACGGCGGTGGGGGAGCCGGCCGCGAGGACCCTTCCCTCGGCCGGGGCGGCCTGGGCGGGGAGCGCGGTCAGTCCGCCGACGAGGGCGGCGGCCGCCACGGTGGCGGCGGCGGAGACGCGGACCTTGTTGCTGCGAAGGTGTGCCATTACGAGGGAGTCCTCCTCTAGGCGGCGCACGCCGGGGTGGGGGCGTGCGTCTGTGGGGGGTGCGCGCGGAGTCGGCGCACACGGCGTCGAGCGTCGCGGCGTGCCGCTCTCGGCCGGGGTAAAGACTCCGTCATCTACCGCCGTAGAACAAGGGTGTTGAAGGACAGTCAACAAATTTGACGTGCACACGTAACAAATGAGGGGTGATCGACCGGTTCACGGTCGAGAAGTTTTGGCATGAACACTTCCCGTCAACGCGCGTAGTTGGTACCAAGGTTGCGGCAGAGATCCTGCTAAGGGAGGTTCCATGAGACGTTCCCGAATTGCCGTACTCGTCAGCTCGCTCCTCCTCGCCGTCGGCGCCGCACTCACCGGGGCGGCCCCGGCGCAGGGAGCCCAACTCGCCGCGACCGGGGGCTATGTGGCCCTCGGTGACTCCTACTCCTCAGGCGTCGGAGCCGGCAGCTACATCAGCTCCAGCGGCGACTGCAAGCGCAGCACGAAGGCGTACCCGTACCTCTGGAACGCCGCACACGCCCCCGCCTCGTTCTCGTTCACCGCTTGCTCGGGTGCTCGAACGGGTGATGTTCTGTCCGGACAGCTCGGCCCGCTCAACTCCTCCACCGGCCTCGTCTCCATCAGCATCGGCGGCAACGACGCCGGCTTCGCCGACGTCATGACCACCTGCGTCACCAGCTCCGACAGCACCTGCGTCAGCCGCATCAACACCGCACGCGCCTACGTCAGTTCCACGCTCCCCGGCCAGCTCGACAGCGTCTACTCGGCGATCCGCTCCAAGGCGCCCGCCGCCCGCGTCGTCGTCATCGGCTACCCCCGCTTCTACCAGCTCGGCACGACCTGCCTGGGCCTGTCCGAGACCAAGCGCAGCGCCATCAACAACGCTTCCGACCTCCTCAACAGCGTCACCGCTCAGCGCGCGGCCGCCCACGGCTTCGTCTTCGGCGACGTCCGCACCACCTTCAGCGGCCACGAGATCTGCTCCGGCAGCTCCTGGCTGCACAGCGTCAACTGGCTCAACATCGGTGAGTCCTACCACCCGACCGCGTCCGGTCAGTCGGGTGGCTACCTGCCCGTCCTGAACAGCGCCGCCTGAGCCGTCACTCCGAGGGTGACGCGGAGGGGGAGGCCTCGCCCGACGGGGCCTCCGTCTCGCAGGTCACCGAGAACGGCACCGAGTCCGACGTCGTCCGCCGCGGCTCGCGGACCTCGACGGCGATCGCGTTCCGGTACGTGCCGCTCCCGGCGTACGTCGTCACGGTCACCTGATCCTGCTTCGACGTCCCGCCGCCCGCCGGGAAGTCGAGCGTCCTCCAGCCCGCGTCCGCGAGCCCGCCGTCCTGCGCCACCCAGCGGTAGGACACCTGGGCGGGCAGCCGGCCCACCGTGATGGTCGCCGTGAAGGCGGGCGCCCCCTCGCCCGGCGGCGGACAGGCGCCGGAGTAGTCCGTGTGCCGTCCGCTGACGGTGACCGTGACGGACTGCGGCGCCTCGCTCGTGGCGCTCGCGCTCGCGCTCTCGCTGCGGCTCGGTCCCGGCGAGGACTTCTCACCGCTCTCCGTGGCGCTCGGCCGGGGCGACGCGGTGAGGCTCACGCCCTGCGACGGGCTGTCGGCGACGCCCCCGCCGGCGCCGTCGTCCCCGCCGTCCCGGTTCAGCAGCGCGTACGTCAGTCCGGCGACCGCCAGCGCCAGGGCCACCACGCCCGCGACCAGGACGCCTGCGGCGCGCCGGTCACCGCCCGGCTCGGTCCGGGCGGCCGTCGTGGGCCCGGCCGGCGCGGGGGGCGTCCGGTGCCGTGCGGGGAGCGGCTCCGTCCCCGCGGTCGGCGGCAGGCCCGCGACCGTCGGCGAGTACGGCGTCGTCCGCACGGTGCCGGCGTGCGGGGCGCCTCCCCCGGAGGGGGCACCCCCGGCGGCCACCAGCCGCAGGTCCCGCTCGGCGCGGTCGGCGGGCAGCCGCTCGCCCGGGTCCTTGCGCAGCAGCCCCTCGATCACCGGGGCGAGCGGGCCCGCCCGGCGCGGCGGCGGCAACTCCTCGTCGACGATGGCGCGCAGGGTGCTCAGCGGAGTGTCCTGACGGAACGGGGAGCAGCCCTCGACCGACGCGTACAGCAGCACGCCCAGCGACCACAGGTCCGACTCGGGACCCGGCGTGCGCCCCAGCGCCCGCTCCGGCGCGAGGAACTCGGGGGAACCGATGACCTCACCGGTCATGGTCAGCGCGGAGGTGCCCTCGACGGTGGCGATGCCGAAGTCGGTGAGCACGACCCGGTCGTCGTTCGACAGCAGCACGTTGGCCGGCTTCACGTCCCGGTGCAGCACCCCCGCCTCGTGCGCGGCCCGCAGCGCGGCCAGCACCTCGGCCCCGATGTGCGCGGCCCGGGCCGGCGCCAACGGGCCCTCGGCGTCCAGCAGATCGGCGAGCGAGATGCCCCGCACCAGCTCCATGACGATCCACGGCCGTCCGTCCTGCGTGGCCACGTCGTACACCGTCACGACGTTCCGGTTCGCGACCCGGGCCGCCGCCCAGGCCTCGCGCTCCAGCCGGGCGTACATCCGCTCGACGTCGCTCGCCGGGAGCCCGGCCGGCGCGCGCACCTCCTTGACGGCGACCTCGCGGTGCAGCACCTCGTCCCGGGCCCGCCACACCGTGCCCATGCCGCCCTCGCCGAGCGGGGACACCAGACGGTAGCGGCCGGCGATCAGACGTTCACGGCCCGGTTCTTCGGACACCGCGCACCCCATTCACGATTCGCATCCGGGCGGATACCTCCACAAACGTAGCTCAGGCGAGGACGGATGCGGCCCCCTTGAGCACCAGTCCGGCGCCCAGGGCCATCACGACGAGCGCGGACCACAGCGGCACGTTCCGGCGGACCAGGGCCGCGACCGGATGCGCGGTCCGGCGCGGGTCGCGGTCCAGGAACCGGGCCGCGCCCGCCCCCAGCCTGACCACGGCGAACCCGGCGGCGGCGAGGGCCAGCGCGAGGCCGGTGCCGTACGCGACGACGAGCAGCAGCCCGAACCAGGCGTGGCCGAGCGCCGCCGCGCCCACCAGCACGACGACGGCGGAGGGACTGGGGACGAGCCCCCCGGCGAAACCGAGCAGGATCGTGCCGCGGAGGGTGGGGGCGACGGAGTGGGTGTGGGTCGAGCCGCCGTGGGTGTGGGTGTGGGTGTGACCGTGGTGGTCGTGAGCGCGACGGTGGTCGTGACCGTGGTCGTGACCGTGGTCGTGGTCGTGGCCGTGGTCCTGCGCCCGTTCGTGCTCGTGCCCGTGGTGGGTGTGCTCCGCGGGGGCGCCGACGAGGGCGAGGGCACGGGCCGGCGCCCCGGTCCGTTCGTGGGCACGGGGGTGGCCGTGCGCGTGGCCGTGCGCGTGCCGTCGGTCGTGCCAGGCGCGGCGGAGCAGGGTGGCGCCCGCGCACAGCACGAGGGCGCCGCTGGCCAGGCCCAGCCAGGCGATCACCGACGGGGCCGCGGCCGAACCGGCGGTGACCAGGAGGCCGAGGGCGACCACGCCCAGGGTGTGGGTGACCGTGACGGACGCGGCCAGGGGCAGCACGTCCTTGAAGCGGGCCCGGCCGCCGCGCGCGGCGGCCGTCGCGGCCATGAGGGTCTTGCCGTGGCCGGGGGCGAGCGCGTGCATCGCGCCGAGGCCCACCGCGACGACCAGGGCCAGCGCGGCGAAGCCCACGGTGAGGTCCTGCCGGGCCACCAGGCCGTCCAGGGCCCGGGTCCAGCGGTCGGCGCCGCGGGGCAGGACGGACGCGGCCGGCGCGTCGCGCTCGTCGTCCGCGAGGGCCGGGCCGCCGGGGCGCACCCGCAGGGACGCGCTCGCGGTGCCGGCGGGGGAGGAGAGCAACTCCTGGGGGTAGTCGGTGAGTTCGTCCGACAGCGACTCGGCCGGGACGTCGGATCGGGTGAGCGTCATCCGGTCGCCCCGTGCGGTGATCTCCCGCCAGCCGGGCCCGGAGGAGGCCCCGCCCGCGCTCCGGAAGGACAGGGAGACCGTCTCGTCCCCGGGCAGCGGCGCCGTCAGCCGGCACTCCACGCGCAGGGTGTCCAGCCCGGCCTGGCCGGGCCGTACGACCGCCTCGGCGGCGCCGGCCGTGAGGGCGACCGCGCGGCCGTCGACGGTCAGCGCGCTGTCCGCGGCGGCCGTGGCGCAGCGCTGCCGGGCCCACTGCGCGAGGCCGAGCCGCCCGACGTCCGGCTTCGCCTGGGTCGCCGGGATCTCGGCGAGGTCCTCGACGTGGTCGACGCGCACCTGGCCGGGGGCGACGACGAGGCCGTCGTAGCGGTTGACGGTGAAGTTGCCCAAGGGGTGCGCGCTGGCACCGGCGGAAGGGACCAGCGCGAGCGCGCACCCGGCCGTCAGGACGGTCGCGCAGGAGGCGAACACACGGCGGGGGTTCACCGGGCCGCCTCCAGCGTCTTCAGCGCGGTACGGGCCTCGCGGGCGCCCAGCGGGGAGAAGCCGGGGTTCAGCTCCAGCGCCGCCGACAGGTGGGTCCGCGCCTCCTCGGGGTGACCGGTGGCGCGTTCGATCACCCCGCGGTGGTGGAGGAAGGACGCGTTGCGGTAGCCGGTGGCCGTGGCCCGCCGGGCGTAGGGGAGGGCCTCCGCGTCCTCGCCGTTGACGTGCAGGGCCCAGGCCAGGGCGTCCGCGGTGTGCACGGTGTGCCGGCGGGCCCACTCGGCGCGGGCCGCGCGCAGCGCCGCCGCCCGGTCACCGTGGTCGGCGGCGGCGAGCGCGGTGTCGAGGTCGGCGTTGACGCCGTTGGCGCGGGCGAGGGCGGTCCAGGCGTCGACGAGCGTGTACTGCGCGTCGGCCCTCGCCGCGTCGCCCTCGCCGCCGCGGGCCTCGTACAGCTCGCCGAGCTCCACCAGCGGGCCGGGGAGCGGGAAGCGGGCGACGACGGTCTCCAGCCCCTCGATCGCCTCGGCCCGTCGTCCGCTCGCGGCCTGGGCGCGGGCGCGGCCCTCCAGCGCCGGGAGGTAGTTCTCGTCGGCGGTGAGGGCACGGGCGTAGTGGGTCAGCGCGTCCTCGTGGTCGCCCTGGTTCCAGGCGAGCTGGCCGATCTGCGTGGCGACGTAGGCGATGTCGCCGGGGGTGGTGGACGCGGCGAGCGCCCGGTCCAGGACGCGGCGGGCGGTGGTGACGTCACCGCGCAGTTCGTGGACGTACGCGTACCGGGTGAACACCGGGACGCCCGGGCGCCGTTCGTCGGCGGTCTTCGCCGCGGTCAGCGCCTCCTCGTACCGGCCGAGCTCGACGAGCGCGTCGATGCGGGAGCACAGGGCGCGTTCGCTGTAGGGGTTCTGCTCCAGCGCCCGGTCGGCGTGGGCCAGGGCGGCCGGGAAGTCGTGCCGGGCGGCGGCGAGGGCGGCGAGGCCGGCCAGCGCCTGGTCGTTGTCGGAGCGCAGGCCGAGGGAACGCTTCAGGGCCCGCTCGGCCTGGGGGTAGCGGGAGGGGTCGCCCTTGACGCGGGCCTGCTCGACGTAGGCGAGTCCGAGGGTGGCCCAGCCGCCGAAGTCCCTGGGCTGGGCGCGCAGATGCGCCTGGAGCGTCGTGATGCCCTGGTCGAGGTCGCCGCTCGCGAGCAGTCCGGGGGACACGGCCGCGGCGGTCACCACGGGCGTGCTCCGGCCCTCGCGCGCGGCCCCGACGGCGATCGCGCCGGCGGTGAGGGCGACGGCCAGCATCGCGGCGCAGGCGCCGAGCCGGCCGGCCCGCCGACGACGGCCGGCGGCGCCGACCCGGCGGACGGCGGCGACCCGCTCGTCGGCGCGGGCTTCCTCCGGGACGGCCGGCGTCGCCCCGGCCGGCGCGTGCCCGCAGCCGCTCTCCACGGCCGGCGCGCCCTCGGAACTGCTCTCCGAGGGCGGTACGTCCTCGGAGCCCCTGCCCACGGCCGGCGCGTGTCCGCAGTCGCCGTCCACGGCCGGCGCGTCCTCGGGACGGCCTTTCGGCGCTTCCGCTTCCACGCGGTCTCCGGCGCCGCTGCCGCCCTCGGCCACCGGCCGTTCGGCCACGGGCCGTTCGCGTTCCTGCCGGGACGCCGGCCGCCCGGACCCCGGCCCGGGACCCGGCCGCTCGTGCTCCGGTTCGCCGTCGTTCGTACGCGGGGACATGCCCTCTCCTCGGTCGCCTGGGGTGGATCGGCCCGCGGGTGTGCGGGTGGGGGGTGGCGCGGCCCGCGCCGTGGGGGATGAGTACGCGGGCCGCACCGGTCGGTGGGGCGGGCCGGGGAGCGCAGGATTCTCCCCGGCCCGCCCGAGGGCCTGCCGTCCGGATCCGACCGGGGCCGCGCGCGGCCCCGTCACCGGAGGCCCGCCCGGTCCGGCGGGAAGGCCCCGTCGATGCGTCCGTCCGGCGCCTAGTGGCGCCGGACGGACGGCCGCTGCATCCGGCGCCACCACATCAGGCCGCCGCCGACGAGCAGGATCCCGGCCGCGCCGGCGCCCGCGGACGCGGCGATCAGACCGGTGTTCTCCGCGGAGCCGCCGGTGAGGGCGTCGCCGAGCTGGTTGCGCACGTCGGCCCCGGTCTTGGCGGTCGCGCCGCGCGAGCCCTCGGTCGGCAGGGCGACGTAGGGGAAGGCCTTCTCGAAGTCCTTGTCGTTCTTGTCGACCGCGTCGCCCAGGTCGTTCTTGGCGCCGAGCAGCTCACCCTCGACGACCTGCAGCGAGGCGTCGATCACGTCGTCGGTGAGGCGACGGCCGTTCGGGAAGCCCGCGGTGTCGCCGTCGAGCACACCCAGCCGCTTCGGGGACGCGGCCGGCTTGATCGAGGTGTTGAGGCGCAGCTCCTCCGACGGGGTCACGTACGGCGGCTGGTTGAGGCCCTTGACGCCCTTCAGGAACACGTCGACGAGGTCGTTGCGCGGCTCGGCCGGCGCCTTGATCTTGTAGATCGCCTCGATGAGCTTCGGCAGCTCGGGGTGGGTGACGTTCTTCAGGAACTGGCCGTCGTCCTTCGGCACGGACGCGTTGAACCTGTCCTTGTCCTTGATCGGGTTGACGACCTCGTTCACCAGCGGGCTGCCGAGGCGCGAGACCTGCGTGTAGTGGCCCTGCGCGTTCTCGCGCTGCGTGGTCGACCAGATGCCGACGACCGGCTGGTGCTCCGACTCGACGATCATGTCGCTCGGGACCTGCAGCGCGATCGAGTTGACGTTGTAGCCCTTGAGCGTGTCGTTGCCGACCTCGGAGAGGTCCCCGCCGTACAGCAGGTCGAAGACGCGCAGGTCCAGGAAGAACGGGTCGTCGGCCTGGCCGGCGAAGGTCTTCGCGCCGTTGGAGAGCTTGTAGACCGCCTGGTCGCGCAGCTTGGCGTAGTGGGGCATCGACGCCTTGCCCACGTTCGACGGCGCCACCGGCACGTCGTCGGCGAGCTTCGTCCTGTGCTGGACCTTCCCCTTCCTCAGCTTGAGCAGTTCGAGGTCGTACGTCTGCGTGACGTTGAGGTCCGCGTCGTCCAGGCTCTCGACCACGCCGGTGTTGTACAGGAAGGTCTTCTTGTTCTTCGTGTGCGTTGTGAACGTGTAGCGGAAGGTCAGGTCCTCCTTCGCGTCGCCGTCGTTGTCGACGTGCAGGTCGTACTGCGCGTCCTCGGCGAACGGGAAGAAGTTCGGGCCGCCCGCGGGCTCCTCGAACGGGATCCAGTTCGCGACGATCGTCGTCGTGTCCGGGTGGTCGGGGCTCACGAACGCGTACACGTCGGTGTTGTCGTACTGCGGGGTCCCCGAGACGAGCGGGGCCTCCCGGTGGCTGGAGGCGGCGGCCTCCCCCGGTACCAGCGTGGCGACGCCGGCGGCCGTGAGCCCACCGGCGGCCAGCGCGCCGCATATGAGGGTCGCGACGCCCCTGCGTCCGGATCCGCTCCTGGAGATAGCTGTCATGCCGTCCGTCCTCTGTGCCGACTTGCCTGACGGACAGTGATACGGAGCGGCGGGGCGGATCGGATTGGTCGGAACCCAAAAACTTTTTCTTCCCTGCTCACCCGCGTTTCCGGTCTTCCGATCCGTACCTCCACCGGAGGTGTGTGCGTTGCGAATGCCTGGTATGACGGGACGGCCCGGGTGCGGCCGCAGGGAGGGGGACCGGATGGAGGCGGACGAGCTTCTGCTCCTCGTGGGGGCGGGGGACCAGAAGGCATTCGAACAGCTCTACGCGCTGGTGTCCGGACCCGTGTTCGGACTGGTCCGGCGGGTGGTGCGGGATCCGGCGCAGTCGGAGGAGGTCTCCCAGGAGGTGCTGCTCGAACTGTGGCGCTCCGCCGCCCGCTTCGACCCCGGCCGCGGCAGCGCCCTGTCGTGGATCCTCACCCTCGCCCACCGCCGCGCCGTCGACCGGGTGCGCAGCGCCCGCGCGGCCGGCGAACGCGAGCAGCGCGAGGCCCGGCGCGCCCACCACCCCGCCTTCGACCAGGTGTCCGAGGAGGTCGAGGCCGGCCTGGAGCGCGAGTGGGTGCGCCGCTGCCTGGACCGCCTGACGGCCCTGCAGCGCCAGTCCGTCACCCTCGCCTACTACGACGGCTACACCTACCGTGAGGTGGCCGAGCGGCTCTCCCTGCCGCTGGGCACGGTCAAGACCCGGATGCGTGACGGACTCACGCGGCTGCGCAACTGCCTGGGAGGTGCCGCGTGAGCGTCCTCGGATCGCTGTTCCGCCGGGAGGACCCGCACTCGCTGGCCGCCCCCTACGCGCTCGACGCCCTCGACCCCGACGAGCGCCGGCGCTTCGAGAGGCACCTGAGGAGCTGCGACCGCTGCTCCGCCGAGGTGCGGGCGCTGTCCGAGGACGCCGTCCGGCTCGCCTGGTCGACGGCGGCCCCGCCGCCGGCCGCGATGCGCGAGCGGGTGCTGGCCGCGGTACGGACCACTCCGCAGGAACCCGCGGCGGCGCCGGCGCGCAGGCACGAGCCGCAACTGCCGCCGCACGTCTGGGGCAGGCAGCCGCCGCCCGCGCGCACCCGTGCGCCCCGTGCGCGCCGCCCCCTGTTCGTGCCGTTCGCCACCGCCACGGCCGCCGCCGCGCTCGTCGTCGCCTCGCTCTTCGCCGTCCAGGCCGAGCGGACCCGGGACCAGTTGGACGCCGAGCGGGCGCAGGCACGTGAGATCGCCCACGTCCTGGCGGCTCCGGACGCCAGGGCGAGCACCGGCACGGACGCCCGGGGCCGCAGTATCGGAGTGGTCGCCTCCGCTTCGACGCGGGAGGCGGTCGTCACCCTGAGCGGGTACGGCGATCCGCCCGGCGGCCAGGTGCACCAGCTGTGGGCCATGCGCCCCGGCGCGCAACCACGCTCCCTGGGCCTCTTCGACGGCGACACGCCCTTGGTCGCCACCGGACTCGATCAGTCGTCGACGTCACTCGCGGTGACCGTCGAGCCCGGTGGGGGGTCGCCGCAGCCCACTACCCAGCCGATTGTCCAACTCACCCTGAAAACAGTCGGATTCGGAGAGTGACCGCCGAGGCATCGTCAACCTCCTTGTGGGGAAGGTGAATCCTGCGACCGCGATACACGCGTGCCCCGGCGGGGCGATAGGGTTACCCTGCCCGGGCCGGGTGGACTCGTACGGGTGGGGAGTGACATGGAACAGATAACAGTGCGCAGCAGGGCGAGGGTCCCTGCGATCACCTGCGGGAGCAGCGCGACCAGTTCGCGCCTCGACCGTCACCTCGCGGTGCTGGGGGGTCCCGCCGTCCCGCAGCGCGAGACGGCCGAGGCGACCTCGCTGATGCGGGAACTGACGGCGCGCGAGCCCGCGCACCGCCGTAGCGCCAGGGGCGCCCGAGTGAGCCGCGTCTCGCTCTTCGCGCCGCTGCGCCGACTGCGCCGTTCGCTGTTCGGCGGCAACAGGCACTGAAGCCCCGCGCTCAGGAGACCACACCGTCCCGGCGCAGCGCTGCGATCTCGTCGTCCGTCATCCCCACGGCACGCAGCACCGCCCCGGTGTGCTCCCCGAGCGCGGGCACGGCCCCCATCCGCGCCTCCGCCCCGCCCGGCAGTGTGATCGGAGGCAGCAACGCCCGCAACGGCCCGACCGGCGAGTCCACCTCCCGCCACCGCTCACGGGCCGCCAGCTGCGGGTGTTCCGCCAGTTCGGACAGGTCCCGCAGCCTGGCGCACGCGATGCCCGCGTCCTCCAGCCGCGCCAGCGCCTCCTCGGTGCCCAGCGCCCCCAGCGCCTTCGCCACCAGCGCGTCCGTGCGTTCCCGGCGCTCGACCCGCGCCGCGTTCGTCGCGTACGCGGGGTCCACCCCCAGGTCCGGCCGGTCGAGCACCCGTTCGGCCAGGCGGCGCCACTCCCGGTCGTTCTGCACCGACAGCAGCACCCGTCCGCCGTCGGCGGTGGCGTAGGCGTCGTAGGGCGCGATCACGGCGTGCGCGAGGCCCGTGCGGGCCGGGGCGGTCCCGCCGTGCATCGTGTGGTGCAGCGGATGGCCCATCCACTCCGCCAGCGCGTCCAGCATCGACACCTCCACCGGCCCGCCCCGCCCGGTCGTCCCGCGCCGCACCAGCGCCGCCAGCACCCCGGAGAAGGCGTACATCGCCGCCGCGATGTCGGCCGCCGGGATGCCCGCCTTCACCGGCCGGTCGGGCGTCCCCGTCACCGACACCAGCCCCGCCTCGCACTGCACGAGCATGTCGTACGCCCGCTTGTCCGCGTACGGCCCCGACGCCCCGTACCCCGAGATGTCGACGGCGACCAGCCGCGGGTGCGCCGCGCACAGGGTGGCCGCGTCCAGGCCGAGCCGGGCCGCCGCGCCCTGCGCGAGGTTCTGCACGAACACGTCCGCCTCCGCGATCAGCCGGCGGACGACGTCCCGGCCGCGCGGGTCCTTCAGGTCCAGCGCGACGGACTCCTTGCCGCGGTTGCACCACACGAAGTGCGAGGCGAGGCCGCGGGCCGCGGTGTCGTAGCCGCGGGCGAAGTCGCCGCCGTCGACCCGCTCGACCTTGATCACCCGGGCGCCCAGGTCGGCCAGCTGCCGGGTGGCGAACGGGGCCGCCACGGCCTGCTCGACGGCGACGACGGTGATGCCCTCCAGGGGCGGCGGGAGCTGGTCCATGAGGTGGATCATGGCCCGTGGCGGCCGCTTTGTCAGCAGTCCGGCCGGCCGGAGGTCCGTCCCGGTCGCCGGCCCTCGTCGGCGGCCGGCCGATGCGTACCGTGCGCGTACCGGCGGACGGCGGGCGCACGGCGATCGGCGCCGCGCACCGCGCCGGGGACCCGGCGGCGGGGTGGCCACCGGCCGGGCGGCGTCCCGGGCACCGGAGCGTCCCCGGACACGGAGGTCCCGTGCGCACGCGCGCCGGCCCGGTTGCCGGACTCCTTCGGCCCGCGGGCCCGGGGCGCGGCGCCCCGACGTGATCCGCGACCGGACGCCGGAGGGGGATCAGATCAGCGCCAGTTGCCCCTCGGGCCCCTCCTCGTGTCCGCCGAGCACCGAGGCCGGGCGGCGCGCGGCCGCGGGCACCGGGAGCACGCCCGCCCGGTGCAGGGCGGCCGCGGTGACCGGGGCCGGCGTGACCGGCTCCCCCCGCCGCGGGCGCACTTCGGCGAGCAGGGCCAGGACCGTGATCAGCTCCAGGAGTTCCGACGTCCAGGCCTGCGGCCAGGCCGCCGGGCGGACGGCGGTGAGCGTGCCGGGTTCGCCCTCGGCCGTCCTCGCCCTGAACCAGCTCTCCAGGACCCTCGCCCCCGCCGCCTCGAAGTCCCACGCCTCGGGCGGGACGGGGGAGATGCGGCCCTCGTCGAGGTGCAGGCTCTCCTCGTCGCGGTCGTAGCGCAGGGTGAGGGGGCGGGGCGGCAGCGGGGCGCGGACGTAGGGGCGGCGGCCGCCGGGGAGCCGGGGACGGTCACCGTCGCGGCGCAGCAGCCACAGGACGCGGCGGCCGCGCTCGACGCCCCGCGCCCAGCACCGCGGGTCCCCGGTGAGCGGGACCGTGAGGTCGGGGCGCGCGGCCGTCAGGATCCAGGCCAGCAGGTCGGGCGCGGTCACCGGGTGGCCGAGGCGGGCGGTCAGGTGCTCCAGCAGGCCCGGGGCCACGTTGGGCTCGGTGCCGCCCGGGCGGCGGTACAGCGGGCGGACGCGGCCCGGCCGGACCAGGGGCAGCAGGGAGGTGGCGAGCAGCACGGGACCGGCCGGCTCGCCGGCCGACTCCACGACGAAGACCTGGTGGTCGTCCGCCACCCGCCACAACTCGGGCCGGGCGGCGTCGATCAGACGGTGGTCGGGGATCAACCACCGTTCGTCGAAGGGGGAGTGCAGCACGCGGACCGGCTCCGGGCAGGGGCCGCAGGCCCGCAGCAGGCGTTCCGTGCCGGTCGGGCGGCCCGGCAGCTGTCCCACCGCCGAGTGCAGGGTGCGCGCACGGGTCGGCTCGAACAGGGCCTCCCGGTCGGGGCCCTCGGCCTTCACCAGGGCGTCCCAACGGGCCTTCAGGGATGCCGCGTCCGGGGCCGCCGGCCAGGCGCGGCCGAGCCGCACGGGTGCGACGGACCACGGCATGAGGTCCGCGAGGCGCGGAGCGTCGTCGTGCGTCACGCCGGGCATCGTACGACGGCCTCGCGGCCGGCGGGTCAGGTGGCGTCCAGCGTCACCGTGAAGGAGAAGCGGTCGCCCCGGTAGTGGATGACCGCCACGTCCAGCACGCGCCCGTCCGCGTCGTACGTCACGCCCGTGTAGTGCAGGATCGGGCTCAGCAGCGGGATCCGGAGCAGCCGGGACGTCTCCGGGTCCGCCAGCCGGGCCTCGACCGTGTCCGTGATGCGGCTGATCTCCGCGCCCACGACGTCCCGCAGGACCTTCGTCATCGGCCAGCGCACCAGGTCGTCCGGGTCGATCAGGGCGGCCAGTTCGGGCCGGACGTAGTTACGGGCGTGGTTGGTCGGCTCGCCGGTCTTCTCGTCGCCGCGCAGCCGGTGGTACGTCGCCACCTCCGCCAGGTCCGGGAAGTGCTCGGCGAGCTCCGCGGGGGTCGCCGCGGTGCCCTGGCCGAGCAGCTCCGTCGCCATGCCGGACTGCTGGGCCACGATCGCGTCGACCGACCCCAGCAGGCGCACGGGGGCGCCCCGCCGGGCGGTCGGCTCGATGAACGTGCCGCGCCGGCGGTGCCGGGTGATCAGGCCCTCGTCCTCCAGCTCCTTCAGCGCCTGCCGCATGGTCAGCACGCTCACCCCGTAGTGCCCCGCCAACTGCTCCTCCGTGGGCAGGCGCAGCGGGTCCCTCGGCGAGCGGCCGAGTATCGAGGCGCGCAGCGACTGCGACACCTGGTACCAGAGCGGCAGCTTGCGGTTGAGGACGATCGAGTCCGGGGCGAAGGAGGTCACGGGCTATCCGTACCTTCCGCGTGACGGTCAGTGCAACGGGCGGAAGTGCCGCTGCAGCCCCGACCACACGTCGTCGTAGCGCTGCTGCAGGTGCTGCGCGCCCGCCGCGTGCGGGGTGAGGACGATCGGCCAGCGCGTCTCGAACATGAACGCCAGCCCGTCGTCCACCTTGTGCGGCACCAGCTCGGCGGCGCTCGCCCGGTCGAACGTCTCCCGGTCCGGGCCGTGCGCCGACATCATGTTGTGCAGCGAGCCGCCGCCCGGCACGAAGCCCTCCGCCTTCGCGTCGTACGCCCCCTCGACCAGGCCCATGTACTCGCTCATCACGTTCCGGTGGAAGTACGGCGGCCGGAAGGTGTCCTCGCCCACCAGCCAGCGCGGCGCGAAGACCACGAAGTCCACGCCGGCGAGTCCCGGAGTGTCCGACGGCGAGGTCAGGACGGTGAAGATCGACGGGTCGGGGTGGTCGTAGGAGATCGTCCCGATCACGTTGAAGCGGTGCAGGTCGTAGACGTACGGCACGTGGTTGCCGTGCCAGGCGACGACGTCCAGCGGGGAGTGGTCGTAGTGGGCCGTCCAGAGGTTGCCGCAGAACTTGTTCACCACCTCCACCGGCCCCTCGACGTCCTCGTACGCGGCGACCGGAGCCCGGAAGTCACGGGGGTTGGCCAGCCCGTTGGCGCCGATCGGACCGAGGTCGGGGAGGCGGAAGGGGGCGCCGTAGTTCTCGCACACGTAACCGCGGGCGGACCCGTCGAGCAGCTCGACGCGGAAGCGCACCCCGCGCGGGACCAGCGCCACATGGCCCGGCTCGGCGTGCAGCAGGCCGAACTCCGTGCGCAGCAGCAGGCCGCCGCGCTCCGGGACGATCAGCAGCTCGCCGTCCGCGTCGCTGAAGACGCGGTCCATGGAGGCGGTGGCGTGGTACAGGTGCACGGCGACGCCGGTGCGCTGGGCGGCGTCGCCGTTGCCGCCGAGGGTCCACAGGCCCGCCAGGAAGTCCGTCCCCGGCGCGGGCTCCGGCAGGGGGTTCCAGCGCAGGCGGTTGGGGTCGGGGACCGTCTCGGTGAAGGGGGCCGTGCGCAGCGCGCCGTTGTCCGTGCGGGTGAACGCCGGGTGGGCGGCCGACGGGCGGATCCGGTACAGCCACGAGCGGCGGTTGTGCGCCCGCGGCTCGGTGAACGCCGTCCCGCTGAGCTGCTCCGCGTACAGGCCGAGCGGCGCGCGCTGCGGGGAGTTGCGGCCCTCGGGCAGGGCGCCCGGCACGGCCTCGGAGGCGTGCTCGTTGCCGAAGCCCGAGAGGTAGGTCAGCCCCTCGGCCGTCTTGCGTGCGTCCCCGTCGCTCATGCGTGCTCCCTCTCGACCGTCCATTCCTCTGCATCACCGTAGGATTGCGTTTTCCCGTGCGCAAGGGGGACGGGGGTTCCTCCTCACGAAGGACGATCACGAGTGGCCGGAACCCGACTCCAGGGGGATTCGGGTGTCGCACCGGTGTTCTACGCTCCCCCGCATGTCGTGGACGCGTGGCACCCTCTCCGCGCTCGCGGTCTGTGTCCTGCTGGTGACCGGATCCGCGGGCTGCGCCTCCCGTGACGCCCAGGAGCGGGGCGGGGCGGGCGCGACGGCCGAGATCTCCCCCGAACCCGTGGGCAAGGTGCTGAAGGACACCGACGAGGACGGCCGGCACTACCGGGAGGTGCGCCGCGAGGGCGCCCCGGAGGTGGGCCTCGAGGTGCAGCCGGACACCCGCGGCGGCTGGGCCGTCCGCCTCAAGGTGCGCAACTTCCGCTTCTCGCCGGCCGGGACGACGGCGCGCGCGGTCGCCGGCCGCGGCACCGTCCTGCTCTTCGTGGACGACCGCGCCGTCGCCGAGCTGCGCGACCCCTCCTACGACATCCCCGCCGGCTTCCTCCCGCACGGCACCCACCAGGTCACCGCGCGCCTGTGCGCCGACGACGGCACGGTGTGGGCCGTCGACGGCAAGCCGGTCGAGAGCACGGCGGACGTCACCGCGTCGGAGGCGGAGGCGTCCCCGCCGGGCGGTGCGCCGTCGGGCCCGGCGGCGGAGGGGACCCCCGGCGCCCCGGAGGCGAAGAACACCCCCGCCGCGCCGTCCGCGTTGAGTGCACCGGGCACCTTTCTCCGTACCCAGGGGCGAGGTTCACCCGACCGCGGCGGAAAGGCATCATGAAGCCCGTGCCCCACGCGACATCGCTCCGTCGTGCGCCCGTGCAGCGGCGCAGTGCCGAACGACTGACCCGGATCCTCGACGCCTGCGCCGACCTCCTGGACGAGGTCGGCTACGACGCCCTGAGCACCCGCGCCGTCGCCGAGCGCGCCGGCGTCCCGATCGGCTCCGTCTACCGCTTCTTCGGCAACAAGAAGCAGATGGCCGACGCGCTGGCCCAGCGCAACCTCGAGCGCTACGCGGAGCGGGTCACCGAGCGGCTGAAGGGCGCCCGGCGGGGGGACTGGCGGGCCGCCATGGACGCCGTGCTCGACGAGTACCTGGCCATGAAGCGCACCGCGCCCGGCTTCTCCCTCGTCGACTTCGGCAACCAGATCCCGGTCGGCGCCCGCGGCGAGCCCAACCACCGCGTCGCCGACCGCCTCACCGACCTGCTCTCCGGCTACCTCGGCCGCGAGCCCGACGAGGTGCTGCGCCGTACCTTCCTGATCGCCGTGGAGACCGCCGACACCCTCGTCCACCTGGCCTTCCGGATGGACCCGGCGGGGGACGAGAAGGTGATCGAGGAGGCGCGGCAGCTGCTGCGCGCCTACCTCGCCCGCTCCCTGGACTGAGGGGCCCGTCCCTCCCCGGCCGGCGGGCCCCCGCGTTCCCCCGCGGCAGGGGGCTCCCCGACATGCGTACCGGTCGGTATGCTCGGCGTCCAGAGAGAGCGTCACAGCCGCCGCCTTCCGGGAGGACCCGTGCCCCGCACCGCCCTGCGTATCTGCCCCCTGTGCGAGGCCACCTGCGGGCTCACCCTCACCGTCGACGGAACCAGGGTGACCGGCGCCCGCGGTGACCGGGACGACGTGTTCAGCAAGGGGTTCATCTGCCCCAAGGGCGCCTCCTTCGGAGCCGTCGACGGCGACCCGGACCGGCTGCGCGGCCCCCTCGTGCGCCGGGACGGCGAACTGCGCGAGGCCACCTGGGAGGAGGCCTTCGACGCGGTGGCCGCCGCCGTCCGGCCGGTCGTCGAGCGGCACGGGGCGAACGCCGTCGGGGTCGTCCTCGGCAACCCCAACGTGCACACCGTGGCCGGCGCGCTCTACCCGCCGGTGCTGCTGGCCGGGCTCGGCACCCGCAGCCTGTTCACCGCCTCCACGGTCGACCAGATGCCCAAGCACGTCTCCAGCGGACTGCTCTTCGGCGACGCCAACGCCATCCCCGTGCCCGACCTCGACCACACCGACCACCTCCTCCTCATCGGCGCCAACCCCCTGGAGTCCAACGGGAGTCTGTGCACCGCGCCCGACTTCCCCGGCAAGCTCAAGGTCCTCAAGGCCCGCGGCGGCCGCCTCACGGTCGTCGACCCCCGCCGCACCCGCACCGCGAAGCTCGCCGACCGCCACCTCGCGATCCGGCCCGGCACGGACGCCCTGCTGCTCGCGGCGATGACCCACGTGCTGTTCGAGGAGGGTCTGGTGGAGCTGGGCGAGCTCGCCGCGCACGTCGAGGGAGCGGGAGAACTCCAGGAGGCCGTGCGGGACTTCACGCCGGACGCGGTGGCCCCGGTCTGCGACGTCGACGCCGGCACCGTCCGCGCCCTCGCCCGCGAACTCGCCGCCGCGCCGACCGCCGCCGTCTACGGCCGCATCGGCAGCTGCACGGTCCCGTTCGGCACCCTCGGCAGCTGGCTCGTCGACGTCCTCAACATCCTCACCGGCAACCTGGACCGGCCCGGCGGCGCCCTCTTCCCGCAGGCCGCCACCGACCGCACCCCGCGCCCGGCCGGCCCCGGCCACGGCTTCCAGCTCGGCCGCTGGCACTCCCGCGTCAGCCGGCACCCCGAGGCCAAGGGCGAGTTGCCGCTGGCCGCGCTCGCCGAGGAGATCGACACCGCGACCCAGGACGGCGAGCCGATCCGGGCCCTGATCGCCGTGGCCGCCAACCCCGTGCTCTCCGCGCCCGACGGCGACCGGCTCGACAAGGCGCTCGCCTCCCTCGACTTCATGGTCAGCGTCGACCCGTACCTGAACGAGACCTCGCGCCACGCCGACGTCGTCCTGCCGCCGCCCCCGCCGTCCCAGAGCCCCCACCACGACTTCGCCTTCAACACCCTCGCCGTCCGCAACCAGGTCCGCTACACCCGGGCCGCCGTGCCGCTCGAGCCGGGCCGGATGACCGAGAGCGAGATCCTCGCGCGGCTCGTCCTGGCCGTGACCGGGATGCACGGCGCCGACCCGTCCGCCGTCGACGACCTGGTCATCGGGCAGACCCTCGGCAAGGCGGTCCGGGACGAGGGCTCGCCCGTGCACGGCCGCGACCCGCGCGACCTCGCCGCCGAACTCACGGGGAACGACGGCCCCGAGCGCCGGCTGGACATGATGCTGCGCCTCGGCCCCTACGGCGACGGCTTCGGCGCGCGGCCCGACGGGCTGAGCCTCGCCCGGCTGCTGGACCACCCGCACGGCATCGACCTCGGACCGCTGCGCCCCCGTCTGCCGCAGCCGCTGAAGACCCGCAGCGGGCGCATCGAGCTGCTCCCGGGGCCGATCGCCGACGATCTGCCCCGGCTGCGGACGGCGCTCCGGGAGCGGCCCGCCGGACTCGTCCTCGTCGGGCGCCGCCACCTGCGGTCCAACAACAGCTGGATGCACAACGTGCCCGCCCTCACCGGCGGCAGCAACCGCTGCACCCTGCACATCCACCCCGAGGACGCCGAGCGGCTGGGCGTGCGGGACGGTTCGCCGGTGCGCGTCAAGGGCGCCGGGGGCGAGGTGACCGCGCCCGCCGAGGTCACCGACGGCGTGCGCAGGGGCGTCGTCAGCCTGCCGCACGGCTGGGGACACGACCGGCCCGGCACCCGGATGCGCCACGCCGCCGCCGATCCCGGCGTGAACGTCAACCAGCTCCTCGACGGCAGCCTGCTCGACCCGCTGTCGGGCAACGCGGTCCTCAACGGCGTGCCGGTCGAGGTCGCCGCGCTCGTCCCGCAGGCCGAAGGGCTCACGCCGGTGACCTGAGCGGAGCGGTGACCGGGAGTCCCGCGCTCGTCGCCGCGACGCCGACGTCCGCCGTCGTCCGCTTCGGCACCGGCCTCTTCGCCCCGGCCGTCCGGGGCGTCCCGGGGCCGCGTCCGCCGGGCCGGACGCGGCCGGTGACGGCCGGCGGACCAGGTCCCCGTTGGGCCGGAGGGGCGATATCCGGGGCGCGGCGCGCGCCGCTTCCGTGACCCGGGAGCCGGAACGTGACATTCAGTCAGATGAGAACCGATTCGTATGAAAATCATCTGACTTGGAGGTTTCTGATGCCGACCTCTTCCCGCCCCCGCAGGGCCGCCGCGCTGACGGCCCTCGCCGCAGGGGGAGCCGTGCTCCTCGGCGCGCCGTCCGCCGCCGCGGCTCCCGGGGACAACGGAGACATCAAGGTCCACAGCGTGGGCACCGCCGTCGCCGCCCAGCTCAACCAGCCGAAGGTCTGCAGGTTCTACCTGGACGCCTTCAACTTCGACGTCGCCCAGGGCGTCACCTGGGCCATCGCGCCGCAGTCCGCCCAAGCCGGCACCGACAGCACGCAGACCGGCGTCATCACCCTCGCCAACGGGGCCGGCGTCACCGAGAACCTGATGCTGCCCACCGGGCAGTACCGGCTGACCTGGACGGTCGTCGGCGGTCAGGGCGCGGGCAAGCAGAAGGTCTTCCAGGTCGACTGCCCGGACCTGCCGCCGGGCGGCCCCAACGGCGGCCCGCCCGCGGGTGCCGGCGGCCTCGCCCGCGAGGCCGCGTTCACCCCGGTCGCCGGCGCCGCGGCGGTGGGCCTGGCCGCGGTCGGCGGAGTGGCATGGTTCCGGCTGCGCCGCCGTTCGCATGGCGCCGCGTAGGCGGATCCGCAGGCCCTGGTACCGGACGCGCGCCTACCGCCTGACGCGGACGGCCGTGCTGGCCGTCACGCTGGTGGCGGCCGGCGTCTGGTGCGCCCAGGACGAGGAGCCCGCCGGACCGGCCACGGCCGGTCCGGCGGGCTCCGTCGGAGTGAGCGGTTCCGCGGTGCCGGAGGGGGCCGGGCGGAAGGAAGGGGGGCCGGCCGGAGCGTCCGGCGAGGGCTCGGGCACGGGCCTGGCCGTCGGCGCGGGGGCGGAGGTGGTGGCCGGCGGAACGGGGCGGCCGGAAGCCGCCCGGGAGGCGCGCCCGCCGCGCGGCGCGCAGACCGCGGCCCGGCCGTCCGCGACCCGGTCCTCCCGTACCGCGCCGCCCGGCACTTCGCGGTCCCGCACGGCATCCGCGTCCTCCACGGCGCCGCGCGTCTCGCCCCCGCGGACACCGCTCCGGCCGTCCCGGCCCGCGTCCTCGCGGCACCCCCGGACCGGCCCGGCCCGGCCCGGGTCCGAGAGCTTCCGCCCCCTGCCGCGTTCCCGCGCGACCCGTCTCGTCATCCCCTACCTGAGCATCGACGCCCCGGTCATGGACCTCCGGCTCGACGGCGAACGCCGGCTGCCGGCCCCGCCGGAGGACGATCCCCGGCTGGTGGGCTGGTACGCGGCCGGGCCGTCGCCGGGCGAACAGGGCACCGCGGTGGCCGTCGGCCACCTCGACACCGACACCGGCCCCGCCGTCTTCGCGCCCTTGTCGGAACTCGGGCGCGGCCGCCGCGTGGAGGTCCGCCGCGCCGACGGACGGGTCGCCGTGTACACCGTCGACGCCATCAAGACCTACGAGAAGGAGCACTTCCCCGACCGCGAGGTGTACGGAGCACGGGGCCGCCCCGAGCTACGGCTGATCACCTGCGGCGGGGCCTACGACCGCAGGAAGGGCTACACGGGCAACCTGGTCGTCTTCGCCCACCTCGCCGAACTCCGCGCACCCCGCCCCGCTCGCTGAGCCGGCCCCGGGGGGAGGACGGCGCGGGGGCCGCCGGCGCCGGGCCCGTCGCGGGTGCGCGCCCGGCGGCGTGGCCGCCGGGGCCGTTCTCCGCCCCCGCCGGGCCCGGAAGCAGTCGCTCCGCCCCCTGGCTCCCGATGCGTGGTACTCGATCCGGCCGTTCCTCTTCCCCGGCCGCGCACCGTCCGTTAACTTCCGTGACTCATCCGTTCCGTACGACCGCACGGGACGGCCGACCGCGGAGCACCAGCGCCCTAGTGAGCCCCCGGGGACACCTCTCATGACACGCGCCATCTCCCTGCACGACGTGAGCAAGGTCTACGACAGAGGCGTCCGCGTCGTGGACCGGCTGTCGATGGACATCGCGCCCGGCGAGTTCCTCGTGCTGCTGGGTCCGTCCGGCTGCGGCAAGTCGACCGTGCTCAGGATGATCGCCGGCCTGGAGCACATCACGGAGGGGGAGCTGCGGCTCGACGGCGCGTACGCCAACGACCTGCCGCCCTCCGGGCGGGACATCGCGATGGTGTTCCAGAACTTCGCCCTCTACCCGACCATGACCGGCCGCGACAACATCGGCTTCCCGCTGCGCATCGAGGCCCCCGGGGCCGACCCGCGCCCGCGCGTCGACGCCACCGCGCGGATGCTCGGCATCGAGGACCTCCTCGACCGCTTCCCCGGCCAGCTCTCCGGCGGGGAGCGCCAGCGCGTCGCCATGGGCCGGGCCATCGCCCGCCACCCCTCCGCCTTCCTGATGGACGAGCCGCTGTCCAACCTGGACGCCAAGCTCCGCAACCGCCTGCGCGCCGAGATCGCCCGCCTCACCCGGGAGCTGGGCGTCACCACGGTGTACGTCACCCACGACCAGGCCGAGGCCATGTCGCTCGGCGACCGGATCGCCGTGCTGCGCGGCGGTGTCCTCCAGCAGCTCGACAGCCCGCGCTCGGTCTACGCGCTGCCCCGCAACGTCTTCGTCGCCGCCTTCATCGGCACCCCGCGCATCAACCTCCTGCGCGGCCTGGTCCGGGCCCCGCTCGACGGGGCGATGACGATCGGCCTGGGCAAACAGGCCCTGCGGCTGCCCGAGCCCCTCTCCCCGGACCACAAGCTGCTGCGCGTGCAGCAGGGCCGCGAGGTGATCGTCGGGCTGCGCTCGGAGGCGGTCCGGGTCGGCCGGGCCGCCGACGCGCGTCCCGGCGAGACCCTCATCACCGGGCTGGTGGAGCACGTGGAGTTCCAGGGCCACGAGGCGCTCGTCCACTTCGACACCGGTTCGCGCCCCGCCGTCGTACCGGAGCTGGAGGCGGCGCGCCCGGTGGCCGGGCCGTCGCGGCGCCGCCGCCGGGAGACCGGCGTCCTCGACCGGCTGCGGGGGAGGGCGGGCGGTCTGCGGGCCGGTCCGGTGGTGGTGCTGGACGACCCGGCCGGGCCGGGCCCCGCGGTCGCGTCCCCGGAGGGGCGGGTGCCCGGCGACCTCGTCGTGCGCACCACGCCCGACCTCGACCTGCGGCGCGGCGCGCAGGTCCCCCTCCTCGTGGACCTCGCCCACCTGTTCGTCTTCGACCAGCACGGCGAACGGATCTGCCCGGCGCCGTCCCGACTGCCGGACCTCGACGAGTGACCCGGTCCGGAACCCGGGCGGCCCCGGCGGGCGACACCGCCGTACCCGCGGACCCGGAGGAGCGACAGCCCCGGCTTCGCGGTGCCATGGTGAGGCGTCGCACGGAGGACACCCCTGGTGCCCGAAAACTATCGGCGCTAGTTTAGGGCGCGGACGACGAGGACCGCCCGGAGGGAACGTGATGAAGGCACACGACGGCATCTACCTCGACGGCGCCTGGCGCCCCGCCGCGGGCCAGGACGTGATCGAGGTCGTCAACCCGGCGGACGAGCAGGTCATCGGCCGCGTCCCGGCGGGCGGGCCCGAGGACGTGGACGCCGCCGTACGGGCCGCCCGCGCCGCCCTCCCGGCCTGGGCCGCGACCCCGCCGGAGGAGCGGGCCGCACGCCTGACCGCGCTCCGGGACGTGCTGGTGGCCCGCAAGGACGAGATCGCCGAGACCGTCACCGCCGAACTCGGCTCCCCGCTGCCCTTCTCCCAGGCCGTCCACGCGGCCGTCCCGATCGCGGTCGCCGGCTCCTACGCCGAACTGGCCGCCACCCACTCCTTCGAGGAGAAGGTCGGCAACTCGACCGTCCTCCACGAGCCGGCCGGCGTGGTCGGCGCCATCACGCCCTGGAACTACCCGCTGCACCAGATCGTCGCCAAGGCCGCCCCGGCCCTGGCCGCGGGCTGCACGGTGGTGCTGAAGCCCGCCGAGGACACCCCGCTGACCGCGCAGCTCTTCGCCGAGGCGGTCCACGAGGCGGGCGTACCGGCCGGCGTCTTCAACCTCGTCACCGGTCTCGGCCCGGTCGCCGGCCAGGCCCTCGCCGCACACCCCGGCGTCGACCTCGTCTCCTTCACCGGCTCCACGGCCGTCGGCCGGCAGATCGCCGCGACGGCCGGCGCCGCCGTCAAGAAGGTCGCCCTGGAGCTGGGCGGCAAGTCCGCCAACGTCATCCTCCCGAGCGCCGACCTCGCCCGCGCCGTCAACGTCGGCGTCGCCAACGTGATGTCCAACTCCGGCCAGACGTGCAGCGCCTGGACCCGGATGCTGGTCCACCGCGACCGGTACGAGGAGGCCGTCGAGCTGGCCGCGGCCGCCGCCGCCAAGTACGGCGACCGCATCGGACCCGTCGTCAGCGCCAGGCAGCAGGAACGGGTGCGGGGCTACATCGAGAAGGGCGTCGCCGAGGGCGCCCGGCTGGTCGCGGGCGGCCCCGACGCCCCGCGCGAACGGGGCTGGTTCGTCAGCCCGACGGTGTTCGCCGACGTGACCCCCCAGATGACCATCGCCCAGGAGGAGATCTTCGGCCCCGTCCTGTCGATCCTGCGCTACGAGGACGAGGAGGACGCCCTGCGCATCGCCAACGGCACGGTCTACGGCCTGGCCGGCGCCGTCTGGGCCGGCGACGAGGCGGAGGCGGTGGCCTTCGCCCGCCGGATGGACACCGGGCAGGTCGACATCAACGGCGGACGCTTCAACCCGCTGGCCCCGTTCGGCGGCTACAAGCAGTCGGGCGTCGGCCGCGAACTCGGCGCGCACGGGCTCGCCGAGTACCTCCAGACCAAGTCCCTGCAGTTCTGAGGAGGCCGTCGTGGTCCGTGCCGCCGTCCTGCCCGCCGTGGGCGCTCCGCTGGAGATCGCCGACATCGACCTCCCCGACCCCGGACCCGGCCAGGTCCGCGTCCGCCTCGCCGCCGCCGGGGTCTGCCACTCCGACCTGTCCCTGACCAACGGCACCATGCGCGTCCCGGTCCCCGCCGTCCTCGGCCACGAGGGCGCCGGCACGGTCGTGGCCGTCGGGGAGGGGGTCGCCGGTCTCGCGCCGGGCGCCGGCGTCGTCCTCAACTGGGCGCCGTCCTGCGGCCGGTGCCACACCTGCGCGCTGGGCGAGGTCTGGCTGTGCGCCAACGCCCTCAACGGATCCGCCGAGGTGTACGCCCGCACCGCCGACGGCACCGACCTGCACCCCGGCCTGAACGTCGCCGCGTTCGCCGAGGAGACCGTCGTCCCCGCCTCCTGCGTCCTGCCCCTGCCGGACGGCGTCCCCCTCACGGACGCGGCCCTCCTCGGCTGCGCCGTCCTCACCGGCTACGGCGCCGTCCACCACAGCGCCCAGGTCCGGGCCGGCGAGACGGTGGCCGTGTTCGGCGCCGGCGGGGTCGGCCTCGCGACCCTCCAGGCGGCCCGGATCGCCGGCGCGTCCACGATCGTCGCCGTCGACGTGTCCCCGGAGAAGGAGGAGCTGGCCCGCGCGGCGGGCGCCACCGAGTACCTGGTCGCCTCCGACGGCACCGCCCGCGAGATCCGCGCCCTCACCGGCCGGCAGGGCGTGGACGTGGCCGTCGAGTGCGTGGGCCGCGCGGTCACCATCCGCACGGCCTGGGAGTCGACCCGCCGCGGCGGCCGCACCACGGTCGTCGGCATCGGCGGCAAGGACCAGCAGGTCACCTTCAACGCCCTGGAGCTCTTCCACTGGGGCCGCACCCTCTCCGGCTGCGTGTACGGCAACGCCGACCCGGCGCGGGACCTGCCGGTGCTCGCCGGGCACGTCCGGGCCGGCCGCCTGGACCTCTCCGCGCTCGTGACGGAACGGATCGCCCTTGAGGGCATCCCGGCGGCCTTCGAGAACATGCTGGCGGGCAAGGGCGGCCGGGCCCTGGTCGTCTTCTGACCGTTCCTCCGCGGGCCTCCGGGTCTCCCGCCCTCCGGGCCGGGCCCGGAGGGCGGTCGCGTCCGGCGACGTCCTCGCGGACCGGGTCCGGTCAGACCGACCGGGACGCCCGCTCGGGCCGAGGCTCCGGAAGACCCTCCGGCGCCGCGTCCCGGGCCCGGGCCCGGTCCCGGTCCCGGGCCCGGGACACCGCGACGCCCGCCAGGCACAGCGCACCGCCCGCCAGCGTGAGCGCCCCCGGCACCTCGCCGAGCGCCAGCCAGGACATCAGGACGACCAGGGCGGGCACCGCGTACGTGGTCGCCCCCATCCGGCCGGCGGTCGTCCGGGCCAGGGCGTACGCCCACGTCGTGAAGGCCAGCGCGGTCGGGAAGAGGCCCAGGTACACCATGTTGAGCGTGGCCGGCACCGGCGCCTTCGCCGCCTCCGAGACCAGCTGCCCGGCGAACGGCAGACACACCACCGCCCCCACCAGGCACCCGAACGTCGTCACCTGGAGCGCGCTCGCCGAGCCGAGCGCCGGCTTCTGCGCGACGACCCCGGCCGCGTACGCGCCCGCGGCGAGCAGGCACAGCACCACGCCGAGCACCGAGGAACCGCCCTCGCCCGACATCGACAGCCCCACGGTCACCGCGCCCGCGAACGACACCGCCATGCCCGCCAGCAGCCGCGGCGGCATCGCCTCACCGAGCAGCCGGGAGCCCAGCAGGGCGATGAGGAGGGGGCCGACGTTCACGACCAGCGCCGCCGTGCCGGCGTCCACCTGCTGCTCGCCCCAGTTCAGGACCACCATGTAGAAGCCGAACCACAGCAGCCCGGAGACCGCGATCCCGCGCCACGCCGCCCTCGGCGGCCACCCCTCCCGCCGTACGAGACAGATCCCCCCCAGCGCCAGCGCCCCGGCCAGCAGCCGGCCGAGGGCCAGCGCGCCCGGGGAGTACGCGGATCCGGCGCTGCGGATCGAGACGAAGGCCGACGCCCACAGCACGACGGTGACCGTGGCGGCGCCGGCGGCGAGCAGTTCCGTACGACGGGGGAAGTTCATCACGCTCCAGAGGCTAGGGAAGGAAGCGGTGCGAGGGCTCGCGGATTTTGGGCGCCCGGCTCAGCGCAGCGCCGCCGGCTCGATGCCCAGCAGCCCGGACAGCGCCCGCTCCCCGGCCGCGGTCACCCTCACCGCGCGTGCGGAGCCGACGCGCACGCACCAGCCCGCGTCGAGGGCGTGCCGGCACAGGGCCGCGCCCGCGGTCCCGGCGAGGTGGGGCCGGCGCTCGGTCCAGTCGAGGCAGGCCCGGGCCAGCGGGCGGCGGCCCCCGCGGTCGAGGGGGATGCCGGCCCCCTCGAACCACCGCAGTCCGGCGTCGGTCAGCGCGAACCCGGTGTCCTGGCGCAGCAGCCCGCGCGCGGTGAACGCGTCGGTGACCGCGATCCCGAGCCGCCCCGCGAAGTGGTCGTAGCAGGTGCGGCCGCGGGCCATCGCCGCCCCGGCGCTCGACGCGCGCAGGTTCCGGGGCCGGGCGACCTCGTCCGGGGCGACCTGGGCGGCCAGGTCCTCCAGGAGCTGGGCGACCCGTGCGTCGGCCAGCCGTACGTACCGGTGGCGGCCCTGCCGTTCCTCGGCGAGCAGGCCGCCCGCGACGAGCTTGCCGAGGTGCTCGCTCAGCGTCGACGCGGCCACGCCCGCGTGCCGGGCCAGCTCGCCCGCCGTCCAGGCCCGGCCGTCGAGCAGCGCGAGCAGGCACGCGGCACGCGTCTCGTCGGCGATCAGCCCGGCCAGCCGGGCCAGCAGCGGCGCCCGGGGGTCCCTGGTGGTCATGGCGTCCAGCATGGGACACGGACGGTTCGGCGACGGCCGAAGGGTCCCCGCCGTGCGGCTACGCCGTCCGCCGCACCTGCTCGTACTGCTGGGCCAGCCCGTCCAGCAGCGCGATGAGACCGGCCTCGAAGGCCCGTTCGTCGACCTTCTCCTGCTGCTCGGCCAGCAGGTGGGCCTGGCCGAGGTGGGGGTAGTCGGCGGGGTCGTACGCGCTCGCGTCGCCCACGAAGCCGCCGGCGAACGAGCCGAGCGCGGAGCCCATGATGAAGTACCGCATCAGCGCGCCGATCGAGGTGGCCTGCGCGGGCGGCCAGCCGGCGTCGACCATCGCGCCGTACACCGCGTCCGCGAGCCGCAGGGCGGCCGGGCGGCGGCCGGGGCCGCGGGCGAGGACCGGGACGATGTTCGGGTGGTCGCGCAGGGCGGACCGGTAGGAGACGGCCCAGTCCCGCAGGGCGGTCCGCCAGTCCCGGCCGCCCTCGAACATCGACAGGTCGACCTGGGCGCTCACCGAGTCGGCGACGGCCTCCAGGATCTCGTCCTTGGTCCGGAAGTGGTTGTAGAGCGAGGGCCCGCTCACCCCCAGCTCCGCGGCGAGCCGGCGCGTGGAGACCGCCGCGAGGCCCTCCGCGTCGACGAGCGCGCGGGCCGTCTCGACGATGCGGTCGGTGCTCAGCAGGGGCTTGCGCGGTCGGGCCATGGCGCACATAGTAGGGCTGCGACAAGAAACTAGCAGTGCTAATTTAAATGTACGGTTTTCAAGTGAGGTGATCTCGTGGTGAACCTGGGGCTCAGCGAGGAGCAGGAGGCCGTGCGCCGGCTCGCCCGTGACTTCGTGGACCGTGAGATCGCCCCGCACGCCGCCGCCTGGGACCGGGCCGAGGAGGTCGACCGGGGCATCGTGAAGAAGCTCGGCGAGACCGGCTTCCTGGGGCTGACGATCGACGAGGAGTACGGCGGCTCGGGCGGCGACCACCTCGCCTACTGCCTGGTCACGGAGGAGCTGGGCCGCGGCGACTCGTCCGTGCGCGGCATCGTCTCCGTCTCGCTCGGCCTGGTCGCCAAGACGATCGCGGCCTGGGGCGACGAGGAGCAGAAGCGGCGCTGGCTGCCGGGGCTCACCTCCGGCGCGTACGTCGGCTGCTTCGGCCTCACGGAGCCCGGCACCGGCTCCGACGCGGGCAGCCTCTCCACCCGCGCGGTCCGCGACGGCGACGACTTCGTCATCGACGGCACCAAGATGTTCATCACCAACGGCACCTGGGCCGACGTCGTCCTGCTGTTCGCCCGCTCCACGGACGCCCCCGGCCACCGGGGCGTCTCCGCCTTCCTGGTGCCGGCCGACACCCCCGGCCTGACCCGCCGCACCCTGCACGGCAAGCTCGGGCTGCGCGGCCAGGCCACCGCCGAGCTGGTCCTCCAGGGCGTGCGGGTGCCCGCGTCGGCGCTGCTCGGGGAGGAGGGCAAGGGCTTCTCCGTCGCCATGTCCGCGCTGGCCAAGGGGCGCATGTCGGTCGCGGCGGGCTGCGTCGGCATAGCCCAGGCCGCACTGGACGCGGCCGTGACCTACGCGGGCGAGCGCGAGCAGTTCGGGAAGACCGTCGCCCACCACCAGCTCGTCCAGGAACTGCTCAGCGACATCGCGGTCGACGTGGACGCGGCCCGGCTGCTGACCTGGCGGGTCGCGGACCTGATCGACCGTGGACTGCCGTTCGCCGTGGAGTCGTCCAAGGCCAAGCTCTTCGCCTCGGAGGCGGCCGTCCGCGCCGCGAACAACGCCCTCCAGGTCTTCGGCGGCTACGGCTACATCGACGAGTACCCGGCGGGCAAACTCCTGCGGGACGCCCGGGTGATGACCCTCTACGAGGGCACCAGCCAGATCCAGAAGCTGGTGATCGGACGGGCCCTGACCGGGGTCTCGGCCTTCTGAGTAGCCGACTGAGTACGCGGGCGGATGTGGCGCCGGCCACGTCCGCCGAGACTTGCGCCCATGAGTGACACACCGGTCAGACAGCAGAGCACGGCCGCGTTCTACGGCCAGGCCGTCGCCTCCTTCGCCCTCGCCATGGCGGCCACGTCCGTCGGCATCTACCAGCTGGACA
The DNA here is from genome assembly GCF_044328485.1 of Streptomyces sp. NPDC017936. Lineage (NCBI taxonomy): Bacteria > Bacillati > Actinomycetota > Actinomycetes > Kitasatosporales > Streptomycetaceae > Streptomyces > Streptomyces sp. NPDC017936. Next base: position 343,981 of record NZ_JBIRHK010000008.1, on the reverse strand, counting down.
CCGACGCCTGGGTGCGTGCCTTCCTCGCCGTCGCGGTCCTGTACCTGGTGACCTCCGCCTTCACCCTGGCGAAGGTGGTCCGCGACCGGCAGGAGGCCGGGCAGATCGTCAGCCGCGTCGACCAGGCCCGCCTGGAGAAGCTCCTCGCCGAGCACGACCCCTTCGAGAAGATCTGAACCGCCCGCGAGCGGCCGGGAACCGCTGAGCGGGCACTCTAAGCGGGCGCTCACCTTCGGCGGTATGGTGGAGCTCCTGTACCGAGAGGGGCGAAGTGGCGATGAGTACGGCGGAGGAGACGGCCGGCGGCGAGGTCGAGCCGTGGGAAGAGGTCACCCCTGACGCGGCCCGGCGGCTGCTCGTCGCCGCCGTGGAGGCCTTCGCCGAGCGCGGCTACCACGCGACGACGACCCGCGACATCGCGGGCCGCGCGGGCATGAGCCCGGCCGCCCTCTACATCCACTACAAGACCAAGGAAGAGCTGCTCCACCGCATCAGCCGCATCGGCCACGACCGCGCGCTGGACATCCTGCGCACCGCGGCCCGCGGCGAGGGCGGCGCGGCGGAGCGGCTCGCGGACGCGGTGAGCTCGTTCGTGCGCTGGCACGCCGGGCGGCGCACCACCGCGCGCGTCGTGCAGTACGAGCTGGAGGCCCTCGGCCCGGACGCCCGCGCCGAGATCCTCGCGCTGCGCCGGCAGGTGGACGCCGAGGTGCGCGGGATCATCGAGGAGGGCGTGGCCGCGGGCGAGTTCGACGTCCTGGACGTCCACGGCACCACGCTCGCCGTGCTGTCCCTCTGCATCGACGTGGCCCGCTGGTTCAACGTCGACGGTCCCCGGACCCCCGACGAGGTCGGCGTGCTCTACGCCGACCTCGTGCTGCGGATGGTGGGGGCGGCGAAGTAGCCGTGCCGCCCCCGCGCGCGGCTCACAGGTAGTAGCGGGACACGGACTCCGCGACGCACACCGGCTTGTCCCCGCCCTCGCGCTCCACGGAGAAGGCGACGGTGACCTGGATGCCGCCGGGCACGTCGTCGACGCCGGTGATCGTCGCGGTCGCGCGCAGGCGCGAGCCGACCGGGACGGGCGAGGGGAAGCGCACCTTGTTCGTCCCGTAGTTGACGCCCATCTTCACGCCCTCGACCGAGATCAGCTGCGGCCCGAAGAGGGGCAGCAGCGACAGGGTCAGGTACCCGTGCGCGATGGTGGTGCCGAACGGCCCCGCGGCGGCCTTCCCGGGGTCGACGTGGATCCACTGGTGGTCACCGGTGGCCTCCGCGAAGAGGTCGATCCGCTTCTGGTCGACCTCCAGCCAGTCCGTGTACCCCAGCTGCTCGCCCACCGCCGCCCTCAGGTCGTCGGCGGACGTGAAGATCCTCGGCTCTGCCATGTCTGCGGCCTCTCTCGCGTCACGGAATACCTCTAAGCGACTGCTTAGCATGGTAGGGCCTCGGGGTCCTGTCAACGGAGCCGGGGGAGCGCGGCGGGTGGGTAGGCTGCGAGGGATGCCCCAGATCCCAGAGAAGATCCACGAACTCACGGTCGGTCAGCTCGCCGCCCGCAGCGGCGCCGCCGTCTCCGCCCTGCACTTCTACGAGTCCAAGGGCCTGATCACCAGCCGCCGCACCTCGGGCAACCAGCGCCGCTACTCCCGTGACACGCTCCGCCGGGTCGCCTTCGTCCGCGCCGCCCAGCGGGTCGGCATCCCCCTCGCCACGATCCGCGAGGCCCTCGCCGAGCTCCCCGAGGAGCGCACCCCCACCCACGAGGACTGGGCCCGTCTCTCCGAGGCCTGGCGGGCCGAACTGGACGAGCGCATCAAGCAGCTCAACCGCCTCCGGGACCACCTCACCGACTGCATCGGCTGCGGCTGCCTCTCCCTGGACACCTGCGTCCTGTCCAACCCGGACGACGCCTTCGGCCGGCGCCAGGCGGGCTCGCGCCTGCTGGTGGAACGCGGGAAGCCCCGTCCGACCGGAACGTCCCCCGCGACCTCCTGCTCCTGAAGCCGCGCGCCGTCCCCCGCCCCGGGCGAGCGTGCCGCCGGAGCCGCACGGGCGGGCGCCGACGGCACCCCGCCGGCGCCGGACCCGCCCGCCCGGCGCCGCCGGGGTGTCGGTCACTCGTACTCCGTCCCGCCCTTCCGGGTCAGGTACGCCGGGCTCACGGCCTTCGCGATCGCGCGGCCCCCGGTCACCGTGCTGTACCGCTCCTCGGCGGGCCGTATCACCACGCCTTCGCGCAGATGCAGTCCGCGCCCGGACACGGTCTCGCGGCCGCCGGCCAGTTCCAGGACCCGCGCGCTGTCGTACGGTCCCTCGAACAGGCGGGGGACCAGCGGCAGTTCACCGTGCAGGATCTCCGCCGGGTCCAGCCAGCGGACCGTGCCCCCGATCTCCGCGGACACGTCGAACACCGCGTACCCGAGGGTCTCCCGGCGTCCGTCGGCGCCGTACGTCAGGTCCTGCACCCCCGCCCCGTACACCTCGCCGAAGACGCCGACCCGCCGGGCGCCGAGGCGCTCGGCGACGCGCGCGGCCGCCTCCGCGACGCCGTGCCCCCGCACGGCGCGCCAGTAGAGGTTGCGCGGATCCTCCTTCAGCGCCAGCGACTTCGCGCCGAAGCCCTTGGAGGAGACGTGCACCCGCCCCTCGTCCGCGACATACGTCAGCAGGCACGCCGAGCCGTGCAGCTTCTCGGTCAGCACCACCGGCTCACCCGCCGTGAAGATGCCCGGGTAGCGCTGGATGTTCTCGATGTCGACCCACGGCAGCAACTCGGGTGCCGCCTCCACCTCCCCGCTCATCGTCGGCGGGACCGGCGGCACCCACTTGGTGATGCCGAGCCGCTCCGCGAAGTCGGTCCCCTGCGCCGCCGCCCGTACCAGGTCGACGTCCGCCAGCGCCCTCGGCCGGCACACGATCCCCTGCGACAGCTCGCCGCGCAGCCGCACCGCCTTGACCCGGTCCGCGTTGCCGCCCGCCAGCCGCCCGGTCAGCCCCAGCTCCTCGATCAGCCCGGCCGGGAGCACCGCCTGCTCGGGGATGTAGACCGCGGCCTCGCCGGTGCGGTAGACGCCCTTGGCGACGACGGCCCGGTACAGGCCGACCTGGGCCAGTTCGAGGGCGTCGGCGTCGGGGTGTTCATGGACGGTCAGCACTTCTGCCGTGACGCGCAGCGTCGACACGCGGGGCTCCTTCGGTGGCTCAGTGGGGTTTCATCACCTCAACTCTCCCTACGGGAAAGGGCTGGAACGACCCGATTAGCGGCTGATAACGTCGCGTCCTTCGGCCGGTGGCGCACCCGCCGCGCACGGAGTCCCGACGGCACCGCATCCCACGACCGGCTCCGCCCCGCCGGGCTGCGAGCCCCCGGCGAGACCGGCCCCGCCGCGGTCCGCGCCGAACTCCTCGGCCCGCCCTACGACGAGCGCCGGGCGCGCCCGTACTGGTACAGCGCCTCCTCCACCAACTGGGCGTTGGACACCGCCCGTCGCCCGTCGGGGAGGACGAGCGTGTCCTCCAGGCCGATGCGGGTCGCCAGCCCCAGCCGTCCCGCCAGCCGCAGCACGGGCCACGCGCCGCCGTCCTCGCCGTGCAGCAGCACGGGGCGGCCGTGGGCGGAGCCGAGGCGGGACAGCAGGGCGCGCGCCGACGCCCGCGCGTCGTCCGGGTCCGGGTCCGTCACCTCCGCCAGCACCCGCAGCACCCGCGGAGCGCAGGGGGACGCCGCGAACCGGGCGGCCCCGTCGGTGCCCGACCAGACGCCCGCCTCCACCCCCACCCCGCGCTCGAGCAGGGCGGCGGCCAGCTCCTCCGCGCCCGGCTCGTGCCAGTTGACCGAGGCGTGGTCGGGCAGGACCTCCCACGCGCGCACCCGCGCCACCCGGGCGGCCGGATCGGGCTCGGCCCAGGCACCCGTGGTCACGCCGACCGGCACCGCCACCCGCGCCCGTATCGCCTCCAGGGTCGCCGCGACCGTCCCCGGCGACAGCGTGTCCCGGCCGCACGGCGTCCGGGGATGGACATGGACGTCCGTGGCTCCCGCGGCGACGGCTTCCTCGGCCGCGCGGGCCAGCGCGTCCGGCGACAGCGGCACCGCCGCGCCGTCGGCGGCGCCCCGCGTCCCGTTCAGACAGACCTGCACCATGCCCCGATGGTGACACCCGCCACCGACAACGGCCCCGCACCGGACCGGTCCGGCGAAACAGGGGTGCGGCATCCCCGGCGCACCCCCGTCGTGCTCTCAGGCCGACACCAGCAGCCGTCCGCGCCTGGCGTACGCCAGCGCCTCGGGCGTGAGCACGGGCCGCGGCACGAGTATCCCGCAGTCCGCGCAGACCGGACCCGCCGACGGCTCGTGGTCCAGGTCGTCCTTCCACACCAGCCGCTCGCCGCCGCACACCGGGCAGTCGGAGCCCGGCTCGCGCTCCAGGGCGGCGATCAGCCGGCGCAGTACCTCGGCCAGCGGCTCACGGGGGTGGACCCGCGGGTCGTCGCACCACGCCACACCGAAGCCGCCCCAGGTCAGCCGGTGCCAGTCGTCCACGCTGCCCGGCCGGCGCAGCCCGTCGTGCTTCTCCTTCCTGCGGCGCTCGGCGAACCCGGCCTCGTAGGCCAGCCACACCGCCCGCGCCTCCTCCAGTTCGACCAGCGCGGCCACGAGCCGCGCAGGATCGGGGGAGCGGTCCTCGGGGCCGAACCCGGCCCGCGAGCAGAGATGGTCCCAGGTCGCCCTGTGCCCGTAGGGGGCGAACCGCTCGAGGCACTTGCGCAGTGAGTACCGCCGCAGCGCCAGATCGCACCGCGGGTCGCGCACCTGTCTCGCCAGACTCCGGAAACCGGCCATCGCCTTGCACCTCCGTCACATCTGCACCTGTACTTCGGTCACTTCGGCGTCATCGCGCGGACTTCGCACGACGTCGCCGAATAGACGTATCGACACGCGATTCGGCTCCCTTCGGCTCCGTCCGATGCCCGATGCCGTCCCACAAGCCGGATGAGGCGACTCCCAAAAAGTGACGCATGTTCATCTTCAAACCCGGGGGTACCGGCGGTAACCTTCCGGCCACCCCCGTCACCAGGAGCTGCCGATGCCACGGCGCATCCCCCACACCGCCCTCGGCGGAATGAGAACTCCCGGCGGATTCCCCGGGTTCCTGAAGACCGCGTCCGTATGCGTCCTCATGGCCGGTCTTTTGACTCCCCTTTCCCCGGCGGCGGCGGCCGCGGGGACGCCCCGGTCCGCGGAGGCCGCCCAGGTCACGGCGGCGAACGACCACTGCGGCAACCAGTGTTCCGACATCCTGCCGCCCGGCCAGAACGGCAACGCCACTCTGGCGCAGATCCTGCTCAACCAGGCCTTCGGCACCCAGCCCGCGCACGCCGAGGACCAGCTCGGCCCCTACGCCAGCCTCGCCAAGGGCTACTCCACCCTCACCAACGCCACGATCAACACGTTCTTCAACGACGCGTCGTTCGGGGTGCCCGCCGATCAGGTCGCCTCCACCGTCAAGCCCGCCGGCCGCGGCGACGTCACGATCGTCCGCGACAAGAAGACGGGCGTCCCGCACATCACCGGCACCACCCGGTACGGCACCGAGTTCGGAGCCGGCTACGCCGCCGCCGAGGACCGGCTGTGGCTCATGGACGTCTTCCGGCACGTGGGCCGGGGCCGGCTCACCTCCTTCGCGGGCGGCGCCGCGTCCAACCAGGGCCTGGAGCAGCAGTTCTGGCGCAACGCCCCGTACACCGAGGCCGACCTCCAGGCCCAGATCGACAACGCCGTGGCCGCCAACGGCGCCCGCGGTCAGCAGGCCCTCGCCGACGCCGACGCCTACCTCGACGGCATCAACGCCTACATCGACGCCTCCGACAGCGGCCGCTACTTCCCCGGTGAATACGTCCTGACCGGCCACAAGGACTCCATCACCAACGCCGGCACCATCGCCCACTTCAAGATCACCGACCTGGTGGCGCTGGCCTCGGTCGTCGGCGCCCTCTTCGGCTCCGGCGGCGGCGGCGAGGTCGGCAACGCGATCTCCCTGCTCGCCGCACAGGAGAGGTACGGCGTCGAACAGGGCACCGAGGTCTGGGAGTCGTTCCGCGAGCGCAACGACCCCGAGGCCGTCATGACCCTCCACGACGGCAAGAGCTTCCCCTACGCCGTCCGGCCCGGGAACCCGCAGGGCTCCGCCCTGCCCGACGCCGGCTCGGTGGTCGAGGAGCCGCTGGTGTACGACCGCACCGGCAGCGCCGCCGCCTCCTCCGCGGCGACCGCCTCCGCCACGGCCGCCGCCACCGCCCTCGGCTCGGCCAGGCGGGGCATGTCCAACGCCCTCGTGGTCAGCGGCGACCACACCGCGAGCGGCCACCCGATCGCCGTCTTCGGCCCGCAGACCGGCTACTTCGCCCCGCAGCTCCTGCTGCTCCAGGAGCTCCAGGGCCCGGGCATCAGCGCCCGCGGCGCCTCCTTCGCCGGCCTGAGCATGTACGTCGAACTCGGCCGCGGCCAGGACTACGCGTGGAGCGCCACGACCTCCGGCCAGGACATCATCGACACCTACGCCGTCGAGCTCTGCCAGGACGACCACCACTACCTGTACCGCGGCACCTGCACGGCGATGGAGAAGGTCGAGCAGAAGAACGCCTGGAAGCCGACCACCGCCGACGGCAGCGCGGCCGGCTCCTACACGATGCGCGTCTGGCGCACCGCGTACGGACCGGTCACCCACCGCGCCACGGTCGGCGGCAAGAAGGTCGCCTACACCACCCTGCGCTCGTCCTTCCTGCACGAGGCCGACTCCATCATCGGCTTCCAGATGCTGAACGACCCGGACCACGTCAAGGGGCCGCAGACCTTCCAGAGCGCGGTGCAGCACATCAACTACACCTTCAACTGGTTCTACGCCGACTCCGAGCACACCGCGTACTACAACAGCGGCGACAACCCGGTGCGCGCGAACGGCGTCGACGCCGAGTTCCCGGTGTGGGCGCGGTCCGCGTACGAGTGGCGGAACTGGAACCCGGCGACCAACACGGCCGAGTACACCCCCGCCTCGGCACACCCCCACTCCATCGACCAGGACTACTACGTCTCCTGGAACAACAAGCAGGCCCAGGACTACGCGACCGCGTCCTGGGGCGACGGGTCCGTGCACCGCGGCAACCTCCTCGAGACCCGGGTGAAGAAGCTGGTCCAGGCCGGCGGCGTCACCCGTGCCGCCCTGGTGAAGGCCATGGCGGACGCCGCCCTCGCCGACCTGCGCGCCGAGGACGTCCTGCCCGACCTGCTGAAGGTGATCAACAGCTCGCCGGTCACCGACACCACCGCCGCGTCGGCCGTGAGCAGGCTCCAGGCCTGGCTGACCGCCGGCGGCAGGCGCACGGAGACCACGGCCGGTTCGAAGACGTACGCCGACGCCGACGCGATCCGCGTCCTGGACGCCTGGTGGCCGCTGCTGGTGAAGGCCGAGTTCGAACCGGGCCTCGGCACCGGGCTGTACACCGCGTTCACCGCCGGCCTGCCCGTCGACGAGACCCCGTCGGCCGCCCACGGCCCGACCGGGTCGCACGCCGGGAGCGCCTTCCAGTACGGCTGGTGGAGCTATGTCGACAAGGACATCCGGGCGGTGCTGGGGGAGCCGGTGCGGGGCCCGCTCGCGCGGACGTACTGCGGCGGCGGCAGCCTCAGCGCCTGCCGGGACGTCCTGCTCACCACGCTGAAGCAGGCGGCCGGCCGGACCGCGGCCCAGGTCTACCCCGGCGACGACCTGTGCGCCGCGGGCAACCAGTGGTGCGCCGACTCGATCGTCCAGCGCACCCTCGGCGGCATCAAGCACCCCGGCATCAGCTGGCAGAACCGGCCCACCTACCAGCAGGTGGTGGAGTTCACCTCCCACCGGTGAGCCCGCGCCGCGGCGGGCCGCCTCCTCGGCGGACGCGGCCCGCCGCGACCACCGCCCGCGCCGGTTCCGGGCGCACGACGTCGCCGTACGCCCCGGACGGCGCCTGCCCTGGACGGCGCCTGCCCTGGACGGCGCCCGCCCCGGACGGCGCCCGCCCCGGACGGCGCCCCGCCTCGGCGGACCACCGCCGCCGTGTCGCCGCTCCCGCCCCGGACGCCGGCGGGGGCCGGACCGAAGCCTCGGCGAGCGGATACGCGCGCGTACCCACCGCCGCCTGCGCCCCGTCGCCCGCCACGTGACGTCCGGCGCCGCCCGCGCCCCGTCGTAGCCCGTCGCCTGCCACGCGGCACCCGGCGCCGCCCGCACTCCGTCGCCTGCCACATGGCGCCCCGCGCCGAACCGTCCGGCCGCGCCCCGGGCGGCGCCCGCCGTCCGGGACGCCGGCGGGTACGGCGTCCGGCGAACACGGCGGGCTGACCGGACGTCACGCCTCGCCCGTGCAGCGGGAACCGACGCCGCAGGTGCGGAAAGGCGGCCGGCTTCCCCCGCCGGCCCGCCACCACCTCGTCCACGTCCGCGTCCGCGCCGATCGCCGCGCGGACCCGGGCCGAGCCGGTGAGCCTGTCGGCCTGTCGGCCTGTCGGCCTGTCGGCCTGTCGGCCTGTCGGCCGGGTGGCCGGGTGACCGGGTGGCCGGGGCGCCGGGCGAAACCGCTCCGGACCCGCCGGGCCGTCACCGGCGGCGCGGCCCCGGTGCGGACGGGGTCGCGGGCGTCCCGGTCGTGCCCGGGGAGCTGCCAGGCGCTCGACCCCGATGCGCGGGCGCTCGTGGGGCAAGGTGTCCCGCGCTCGCCCTTCCCTGTCACATACCGACCGGTTAGTCTGACGTCGCAGCAGGGGCGACGCTCGTCATGTCGTGCCGCAGTCGTGTCGAAGGAGACCGCTGGTGGAAGCCGTGCAGGGTGCTGGAGTCGTCGTCACCGGAGCGGGAGGCGGCATCGGCGCCGCGCTGGCCCGCCGGTTCGCCGCCGAGGGGGCCCGGGTCGTCGTCAACGACCTGGACGCCGAACGGGCGAAGGCCGTCGCCGACGAGATCGGCGGGACCGCGGTCCCCGGCGACGCCTCCGCGATCGTCGCCGACGCCCGGGACGCGCTCGGGGGGACCGTCGACGTCTACTGCGCCAACGCCGGCGTCGGCTCGGGCGGCTCGGAGGCGGCCGAGGAGGCCGTGTGGGAACTCGCCTGGGACGTCAACGTCATGGCCCACGTCCGTGCGGCCCGCGCCCTGCTCCCGGACTGGCTGGAGCGCGGCAGCGGCCGTTTCGTCTCCACCGTCTCCGCCGCCGGACTCCTCACGATGATCGGCGCCGCCCCCTACAGCGTCACCAAGCACGGCGCGTACGCCTTCGCCGAGTGGCTGTCGCTGACCTACCGCCACCGCGGGATCAAGGTCCACGCGATCTGTCCCCAGGGCGTCCGCACCGACATGCTGGCCGCCACCGGCAGCGCGGGCGACCTCGTGCTCAAGCCGACCGCGATCGAGCCGCAGGACGTGGCGGACGCCCTGTTCCGGGGCATCGAGGAGGACCGCTTCCTGATCCTCCCGCACCCCGAGGTCGCCGGGTACCACCAGGCACGGGCCACCGATCCCGACCGCTGGCTGACCCACATGAACCACCTCCAGCAGAAGTGGGAGGCCGCTCGGTGACCGCCTCCCGCTACGCCGCCAAGCCCTGGCTGGCCCTCCTCGACGAGACCCAGCGCGCCCCGGTCGACCCGGCCGACTCCCTGGTCCACGCCCTGCGCCGGGCCGTCGCCGAGGCGCCCGAGCGCACCCTCCTCGCCTACTTCGACGGACGGCTCGGCTACCGCGAGGTGGACGAACTCAGCGACTCCGTCGCAGGTCACCTGGCCGCCCGTGGTCTGGAGCGCGGCGACCGCGTCGCCGTCCTCCTGCAGAACTCCCCGCACTTCGTCCTCGCCGTCCTCGGCGCCTGGAAGGCGGGCGCGACCGTCGTCCCGGTCAACCCGATGTACAAGTCGGGGGAGGTGGCCCACGTCCTGCGCGACGCCGAGGTCACCGCGCTGGTCTGCGCCGACCGGGCCTGGGAGGCGTATCTGCGCGACACGGCCGCCGACTCGCCGGTGCGGATCGTGCTCACCGGCTGCGAGCTGGACTTCCAGACCCGGGGCGACACCCGCGTGCTCGGCTTCGAACGGCTCCCGCAGGCGCCCGACGCCGACGACCTCACCGCCGTCGCCCGCGCCGGCCACCGGGCGCCCGAGGACCGCGTCCCGGCCGCCTCCGACATCGCGCTGATCAGCTACACCTCGGGCACCAGCGGCCACCCCAAGGGCGCCACCAACACGCACGCCAACATCATGTTCAACGCCGAACGGCAGCGCACCGGCCTGCACCTGCCCGAGGCGCCCGTCTACTACGCGCTCGCGCCCCTGTTCCACATCACCGGCATGGTCTGCCAGCTCGCGGCCTGCCTGAACAGCGTGGGCACCCTCGCCCTGACGTACCGCTTCGAGGCGGGCGTCGTCCTGGAGGCGTTCGCCGAGCACCGCCCGCACTACACGGTCGGACCGTCCACGGCCTTCATGGCCCTGGCCGCCCACCCGGACGTCACCCGCGACCACTTCTCCTCCTTCGCCGTCATCTCCTCCGGCGGCGCCCCGCTGCCGCCGGCCCTGGTGGAGAGGTTCCGGGCGGGCTTCGGCCCGTACATCCGCAACGGCTACGGCCTCACCGAGTGCACCGCCCCCTGCGCCTCCGTCCCGCCGCACCTCGAGGCGCCGGTCGACCCGGTCTCCGGGACGCTCGCGGTCGGCGTGCCCGGGCCCGACACGGTCGTGCGGATCGTCGACGAGCAGGGCGCCGAGGTGCCCTTCGGGGAGCAGGGCGAGATCCTCGTCAGGGGACCGCAGGTGGTGCCCGGCTACTGGGGGCGCCCCGACGCCACCGCCGAGACCTTCCCGGACGGCGAACTGCACACCGGCGACATCGGCTTCATGGACGAGCGGGGCTGGCTGTACGTCGTCGACCGCAAGAAGGACATGATCAACGCGTCCGGCTTCAAGGTGTGGCCGCGCGAGGTCGAGGACGTGCTCTACACGCACCCGGCGGTGCGCGAGGCGGCCGTCGTCGGGGTGCCCGACGGCTACCGCGGGGAGACCGTCAAGGCGTACATCAGCCTGCGCCCGGGCGCCGAGGCGGACCCGGATGAACTCGCGGTGTACTGCAAGGAGAGACTGGCTGCCTACAAGTACCCGCGGCTGGTGGAGATCCTGCCCGACTTGCCCAAGACGGCGAGTGGGAAGATCCTCCGTCGGGAACTGCGTTCCCCCGCGCACGGCGGCCAGTGAGGCAACGCCGGTAAGGCATCGAGAAAGGCAGGTGGCGGCAGTGCCCAGGACGACGGACGGCGACGGTACCCCCGTGCCGCAGCGGCTGCTGGCCGCCGCCACCCGGCTCTTCGCCGAGCGGGGCTACGACCGCACCTCCGTGCAGGAGATCGTCGAGGCGGCCGGTGTCACCAAGGGGGCCCTGTACCACTACTTCGGCTCCAAGGACGACCTCCTGCACGAGGTGTACGCGCGGGTGCTGCGCGTCCAGCAGGAGCGGCTCGACGCCTTCGCGGACGCCGACGAGCCGGTCGAGAAGCGCCTGCGGGGCGCGGCGGCCGACGTCGTCGTCACCACGATCGAGAACCTCGACGACGCGTCGATCTTCTTCCGCTCGATGCACCACCTGAGCCCCGAGAAGAACAAGCAGGTGCGCGCCGAGCGCCGGCGCTACCACGAGCGCTTCCGGGCGCTCGTCGAGGAGGGGCAGGCGGCCGGGGTGTTCTCCACGGCCACCCCGGCGGACCTGGTGGTGGACTACCACTTCGGGTCCGTCCACCACCTGTCGACCTGGTACCGCCCGGACGGGCCGATGAGCCCCCAGGAGGTCGCCGACCACCTGGCCGACCTGCTCCTGCGGGCACTGCGGCCGTAACCGGCGGAGGCGTTCCTCGCCCCGCCGCCCCTGAACGGGCCTCGTCCTCCGGCGCCGGACGGGCAGGGGCGGCGGGGGCGCGAACCCCTCGCCGCCCCACCGGGTCACAGGTACTTCTTCAGCTCCCGCCGCGCCAGCGACCGCTGGTGCACCTCGTCCGGCCCGTCCGCGATCATCAGCGTCCGCGCCCCGGCGTACAGCTCCGCCAGGGGGAAGTCCTGGCTGACGCCCCCCGCGCCGTACAGCTGGATCGCCCGGTCGATGATGTCGACGACCGCACGCGGCGTCGCGATCTTGATCGCCTGGATCTCCGTGTGGGCGCCCCGGTTGCCGACCGTGTCCATCATCCAGGCCGTCTTCAGCACCAGCAGCCGCAGCTGCTCGACGGTCACCCGCGCGTCCGCGATCCAGTTGTGGACCACGCCCTGCTGCCCCAGCGCCTTGCCGAACGCCGTACGGGACACGGCCCGCCGGCACATCAGCTCGATGGCGCGCTCGGCCATGCCGATCAGCCGCATGCAGTGGTGGATGCGGCCGGGGCCCAGCCGGGCCTGCGCGATGGCGAAACCGCCGCCCTCCTCGCCGATCAGGTTGGTCACCGGCACCCGCGCGTGGTCGAAGACCACCTCGGCGTGGCCGCCGTGGTAGTGGTCCTCGTAGCCGAAGACCCGCATCGCCCGCCGGACGGTCACGCCCGGGGTGTCGCGGGGCACGAGCACCATGGACTGCTGACGGCGGACGTCGGTGCCGTCCGGGTCCGTCTTGCCCATCACGATGAAGATCGCGCAGTCCGGGTTCATCGCCCCGGAGATGTACCACTTGCGGCCGGTGACGACGTACTCGTCGCCGTCCCGCACGATGTGCGTGGTGATGTTGGTGGCGTCGGAGGAGGCCACCTCCGGCTCGGTCATCGCGAACGCCGAGCGGATCTCCCCGGCCAGCAGCGGCTCCAGCCACTGCTTGCGCTGCCGCTCGTCGCCGAACTGGGCGAGCACCTCCATGTTGCCGGTGTCCGGCGCCGCGCAGTTCAGCGCGGTGGGCGCGAGCTGCGGGCTGCGGCCGGTGATCTCGGCCAGCGGCGCGTACTGGAGGTTGGTCAGTCCGGCGCCGTACTCGGAGTCGGGGAGGAAGAGGTTCCACAGCCCCTGCCGGCGCGCCTCGGCCTTCAGTTCCTCCACCACGGCGGGGGTGTCCCACGGCGAGGCGAGGCGGGCGCGCTGCTCCTCGGCGACCGCCTCGGCCGGGTACACGTACTCGTCCATGAAGGCGAGCAGCTTGGCGCGCAGTTCCTCGGTGCGCGCGTCGAACGCGAAGTCCATGGCGTCAGCCTTCCTGGAGGGTGGTCAGTCCGTGGTCGATGAAGACGGGCACCAGGTCACCGATGCGGTCGAAGCCGCGGCCGACCGTCTGGCCCAGGGTGTAGCGGTAGTGGATGCCCTCCAGGATCACGGCGAGCTTGAACCACGCGAACGCCGTGTACCAGGAGACGGCCGAGACGTCGCGCCCCGAGCGGGCGGCGTACCGCTCGATCAGTTCGGCCGGATCCGGGTGCCCCGGAGCCTCGGCGGTGGTGGAGACGGGGGAGTCGGGCGTGCCGAGCGGCAGGCTGTACATCACCAGCAGGCCCAGGTCGGTGAGCGGATCGCCGAGCGTCGACATCTCCCAGTCGAGGATCGCCTTGATCCGGTCGTCCTCGCCGATCAGCACGTTGTCGAGCCGGTAGTCGCCGTGCACGACGGCCGGGGCGGGCGAGGAGGGCAGCCGCCGGCCGAGCGTCGCGTGCAGCTCGTCGATGCCGGCCAGGTCGCGGTTGCGGGAGGCGTCCAGCTGCTTGCCCCAGCGCCGCAGCTGCCGGTCGAGGAAGCCCTCGGGGCGGCCGAAGTCGGCGAGGCCCACCTCGGCGGGGTCCACCGCGTGCAGCTCCACGAGCGTGTCCACCAGGGACAGCACGGCGCCCCGGGTGCGCTCCGGGCCGAGCGGGGCGAGCTGGTCGGCGGTCCGGTAGGGCGTGCCCTCGACGAACTCCATGACGTAGAAGGGCGCGCCGAGCACGTCCTCGTCCTCGCACAGCAGCACCGGGTCCGGCACCGGCACGCGGGTGGGGTGCAGGGCGCTGATCACCCGGTGCTCGCGCCGCATGTCGTGCGCGGTGGCCAGGACGTGGCCGAGCGGGGGCCGCCGCACGACCCACCGTCCCTCGCCGTCGGAGACCGCGTAGGTGAGGTTCGACCGTCCGCCCTCGATCAGCCGGCCGGTGAGCGGGCCGTGGACCAGACCGGGGCGCTCGCGGTCGAGCAGGGTGCGCAGCCGGTCGAGGTCGAGTCCGGGCGGGTGGTCGGGGCTCATGCGTCGCTCCTACGGACGGGTGAACGGGACCTCCCCATGATGCCGACCGGTCGGTATGTCGTCCAGTGGCGGCGCCCAACGTGATCGGGGCCACCCTAGGCCGACCGGCGCCCCCGCAGAAGCCGGGACGCCGCCGAAGGCCGTCCTCCGGACGCCCCGGACGGGTGGAGTCCGCTCACGGGGGTACCGGGACCGCGGCCGGCCGGGCCGCCACGCGAACGGCACACGCCGGGGCGCCCGGGCTTGCGAGGCGTACGACTACCCCGGAGGGTCGGTGGCATGAAGGGCATCAGTTACAGCCGGTACGGCGGTCCCGAGGTCCTCGAGTACGGCGAGGTGCGGGACCCCAAGGTCGGCCCCGACACCGTGCTGGTCAAGGTCCGGGCGGCGGCCGTCAACCCCGTCGACTGGAAGTGCCGCGAGGGCCATCTCGACGGGATCCTCGACACCGTCTTCCCCGTGGTCCCCGGCTGGGACGTCTGCGGCGTCGTGGTCCGGCCCGGCGCGTCCGTCACGGAGTTCTCGGTCGGCGACGAGGTCATCGGCTACGTCCGCGAGGACTTCCTCTCCCGCGGCACCTTCGCCGAGTACGTCGCCGCGCCCGTGCGCACCCTCGCCCGCAAACCGCGCAACCTCACCTGGGAGGAGGCCGCGGGCCTGCCCCTGGTGGGCCTCACCGCCTACCAGGTGCTGGTCAAGGCGCTCCAGGTCAAGCGCGGCGAGACCGTGCTGGTCCACGCGGCCGCGGGCGGCGTCGGCTCGATCGCCGTGCAGCTCGCCCGCCACCTGGGCGCCCGGGTGATCGGCACGGCCGGCGAGGCCAACCACGACTTCGTGCGCTCCCTCGGCGGCGAGCCCGTCACCTACGGCGACGGCCTGGCCGAACGGGTCCGGGGCCTCGCCCCCGAGGGCGTGGACGCGGTCTTCGACACGATCGGCGGCGACACCCTGAAGACCTCCGCCAACCTGCTCGCCCCCGAGGGCCGCCTGGTCTCCATCGCCGACCCGGCCGCCGTCGACTACGGCGGCCGCTACCACTTCGTCCGCCCCGACGCCGAGGACCTCGCCCGGCTGGCCGAACTCGCGGAACAGGACGTGGTGTCCGTCCACGTCTCGGAGACCTACCCGCTCGAGCGCGCCGCGGACGCCCACCGGTCCAACCAGGGGGGACGCACCCGGGGGAAGATCGTGGTGACGGTGGACTGGGAGGCGGAGACGGAGCCCGTGGGCTGGTGACGACGGCCCTAGACGACGACCAGCGCCGCCGCGCACACCGCCGTCGCCACCGTGCACAGCGCCGCCGCGGCGGCGCGGCGGGGGGTGAGGGGCGGGGGGACGGGCGTCGCGGCGAGGGCGCGGATGCGGTGGTGGGCCAGGAGGAGGAAGCCCAGCCACAGGGCGCAGCACAGCGCGCACACGAGGACCCCGGCGGGCGACGCTCCGCCGTGCAGCGCGGTCCTCACGGCGAGCACGGCGGCGACGGTGCCCGACAGCGTCGTACGCCGCCAGGCGAGCCGGGTCCGCTCGGGCTGCAGCCCGGGGTCGCGTTCGCCGCTCACCCGTCCCACCCGAGCAGCACCACGACGACCATCGCGACGGCCACCACCGCGACGGTCAGACCGAGCAGCGCGGGGAACCGGGACGCCGGCAGGTCCTCGCCCCGCCGCATCGCCCGCTCGCACCGCACCCAGTGGTTCACGGCGCGCAGGGAGCACAGCACGCCCGCCGCCAGCAGCGCGAGCGCGAGTCCGACCCGCCAGCCCCAGCGCAGGTCCGGCAGGAACTGGTCCACCGCGAACCCCCCGCCGATCAGCGCGAGCGCGGTCCGCAGCCAGGCCAGGAACGTGCGCTCGTTGGCCAGCGAGAACCGGTAGTCGGGCGTCCGTCCCTCCTGCCGCACCGCCTCCGGCACGAACCACAGCCGGACGTTCCGCACGAACTCGATCACGCGCGAGACCCTACCCCGCCCCCGCCGGGGGGACGTCGCCGGCGCCGCCCGCCGGGCCGGCCGGCGCCCGGTCCCGCGCCCGCTCCCGGTGGGCCCTGAGCCGCTCGTGGGCCGCCAGCCCGTCCGGCACCCACGCCCAGTCGGTCAGACGCCGTTCGACCTCCTCCTCGGACAGGAAGCCGTACCAGGCGACCTCCTCCGCCTGAGGGCGCACGGGCAGCTCGCAGCGCACCTCGTACACGGCCGACCACCAGCTCCGGCCGGCGCCGTCGTCGTAGAGGAACTTGAAGCGGAACTCCGGGCGGGGCAGCCCGCTCACGCCGAGCTCCTCCTCGGCCTCGCGCAGGGCGGCGTCGTCGTAGGCCTCGCCCGCGCCGACCACCCCGCCGACGAACATGTCGTGCAGGGAGGGGAAGACCAGCTTCGTCGGGGTGCGCCGGTGGACGAAGATCCGTCCGTCCGCGTCCCTCGCCTGGACGAAGACGCAGCGGTGGCGCAGGCCGGCGGCGTAGGCCTCGCCCCGGGGGGACCGTCCGACGACCCGGTCGTGCTCGTCGACGATGTCGAGGATCTCGTCAGCAGCGCTCATGCGTCCATCCAAGCAGCACCCGCACGGCGCGCGTCACCGCGCCCGGACCTCACTGGGTCTGGAGGTCCCGTGCCCGCTCGCGCGCCGCCGTGCCCTGCGGCATCGCCGGGTGCAGCCCGAGCAGCACGATGCCCACGACGATCGCCGCGAGACCCGCCGCCTCCCAGGCCAGCGCGCCGGTGTCGGTGCGCAGCCGGTCGCCGAGGAAGCCGACCCCGCAGATGATCCCGGCGAGCGGCTGGGCCGCGGTCAGCGCGGGCAGCGACATCCGCAGCGGCGCCGTCTCGAACGCGCTCTGCACCAGCACCAGGCCGGTCACCCCGAGCGCCAGCACGGCGTACGGCTGCCACCCGGTCAGCACCTCGGCGATGCCGCCCCGGGAGAACCGCTCCCCGCTGACCCGGGTCAGCGCGTCCTGGATGCCGTAGAGGAGGCCGGCCGCGAGGGAGAGCAGGACCGGGGCCGCGTACAGCCGGGTGCGCTTGGCGTACGCCGTGAGCAGCAGGGCCAGTCCGGCCATCACGCCGATGATCAGCCAGTGCCGCAGCGGATCGGTGATCGCGTCGCCCCCGCGCGGCTCGCCCGCCACGATGAACGCGGTCACCCCGCCCGCGAGCAGGAGCAGGCCCGCCCAGCCCTGACGGCCCAGGGCCTGCTTGCTCCGGTGGCGGGAGAGGGCGAGCGCGAACAGGAGGTTCGTCGCCAGCAGCGGTTCCACCAGCGAGATCTCGCCCTTCCCCAACGCGATCGCGCCCAGCGCCATGCCCGCCGCCATCAGCCCGATGCCCCCCAGCCAGCGCGGCACCCGCATCAGGTCGAGCAGCAGCCGGGGCGAGAGGAAGTCGCTCAGGGGCGCCTTCTGCGCCGCGTCCTGCTGGAGGACGAAACCGAAACCCAGGCAACAGGCGGCACTCACGGCGAGAACCAGAACCAGAACCGACACGCTGCGTACCTCGATCATCGGGTCGGGCCACGGAGAGGCGTCAATGGCCGACGATAGCGCCCCAACGCCCTCGAAGCCCTGGGAGTGCCCGGGATCCGGCCTCCGGAGGAGTACCCGGAACCGGGCGCCTGACGCGGTCGCGGCGCCCGGCGGACCGGCGCGCGGGCCGGGCGCACGGCGGCGACCGTACGGCCATGCTCCGCGACCCGCCCGGGCCGCGCCATGGCGTACGCCACACCGGTGTGCCGCACACCCGGCCCCACCAGGGGGCTGTACGGCCAAGTCCTCGGTGGACAGGGGAAGTTGACACCTGTCATGTGACCCCGGCCCTTGACGGTCGACCCGGCTGGGGATTTGCTGTGGGTGATCGGCCGATCGCGGGCCGATGTCACACCCGTACCGAGGAGGATGAGGAAGTCCCGCGGTGCCCCCATCCCCGCTCCCCCTCGGCCGAGACCGCGAGCGCGTCCCCCGCCCGCCCGACGCGGACCCCGGCGCGGCCCTGGACGACACCGAGCTCGCCGCCGCCCGCGCCGCGCTGGCACAGGGCCGCTGGCAGGCCGCCCGCTCCCTGCTCGCCCGCACCGGCGACGACTGGGACCGCCGCGGCCACCGCGTCGCCGTGCTGGCCCTGGAACCGTACGCCGCCGCCTGGGCCCGCGAGTGGCTGCTCGCCGCACCCGGATCCGTCGACGCGACCGTCCTCCTCGCCCTGGCCCACGTCCGGCGCGCCCTGCGCGACAAGGAGGACCCGGCCCGCGCCCGCGCCGCCTGCCGGCACGCCGCCGCGCTCGCGCCCGCCGACCCCACCCCCTGGCTCGGCCTGCTGATGCTGGAGCGGGACGGCTCCGCCGACGCCGTCCGGATCTTCGAGGAGATCCGCGCCCGGCACCGCGACCACCACCACGCCCACCACCTGATGGTCGCCCTGCTCGCCGAGCGCCGCGCCGCCGCCGGCCCGGACCCGCTGCACGAGGTCTACGAGTTCGCCGCCTGGGCCGCGGAGCAGGCCCCCGCGGACTCCCCGCTCGTCATCCTCCCGATCGTCGCGCACGCCGAGCGCTACCGGGCCCTCGCCGTCCGCGGACTGGCCCCCGCCGACCCGACCACCGCCGCGCACTGGCGCGACCACCGGGCCGGGGACGTGATGAAGGCCGCTTTCGACTGGTGGCTGGAGTGGGAGCACGACGACCACCCGCGCCGTCTGGTCGACCTGAACCACCTGGCCCACGCCAAGGTCTGCGAGGGCCGGCCCGCCGAGGCGGCCGCCCTGTTCCAGCGCATCGGCGAGCACGCCACCCCGGCGCCCTGGTCGTACCCGGACCGCGACCCGTACGCCGCGTTCCGCGCGGCCCGCGACGGCGCGCTCGGCCTCGAACCGGGGCGCTCCCGCTGAGCATCCCGGACAAGGCGACGAGGACGGGCCCCCGGGAGACGCGGGACACGGTGTGACGGAATCCTGACGGCCGCCCCGGATCCCTGGCCCCGCCGGCCTCCGGGTGCTCGAATGGAGCCGTGACCTCCGAACAGCCCGAGGAGCGCGGCACCCCCGTCGGCCGCCGCGTCTTCCTCGGCACCCTCGGCCTGGGCGCCCTCGGCGTCGTCGCCGCGCCCACCCTCCAGCGCGGCCTGGAGGACCTCCTCGGCCGCGCCGCCGACAAGGACCCCACCGGCCTCACCGGACTGCTCCCCAACGGCGGCGGCTTCCGCTACTACTCGGTGGCCTCCTCCGTCCCCCGCAAGAACGCCAGGACCTACCGCCTCACCGTCGACGGGCTCGTCGACCGTCCCGCCACCTACACCCTCGCCGACCTCCGGGCCCTGCCCCGGACCCGCCTGGTCAGGGACGTGCAGTGCGTCACCGGCTGGCGGGTGCCCGCCACCCCGTTCGAGGGCGTGCGCCTGTCCGTGCTGCTCGACGCGGCCGGTGTCCGCCCGCAGGCCGGCGCGGTCCGCTTCACCTGCTTCGACGGCACCTACACCGAGAGCCTCACCCTCGCCCAGGCCCGCCGGGCGGACGTCCTGGTCGCGCTGCGCATGCGGGACGAGGACCTGGGCCACGACCACGGCGGTCCCGTCCGCCTCTACGCGGCCCCCATGTACTTCTACAAGTCCGCCAAGTGGCTCTCCGGCATCACCGTCACCGAGCGGGTGCGCCCCGGCTACTGGGAGGAACGCGGCTACGACGTGGACGCCTGGGTGGGCCGCTCGAACGGACGGGACGATGAGCCTACGAGCTGAGGCCCCGCCGGCCGCCGCGGTCCGCCGCTTCAGCCGGGCCGAACGCCTGGTGCACCGCACGACGGCCCTGCTCATGGGCGTCTGCGTGGTGACGGCGGCCTTCCTCTACGTCCCCCAGCTCGCCCAGCTCGTGGGCCGGCGCGAGCTGGTGGTCCGCGTCCACGAGTGGGCCGGCCTCGCCCTGCCCGCGCCCGTCCTGGCGGGCCTCGCCTCCCGCGCCTTCCGCGCCGACCTCGGCCGGCTCGACCGCTTCGGCCCGCACGACCGCCGCTGGCTGCGCGCCGCCCTGCGCCGTGACCGGCGGCGGGAGTCCCGCCCGGCCGGGAAGTTCAACGCGGGCCAGAAGCTCTACGCGGCCTGGATCGCCGGCGCCACGCTGGTGATGCTCGGCACGGGGCTGCTGATGTGGTTCACCCGCCTCACGCCGGTCGTGTGGCGCACCAGTGCGACCTTCGTCCACGACTGGCTGGCCCTGACCGTCGGCGTCGTTCTCGCCGGTCACATCGGCATGGCCCTCGGCGACCCGGAGGCGCGGCGCGGGATGCGGACGGGGTCGGTGAGCCGGGAGTGGGCGCGACGGGAGCATCCGCTCTGGCGCGGATGACGGGTGACGGGTGACGGGCGGCACGGCGGGGCTCAGGGGGAAGGGGGAGGCCCCGGGACGCCGCCCGCCGGCGGGGCGCCGGGGGAGTGCGGGGAGCCGGGCGGCCCCGGGGAGCCCGGTCCCGGGGAGCCGGCAGGGCCGCCCCCCTCGGGACCCACCACGCGGAACGCCGCCTTCTTCGTCACCTCGGTCGTCCCGTAGCGCACGACGACGTCGACGACCCGTGGGTGTCCGCCGTCGAGGACGGGGACCACGGCCGTCAGCACCAGCCCGTCGCCCCGCGCCCCTGCCCCCGATCCGGTCCCTGCCCCGGCCCCCGGTCCGGCATCCGGTTCCGCCCCCGGTCCGGCGCCCGAACCCTGCCCCGCCCTCGACCCCGACCCCTGCCCCGAACCGGACCCCGGTCCCTGCCCGGCCCCCGCTCCCGCGGCGACCGGTGTCACCGCCACCCGCTGGCCGCCGACGAGCACCGTCCCGTGCCGCGGCAGCTCGGCGGGGTCGTAGGGGAGGCCGCGCAGCGCGACGCGGACGGTCTCACCCGGCCGCGCCTCCCCGTCGGCGCCCGCGTCGACCGAGGCGATGCCGTAGGAACAGGCGGGTGTCGTGGTCGCCGGGGTGCTCGTCAGCCGGGCGGTGGCGGAGGGGCGGGCCCGGTGGAACGCGATCAGTCCGGCCAGGACGCGCTGGGCGGCGGAGCCCTTGCAGGTGTTCAGGGTGCCGGTGAGCGCCGCGTGGTCCCGTTCGGCCGTCTTCCAGCTGCCGCCCCGCCCCTGCACGGCCAGACAGGCGTGCGCCAGCCCCCGCAGCACCCTCCAGTCGTCCCCGGCCGGAGCGCCGGGGACCGCGCGGAGGGCGCCCGCGCACCGGCCGGGCGCCCGCAGCAGGTCGTACACGCCCGCGGGATCGGTCCGGTGGTCGGCGTCCGGGGAGGCGGGGCCGGGCGGCAGCCAGGCGAGGGCCGCCACCGGACCGGGGGTGCTCGCACCCGGCGCGGGACCGCCGTCACCGGTCGGGCCGGTCGGCCCGCTCGGCCCGGTCGGCCCCGAGGTCACGGCCTCGTCCGGCTCCGCGGACCCCGGCGCGCTCGCGGCCGGCGTGGGGCTTCC
Source organism: Streptomyces sp. NPDC017936 (assembly GCF_044328485.1). Taxonomy (NCBI): domain Bacteria; kingdom Bacillati; phylum Actinomycetota; class Actinomycetes; order Kitasatosporales; family Streptomycetaceae; genus Streptomyces; species Streptomyces sp. NPDC017936. The sequence continues at coordinate 322,295 of NZ_JBIRHK010000008.1, read as the reverse complement.
CGGTGCGCGCCCCTCCGCCTCGGCCGGACCCCCGCGGTCCCCGCCCGGCGCGCCGGTGTCCCCACCGGCGCGCGGCGGGACCCCGGCCCGCCCGTCGCCCTCGGACACGGCCGCCACCGCGATCGCCACGGCGCCCGCGACCAGCAGGGCGGAGACACGCGTGCCCAGCGACAAGCCCATGACGCCCCCCGTCGTCGACCTCCTCATGATGAGGCCGCCCCACCGGCTCCCGGAAGCCCGCCGGGCACGGCCGTCGGTGAGGGGTCCGCACCGGTGCTCGGGAGCCGTCGAGGCCCAGCGGCACCTCGCAGGAACGCCGCTGGGCCTCGACGGCCGCCCGTCCGGGCCGGCCGGAGCGGTGACCGGCGCCGTACGGCCCCGGGCGCTGAGCCGGGGAGGAACCGTCGCCGTGCTCCTAGACGACCAGCGAGAGGAGCAGGACCAGGCCGCCGGCGACGACCGAGATGATCGTCTCCATGACGGACCAGGTCTTGACGGTCTGGCCGACGCTCAGGCCGAAGTACTCCTTCACCAGCCAGAATCCGGCGTCGTTGACATGGCTGAAGAAGACCGAGCCGGCGCCGATGGCCAGCACCAGCAGGGACGCGTGGGTCGTCGACATGTCGGCCGCGAGGGGCGCGACCAGACCGGCCGCCGACACCGTCGCCACCGTCGCGGAACCGGTCGCCAGCCGGATCACCACCGCGATCAGCCAGGCCAGCAGCAGCGCCGGGATCGACCAGTCCTCGGAGATCTCCAGGACCATCCGGCCGACGCCGGAGTCGATCAGCGTCTGCTTGAAGCCGCCGCCGGCGCCGACGATCAGCAGGATGCCCGCGATGGGCGCGAGACCCTTCTCGACCAGCTGCGAGAGCCGCTCCTTGGAGAACCCGGCGGGCCTGCCCAGCGTGAAGAAGCCGACGATCACCGCGGCGAGCAGGGCGATCAGCGGGGAGCCGACGACGTCGAAGACGCGCTGCACGGTGTTCTCGGAGTCGTCCACGACGATGTCGACCAGCGCCTTGGCCAGCATCAGCACGACCGGCAGCAGGATGGTCGCCAGCGTCGCGCCGAAGCCGGGACGCCGCTCCAGCTCCTCCGAGGGCCGCTGGGGGATCATCCGCTCCGGGGCGGGCACGTCCACCCAGCGGGCGGCGAACCGTGAGAACACCGGACCGGCGATGACCACCGTCGGTATGGCCACCAGGACGCCCAGCGCCAGCGTGACGCCGAGGTTGGCCTGGACGGCGTCGATCGCGACGAGGGGACCCGGGTGCGGCGGGACGAGCCCGTGCATCACGGACAGGCCGGCGAGCGCCGGGATGCCGATGCGCATGAGCGAGTAGTTGCCGCGCTTGGCGACCATCAGCACGACCGGGATCAGCAGCACGACGCCGACCTCGAAGAATAGCGGCAGACCGATCACGGAGGCGATCAGCACCATCGCCCACGGCATCGAACGGCCGCCCGCCTTGGCGAGGATGGTGTCGACGATCTGGTCGGCGCCGCCGGAGTCGGCGAGCAGCTTGCCGAGGATCGCGCCGAGCGCGATCAGCACGCCCACACCGGCGACCGTGGAGCCGAGGCCGGTGGTGAAGCTGGTGATGGCCTTGTCCAGCGGCGCCCCGGCGAACGCGCCCAGCGCGAGCGAGCCGATGGTCAGCGCCAGGAAGGCGTGGAGCTTGAACTTGGTGATGAGCAGGACGATGACGGCGATGCCCGCCAGCACGGCGATGCCCAGCTGGGCGTGGCCGGCCGAGGTGATGGGCTCGACGGTGTCCGCTGCCAGCATCTCGACGCTGAGTCTGGTCACGGGGGTCCCTTTACAGGTACGGGGGAGGGGGAGGGAAGGGTGAGATCAGAGGTCGGGCGCTCAGGCGGCCGGCCCGGGAAGCGCCGCCAGGGCGGACACCGCCCGCCGGGTGATGTCCTCGGGGCCGCCCGAGACGTCCACGACGACTCCGGCCTCGTCCGCCCCGAGCGGCTGGAGCGTGGCGAACTGGGAGTCGAGCAGCGCCGTCGGCATGAAGTGCCCCTGCCGGTGCGACATCCGGTCCTCGATGAGCGCGCGGTCGCCCGCCAGGTGCACGAAGACCACGTCCGGCGCGGCGGCCCGCAGCCGGTCCCGGTACGACCGCTTCAGCGCGGAGCAGCTGACCACCCCGCCCAGCCCGGCCCGCCCGTCGGCCCAGGCGCCGATGGCGTCCAGCCACGGCCACCTGTCGTCGTCGTCGAGCGGGACGCCGGCCGACATCTTGTCGATGTTGGCCTGCGGGTGGAAGTCGTCGCCCTCGGCGTAGGGGACGCCCAGCCGGGCGGCGAGCAGCGGACCGATGGTGGTCTTGCCCGTGCCGGCGACGCCCATCACCACGACGACGTGGGGGGTACGCATCTCTGCCTCGCTGTCTTCGTCGACACCTGATGTCGACGACACTGAAACCTATTAGGTACGACTAATTCAAGAGTCTGTGACATATAAGTCTGACTTTTTGATCCCGTGAGACACCCCGTACGCTGAGTGCATGACCACACCGGGCCGAGGTCTGCACGGCCGTGTACTGGACGCCCTCGGCCCCGCGATCACCGCCGGCGAGTATCCGCCGGGCAGTGTCCTGCGCACCGACGAACTGGCCCAGCGCTTCGACGTCTCCCGTTCCGTCATGCGCGAGGCGGTCCGCGTGCTGGAGTCCATGCACCTCGTCGAGTCCCGCCGCCGGGTGGGCGTGACGGTGCGCGCGAAGACCGAGTGGAACGTCTACGACCCGCAGGTCATCCGCTGGCGCCTGGCCGGCGCCGACCGCCCCCACCAGCTGCGTTCGCTCACCGTCCTGCGCTCGGCGATCGAGCCGGCCGCGGCGCGCCTGGCGGCACGGCACGCCACGGCGGAGCAGTGCGCGGAGCTGACGGAGCGCGCGCTGGGCATGGTGGCCCACTCACGCGGCCACCAGCTGGCGGGTTACCTGGTGCACGACGTCGCCTTCCACCGCGTGATCCTCACGGCCTCCGGCAACGAGATGTTCGCCCGCCTCGGCGACGTCGTCGCGGAGGTCCTCACCGGCCGCACCCACCACGAGGTCATGTTCGAGGACCCCGACCCGGCGGCCGTCACCCTGCACGTCCGGGTCGCGGAGGCGGTCCGCGAGGGCGACGCGGACCGCGCGGAGGAGCTGACCCGGCAGATCACGGTGGGCGCGCTCCAGGAACTCGACATCCTGGCGCCGTGACCCGGCCCCGGTGACCCGCTACTGCTCCGGGAACTCCCCGTCGACGTACACCCAGGCCCCGTCCACCCGCTCGAACCGGCTCCGCTCCCGCAGCGCACCGCCCCGGTAGGAGGCCCGGAACTCCACGACCCCGGTGGTGTGGAAAGCGGACCCGTCGACCGTGCCGAGGATCTCCAGCCCGGTCCACCGCGTCCCGGGATCGAGGTCCAGCCGCCCGGGCCGGGTCCGCGGGTGCCAGGTCCGCAGCAGATACGACGCGTCGCCCTTCACGAAGGCGCTGTACCGCGACCGCATCAGCGCCTCGGCGGTGGGCGCGGCGAGGGCGCCGGAGTGGTACCGGCCGCAGCACGCGTCGTAGGCCGCGGGCAGTCCGCAGGGACAGGAGGCGGGCCGTGCGGGCTGGGCGGTGCGTCGGGACATGGTGACCATTGTGCAGACGGCGACCCCTGCCGCTGCCCGCGCCCCTATGCTCCGTCGCAGGGACGAGCAGCACGACGAGGGGGAGCACCACGTGTCCGGCGACCCGGTGGCCGCCTTCTGGCGACCGCTGAAGGCTGAGGTCGACAGAAGCGGCGTCAGCCGACGAGAACTGTGCGACCGCCTCCGCATGAGCGCCTCGTCCCTTTCCGAACTCCTGAACGGGCGTCGGGCGAAGGCCCCCGACTGGGACGTGGTGCGGACCATCGTGTCCGCTTGCGGCGGACCGCTCGCCTACTGGCGGAGGCGCCACGAGGAACTGGAGAGCGAGCTCGCCCACGCCGCGCCACCGGCGCGCGCCGACGAGCCCCGAGAGCCCGCCGCGGAACCTCCCGGGTGCGCCGCGTGCCGGCAGGCGCAGGACCGCGGCCGCTTCGACGCGTACGCGTGGACGGGGGACGACGAATGGGAGCCGAGCAGTCTTCTCGGCGCCGTCCGTGTGCTCGCCGACGGGAACCGGGACGTGCGCAACGAGGTTCAGGTGATGGTCGGAGGGGTGCTGCGGGCGGAGGGGGATCTCGTCGCCTTCCGCGACCAGTTCACCGACATCACCGGCCGGTTGTTGTCCGGCCTCGGCGCCAGGGTGCGGCGGTCCTGTCACCGTCACCGGGTACGGCTCCTGCACGCCGCCCATACGGTCGTCATCGTGGAAGGCGGCGTCAGGGGCCCCGTCCTGGAGCTGAGCCTGGAACTGAACGCCACGGCGCGGTGGGAGGTCGAGCTGGCCGCGTTCTTCCAGGACAGCCTCGGCGACGGAACCTTCGCCGCCGCCCCCCTGCCCGTGGCGGACGCCCCCTACACGGACCACCGGACGCGGGCCGAGGAGCACTACGCCGAGTTCGCCGAGCAGGTGACGGGCACGACGCCGCCACGGCACGTGCGGCGGGAGTCCGCCATCGTCTACCAGGAGCGGCTGCTCGAACTGGCCGCCGAGTGCCCCGAAGCGTACGTCTGGGCAAGCCTGCAGGACGGCCCCCGCGCGGCGGAGGCGCTGCGCACCTGCCCGCCGGGCCCGGCCCGCGACCGCCTCGAGACGCTCTACCGCCGCCTGGACGGCCGCAAGAGCGGACTCGGCGGAGTGGAGACGCTGTTGGGTGCCCTCGCGCGCGACACCACGCCGAGCGAGTGGCCCGGCCGTCTGTCGGGTGTCTACCGTCGGGAACTGGCCCGGCCCATCTCACCGGTGGGGGAGGCCGGCGACGCCTCGCCGGGGCCCCGCATCCCGCAGCTCGCCCATGGATACGTCAACCCTGCCTTCCGGACCGCCGTCCACAGCGCCGACAGCACCCCCCACATCGACTCCTGGTGGAACACACGCCCCCTGCGCGAGGAGATCCAGGGATTCCTGGCCGGCCACCTCACCGGCTTCCCCACCGTCGACCGCCCGCTCCTGGTCCTCGGCGACCCCGGCACGGGCAAGTCACTGCTCACCCGCCTGCTGGCCGCCCGCCTGCCGCCGACCGACTACCTCCCCATCCGTGTCGAGCTGCGCAACGTGACGGCCGACGCGGAGATCGCCGACCAGATCGCCCAGGCCCTGCAGCAGGCCACCCAGAAGGACCTCACCTGGTGGGCCGTCACCGAGTCGAGCGCCGACGCACTGCCCGTCCTGATCTTCGACGGCTTCGACGAACTGCTGCAGGCGGGAGCCGCCAGCCACTGGTCCTATCTGGAGGACATCGCGGCCTTCCAACAGACGTCCGCCGACAACGGCCGCCCGGTGGTCGTCGTCGTCACCAGCCGGACCGTGGTCGCCGACCAGGCCCGGATCCCCGACGGAACCGTGATGATCCGGCTGGAGCCGTTCGACGACGTCCGCATCACCCACTGGACGGACGCGTGGAACGCGACCAACCGACGCGTGAACCGCCCGCTCCGTCCCGACCTCGGCACCCTCCACCCCGAACTGGCTCCCCAGCCCCTCCTGCTGCTCATGCTCGCGCTCTACTACACGGTGGAACACGACACGGGGCCCGACGACGCACAGCCCATGAGCCGGGTCACCCTGTACGAACGGCTCCTCGGACTGTTCGTTCGCCGTCAGATCAGGAAGCTGGCGCCCAGACTGCGCCCCGAGGAGTTGGAGGAGAAGGTCGAGGAGGAACTCGACCTCCTCTCGGTGATCGCCTGCGCCATGTTCAACCGGGGGCGCCAGGGCGTCAGCGCCGAGGAGGCCGACCACGACCTCCGTCACCTGCGGGCCCCCAACCGGGCGGCGTCCACCGCCGTGGCCCGTCTGGTGTTCGGCAGGTTCTTCTTCATCCACGAGGCCCGAGCCACCTACGGGAACGGAGCCGACCGGCGCTGGTACGAGTTCCTGCACGCCACCTTCGGCGAGCACCTGGTCGCTCGCAAGATCGCCCGCACGCTGCGGCACTGCCCGGACCGGGGGACGTACGAAGGCCTGCTGTTCGCCCTGCTGTCCTTCGCCCCCCTGACCGACCGGGCCCAGATCATCGAGAACCTCCGCGACCTGCTGCCCGCCACCGCACCGGTCGCCGTCCTCTTCCGCCGGGCGCTGCACGGCCTTCCCGCCGACGGCGACACGGCGTACACCACGGGACCGGTCACGGTCACCTACCGCCATGCCTGCCACAGCGCGAACCTGCTGCTGCTCGCCCTGGCCCGCGACGACATCGTCCGTTTCGCGACTCTGGCAGCCGAGGGAGCCGACCCGGCGGAGTCCTGGCGCACCCACGCGATGCTCTGGAAGTCCCAGTTCACGCAGAGTTCCTGGGACGCCTTCACCCTGGCGGTGGGGACCGTGCCCCTCTCCCACCCGGTGCGGGACGTCGCCGTGACCCTGAACCACCACGACGCCCCGCCCGCGGCCGGGAACCTGTCGTGGCACCTGCCCGGTCCGGCCGGACTCCGGATCCGTCCCGCCGCCGGCAGCGAGGCACTGCGGCGCTCACGGCCGCTGCACGACCCGGACACCGAGTTCCTGCTGGAACCGGCCCTCCCTGTTTTCGAGGAGCTCGAGGACTTCACGAGCGTCTTCGTGTGCGACCGTCTCGGGCGCCGCGTCTCCGCGGCGCACGCGCTGATCGCCCTCCTCCTGTGTCCCCGGGAACCGCACGAGGAACTGCTGCATCGCTACAGGACGTGTCTGGACCTGTGCGGCGCGTACCGCGGAGCGGGCAGTGTCCGCTTCATCGGTGTGATCAGCGGCAGGCTCGCCGGTGAGAGCGAGTCCCTGCCGGTCGACTTCGTCCTGGACGCGGTGAACACACTGTTCCGTGCGGCAAAGGACGCGGGGCGGCTGGAGAACGCGACACGTGTCGCGCTCCTCGTGTGCGTCTGCCGTCTGCTGACCCGCGCTCACCGCGACGGTCCGGGCGAGCTCTTCGCGAGTCTTCTGGACCTCGGTCCCCAGTACGGGGCGGTGCCCCGGCTCGGCAACGCGGAGCTGGTGCTGAGCGCGGTCTTCCGCACACTCCGTGACGCCGCACCGGGAGACGGTCGCGACCGGCCGCTCGTATGGCTGCTGAAACTGGCCGTCGCGCTGGACGCGCGGGCCTGGAGCGACCGGTACGGAGGATGGCTGCTCGACGAACTGGGCCCCGCCGCCCGCGACATGCTGTCACCCGCCGACTCCGAGTACCTGCGTGCGTCGTTCTCCTTCCGCGACCACGACACGGACCTCCGGCCGCACGGCCAGGGGCGGCATCCCTGACGGACGCCGCCCGGCCGGCGCCACGGCGCTCCGGGCCGCTCAGCCCTCACCGCCTTCGTCCGCGATGAGCCGGTCCAGCTTCTCCGCGAACCACAGGGTCACCGCCGCGGTCACGACCGGCCCCACGCCGGCCTGCCCGCCCAGCGTCTCCACGACACCGCCCGCCACCGATCCGGCCGTGACGGCGGCCCCCATGACGACCGCGCTGCGCAAGCTCACGAACTTCTTCACGACGCCCTCCCGAACTCCAGGACCATTGCTGCGAACCGGTCGCCACCGACCGGCCGCACCACTTTCACCAGGGCGCACGGCATCCCGGCGACATGCCGAAGCAGTCCGACGCCGAACAGGGAAGACGAGGTCAGGAGGCTGTCCGGGGACGATCCGCCGAACAGCGCCGAACGCCGACGCGGGCCCTGCGCCCCCCGGGCTTCCTGCGCCGGCAGCGGGGGCAGCGCCGTGCCGTACAGCCAGGCGTCGAACAGGTCGTCCAACGGCTCCGGAGCGAACCGTGCCGGTCGTCCGGGGCGAGTCCGTCCGGGTACGACCGCACGGACGCGTCGAGGATGTCGACAAGGGCGCGGGGGGACGCGGCGGGTCCACCGGAGAAGCGTGCCTCGTCACCGGGTCGTCCGCGGACTTCTTCGTCGAGCAGGCCGAGAGCACCGCTCTCGTGGAGGGCTGCCCTCGGTCCTCGCGTCTCGATCCCGGAAGTCTCCGCGGCGCCGGCGGGCCCGCAGGTCCGCCCGGGGTTGTCCGGGCCGGCTCCGTGACGAGCCGGAAATTCCAGTACGACGCCAGGATCCGACCGGTGTGTCGGTGATCCGGGGAGGCCGTTCGGGGACGCGCGGGGGAGGGAGCCGTAGGCGGTGACCTGCGCGATCTTCCGGGCCGCGAGAGAGGGGCCACGCCGACGAGCGAGGGCCGCGACCAGTGGTCGCGGCCCTCGCTCATCTCTGTGTCCGAGGGGGGACTTGAACCCCCACGCCCGATAAAGGGCACTAGCACCTCAAGCTAGCGCGTCTGCCATTCCGCCACCCGGACAAGGTGTCTGTCGTGCGGGGTTTCCCTCGCGGCGACGTCGTAAACATTACCAGGCTTTCGAGGGTGCCCGATCACGGCCGGCCGGCCGGGCGCCGCCCGAGGCGTGAACGGCGTGTGACGGGCCGGGACCGCTCTTGGGCGGGGACGGCGGGCGGGGAGAGGATGAGGGGACCAGCAGCAGTGACAGCGGGAGGAACCAGCGTGAGCGCGACGGACGACACGGCCAGGGGCGTCACCGGCGAGGACGAGGTCGTGGACCTCTGCCGCGAGCTGATCCGGTTCGACACCAGCAACTACGGCGACCACTCGGGCCCGGGCGAGCGCAAGGCGGCCGAGTGGGTCGCCGGGAAGCTCGCCGAGGTGGGGCTCGAGCCGAAGATCTTCGAGTCGCATCCGGGCCGCGCCTCCACCGTGGCCCGCATCGAGGGCGAGGACCCGTCCCGGCCCGCGCTGCTCATCCACGGCCACCTCGACGTCGTGCCGGCCAACGCGACCGACTGGACCCACGACCCCTTCTCCGGCGAGATCGCCGACGGGTGCGTGTGGGGGCGGGGCGCCGTCGACATGAAGGACATGGACGCGATGACCCTCGCGGTCGTCCGCGACCGGCTGCGCAGCGGACGCAGGCCGCCGCGCGACATCGTGCTCGCGTTCCTCGCCGACGAGGAGGCGGGCGGCACCTACGGCGCCCGCCACCTGGTCGACCACCACCCGGATCTCTTCGAGGGCGTCACCGAGGCGATCAGCGAGGTGGGCGGGTTCTCCTTCACGGTGAACGAGCGGCGGCGGCTCTACCTGATCCAGACGGCCGAGAAGGGCATGCACTGGATGAAGCTGACCGTCGCCGGCACCGCCGGGCACGGCTCGATGATCCACCGGGACAACGCGATCACCGAGCTGTCCGAGGCCGTCGCCCGGCTCGGCCGCCACACGTTCCCGGTGCGGGTGACCAAGACCACCCGGGCCTTCCTCGACGAACTCGGCGACGCCCTCGGCACCGAGCTGGACCCCGAGGACATGGAGTCGACGCTCGCCCGGCTCGGGGGCATCGCCAAGCTGATCGGCGCGACCCTGAGCAACACCGCCAACCCGACCCAGCTCGGCGCCGGCTACAAGGTCAACGTCATCCCGGGCGAGGCCACCGCCCACGTCGACGGGCGTTTCCTGCCGGGGTACGAGGAGGAGTTCCTCGCCGACCTCGACCGGATCCTCGGCCCGAAGGTGCGGCGCGAGGACGTGCACTCCGACAAGGCCGTGGAGACCTCCTTCGACGGGGGGCTGGTGGAGGCCATGCAGGCGGCGCTGCTCGCCGAGGACCCGATCGCCAAGGCCGTCCCGTACATGCTCTCCGGCGGGACGGACGCCAAGTCCTTCGACGACCTCGGGATCCGCGGCTTCGGCTTCGCCCCGCTGAAGCTGCCGCCGGAGCTGGACTTCGCCGGGATGTTCCACGGCGTCGACGAGCGGGTGCCGGTGGACGGGCTCCGGTTCGGCGTGCGGGTGCTCGACCGCTTCATCGACGCGTCCTGACGTCCTCTTCGGGGCGCGGATGTGTCCCGAATTGCCCTGCTGAAACGACACTCCGTTATTCGCCTGCGCGTGCGGCGGAAACTGAGAAGGGTGAATGCGACGATAAACGCGTAGCCTCATTAATTGCTCCTCGTTACTGGTGATGTGATCCGCTCATTGGGATCGCTTTTTGCCAACAAGGAGGAATAATGATCAAGAAGGTCGTCGCTGCTGCGGTTGCCACGGGTGGGCTGGTTCTCGCGGGTGCGGGCGTGGCCGCCGCCGACTCTGGTGCCCAGGGTGCCGCCGTGCACTCCCCGGGTGTCCTCTCCGGCAACGTGGTCCAGGTGCCCGTGCACGTCCCGGTGAACGTCTGCGGCAACACGATCTCGGTGATCGGGCTGCTGAACCCCGCCTTCGGCAACGTCTGCATCAACAAGTGACGCCGACCCGCTGAGGGGTCGTCCACGCCGTCGGCCCCGGAGCGCGCGCCATGCGCTCCGGGGCCGACCGGTCTTTTCACGTCACTTCGTGCGGAAGCCGAAGGAAAAGCCGAAGAAGTCGAAGAGCCCGGACGGGAAAAGCGCGACGGAAATGACGCGAGCGATCCGGGACGAAAGCGAAAGCAGGGATCCAGTACATGCGACAGGTCACCCGCAAGGGACTCATGACCGTGGCGGCGGCGACCGGGGTGATCGCCGCGGCCGGCGGCTACGCCCACGCCGACTCGGCGGCGAACGGGGCCGCCTCCCACTCGCCCGGCGTCCTGTCCGGCAACACCGTGCAGGTACCGGTGGACGTGCCGGTGAACGTGTGCGGCAACACGGTCGACGTCGTCGGCATCCTCAACCCGGCCGTGGGCAACTCCTGCACCAACCGGAGCGCGGGGAAGAACGACGGCGGCTACGGGGGCGGCGGCCAGGGCGGCTCGGGCGCGCACGGCGGCTCCGGGGCGCACGGCGGCTCCGGCGGCGCACACGCGGGCGGTCACACCGCCGGCTCGCCCGGCGTCGCCTCCGGCAACCACGTCCAGGCGCCGGTGCACGTGCCGGTGAACGTGTGCGGCAACAGCGTCGACGGCGCCGGCCTGTTCAACCCCTCGAAGGGCAACGACTGCGTCAACGACGACGGTCCGGGCCGCGACCACGGCACGCCTCCCGACGACGGCTACGGCACGCCTCCCGGCGACGACCAGGACACCCCCGGAAAGCCGGACCACCCGGACAACCCGGGCGACCACGGTCCCGGCCGGCCGACCGAGTCCGTCCCGTCGAGCCCCTCCGGACCCGAGGGCGCGCCCTCCACCCCGGAACGCGTCACCCCGGCCGGCCACGTCTCCGCCCGGCAGCCGGCCCGCACCGCGCAGCTCGCGGCGACCGGCAGCGAGCTGCCGCTGGGCCTCGCCCTGCCGGCCGGAGCGGGCGCGCTGCTCGCCGGCGCGGTGCTCTACCGCAAGGCGCGCGCCTCGGCGTGAGACCCCCACGCCTTCGGCGCCGCACCTGACGGAGCGGGCCCCGCCGCCGCGGGGCCCGCTCCGTTTCCGTCGGTTCTCAGTTCACCAGGTGGCCCGCACCTGGCGGATGATCCGCCGGCGCAGCCGCACCCTGCGGCTGCCGTCGCGCATCAGGCTGAGGCGGTGCAACTCCCAGTGTCCGTACTCGGCATGGTCGGTCAGCAGACGCGTCGCCTCCTTGCGGGAAACCCCGCGCGGTACGTACACGTCGACAAATTCGTATTCCGGCATCGCATCTATTGTGCGGGCTGGGGCCCGGTACGGATAGCGTCTGCACTATGTCTGATGCTGCGCAGCCCACCGCTGCCGAGGTACGCGCCGCCGCCGAGGCGGTCAAGACCGCGCTCGACCGCCACCTGGCCGCGGTCGAACGCAGGACGGGGGACGACGACCCGGCCGTCTACGAGGCGTTCAACGAGCTGGCCGCGGCCGCCGAGGTCTACGACGAACTGCTCTACGACCGCTACGACGAGGTCACCCCCTTCGAGATCCCCGGCGCGGAGGACTCCCTGCCGCCGTACGCGGGTCCCGAGGAGCCGAACGCCCTGAGCGTGCTGATCCGCCGCGACTACGCCGTGGCCGAGCCGCAGCGGCTGCTGGCGCAGGCCGAGAGGGTCGAGGCGGCGGAGTACGACGGCGCCGCCGGCGCGGACACCCAGGCCTCCGGCACGGTCCACGGGGCGCTGGGCCTGCTGTTCGGCGAGTTCGAACCGGACGAGATCGCCTCCCGGCACAAGGAGTTCGGCCTGGAGGAGGGCGACTCCACGCTGTGGGTCCTGGCCGCCGAAGAACAGGCCGAACCGGGCGAGTGGCTGGAGGCGCCCTTCGAGCAGCTCGATCCGCAGCGGGTGGTCTGCCGCTTCGACGTGAGCTCGGTGTTCGACGACCTCGACGACACGGACGACCTCGACGACACGGCGGACCTGGACGACACGGCCGACGAGGATCTCGACGCCGACCTGGAGGACGGGGAGGACGAGGACCTGGAGCCGCTGGACACGGACCGCGTCGATCGGTGACCCGGGCCCGCCCCGCCGGACGGCGGCGGTGGCGGAGGGCCCCCCTCCGCCACCGCCGCCGTCCGCGTCCGGCGCCCGTCAGCCCGCCGCCGGCACCTGGGTGCGCAGCAGGACCGGCAGCCGGGTGGTGCGGGGCTTCGGCAGGACCTCGGCGACCGCTCTCGGCAGCGCCTGCTCGACGCCGTGGACCACGGACAGGTGGCGCTCCGCCCGGCTGAACGCCGTGTAGACCCAGGGACGCGTGAGGGCCTGGGCGGCGTCGCCCGGCAGCACCACGACCGCCGCCGGCCACCGGCTGCCCACGGCCTGGTGCGCGGTCAGCGCCCATCCGTGCCGCAACGACTGCTCCACCCGCTCCTTCGGCACGACCACGGGGCCGTCCGCGCACACCACGTGCAGGCCCTCCGCGTCGGCCCGCTCCACCCGGCCCTGCACCGTTCGGCCCGGCGCGGGGGAGTGGGCGACCAGGTCACCGGGGTCGAAACCGCCGAAGCGGCCGGGGCCGGGGTTGAGCCGTTCCTTCAGCGCGGCGTTCAGCGCGCGGGTGCCGGCCGCCCCGCCGTGCCCCGGGGTGATCACCACCGTCCGGCCGGGCTCGAGGCCGAAGGCACGCGGCACCGAGTCGGCGACCAGCTGCACCGTCCGGTGCACGGCCTCGCCCGCGTCCCGCACCGGGACGATCACGATCTCCTTGCCGGGTGCCTCGACCTGGTTCAGCTCGCCGACGCCGATCCCGGAGACCAGCTCCCCCAGCGGACCGGGGTCGGGGACGCGCGAGGCGACGGTCGGGAAGACCCGGGCCGCGAGCAGATCGGCGAAGACCCGGCCCGGGCCGGCCGACCACAGCACGGCGGGGTCACCGCAGAGCACCAGCCGCGCGCCGTCCGGCAGCGACTCGACGACCATCGCGGCGGTCTCCACGTCGAGCCGGGGCGCGTCCGAAAGGACCAGCAGGTCCAGGGCGAACGCCCCGTCCGCGTCCCGGCCGGGGCCCTCGGCGCCGGAGAGGAGCCCGGCGACGGTGACGGCGCCGGCCTCCGCCGTCCCGCCCAGCAGCCGGGCCAGCCGGTCCCGGCCGTCCGGTGTGTGGCAGGCCGGCACGGCGCGCAGGCCCACCGAGCGGGCCGCGGCGACCAGGGCGGCCGGTTCCGCGAGGGAGGCCTCCCCGCCGGTGTGCAGCACCAGTCCGTGCCCGGCGACCGCGCGGACCAGCTCGGCCGCGCCGCCGGACGCGGGCATCCGCTCCCACGCGGCGGAGGACTCCTTGGAGAGAGAGCCGACGATCCGGGCCAGGCCGTCGGCGAGGCTCTCCTCGGCGAGCGCGTACCGCTCCAGACCGACCAGGACCCGGACCGGGCGGGACTCCTCGTCGTCCTCGGCGTCCTCGTCGTCCGCGGCCTCCTGCCGGGCGGGGGCGGCGCCCGGCTCCTCCAGGGCGTCCTGGAAGGCGAGCGCCTCACCCTCGGCGAGGGCGCTCTGCACGGCCGCGTCCGGGTCCGACACGCCCCGCCGGTCCAGTGCGGCCGTCAGGGCCGGCAGCTCCAGGGCGGTGTGCCCGGCCAGGGCCGCCTGCTCCAGCAGCCACACCGTCACCGCGCGGCCGCGGCGCTCGTCGTCCGGGGCGCAGCCGGCGCCCAGCAGCGCCCGCGCGAAGCCGTCCGCCTGCTCGGGCCGGACGCCGGGGACGCGCAGCAACTGCCAGGGGTCCTCGGTCAGCAGCTGCTCGGCGCCCTCCCCGAGGACGGCGGCGGCCTGCGGCGCCAGCGCCTCGGGTGCGCCCGCGCCGGTCAGGACGCGCCGTACGGCCTCGACGGTCCCCGGAGCGGCGACGGGCTCGGCGGCCTCCGGTCGCGGGCGCCGTACGGGCTCCGGGGCGGGGCGGCGGGGGGCGGGCTCCGGCTCGGCGAACACGGTGGCCGCGGGCTTCCGGCCGCCTTCCACCGCCCGGACGGCCGCGAGCAGGTCGGCGGCCGTCCCGCTGAGCTTGCCGCCGCTGTCGATGGGCGCCTTCCGTTCGGCCTTGCGCCGCTCGATCCGCTCCCGCTCCCGCTTCTGCGCGGCGAGCTCGGCCTGCGCCTCGGAGAGCCCGGGCGCCGCGTCCCCCTCGCCGGCGTCGGTGCCGGAGCCCTCGCCCTGCGGTCCGGGAGCCACCGCCGGCTCCGGGGCGCCCTCGGCCGGCGCGGCGTCGTCCGGTGTCCCGGGCCCGGTGTCCTCCGTGGTCTCGGCGGGTTCCGGCTCCGTGCTCACAGCGTGCTCCAGTCGTGATCGGGATAGCGGTGCACCGGCGCCGACACGTCGTCGAGCGCCCGGCAGATCTCGTCAGGAAGACTAAGGGCCTCCACTGACAATGCCGCCGTGAGCTGCTGCGCCGTGCGCGTGCCGACGATCGGCGCGGTCACGCCGGGCCGGTCGCGGACCCAGGCCAGGGCCACCTGCAGCGGGGTCACCGCGAGCCCGTCCGCCGCCGTCGTCACGGCGTCCACGATGCGGCTCGCGGTGTCGTCGAGGTACGGCTCGACGAAGGGCGAGAAGTGTCCGGAGGCGCCGCGCGAGTCGGGGGGCATGGCGTCGCCCCGGTACTTGCCGGTGAGGACGCCCCGGCCCAGCGGCGACGACGGCAGCAGTCCGACGCCCAGGTCCAACGCGGCCGGCAGCACCTCGCGCTCCACGCCCCGCTGGAGCAGCGAGTACTCCATCTGCGTGGCGGCCAGCCGGGTGCGGGTGCCCGGCGCGGCGAGCTGCCAGGTGGCGGCCTTGGCGAGCTGCCAGCCGCAGAAGTTGGAGACCCCGGCGTAGCGGGCGCGGCCGCTGGCGACCGCGATGTCCAGGGCCTGGAGGGTCTCCTCCAGCGGGGTGTCCGGGTCGAAGGCGTGGACGTGCCAGACGTCGACGTGGTCCGTGCCGAGGCGGGCGAGGGAGGCGTCGAGGGCGGCCAGGAGATGGCCCCGGGAGCCGTCGGAGCGGCGGTCCGGGTCGGGCACGCTGCCCGCCTTCGTGGAGATGATCAGGTCCCGGCGCGGCACCAGGCCCTCCATCAGCCGTCCCAGCAGGTACTCGGCCTCCCCGTCGCCGTACACGTCGGCCGTGTCGACGAGGGTGCCGCCCGCCTCCCAGAACGTCTTCAAGAGGTCCGCGGCGTCGTGCTCGTCGGTGTCGCGCCCCCAGGTCAGGGTGCCGAGCCCGATGCGGGACACGCGCAGGCCGGTGCGGCCGAGATGCCTCTGCTCCATGAACGCCGAGATTACTGGCCGGAACTGGGCCGTGGGTTGCCTGTGGACAACCGAAAATCCGGTCGCCGCGGCCCCGTTCCGCGCAGGCCGCGGGCCCGTCGGCCCGCGCGACCCTCGCCACACCCACCACCCCGGCGGCCGCCCCCGCGCTAGGGTCTCCGGAACAGCGTCGTTACTGATCAGTAAGGGGAATCGGCCATGCAGCTCGGGATCAACCTCGGCTACTGGGGCGCCGGAATGGACGCGGACAACCTCGCCGTCGCCCAGGAGGCCGACCGGCTCGGGTACGCGGTGTGCTGGGCCGCCGAGGCCTACGGCTCGGACGCCGCCACCGTGCTCACCTGGGTCGCCGCCCAGACCGAGCGGATCGACGTCGGCTCCGCCATCTTCCAGATCCCGGCGCGCCAGCCGGCGATGACCGCGATGACCGCGGCCACCCTCGACTCCCTCTCCGGCGGCCGCTTCCGCCTCGGCCTCGGCGTCTCCGGCCCGCAGGTCTCCGAAGGCTGGTACGGCGTGAAGTTCGACAAGCCGCTGTCCCGCACCCGCGAGTACGTCGAGATCGTCCGCAAGGCGATGACCCGGGAGCGGCTGTCGTACGAGGGCGAGCACTGGACGCTGCCGCTGCCGGGCGGTCCGGGCAAGCCGATCAAGCTGACCGTGCACCCGCAGCGCGAGCACATCCCGCTGTACATCGCGGCGATCGGTCCGAAGAACCTGGAGCAGACCGGCGAGATCGCCGACGGCGCCCTGCTGATCTTCCCGTCCGCCGACCACCTCGAGGACACCGCGATCAAGCACCTGCGCGCCGGGCGCGAGAAGGCCGGCAGGACGCTGGACGGTTTCGACGTCTGCCCCACGCTGCCGCTGGCGGTCGGCGACGACAAGGACGTCGAGCGGCTCGCCGACACCTTCCGCCCCTACACCGCCCTCTACGTCGGCGGCATGGGCAGCCGCAAGCAGAACTTCTACAACCAGCTCGCGCAGCGCATGGGCTACGAGGAGGCGGCGGCCGAGGTCCAGGACAAGTACCTCTCCGGCGACAAGCAGGGCGCCGCGGCCGCCGTCCCGCACGACCTGATCGACGGCACGACGCTGCTGGGGTCCGTCGAGCGGATCGCGGACCGGATGAAGGCCTACGCGGCCGCGGGCGTCACCACCCTGACCCTCGCCCCCGCCGGCTTCACGCTCGACGAGCGCCTGGCCTCGCTGCGGGCGGGCGTCCAGGCGCTGGAGCTGGCCGGACTGGCGTAAGGGCTTCAGCGGCCGTGGTGGGGGCTCGGGGGTCTTCCCCGCCACGGCCGTCACGGGGAACAACGCGCCGGGACGCACGCGGTTACGCTCCCGGCACGACTCCCGCCGTCATCCTTTCGGCGGAGTTGTCCGGCACAGCTGTTGCGGCCCACCTCGCACCGCATTTGACTCGTTCTTTGCGGAACCCTGCGGAACCCTGCGCAATCCCCCGGGCTGCAGAGAGGTGCCTCACGATGCTTTCGGCCAAGAGCCTGTTCCAGGAGATCGTCGACCACGACGAGTCCTTCCGGCTGTTCTGCTCCATCGCCGCCGGCGGGGAGGCGCAGGGCGGCTGGGAGAACGCCCGCATCGCGGCGCTCGTGCCGCAGAGCGAGCGCGCCCTCGCCCCCAAGATCGCCCGGCACGGCGCCGACGAGGACAAGCACGGCCGGATCTTCAACGCCCTGCTGAAGAAGCGCGGCCTCGACCCCGTCCCCGTCCCGCCCGAGACGGACTACACGATGCTGCTGGAGAAGCGCGGCATCGGACTCTCCCACGACAAGCTCAAGGCCGATCAGCCGCTGACCGTGCGGGACGTCATCGTCTACCTCGCGCACAGCAGGGTCACCGAACAGCGTGCCTCCGAGCAGATGGAGCTGCTGCGCAGGCACTTCGCCGACCACCCCGACCTCGGCCGCGCGGTACGGATGATCTCCGACGACGAGGACAACCACCTCGCCTACTGCCACGAGGAACTGCTGCGCTTCGCGCGCGCGGGACACGGCCGGGTCATCCAGCGGACGCTGCGCGAGAGCGCGCTCGCCGAGATCCGCGTCCACCGCGACGTCAGCCTCGCCGTCATGGCCCGCATGGGCCGCATCCTCGGCTGGTCCCGGCCCAGGGCGGCCGTCCTCGCGGCCGGCATCCACGCCCTCTACGCGTGGGAGCGGTTCGCGGGCTGGCGGCGGATGGTGTCCCTGAGGACGCCCGAACGGCGCGACGCCCTCGGCGGACCGGCCACGACGGCCCCCGAGTTCGCCCCGGGCACGTCCGCCTGACGGCGCGTCCGTCTGACGGCACGTCCGCCCGAGGGGCGTGCCGTCAGGGACGTTCGTCCGGGGGCCCGTCCGGCGGGGCGCGCTCCTACAGCCACCCCCGGTGCTTGAACAGCCGGTACAGCGACATCTCCAGGACGGCCATGACGACGATCACCGCCGGATAGCCCCACACCCAGCGCAGCTCCGGCATGTGCTCGAAGTTCATCCCGTAGATCCCCGCGATCATCGTGGGGACCGCGGCCATGGCCGCCCACGCGGAGATCTTGCGCATGTCGTCGTTCTGCCGCACGCTCGTCTGCGCCAGGTGCGCCGACAGGATGTCCGACACCAGCCGGTCCAGGCCCTCCACGGAATCGTTCACGCGCGTGAGGTGGTCGCCGACGTCCCGGAAGAAGGGCCGGGCCTTGTCGTTGACGAACGGCAGTCCCGAGCCCGCCGAGGTGCCCGCGAGCCGGGACAGCGGCGGCGCCAGGGGGCCGGTGGACCGGCGGAACTCCAGCACCTGCCGCTTGAAGGTGTAGATCCGGGACGCGGTGTGCCGCGTGCCGGCGCCGACCGGCGAGAACACCTCCGCCTCCAGCTCCTCCAGGTCGGTCTGCAGCTCCGTCGCCACGTCCAGGTAGTGGTCGACCGTCGCGTCGGCGATCGCGTAGACCACGGAGGTGGGGCCCTTCGCGAGCATCTCCGGCTCCTGCTCCAGCCGCTGCCGCACGGCCGCCAGCGGCGAGCCCTCGCCGTGCCGGACCGTCACCACGAAGGAGTCGCCGAGGAAGACCATGACCTCACCGGAGGAGACCGTGTCGCTGCGCGGCTCGTACACCACCGGTTTCAGCACCAGGAACAGCGAGTCGTCGTACACCTCCAGCTTGGGCCGCTGGTGGGCCTTCAGGGCGTCCTCCACGGCCAGCGGATGCAACGCGAACTCCTGCGTGACGTGCGCGAACTCCTCCTCGGTGGGCTCGTGCAGCCCGATCCAGACGAAACCGCCCGCGGCCCGTGCCTCGTCGAGCGCGTCGGAGAAGTCCTGCGGGCCCTCCGTCCGGTGCCCGTCACGGTAGATGGCGCAGTCGACGATCACGGAACGCGGTCTCCCCTCGGTCGTTCACCTGAGTGTCCCGAGGGACGCCTACCCTGGGCGGCATGCCCACGCTGATCCTCGTCCGGCACGGACGTTCCACCGCCAACACCTCCGGACTGCTCGCCGGCTGGACCCCCGGCGTCGCCCTCGACGAGCGGGGCGCCGAGCAGGCCGCCGCGCTGCCCCGGCGGCTTGAGCAACTGCCCCTCGCCGAGGTCGTCGCGAGCCCCCTGCAACGCTGCCAGGAGACGATCCGGCCGCTCCTCGAGGCCCGCCCCGGACTGCCCGTGCACACCGACGAGCGGATCGGGGAGTGCCACTACGGCGACTGGTCCGGACGCAAGCTCGCCGAGCTGAAGGACGAGCCGCTGATGGAGGTCGTGCAGGCGCACCCCTCCGCCGCCGCCTTCCCCGGCGGCGAGTCCATGCGCGCCATGCAGACCCGCGCCGCCGAGGCGGTGCGCGAGTGGAACGCGCGCGTGGAACGCGACCACGGCGCCGACGCGGTCTACCTCATGTGCTCGCACGGCGACATCATCAAGTCGCTCGTGGCGGACGCGCTCGGACTTCATCTCGACCTCTTCCAGCGGATCTCCGTCGAACCGTGTTCCATCACCGCGATCCGCTACACCCGCCTGCGGCCCTTTCTGGTGCGCCTCGGGGACACCGGCGACTTCGCCTCCCTCGTGCCGCGTGAGGAGCCGCCCGGGGAGGAGGCCACGGTCGGGGGCGGTGCGGGCGCACCGTGATCGTCGGCCGCAGTAGGGTGAAGCGGTCCGCACACGCACGTTCACGCATGGACGTTCACGTACCCACGATTCCCAGGGAGACAGGACGTGTCCCGTCAGGTGTTCCTCTACGACCCCCCGGACCGCTTCGTGGCCGGTACGGTCGGACTGCCCGGGCGCCGTACCTTCTTCCTCCAGGCCACCGCCGGCTCCCGAGTGACCAGCGTGGCCCTGGAGAAGACCCAGGTCGCCGCGCTCGCCGAGCGCATGGACGAGCTGCTGGACGAGGTCGTGCGCCGGAGCGGCGGCAACGCGGCCGTGCCCGCCGTGGCGCCCTCCGAGATCACCGACACCGGCCCCCTCGACACCCCGATCGAGGAGGAGTTCCGGGTCGGCACCATGGCCCTCGCCTGGGACGGTGAGGAGCAGCGCATGATCGTCGAGGCGCAGGCCCTCGTGGAGCTCGACGCCGACTCCGAGGAGGACCTCGCCGAGGCCGAGGAACGATTGCTCCAGGACGAGGAGAACGGGCCCCCGATGCTGCGGGTCCGGCTCACCGGCGCCCAGGCGAGAGCCTTCGCCAAGAGAGCCCTCGACGTCGTCAACGCCGGCCGGCCGCCGTGCCCGCTGTGCAGTCTGCCGCTCGACCCGGAAGGACACGTATGTCCGCGCCAGAACGGATACCGCCGCGGGGCGTGACGACCGCCGGCCCGGCGTCCGCGGAACTGCTCGCCCGAGGTGAGCTGACCGTGCGCGGACGCATCCGTGACGCCTCCAACGCGGCCCTGTACTGCACGGTCGCCCACGAGGGTGACGAAGTCGCCTGCGTCTACAAGCCCGTCGCGGGGGAGAGGCCCCTGTGGGACTTCCCCGACGGCACCCTCGCCCAGCGGGAGGTCGCCGCGTACGCGGTCTCCGAGGCGACCGGCTGGGGGCTCGTACCGCCGACCGTCCTGCGCGACGGGCCGTACGGCGAGGGCATGTGCCAGCTGTGGATCGAGGCGTCCCCCGAGGACGGGCTGCTCGCCCTGGTCGAGGGGGAGGAGCCGGGGCCCGGCTGGAAGGCGATCGGGTTCGCCGAGGTCGGCGAGGGACAGACCGCGCTGCTGGTGCACGCCGACGACGAGCGGCTGCGCCGGCTCGCCGTCCTCGACGCGGTCCTCAACAACGCCGACCGCAAGGGCGGCCACCTGCTGACCACCGGCGACGGGGCGCTGTACGGCATCGACCACGGCGTCACCTTCAACGTCGAGAACAAGCTGCGCACCCTCCTGTGGGGCTGGGCGGGCGAGCCCCTCACCGAAGAGGCCGTCGAGGTGCTCGGGGGCCTCAAGACCGGCCTGGGACCGGGCGGGGGCCTCGCGGCGACCCTGGCCGCCCTGGTCACCCCCGCCGAACTCGACGCCACGCGCGCGCGGGTCGACGCGCTGCTGGGGTCCGGCCGGCACCCGGAGCCGGGCGGGGAGTGGCCGGCGATCCCCTGGCCGCCGGTCTGAGCGGGGCAGGCACACCGGCCCGAACCGCGCAAGAAGGCCTTCCCGGCCATCCGGCCTGCTCCGGTTCGTATGCGGAACTTCGGTCCGGTTAGGCTCATGACATGCATGCCTGGCCCGCTTCCGAGGTCCCCGCCCTGCCTGGTCAGGGCCGCGACCTGAGGATCCACGACACCGCGACCGGCGGCCTGGTCACCCTCGCCCCCGGTCCCGTCGCCCGTCTGTACGTGTGCGGCATCACGCCGTACGACGCGACCCACATGGGTCACGCGGCGACCTACAACGCGTTCGACCTCGTTCAGCGCGTGTGGCTCGACACCAAGCGGCAGGTTCACTACGTCCAGAACGTCACCGACGTCGACGACCCGCTCCTGGAGCGGGCCGTGCGGGACGGCGTCGACTGGGTCGCCCTCGCCGAGAAGGAGACGGCCCTCTTCCGCGAAGACATGACAGCCCTGCGGATGCTCCCGCCGCGGCACTACATAGGCGCCGTCGAGGCGATACCCGGCATCGTGCCGCTCGTGGAACGCCTGCGCGACGCGGGCGCCGCCTACGAACTCGACGGGGACGTCTACTTCTCCGTCGAGTCCGACCCGCACTTCGGCGAGGTCTCGAACCTGGACGCGGCCGCGATGCGGCTGCTCTCCGCCGAGCGCGGCGGCGACCCCGACCGACCCGGCAAGAAGAACCCGCTCGACCCGATGCTGTGGATGGCCGCCCGCGAGGGCGAGCCCAGCTGGGACGGCGGCTCGCTCGGCCGCGGGCGCCCCGGCTGGCACATCGAGTGCGTCGCCATCGCCCTGGACCACCTCGGCATGGGCTTCGACGTCCAGGGCGGCGGCTCCGACCTCGCCTTCCCGCACCACGAGATGGGCGCCTCCCACGCCCAGGTCCTCACCGGCGAGTTCCCCATGGCCAAGGCGTACGTGCACGCCGGCATGGTCGCCCTGGACGGCGAGAAGATGTCCAAGTCCAAGGGCAACCTCGTCTTCGTCTCCCGGCTGCGGCGCGACGGCGTCGACCCCGCCGCGATCCGGCTCGCCCTCCTCGCCCACCACTACCGGGCCGACTGGGAGTGGACCGACCAGGTGCTCCAGGACGCCGTCGACCGGCTCGGGCGCTGGCGCGCGGCCGTGTCCCGGCCCGACGGGCCGCCCGCCGAGGCCCTCGTCGAGGAGATCCGCGAGGCCCTCGCCGACGACCTCGACGCCCCGGCCGCGCTGGCCGCCGTCGACCGCTGGGCCGCGCTGCAGAACGAGGAGGGCGGCACCGACACCGGGGCGCCCGGAATCGTGTCGCGGGCCGTGGACGCGCTGCTGGGCGTGGCGCTGTAGGTCCCGCCGGCTCACCCCGAGCCGCACGACAGGGGCGCCTCGCCGCGTGGGCGGACAGGCGCCCCTGTCCCGTACGTGCGGGATCCTCGACGCCGTGCGGCGGCGGAACGCGACCGGCGTCTTCCGGCGCCGGACGCGGCGGGCACCCGGGGCGCCGCCGTCGCCCGGATCACCGACCCGCGCTTCCGCGCACCCGCGACGGTCACGGCGTGGGGCGACCGCCCCTGCCCGCCGAACACGCGCTCCGACGTGGGCGCCCGCACCGGACACCGAGCACGACACGGTGGCCGCGGCCCGACGCCGGGAGGGCCGACGGCGAGTGGCCCGACGCCGGGAGGGCTCATGACGGGAGGGCGGTGCGCCGACGCGTACCGCCCTCCTCGGTCCTCAGGCCTCCGGGCCTCTCAGTCCTCCGACGAATCGTCGTCGTCGGAGGTGTCCCCGCTGGGCTTCGGGGGCTTCGGCGGCCGGGTGCGCTCCCCGGGGGCGGGCGGTCCGCCGCCGTCCCGGCGCCGCAGGTACCGCTCGAACTCGCGCGCGATCGCCTCGCCGGAGGCCTCCGGCAGCTCCGCGGTGTCCCGGGCCTCCTCCAGCGTCTGCACGTACTCGGCGACCTCGCTGTCCTCCGCGGCCAGCTGGTCCACGCCGACCTGCCAGGCGCGTGCGTCCTCGGGCAGTTCGCCCAGCGGGATGCGCACGTCGATCAGGTCCTCCAGCCGGTTGAGGAGCGCCAGCGTCGCCTTCGGGTTGGGCGGCTGCGAGACGTAGTGCGGCACGGCCGCCCAGAGGCTGACCGCGGGCACGCCCGCGTGCGTGCACGCCTCCTGCAGGACGCCGACGATGCCCGTGGGGCCCTCGTACTTGGTCTCCTCCAGGTCCATCCGGCGGGCCAGGTCCGCGTCGGACGTGGTCCCGCTGATCGGGACCGGCCGCGTGTGCGGGGTGTCGCCGAGCAGGGCGCCCAGGATGACCACCAGCTCCACGCCCAGCTCGTGCGCGAAGCCGAGCAGCTCGTTGCAGAACGAGCGCCAGCGCATGGACGGTTCGATACCGCGCACGAGCACCAGGTCGCGCGGCTTCTCGCCGCCGACGCGCACCACCGACAACCTCGTCGTCGGCCATGTGATCTTGCGGACGCCGGCGTCCATGAACACCGTGGGGCGGTTCACCTGGAAGTCGTAGTAGTCCTCGGCGTCCAGCGCCGCGAACACCTCGCCCTTCCACTCCCTCTCCAGGTGCGCGACCGCGGTGGAAGCGGCGTCGCCGGCATCGTTCCAGCCCTCGAACGCGGCCACCATGACCGGGTCGATCAGCTCGGGAACCCCCTCGAGCTCGATCACCCAGCGCCTCCTTCCGACGAGCCCTCGCTTGACCACCCAACCTTACGGCGTCCCGCGGGGGCGCCCGCAGCCCCCTTGCACGGGGGAGTGAACGGATCACTGCCCCGTTCGCCACCCTTGGACACCCCCCTTCCCGAGCCGCTCACAGGCTGGACCGCAGCCACTGCTCCACGCTCGCGATGTGCACGGTGGCCCAGGAGCGGGCCGCCTCCGCGTCCCGGTCCCGCAGCGCCGCGAGGATGGCCCGGTGTTCGCGCAGGGTGCGGGCGACCGCGTCCTCCTGGGTCAGCCCGCGCCAGATCCGGGCCCGTGCGGTGGGCCCCGACAGGCCGTCGAGGAGGGAGCAGAGCACGGAGTTGCCGCAGCCGCGCACGACGCCCCGGTGGAACTCCAGATCGCAGGCGACGAGCTCCTCCACCGACGGATCGTCGCCCAGCTCGTCCAACTGTGCTTCCAAAGCGTCGAGTTGCTGCTCGTCGATGCGCGTCGCGGCCATCGCCGTCGCGGCCGGCTCCAGGATGCGGCGCACGGCCAGGAAGTCCAGCACCGTGTCGTCGCGGTGGAAGTCGACGACGAAGCTCAGCGCCTCCAGCAGCAGTGGGGGGTCGAGACTGGTCACGTAGGTGCCGTCGCCCTGCCGCACGTCGAGGATCCGGATCAGCGACAGGGCGCGCACCGCCTCCCGCAGGGAGTTGCGGGACAGGCCCAGCTCGGCGGCGAGCTCGCCCTCCCTGGGCAGCCGGTCCCCGGGCCGCAGCGCACCGGTGACGATCATGTCCTTGATCTTCTCGATCGCCTCGTCGGTGACTGCCATGCCGGGCCTCCCTGTCGTCCCTCGACGCCGTCCACCACCCAGACATCGGATGTCCAGCCGCCATTATGCGGGCGCCCGCCGCGACGGCCCCGCCGCGGGATCCCGGGGTGTGCGGGAGGGGCGTGCGAGAGGGGCGGCCCCGTCGCGCGGAGCCGCCCCTCTCGTGGTGCAGGCCCCGGTGCGCAGGGGCCGTCCCCGGCGCCGGCCCCGGTCAGGGGAGTGGGCCGGCGCGGGGAGTCCGTCGTGCCGGTGCCTCTTCCCGGCTACTTCTTCCCGTCGAGCAGGTCCTGGACCTTGGCGCGGACGTCGTCCGTGGCCAGGCCCCGGATCGTCAGCGTCGTGCGGCGGCGCAGCACGTCGTCCGCCGTCTGCGCCCACTCGTTGTCCCGGGCGTAGACGACCTGCGCCCAGATCTCGGGGGCGTCCGGGTGGACGCGCTCGCCCAGCTCCGGGTTCTCGTTCGCCAGGCGGGCGATGTCGAAGGCCAGCGACCCGTAGTGGGTGGCCAGGTGCTTGGCGGTGTCGGCGGCCATGCGCGGGCCGGGCGCCGGGTGGTCCACCAGGAGCCGGTGGGCGACCGCGCGGGGGTTGGCGACACCCGGCAGCGGCAGCTTCTTCGGCAGCGCGGAGACCGGCTCGAAGTCGTCGCCGAGCGGGTGGCCCGGCAGCGCCTCCAGCTTCTGCATGACCGTACGGCCGATGTGGCGGAAGGTGGTCCACTTGCCGCCCGCGACGGACAGCATGCCGCCCCTGCCCTCGGTCACCACGGTCTCGCGCTTGGCCTTGGCCGTGTCGCCGGGGCCGCCGGGCAGCACCCGCAGGCCCGCGAAGGCGTACGTGATCAGGTCGCGGGAGAGCTGCTGGTCCCGCACGGAGAACGCGGCCTCGTCCAGGATCTGGGCTATGTCCTTGTCGTCGACCGCGACGTCCGCCGGGTCGCCCTCGAACTCCTCGTCGGTGGTGCCGAGCAGCAGCATGTCCTCCCACGGCAGGGCGAACGTGATGCGGTACTTGTCGATGGGGGTCGCGAGCGCGGCCTTCCAGGGGGAGGTGCGCTTCAGGACCAGGTGCGCGCCCTTCGACAGGCGGATCGACGGCGCCGCCTTCGGGTCCTCCATCCTGCGCAGGTGGTCCACCCAGGGGCCGGTCGCGTTCAGCACGAGACGGGCGGTCACGCCGAACTCGTCACCGGAGAGCCGGTCGCGCAGCTCGGCGCCGGTGACCCGGCCCTTGGTGAAGCGCAGGCCGGTCACCTCGGCGTGGTTCAGGACGACCGCACCCGCCTCGACGGCCGCGCGGACCGTCATCAGCGCCATGCGGGCGTCGTTCATCTGGTCGTCGCCGTAGACGGCCACGGCCTTGAGGTTCTCGGTGCGCAGCTCGGGGACGTCCTGCGCGGCCTTCGCCGGCGAGAGCAGGTGCCCCACGCCGTCGCCGAAGGCCGACAGCGCGGAGTAGGCGAACACGCCCGCCCCGAGCTTCGCCGCGCCGTGCGGCCCGCCCTTGTACACGGGGAGGTAGAACGTGAGCGGGTTCGCCAGGTGGGGGGCCACCTGGCGGGAGACCGCACGGCGCTCGAAGTGGTTCTCCGCCACCAGCTTCACCGCGCCGGTCTGCAGGTAGCGCAGACCGCCGTGGAGCAGCTTGGAGGAGGCGGAGGAGGTGGCTCCGGCGAAGTCGCCGGCGTCGACCAGTGCCACCCTGAGGCCGGACTGCGCGGCGTGCCAGGCGGTGGAGATGCCCAGGATGCCGCCGCCGATCACGAGGAGGTCGTACGACGCCTTGGCGAGCTGCTCCCTGGTCTCGGCTCGGCTCGGGTTCGAGCCGGAGGCCGGGTGCGTCCCCAGGGCAGGCACGGACTGCAGGGTGGACTGACTGGTCATATCGGGTTCTTACTCCTCATCAGAGCTCTCGTCGGAGCCGGCTGCCGGGCCGCGGGCGGTCCGGTCAGCTCTCGTCCTCGAGCCAGCCCATGGTCCGTTCGACGGCCTTGAGCCAGTTCTTGTACTCACGGTCGCGGGTCTCCGCGTCCATGCGGGGGGTCCACTCGGCGGCCCGCCGCCAGTTGGCGCGCAGGTCGTCGGTGCTGGTCCAGAAGCCGACGGCGAGGCCGGCGGCGTAGGCGGCGCCGAGGCAGGTGGTCTCGGCGACCATCGGGCGCACCACGGGGGCGTCCAGGAAGTCCGAGAGCGTCTGCATCAGCAGGTTGTTGGAGGTCATGCCGCCGTCGACCTTGAGGGCCGCGAGCTCGACGCCCGAGTCCTTGGTCATGGCGTCCGTGATCTCACGGGTCTGCCAGGCGGTCGCCTCCAGGACGGCGCGCGCGAGGTGCGCCTTGGTGACGTACCGGGTGAGACCGGCGATCACACCGCGGGCGTCGGAGCGCCAGTACGGGGCGAACAGACCGGAGAAGGCCGGCACGAAGTAGGCGCCGCCGTTGTCCTCGACCGAGAGCGCGAGCGTCTCGATCTCGGCGGCGGTGGAGATCAGGCCCATCTGGTCGCGCATCCACTGCACCAGCGAACCGGTGACGGCGATCGAGCCCTCGAGGGCGTAGACCGGCGCCTCGTCGCCGATGCGGTAGCCGACGGTGGTCAGCAGGCCGGAGTACGAGTTGATGATCTTCTCACCGGTGTTCATCAGCATGAAGGTGCCGGTGCCGTACGTCGACTTGGCCTCGCCCTCGGAGAAGCAGGTCTGCCCGAACAGGGCCGCCTGCTGGTCGCCGAGCGCGGAGGCGACCGGGATGCCGCCGAGCAGCTCGCCCAGCTTGCCGCCGGTGACCTCGCCGTAGACCTCGGCGGAGGAACGGATCTCCGGGAGCATCGCGAGCGGAACGCCGATGGACTCGGCGATCTTCTCGTCCCACTCCAGGGTGTGCAGGTTCATCAGCATGGTGCGGGAGGCGTTGGTGACGTCGGTGTAGTGCTTGCCGCCGTCGACACCGCCCGTCAGGTTCCAGATGACCCACGTGTCCATGGTGCCGAAGAGGATGTCGCCCGCCTCGGCGCGCTCGCGCAGGCCCTCGACGTTGTCGAGCAGCCAGCGGGCCTTGGGGCCGGCGAAGTACGACGCGAGCGGCAGGCCCGTCTCGCGGCGGAAGCGGTCCTGGCCGACGTTGCGGCCGAGTTCCCGGCACAGGGCGTCGGTGCGGGTGTCCTGCCAGACGATGGCGTTGTGGACGGGCTCACCGGTGTTCTTGTCCCAGAGGAGAGTGGTCTCGCGCTGGTTGGTGATGCCGATGGCCTTGATGTCGTCACGGGTGATGCCGGCCTTGGCGATGGCCCCGGCGACGACCTCCTGGACGTTGGTCCAGATCTCGTTGGCGTCGTGCTCGACCCAGCCCGGCTTGGGGAAGATCTGCTCGTGCTCCTTCTGGTCGACGGAGACGATCCGGCCGTCGCGGTCGAAGACGATGCAGCGGGACGACGTGGTGCCCTGGTCGATCGCGGCGATGAAGGGGCCGGCGGTGTGGGCGTCGGTCACTGTGTGCTCCTGGGGGTTCCGTGGTTGAGGGGCAGTACCTGAGGCATGTGCCTGTCGTGCGGCGGAAGCCGGATCTCTTTAAGCAAATGCGACGTTGTAGATGCCCGCAGCGATCGCCCCGCCGATGAGCGGACCGACCACCGGGACCCAGGCGTAGCCCCAGTCGGAGCCGCCCTTGTTGGGCAGGGGCAGGAGGGCGTGCACGATGCGCGGACCGAGGTCACGGGCCGGGTTGACGGCGTAGCCGGTCGGGCCGCCCAGGGACAGGCCGATCGAGACCACCACGAGCGCGGTGACCAGGGCACCGAGGGTGCCGAGGCCGTTGCCCTTGTCGTTCAGGCCCTGGGTGAGGACGGCGAGCACCAGCACCGTGGTGCCGACGATCTCCGTGGCGAGGTTCTGCACCGCGTTGCGGATCTCCGGGCCGGTGGAGAAGACGCCGAGCACCGGACCCGCGCCCTTCTCCTGGGCCTCCACGGCCTTGGTCGCCGTGGCCTGCGCACCCGGACCGCCGACGATCTCCTTGTCGGTGAGGTGCGCGTGGAACTGGCCGTAGTAGGCGACCCAGACGAGAGCCGCGCCGATCATGGCGCCGAGGAGCTGGCCGGCGAAGTACGTCGGAACGTTGCTCCAGTCGCTGTCCTTGATGGCGAGCGCGACCGTCACGGCCGGGTTCAGGTGGGCGCCGGACAGCGGCGCCGAGGTGTACACGGCCGTCAGTACGGCGAAACCCCACCCGAAGGTGATGGCGAGCCAGCCGGCGTTGCGGGCCTTGGAGGCCTTCAGCGTGACGGCGGCGCAGACGCCACCGCCGAGCAGGATGAGTATGGCGGTACCGATGGTCTCGCCGATGAAGATGTCGGAGCTGGACACCCGCGACTCCTTTGTCCTTCGTCCAGGAAGCCGGAACCCCGGGTCCCTCCGGGGGTCTGGCGCCCTCGGGGTGAGAGCGATGCCGGCCCTTGGCGTTGTCACACTCTAGCGCTTATTGCCGGTAGGTGTTCGACAATGCCGACCGATGGACGGGAGTCTTGCTGCGGCGTCCGGTGTGCGTCAAGAGTTCTGTTATCGAAAGCCCGATCGTTATTGATCGCTGCCGCCTATCGGTCGCGGGCGGGCGTGCCCCGGGAAGGGACAGGTCGGGACGGCGGCCCGGTCTCCCGCGCCGACCGGCGCTCCCGCCCCGTACGCCCGCCTCGCGGCAGGGCGGCGACCGGGACGCCGTCCGGCGTCCCGGTGCGCTCTCGCCCTCTTCCTCGGGAACGGTCTCCCGCGCACCGGCGCCACGGGAGCGCGGGGAGCGGGCGTCATGGGAGCGCGGGGGCCGGGTGCCACGGGAGCGCGGGGGCCGGGTGCCACGGGGAGAGCGCAAGGGTGGGACGCCACGGGGCCGCAGGGCCGGGCGTCACGGGGAGGACGCGAGGGCCGGGCGCCACGAGGCTGCGGAGGCCGGGGCGCCACAGGGCCGCGGGGGCCGGGGCGCCACAGGGCCGCGGGGGCCGGGGCGCCACAGGGCCGCGGGGCCGCGGGGGCGGGTGTCGCAGGGCTACGGGGGGGTCACAGGGCCGCGGGGGCCGGGCGTCACGGAAGGCGGGTCACGGCTCGCGCGCGACGGGACCGCGGTCGCGGGCTCGCGCGACGGGACCGCTGCGCTCGGAGCGCGAGGCTCAGGGGGCGCCTCGGCGTCGGGCTGCCCGGCGGCCGGGGGAGCGGCGCGCCGCGGGCCGCACGTCCGACGGTCGCGCGGCGGCGCCCGCACAGTCGGCACCCGCACAGTCGGCACCCGCGCAGTCGGCACCCGCGCCGTCGGCGCCCCTGCGTGCCGGAGCCCCCGCGCGCCTCAGAACCGCGCCGCGCCCAGATCCCGCGACACCGCGCGGGCGCAGTCGCGCACCGCCGCGATCAGCTCGGGCCGCAGCTCGCCGTCCCGGCAGAGCCGCTCGACCGCGCCGGTGATGCCCACCGCCCCCACCGGCATCCGCCGCCGGTCGTGGATGGGGGCGGCGACCGAGGCGACGCCCTCCCAGGTCTCCTCGACGTCGGCCGCGTACCCCCGCGCGCGCGTGACGTCCAGGAGCCGCTCGAAGTCCTCCAGGTCGCACACCGTGCGGTCCGTGAAGGGTTTGCGGTCGGCCTCCAGCGCCTCGCTGTGCGCGACCGGGTCGTAGGCCGACAGCACCTTGCCCAGGGCCGTGGAGTGCAGCGGCTGCATGGCCCCGATCTCCAGCACCTGCCGGCTGTCGTCGGGCCGGAAGACGTGGTGCACGATCAGGACGCCCTGCTGGTGCAGCACGCCCAGGTGGACGCTCTCGCCGCTGGAGCGGGCCAGGTCGTCCGTCCAGACCAGGGCCCGCGCCCGCAGTTCGTGGACGTCGAGATAGGTGGTGCCCAGGCGCAGCAGCTCCGCACCCAGCTGGTACCGCCCGGAGGCGTCGTCCTGTTCGACGAAACCCTCCTGCTGGAGGGTGCGCAGGATGCCGTGGGCGGTTCCCTTGGCCAGGCCCAGGGCCGAGGCGATGTCCGAGAGGCCGAGCCGTCGCTCGCCGCCCGCGAGCAGCCGCAGCATCGCGGCCGCCCGTTCGAGCGACTGGATGTTCCGTGCCATCGCCGTCCTGCCTCCGTCCCCTTCGACCGTCCACGGCGGCAGATGCCACCGTCGTTCGGCAATGTCGAACACTACCGGTCCATGACGACCTCCCGCTAATGGTCGGTCGCAACCTGTTCCGTCACTCGTCTCCCGCGGGCGCCCCGGACGCCGTCCGCGTCCGTCCCGTGGACGCCCTGACCATAAGCCCCCGGTCCCGGCTACTCTGGCGGCGTGCGCTCTCCCGGGAAGCCGTCCCGCACGCGTTCCCGGGGTGACGCAAAGCCGACAGCCGTCGCACCAGAGGGAGCCCTTTCATGGCCTCAGCGCCGCCGACCCCTTCCGCCGACAGCCGGACCCGTGTGTCCGCGCTCCGCGAGGCACTCGCCACCCGTGTGGTGGTGGCCGACGGAGCCATGGGCACCATGCTCCAGGCCCAGGAGCCCACCCTCGAGGACTTCCAGGACCTCGAAGGCTGCAACGAGATCCTCAACGTCACCCGACCGGACATCGTCCGCTCCGTCCACGAGGCGTACTACGACGCCGGCGTGGACTGCGTCGAGACCAACACCTTCGGCGCCAACCACGCGGCGATGGCCGAGTACGACATCCCGGAGCGGGTGCACGAGCTGTCCGAGGCCGGCGCCCGCATCGCCCGCGAGACGGCGGACGCCTACGCGGCGCGCGACGGCCGCATCCGCTGGGTGCTGGGCTCGATGGGCCCGGGCACGAAGCTGCCGACCCTCGGTCACGTCGGGTACACCACCCTGCGCGACGCCTACCAGCAGAACGCCGAGGGACTCATCGCCGGCGGCGCCGACGCGCTCATCGTCGAGACCACCCAGGACCTGCTCCAGACCAAGGCCGCCGTCCTCGGCGCCCACCGGGCCCGCCGGATCGCCGGCCTGGACGTGCCCCTCATCGTCTCCGTGACCGTCGAGACCACCGGCACCATGCTGCTCGGCTCCGAGATCGGCGCCGCCCTGACGGCCCTGGAGCCGCTCGGCATCGACATGATCGGCATGAACTGCGCCACCGGCCCCGCCGAGATGAGCGAGCACCTGCGCCACCTCGCCCGCAACGCCCGCATCCCGCTCGCCTGCATGCCGAACGCGGGCCTGCCGGTGCTCGGCAAGGACGGCGCCACCTACCCCCTGACGGCCGCGGAGCTCGCGGACGCCCAGGAGACCTTCGTCCGCGACTACGGCCTGTCCCTGGTCGGCGGCTGCTGCGGCACCACCCCCGAACACCTGCGCCAGGTCGTCGAGCGCGTCCGCGGCCTCGCCCCCGTCGAGCGCGACCCGCGCCCCGAGCCGGGCGCCGCCTCCCTCTACCAGGCGGTCCCCTTCCGGCAGGACACCTCCTACCTGGCCATCGGCGAGCGCACCAACGCCAACGGTTCCAAGAAGTTCCGCGAGGCCATGCTCGAGGGCCGCTGGGACGACTGCGTCGAGATGGCCCGCGAGCAGATCCGCGAGGGCGCGCACATGCTCGACCTCTGCGTGGACTACGTCGGCCGCGACGGCGTCGCCGACATGGAGGAACTGGCCGGCCGCTTCGCCACCGCCTCCACCCTGCCGATCGTCCTGGACTCCACCGAGGTCGAGGTCATCCGCGCCGGACTGGAGAAGCTCGGCGGCCGCGCGGTCATCAACTCCGTCAACTACGAGGACGGCGACGGACCCGAGTCCCGCTTCGTCAAGGTCACCGAGCTCGCGCGGGAGCACGGCGCCGCGCTGATCGCCCTCACCATCGACGAGGAGGGCCAGGCGCGCACCCCCGAGAAGAAGGTCGAGATCGCCGAACGGCTCATCGACGACCTCACCGGGAACTGGGGCATCCGTGAGGAGGACATCCTCATCGACACCCTGACCTTCACCATCTGCACCGGTCAGGAGGAGTCCCGCAAGGACGGCATCGCCACGATCGAGGCGATCCGCGAGCTCAAGCGCCGCCACCCCGACGTCCAGACCACCCTCGGCCTGTCGAACATCTCCTTCGGCCTCAACCCGGCCGCCCGCATCCTGCTCAACTCCGTCTTCCTCGACGAGTGCGTCAAGGCGGGCCTGGACTCGGCGATCGTCCACGCGTCGAAGATCCTGCCGATCGCCCGCTTCAGCGAGGAAGAGGTCACCACCGCCCTCGACCTGATCCACGACCGCCGCAGCGAGGGCTACGACCCCCTCCAGAAGCTGATGCAGCTCTTCGAGGGCGCCACCGCCAAGTCCCTGAAGGCCGGCAAGGCCGAGGAACTGGCCGCCCTGCCGCTGGAGGAGCGCCTCAAGCGCCGCATCATCGACGGCGAGCGCAACGGCCTGGAGGCCGACCTCGACGAGGCCCTGCGGGACCGCCCCGCCCTCGACATCGTCAACGAGACCCTCCTGGACGGCATGAAGGTCGTCGGCGACCTGTTCGGCTCCGGCCAGATGCAGCTGCCGTTCGTCCTGCAGTCCGCCGAGGTCATGAAGGCCGCCGTCGCCCACCTCGAACCGCACATGGAGAAGTCCGACGCCGAGGGCAAGGGGACGATCGTCCTGGCGACCGTGCGCGGCGACGTCCACGACATCGGCAAGAACCTCGTCGACATCATCCTGTCCAACAACGGCTACAACGTCGTGAACCTCGGCATCAAGCAGCCGGTCTCCGCGATCCTCGAGGCCGCCGAGGAGCACCGGGCCGACGTCATCGGCATGTCCGGGCTCCTGGTCAAGTCCACGGTGATCATGAAGGAGAACCTGGAGGAGCTCAACCAGCGCGGCCTGGCCGCGGACTTCCCGGTCATCCTCGGCGGCGCCGCCCTGACCCGCGCCTACGTCGAGCAGGACCTGCACGACGTCTACGAGGGCGAGGTCCGCTACGCCCGCGACGCCTTCGAGGGCCTGCGCCTGATGGACGCGCTGATCGGCGTCAAGCGGGGCGTGCCCGGCGCGAAGCTGCCGGAGCTGAAGCAGCGCCGGGTCCGCGCCGGCGCCGTCGTGGAGGTCGAGGAGCGCCCGGAGGAGGGCCACGTCCGCTCCGACGTCGCCACCGACAACCCCATCCCCGAGCCGCCGTTCTGGGGCACCCGCGTCATCAAGGGCATCCAGCTCAAGGAGTACGCCTCCTGGCTCGACGAGGGTGCCCTCTTCAAGGGCCAGTGGGGCCTGAAGCAGGCCCGCACGGGCGACGGGCCGACGTACGAGGAACTCGTCGAGACCGAGGGCCGGCCGCGGCTGCGCGGCCTGCTGGACCGGCTGCAGACCGAGAACCTCCTCGAGGCCGCCGTCGTCCACGGCTACTTCCCCTGCGTGTCCAAGGACGACGACCTGATCCTCCTGGACGAGCACGGCAACGAACGGACCCGCTTCACCTTCCCGCGCCAGCGCCGCGGCCGACGGCTGTGCCTCGCGGACTTCTTCCGCCCCCAGGAGTCCGGCGAGACCGATGTCGTCGGCCTCCAGGTCGTCACCATCGGCTCCCGCATCGGCGAGGAGACCGCCAAGCTCTTCGCGTCGAACTCCTACCGCGACTACCTCGAACTGCACGGGCTGTCCGTGCAGTTGGCGGAGGCGCTCGCCGAGTACTGGCACGCGCGCGTGCGCTCGGAGCTGGGCTTCGCCGGCGAGGACCCGGCCGGCATCGAGGACATGTTCGCGCTGAAGTACCGCGGCGCGCGCTTCTCCCTGGGATACGGCGCCTGCCCCGACCTGGAGGACCGCGCCAAGATCGCCGAGCTGCTCCGGCCCGAGCGGATCGGCGTCCACCTGTCGGAGGAGTTCCAGCTCCACCCCGAGCAGTCCACCGACGCCATCGTGATCCACCACCCGGAGGCGAAGTACTTCAACGCCCGTTGACGCCGCCCCGCGCGGCGGCGCCCCGCCCGGCTGGCCGTCTCCCGCACGCCGATCCCCCGCCCGCCGGGCCGTCTCACGCACCGTGACGGCCCGGACACGGCGTCCTGCGCCCCGTGCGGCGCGTCGATCCGGCAGGTCGTACACTGGTCGGTCCACTGCAGGCCGGTTCCCCAGCGGGAACCGGCCTGCTCGTCCCTCAAGGAGGTACGTGGATGACCAGCACGGTTCCCGCACCAGGAATCCGCACGGCCGGGGGTTCCGCCCTCCAGGCCGTGCTCCTCGACATGGACGGCACCCTGGTGGACACCGAGGGCTTCTGGTGGGACGTCGAGGTCGAGGTCTTCGCCCGTCTCGGGCACGCCCTCGACGACTCCTGGCGCCATGTCGTGGTCGGCGGTCCCATGGCCCGCAGCGCCGGGTTCCTGATCGAGGCGACCGGCGCCGACATCACCCTCGCCGAACTCACCGTCCTGCTCAACGAGGGGTTCGAGGAGCGCATCGCGAGCGCCCTGCCCCTGATGCCGGGCGCCGCCCGGCTGCTGGCCGAACTGGCCGAGCACGAGGTCCCCACGGCCCTCGTCTCCGCCTCGCACCGGCGCATCATCGACCGTGTCCTCACCTCGCTGGGCCCCGACCACTTCGCGCTGACCGTGGCCGGCGACGAGGTCGCGCGCACCAAGCCGCACCCCGACCCCTACCTGCTCGCGGCCGCCGGCCTCGGCGCCGATCCGGCCAGATGCGCCGTCGTCGAGGACACCGCGACCGGGGTCGCCGCGGCCGAGGCGGCGGGCTGCCACGTCGTCGCGGTCCCCTCCGTCGCGCCCATCGCCCCGGCCGCCCGGCGCACCGTCGTGGCCTCGCTGGAGGAGGTCGACCTCACATTCCTGCGGGCCCTGATGCCGCTCAGGTGATCGCCGGGACGACCATTGGTGATCTGTCATGACGGAAATGCGATAGGTGCTGACCCAGCGTGCACCGTCGATAGCGAGGGAATTCGGCGCGTGTGTGCGCGGCGAATTCGGATCATCACCGAGGGCCCATTCCCGCTCCGCCCACCGCGTGTCGCGCATGTGACGTTCCCCACGTCGTGCGGGGTCGACACGGCCGACTTGTTGTGCTTCCGGCCCCCGTCCGGGGGGTCCGGGCGTGTCCTTGTGTCCCGATTGGTGGATCCTTGCGTGAATCATTCGGCTGTCGGGTTTTCGGTGTGTCCGCGCCCGGTTTCGCTGCGTGATGAGCTTTCAACTCCGGTGGCTGCGAACCCCCGTGCCGGCGCGGACTAATGTCAGCGCGAGAACATCGCCCCTACCCCCGTGATCCGCCGCGACACCCCTGCATGCCGGGTACACGGACTTGACAGCTCTGGAGAAACTCGAGCATGAACCGCAAGACTTTGGTGCTGCCGACCGTGGTGGGCCTGCTCGCACCCGTGCTCGCCGCCTGCGGCGGCGCCGACGGGGGGAGCGGCAGCGGCGACGCCATCGTCGTGGGCACCACCGACCGGTTCACCGCCACCAAGGACGTCCCGGCTCCACTCGACCCGGCGTACGCCTACGACGTCGGCACCTGGAACATCCTGCGCCAGACCGTGCAGACCCTGATGATCCAGCCCAAGGGCGACGGCGACCCCGTCCCGGAGGCCGCCGAGAGCTGCGGGTTCACCGACAGCGGCAACGAGCGCTACGCCTGCAAGCTGCGCGACGGCCTGAAGTTCTCCAACGGCGACGCCGTCACCGCCGAGGCCGTGAAGTTCTCGATCGACCGGGCCCGCGCCATCAAGTCCGACTCCGGCGTGTTCGCGCTGCTGTCCACCATCGACACCGTCGAGACCCAGGGCGACAACGAGGTGATCTTCCACCTCAACACCGCGGACGCCACCTTCCCGTTCAAGCTCTCGACCCCGGTCGCCGGCATCGTCAACCCCGCCGACTACGAGAAGAACAAGCTGCGCGACGGCTTCGAGGTCGACGGCTCCGGCCCGTACACGCTGAAGGCCGAGACCGACGGCGACGAGATGACCAGGGCCGTCTTCACCAAGAACCCCGAATACAAGGGCACCTTGGACGTGAAGAACGACAAGGTCGAGCTGGCCTCCTTCGCGGACGCCGACGCGATGGGCGCCGCCCTCGACAAGGGCGACATCGACCTGATGACCCGCACCATGTCGCCGGAGCAGATCAACAAGCTCTCCGACGTCTCCAAGGAGCAGAACGAGGACCTCGTCGAACTGTCCGGCCTGGAGATCCGCTACCTGGCCTTCAACACCGACGCGCCGGTGGTGAAGACCAAGGCCGTCCGCCAGGCGATGGCCCAGCTCATCGACCGCGGCGAACTCGTCTCCGAGGTCTACGGCAGCCAGGCCGAACCGCTGTACTCCCTGGTCCCGGCCTCCATCACGGGCCACTCCAACTCGTTCTTCAACACCTACGGCGAGCCCAGCGTCGCCAAGGCCAAGGCGCTGCTGGAGAAGGCCGACGTCAGCACCCCGGTCAAGCTGACGCTGAACTACACGACCGACCACTACGGCGCGGCCACCAAGAAGGAGTTCGAGCAGCTCCAGAAGCAGCTCAACGAGAGCGGCCTGTTCGACGTCTCCCTCCAGGGCGCCCCCTGGGACACCTTCATCCCCGCCGAGCGCAAGGGTGAGTACGCGGTCTACGGCATGGGCTGGTTCCCCGACTTCCCCGACGCCGACAGCTACGTCTCGCCGTTCCTCGACAAGGACAACTTCCTCAACTCCCCGTACGCCAACGCCGAGATCATCAACAAGCTGATCCCCGCGTCCCGCCGTGAGGCCGACCGCCTCTCCGCGGCCGACAGCCTGTCGGACATCCAGGACATCGTCGCCGAGGACGTCCCGGTCCTGCCGCTGTGGCAGGGCAAGCAGTACGTCGCCGCCCGCGACGACATCACGGGCACCGCGTACGTGCTCAACTCCTCGGCCACCCTCCAGCTGTGGGAGCTCGTCCGCGGCGTGAGCGGCTGACCCCCCTCTCCCGGGGCCGGTCGACCAGGGCCCCGGGGTGCGAGACCGACGACGGGGCACACCTGTGTGAACCCGCGCGACCAGTGGCCGGCCCTGTCTCTCGTGACGGGGCCGGCCACCGGCTTGTCGACCGGCTGCGGTACGGAGAGCGGGGGGCCGCCGGGACACCGCCACCGGCAGCGAACCGGCAGCGAACCGGTACCGAGCCGGTCACGGCGCGCGGCGCGCTCGGTCCTGGCCCCCTGCTGCCCACCCCTGTTCCTCGCCGCGACCGTGGCGTTCGCGGTGCGGTCGGCGCGTTCCGGGCCGGGCGGCAGCCCCGCCTCCTCGCAGCTCGCGGGGCTCGCGGGAGGGCGCGCCGTGCTCGCCGTGATCGCGGCGGTGGACCTGGTGACCGTCGTCCGCCGCTGCGGAACCGGACGTCCCGCCGCACGGCCCCGTGAGGCGGCGCGACGGGACGCCCTCCGCGCCGCGCCGTGCGCGGGCGTCTACTGCGCGCCGGGACGCACCAGCCCGCTCTCGTAGGCGTACACCGCCGCCTGCACCCGGTCGCGCAGCCCCAGCTTGGTCAGCACATGCCCGACGTGCGTCTTGACGGTGGTCTCGCTGACGAAGAGGTCGGCGGCGATCTCGGCGTTCGACAGCCCCCGCGCCACCAGCTTCAGCACCTCGACCTCGCGGTCGGTGAGCGTGTGCAGCGCGTCCGGCACCGGCTCGTCGCCGGACGGCAGATGCGTGGCGTACTTGTCGAGCAGCCGGCGCGTGATGCTCGGCGCGAGCATCGCCTCGCCCGCGGCCACCACCCGGATCGCCTGCACCAGCTCGTCGGCCGGGGCGTCCTTCAGCAGAAAGCCGCTGGCACCGGCGCGCAGCGCCTCCACCACGTACTCGTCGAGGTCGAAGGTCGTCAGCACCAGCACCTTCGCCGGACCGTCGCGGCCGGGGCCGGTGATCTGCCGGGTCGCCTCGACCCCGTCCATACGGGGCATGCGGATGTCCATCAGAACCACGTCGGGCTGGAGGGCCCGCACCTGGTCGAGGGCCTGGAGGCCGTCACCGGCCTCGCCGACCACCGCGATGTCCTGCTCCGCCTCCAGGATCATCCGGAAGCCGGTACGCAGCAGCGGCTGGTCGTCGACCAGTAGGACGCGGATGGCCACGTGAGTCTCCTTCGCTAGTCCGGCCCCATTCTGCCCCGGACCCGTGGCCCGGTCCGTCGGCGGGGCGCTCGCGACGGCTCACGCGCCCCCGGGGTCCACCGCCCGCACCGGCAGCGGGTACGGCGGGGGAGTGCCGCCGAACTCCGGGCAGTGGGCCTGGTGATCGCACCAGCCGCACAGCTTCGTCGGCCGCGGCCGCCAGTCACCCGTCTCCGTCGCCAGCCGGATCGCCTGCCACAACGCGAGCAGCTTGCGCTCGACCCGCTCCAGGTCGGCGAGGACCGGGTCGTACGTCAGGACGTCCCCGCTGCCCAGGTACACCAGTTGCAGCCGGCGCGGGACCACCTTCTTCAGGCGCCACACGACGAGAGCGTAGAACTTCATCTGGAACAGCGCGCCTTCGGCGTACTCCGGCCTCGGCGCCTTGCCCGTCTTGTAGTCGACGATCCGCACCTCG
Organism: Streptomyces sp. NPDC017936; assembly: GCF_044328485.1. NCBI lineage: Bacteria > Bacillati > Actinomycetota > Actinomycetes > Kitasatosporales > Streptomycetaceae > Streptomyces > Streptomyces sp. NPDC017936. The sequence goes on along the minus strand of NZ_JBIRHK010000008.1, from coordinate 283,019 downwards.
CCCGTGGGGGCCACGTCGACCCGGTCGATGATCCCGCGCAGCCGCAGTCCCGACTCCAGCTCGGCCTCGACGAACAGCTCCCGCTCGGCCGGCTCCAGCCGGGTCGGATCCTCCAGCGTGAACCACCGCTCGACCAGCTGCTCGGCCTCCGCCAGCCAGCCCGCCATCCGCTCCCCCCGCGGATCGTCCGCGAACAACTCGACGACCTCCGGCCGGGACTCGCGCAGCCGTTCCCACTGGCCGGGAAGGAGCGCCTTGGCCCGCGGCGCGGTCCGCTCGGCCGCCGGGGCGTCGAACAGCCGCTCGAGGACTGCGTGCACCAGCGTCCCCTTGGTGGCCGCGGCGCTCGGCTTCTCCGGCAGCCGGTCGATCACCCGGAACCGGTACAGCAGCGGGCACTGCATGAAGTCACCGGCGCGCGAGGGCGAGAGCGACGAGGGCGCCACGGCGGCGGACGTCCCCCCGCCGGCGTCCGCGACCCGCTCCGCCACCCCCGCCCGCGGCGGGACCTCCACGACACCGCCGTCGCCCGACCCGGCGACGGCCTCGCTGCTGCTCTCCATGCCCACGACCTTACGGCCCGCCACCGACAGTCACCCAGTCCTGGCCCGGACCGCGACGGCCGGGAAAACGCAGGGGGTGCCGGGGCGGAACGCGTCACGACGGACGCATACCATCGGTGCCGAGACCCTTCCGCCCGGCAGGAGCGGGAGACGCTGCGAATCGAGGGGACACCGTGGTGGAAAGCGGCGGGAGCGGGCGGCCGCGGCCGGACAGCGACGAGTCGGCCGAGCGACCCCCGACACCTGCGTCCCCGACCGCCGAGCCGGCCCCGCCCGAGGCGCCCGCGGAGAGGGCCCCCGCGCAGGAGACCCCCGCGGCCGACACCCCCGCGCGGACGACGAACGGGAACCGGGCGGGGGAGGACGGCGCCGGCGGACCCGACGCCCCCGCGTCCGGCTCCGCCCCCGCGAACAGGCCCGACGCCCCCACCGCGAACGGCCCCGGCTCCCCGGCGGCCGGCCCGGACACCACGGCCGCCGGGACGGAAGCGGCCCGGCCCGAACCCCCCGCGACCGCTCCCGCCGGCCCGGACGCCGCCACGGCGGCCGGCACCCCCGCCGACCCCCACCCCGACCGCCCCCGGGCCCACACCACCCCTCCCGCCCTCGGCGGACCCCCGGCCAAGGGCCGCCCGCCCCGGCGCCCCCCGGAGTCCCGCGGCGGCCTGCTGATGGGACGCCCCTTCGGCGTCCCCGTCTACGTGGCGCCCAGCTGGTTCCTCGTCGCCGCCCTGATCACCTGGGTGTTCGGCGGCCAGCTCGAGCGCGTGCTGCCCGAACTCGGCGCCGCCCGGTACCTCGTCTCGCTCTTCTTCGCGATCGCCTTCTACGCGTCCGTCCTCGTCCACGAGCTCGCCCACACCGTCGCCGCCCTCCGCTTCAAGCTCCCCGTCCGCCGCATCCAGCTCCAGTTCTTCGGCGGCGTCTCCGAGATCGAGAAGGAGGCCGAGACCCCGGGCCGGGAGTTCTGGCTGGCCTTCGTCGGCCCCCTGCTCTCCCTCGTCCTCGCCGGCCTCTTCTACCTCGCCCTGCAGCCCGTCGAGCCCGGCACGGTCCCCGGCGTCCTGCTGGCCGGCCTGATGATCTCCAACCTCATCGTGGCGGTCTTCAACCTGCTCCCCGGCCTCCCCCTCGACGGCGGCCGCATGCTCCGCGCCGTCGTCTGGAAAATCACCGGCAAGCCCATGAACGGCACCGTCGCCGCCGCCTGGGTGGGCCGCGCCCTCGCCGTCTCCGTCCTCATCGGACTGCCCCTGCTGACCCAGTCCGGGATGCTCGGCGAGTCCGCGGAGGACAGCGTCGGCATGGACACCGTCATGGACGCCCTGCTCGCCGCGATCCTCGCCGCCATCATCTGGACCGGCGCCGGCAACAGCCTGCGCATGGCCCGGCTGCGCGAACACCTCCCCGAACTGCGCGCCCGCAACCTCACCCGCCGCGCCGTCCCCGTCGAGTCCGACACCCCGCTCTCCGAGGCGCTGCGCCGCGCCAACGACGCCGGCGCCCGCGCCCTCGTCGTCGTCGACGCCCACGGCGAACCCCTCTCCCTGGTCCGCGAGGCCGCCATCGTCGGCGTCCCCGAACACCGCCGCCCCTGGGTCGCCGTCAGCGGCCTCGCCCAGGATCTCACCGACGGCATGCGCGTCTCCGCCGAGCTGGCCGGAGAGGACCTCCTGGACGTCCTGCGCGCCACCCCCGCCACCGAGTACCTGGTGGTCGAGGAGACCGGGGAGATCTACGGAGTGCTGTCCGCGGCCGACGTCGAGCGCGCCTTCGTGAAGGCGATGGCCCGGCCCTCCTAGGACGGGTCCCGGTGGTCGGCGGCCGCCGGAATCGCCGGTAGGCTGTTCACATGTCCGAACCGACCGGTGCCGCCCGCAGGCGCGGGCCCTTCAAGGTCGGGGACCAGGTTCAGCTGACCGACCCCAAGGGCCGCCACTACACGTTCACGCTCGAGGCCGGGAAGAACTTCCACACCCACAAGGGTTCCTTCCCGCACGACGAACTGATCGGCGCACCCGAGGGCAGCGTTGTCCGCACCACCGGGAACGTCGCCTACCTCGCGCTGCGCCCCCTGCTCCCCGACTACGTCCTGTCCATGCCCCGCGGCGCCGCCGTGGTCTACCCGAAGGACGCGGGGCAGATCCTCGCCTTCGCCGACATCTTCCCCGGCGCCCGCGTCGTCGAGGCCGGCGTCGGCTCCGGCTCGCTCAGCAGCTTCCTGCTGCGCGCCATCGGCGACCAGGGCATGCTGCACAGCTACGAGCGTCGCGAGGACTTCGCCGAGATCGCCCGGCAGAACGTGGAGCGCTACTTCGGCGGCCCCCACCCCGCCTGGCAGCTCACCGTCGGCGACCTCCAGGACAACCTGTCCGACACGGACGTCGACCGCGTCATCCTCGACATGCTCGCCCCCTGGGAGTGCCTGGAGGCCGTCTCCAAGGCGCTCGTCCCCGGCGGCATCCTGTGCTGCTACGTCGCGACCACCACCCAGCTCGCCCGGACCGTCGAGTCCATCCGCGAGATCGGCTGCTTCAACGAGCCGACCGCCTGGGAGACGATGATCCGCAACTGGCACATCGAGGGCCTGGCCGTCCGCCCGGACCACCGCATGATCGGCCACACGGGCTTCCTCCTCACCGCCCGCCGTCTCGCGGACGGCGTCGAGCCGCCCATGCGCCGGCGCCGCCCGGCGAAGGGCGCCTACGGCGAGGACTACGCGGGCCCCAACGCCGACGCGGGCGCGGGCCGCTGAGGCGGACCCCCACCGAGGTCAACGCACCGGCACCGTGGTGGAGTTCCCGGAACCCCCGGGAACTCCACCACGGCGCCGCCCTCTTGGGACGAGCTCCCGGCAACCCGGCACCCGCGCACCCGCGGCCCGCCCCGCCCGCCGTCCGATCTGCCGCACCCCGCCGTTCCCCCGCACTGTGACGTGTGGCACGATGCTGGCCACCCCCCGCCGGCACAGCCCTCACAGGAGACGCTCCTAGTGCAATCCGCCGTCCCGGAACTGGCACACACCCACACCCGGCCGATCCAGTGGGTGGCGACCGCCACCGCCGTGGCCGGCGTCGTCGCCCTCTCCTCCGTCCTCCAGCCCGACCCGGCGACGGCGGCCCAGCCCGCCGCCCCCCGGACCGGGTCCGTCCCCGCGGCCGCCGCCCCCGCCACCACCGGCGTCGACTTCCCGCTCCAGTGCGGCCGCGTCAAGGCCCTCGTGCAGAAACAGGCTTCCGGGGACCTGGACGGCGACGGCATCCCCGAGACGGTCGCCGTGGTCCACTGCGACGCCCCCATGGGCACCCCGCCCGACGGCGTCTACGTCCTCACCCGGGGCGCCGACGCCGCCCACGCGCGCGTGGTGGCCACCCTCGTCGACCCCCAGGACCGCCTCACCGTCACGGCCCTCTCCGTCGACGACGGAGCCGTCCTCGCCACGTTCCTCGGCTACTCCTCGGCCGACGTGCCCAGTTGCTGCCCCGACGTCAAGGACAGCGCCAAGTGGCGGTGGAAGGACCACGCGTTCGTCCGCTCGACGCCCGCGGGCACCCACAGCGTCTGAGGCGAGCCGCCCAAGACCTGTGAGAAATCAGACAATCCTGACAGGCCGTACGCGTCCGCTCACTCCGCGTCCGGACCGTAGACCTCCACCCTGTCCGAAACCCTCCGCACATGGATGCACTCACCGGGACACTCCCGCGCCGAGTCCACCACGTCCGTCAACAACGGGAGCGGAACCGGCGTCGTGGCCCCCCTGTCCTGCAGAAGCTCGTCGTCCGAGCCCTTGACGTACGCCAGACCGTCGATGTCCAGCTCGAACACCTCCGGCGCGTACTGCGCGCAGATGCCGTCGCCGGTACAGAGATCCTGATCGATCCAGACCTCCAGCGCCTCGCCGCCGACACCGGCCTCCTGCTGCACGGTCATGTCTCCTGCCGTTTAGTGCCGAGCCGCCCGGGAACGATGCAGGCTCTGACGGGTGTTGAACACTTCGACCCTACCTGTGGCAGCTTTCCAATCATGTTCGGTGGGTATTCCCCTGGCGTGAGGGAGAGCGCAAGGGTGAAGATCGGACACACCCCGACAGTCTTTGTGATCTAGGGGTTTCAATCGACACCCACCCAGGTAGGGTCTGGAAGCGTCCAGCTCCCCTTGGAGGAGGTGAGGACCGTGGCAGCCCACGACGACGACATGAACCGCGGCATCCGCCCGGGACGAGGGTCCGACGACCCGGCCGGGCAGATCGCCTACCTTGAGCAGGAGATCGCCGTCCTGCGACGCAAGCTCGCCGACTCTCCGCGACACACGAGGATTCTCGAAGAGCGGATCGTCGAACTGCAGACCAACCTGGCCGGCGTGTCCGCGCAGAACGAGCGGCTCGCCAACACGCTCCGCGAGGCCCGCGACCAGATCGTGGCCCTCAAGGAGGAGGTCGACCGGCTCGCCCAGCCGCCGGCCGGCTTCGGCGTCTTCCTCGCGGCGAACGAGGACGGCACCGCCGACATCTTCACCGGCGGCCGCAAGCTCCGGGTGAACGTCAGCCCCAGCGTCGAGCTCGAGGAGCTCCGGCGCGGCCAGGAACTGATGCTCAACGAAGCGCTCAACGTGGTCGAGGCCATGGAGTTCGAGCGGGTCGGGGACATCGTCACCCTCAAGGAGATCCTCGAGGACGGCGAGCGGGCCCTGGTGCTCGGGCACACCGACGAGGAACGGGTGGTACGGCTCGCCGAGCCGCTGCTGGACGTCACCATCCGCCCCGGCGACGCCCTGCTGCTCGAACCCCGCTCCGGCTACGTCTACGAGATCGTCCCGAAGAGCGAGGTCGAAGAACTCGTCCTCGAAGAGGTCCCGGACATCGGCTACGAACAGATCGGCGGCCTCGGCGGCCAGATCGAAGCCATCCGCGACGCGGTCGAGCTCCCGTACCTCTACCCCGACCTGTTCAAGGAGCACGAGCTGCGGCCGCCCAAGGGCGTCCTGCTGTACGGCCCCCCCGGCTGCGGCAAGACGCTGATCGCCAAGGCCGTCGCCAACTCGCTCGCCAAGAAGGTCGCCGAGGTCACCGGCCAGGCCGCCGGCAAGAGCTTCTTCCTCAACATCAAGGGCCCCGAGCTGCTCAACAAGTACGTCGGCGAGACCGAGCGGCAGATCCGCCTCGTCTTCCAGCGTGCCCGCGAGAAGGCCAGCGAGGGCACCCCCGTGATCGTCTTCTTCGACGAGATGGAGTCGCTCTTCCGCACCCGCGGCTCCGGCGTCAGCTCGGACGTGGAGAACACCATCGTCCCGCAGCTGCTCGCCGAGATCGACGGCGTGGAAGGCCTGCAGAACGTGGTCGTGATCGGCGCCTCCAACCGCGAGGACATGATCGACCCCGCCATCCTGCGGCCCGGCCGGCTGGACGTGAAGATCAAGATCGAGCGCCCGGACGCCGAAGCGGCCAAGGACATCTTCGGCAAGTACCTCACCGAGCGCCTCCCGCTGCACGCGGACGACCTCGGCGAGCACAGCGGCGACAAGACCACCACCGTCCAGAGCATGATCCAGACGGCCGTGGAACACATGTACGCCGAATCCGAGGAGAACCGCTTCCTGGAAGTCACCTACGCCAACGGCGACAAGGAAGTCCTCTACTTCAAGGACTTCAACTCCGGCGCCATGATCGAGAACATCGTGGGCCGCGCCAAGAAAATGGCGATCAAGGACTTCCTCGAGAAGAACCAGAAGGGCCTCCGCGTCTCCCACCTCCTCCAGGCCTGCGTGGACGAGTTCAAGGAGAACGAGGACCTGCCCAACACCACCAACCCGGACGACTGGGCCCGCATCTCCGGAAAGAAGGGCGAACGGATCGTCTACATCCGCACCCTCATCACCGGAAAGCAGGGCTCCGACACCGGACGCTCCATCGACACGGTGGCGAACACCGGACAGTACCTGTAAAAGCCAGGGCGGCTGCGGGTGCCCGTTCCGGGTACCCGCAGCCGGCTGTTTTCCGGGCCACGGCTGGAGCAGGCAATGACGCAAATGATCTCCCCACCAGCGCGGAGGCGTTCTAGGCTCTTCCGTACCGCCGGGTCGCGCAGTGCGGGGACGGGCACCGCACACGCACCGGAGCACCACCGGTATCTGCGCGGCGCCCACGACCGAGGGTGCCGCCGGGCAAGGAGGGCCGCATGACCGTACGGCGAGTAATGGGCATCGAGACGGAGTACGGGATCTCCGTCCCCGGCCACCCCAATGCCAATGCCATGCTCACCTCGTCCCAGATCGTCAACGCCTACGCGGCGGCGATGCACCGGGCCCGCCGAGCCCGCTGGGACTTCGAGGAGGAGAACCCGCTCCGGGACGCGCGAGGCTTCGACCTCGCCCGCGAGACCGCCGACGCCAGCCAGCTCACCGACGAGGACATCGGCCTCGCCAACGTGATCCTCACCAACGGCGCCCGCCTCTACGTCGACCACGCACACCCCGAGTACAGCGCCCCCGAGGTCACCAACCCGCGCGACGCCGTCCTCTGGGACAAAGCCGGCGAACGGATCATGGCCGAGGCCGCCGAACGGGCCGCCGCGCTCCCCGGCGCCCAGCCCATCCACCTCTACAAGAACAACACCGACAACAAGGGCGCCTCCTACGGCACGCACGAGAACTACCTGATGAAGCGGGAGACCGCCTTCTCGGACATCGTGCGCCACCTGACGCCCTTCTTCGTCTCCCGCCAGGTCTTCGCCGGAGCGGGCCGCGTCGGCATCGGACAGGACGGCCACGAACACGGCTTCCAGCTCAGCCAGCGCGCGGACTACTTCGAGGTCGAGGTCGGCCTGGAGACCACCCTCAAACGGCCGATCATCAACACCCGCGACGAGCCGCACGCCGACGCCGAGAAGTACCGCCGCCTCCACGTGATCATCGGCGACGCGAACCTCTCCGAGATCTCGACCTACCTCAAACTGGGCACGACCGCCCTGGTCCTGTCCATGATCGAGGACGGCTTCATCGCCGTGGACCTGGCCGTCGACCAACCCGTGCGCACCCTCCACCAGGTCTCGCACGACCCGACCCTCAAACGCCTGATCACCCTGCGCAGCGGCCGCACGCTCACCGCGGTCCAGCTCCAGATGGAGTACTTCGAGCTGGCGCGCAAGTACGTGGAGGAGCGCTTCGGGGCCGACGCCGACGAACAGACCAAGGACGTCCTGGCGCGCTGGGAGGACACCCTCACCCGCCTGGAGAACGACCCCATGAGCCTCGCCGGCGAACTGGACTGGGTCGCCAAGCGGGAGCTCATGGAGGGCTACCGGCGGCGTGACGGCGTCGACTGGGACGCCGCCCGGCTCCACCTCGTCGACCTCCAGTACGCCGACGTACGGCCCGAGAAGGGCCTCTACAACCGTCTGGTGGCCCGCGGCCGCATGAAGCGGCTCCTGGACGAGACGGAGGTGGAGCGGGCCAAGGCCAAGCCCCCGGAGGACACGCGCGCCTACTTCCGCGGCCGCTGCCTGGAGCAGTACGCCGACGATGTCGCCGCGGCCTCCTGGGACTCGGTCATCTTCGACCTGCCCGGCCGCGACAGCCTCCAGCGCGTCCCAACCCTGGAACCGCTTCGCGGAACGCGAAATCACGTCAAGGAGCTGCTGGACCGCTGCCGCACGGCGGAAGACCTGGTCAGGGTCTTGTCCGGCGGCTGAGCGGGTACTCGGCCGGACCCGGGCGAGCGGGGTGGAAACCCCGCCGCCCGGGAATCATCGAGGTGGCCCCCGTTCGTTCGGCGAACTGCGGGGCCGATGTCGGACCCGGCTTGTAGGGTCTGATCATCACCGATCGGCAGGAAAGCCGACCTGTCGACCCATGTCTGGCGAACTGAGCGGGGTGAGGGTAATGGCGACCAAGGACACCGGCGGCGGACAGCAGAAGGCCACGCGTTCCACGGAGGAGGTCGAGGAGCAGGCGGCGGAGGCGCAGGCTTCGGAGGACCTCAAGGAGCGCCACGAGAAGCTGAGCGACGACGTCGACTCCGTTCTTGACGAGATTGACGATGTACTCGAGGAGAACGCCGAGGACTTCGTTCGAAGCTTCGTCCAGAAGGGCGGCGAGTAGCCTTCGATTTGAAGGTATCGGGGGTCTCGGGGTTGGCAAATGAAGAGAGTGTGAAGCGTTGCTCGCGGTGCAAGGAATTCAAGCCGCGAGCAGCCTTCGCTGGCAACAAGTCCGCCCGTGACGGGTTGCAGGCCTACTGCAGGGAGTGCTGGGCGGCCTATCACCAGGCTCGGCAGCTGGCCAAAGGCAAGAACGTCCGGCCCAGGGTGGGGACGCCTGACGGGCACAAGTTCTGTCGTGGCTGTGGGGAGATCAAGCCGCACAGCGAGTGGCATCGCAACGCGACGGCATCGGACGGCCTCGCCACGTGCTGCAAGGCATGCAAAGCCGCGCGAGGCAGGCAGGGGCATCTCAAACGTCAGTACGGCATGACCGAAGCGGAACGTGACGAGATGATCGCGTCCCAGATGGGGCTCTGCGTGATCTGTTTGAAAGCCCCGGCCGTGCATGTGGATCACTGCCACAGGACGGGTAAGGTCCGTGGCGTACTGTGCTTCAACTGCAATTCGGCCATCGGCAAGTTGGGAGACGATCCCGACGCTGTTCGTCGGGCTGCCGCCTATCTGGAAGGAACTTCGTGGAAGCCAACACTCGTAGCACCGGGCGTCTACCAGCTGCCTTCCTGACGCCTGGATCCTCGTCCTTCATGGACTTCCTCTCCGAGCACCAGCCGGAGCTGCTCCCCGGCAACCGGCAGCTGCCTCCCACCCAGGGGGTGATCGAGGCGCCGCACGGCACCACGATCGTGGCCGTCACCTTCCCCGGGGGCGTGGTGCTCGCCGGTGACCGGCGGGCCACCATGGGCAACGTCATCGCGCAGCGGGACATCGAGAAGGTGTTCCCGGCGGACGAGTACTCGGCCGTCGGCATCGCCGGCACGGCCGGTCTGGCCGTCGAGATGGTCAAGCTGTTCCAGCTGGAGCTGGAGCACTTCGAGAAGGTCGAGGGTGCGCAGCTGTCGCTGGAGGGCAAGGCGAACCGGCTGTCGACCATGATCCGGTCCAACCTCGGCATGGCCCTGCAGGGCCTGGCCGTGGTGCCCCTGTTCGCCGGGTACGACGTGGACCGGGGCAAGGGGCGGATCTTCTCCTACGACGTCACGGGCGGTCGTTCCGAGGAGCAGAGCTACGCGGCGACGGGGTCGGGTTCGATCTTCGCGCGCGGTGCGATGAAGAAGCTCTTCCGTGACGACCTGACCGAGGACCAGGCCACGACCCTCGTGGTGCAGGCCCTGTACGACGCGGCGGACGACGACTCGGCGACGGGTGGTCCCGATGTCGCGCGCCGGATCTACCCGATCGTCACCGTGATCACCGAGGACGGCTTCCGCCGGCTGACCGAGGACGAGTCGTCCGAGATCGCCCGGTCGGTGCTGGCGCGCCGTCTGGAGCAGCCGGACGGCCCGCGGGCCGCGTTGCTGTAGCGGGCCTCCCGTCGGGGCATGGTGATCGAGTGACTTCCACAGAAAGGGACGGATAACCGGTGTCGACGCCGTTCTATGTCTCACCCCAGCAGGCGATGGCCGACCGCGCGGAGTACGCGCGCAAGGGCATCGCCCGTGGTCGCAGCCTGGTCGTGCTGCAGTACGCCGACGGCATCGTCTTCGTCGGCGAGAACCCGTCCCGGGCGCTGCACAAGTTCAGCGAGATCTACGACCGGATCGGTTTCGCGGCCGCCGGCAAGTACAACGAGTACGAGAACCTCCGCATCGGTGGTGTGCGCTACGCCGACCTGCGCGGTTACACCTACGACCGGGACGACGTCACGGCCCGTGGTCTGGCGAACGTCTACGCCCAGACGCTCGGCACGATCTTCTCGTCGGCCGGGGAGAAGCCGTACGAGGTGGAGCTGGTCGTGGCGGAGGTCGGGGAGACCCCGGACGGGGACCAGATCTACCGGCTGCCGCACGACGGTTCGATCGTGGACGAGCACGGTTCGGTGGCGGTCGGGGGGAACGCCGAGCAGATCAGCAGTTACCTGGACCAGCGGCACCAGGACGGCATGAGTCTGGCCGAGGCGCTGAGGCTGGCCGTGCAGGCGCTGTCCCGCGACACCAACGGCACGCAGCGGGAGATTCCGGCGGAGCGCCTGGAGGTGGCGGTGCTGGACCGTACGCGGCCGCAGTCGCGGAAGTTCAAGCGGATCGTGGGCCGTCAGTTGTCCCGTCTGCTGGAGTCCGGCGGTGCGGCCACGGAGGCCGAGAGCTCCGACGAGGAGTAGTTTCCGCTTCTCGCGCGCGGGTGCCCCCGGCCGGTATCGGCGGTCGGGGGCACCTGGCGTTCAGGAGGCGCCAGGTGCCGCTGTGGAGCCCCGGACGACGAGCTCGACGGGAATGTCGCCGTCCGTGGGTGTGCGGCCCTCCAGGACGGCGAGGAGGGCTCGCATGCCCCGTTCCCCGAAGAGTTCGGCGTCCAGTCGTACGGTGGTCAGCTCGGGGTCGAGGGCGGTGGCCAGGGCGATGTCGTCGACGCCCGTGACGGAGAGGTCGTCCGGGACACGCAGGCCCCGTCGTCTCGCGGCCTTGTAGACGCCGGCCGCCAGTTTGTCGTCGTCGCAGACGACGGCGGTGGGGCGGGGGCCAGGTGCGTCCAGGGCGGTTTCCGCGGCGGCCAGCGCGCCTTCGATGGACATCGGGGTGTGCGCCGTCCTGAGGGAGGTGCCGGGCACCGCGCGGACCCGTGCGGTGAGCTCGCGTGCGCGTACGTCGAACGTCCAGGAGGGGACGTCCGCGGCCAGGTGCAGGAAGTGCCGGTGTCCGAGGGCGAGCAGGTGGTGGGCGATCTGGCGGGCGCCGTCGGCGATGTCCAGGTTGACCGTGGCGGCGCCCAGGCTGCCGGACGGGTCGCTGTCGAGCATGACCAGGGGGAGCTGGTCGCCGCGGATGGCGGTGAGGGCGTCGGCGGCCATGGAGGAGGCGATGACGCCGTCCAGGGCGGCCTGGGCGGAGGCGAAGGGGTCGGGGGCGGGGCCGATGCCTTCGGGGGAGGGGTAGAGCACCACGCCGAAGCCGTGGTCGGCGGCGACGCGGGCCGCGCCGGTGTAGACGCCGGCGAAGAACTCGGTGGTGAGTGCCGGGACGACGAGCAGGACGGTGCGGGTGTGTCCGAGGCGCAGGTTGCGTGCGGCGAGGTTGGGCCGGTAGCCCAGTTCCCGTGCGGCCTCGCGTACGCGTTCGGCCGTGGTCGGGGAGACCCGGCCGCGCCATTTGTCGCCGAGGACCAGGGAGACCGCGGCCTGTGACACTCCTGCGGCCCGGGCGACGTCACGGCTGGTCGGGCGGGTGCTACCTCGTGCCACCGTGGGCCTGCTCTTTCGTCTGACGTGTGCTCTGGACTCGTGAACAGCGGACATGGTACGTATGACACGGGAAGTTATACGTAAAACCCGAGGGTGGCGCACCGCCCTGACCGAGCCGACGGAGGCGGGACATTGGCCGCGGGATACCTGGAGATCCTCAGGGCGAGGCACGCCGCCCGGCTGCTCGCCGGCACGCTGGTGGGCCGGCTGCCCAATGCCACGGCCGCCATCGCGATCGTGCTGTTCGTGCGGGCCGAGGGCGGCACCTACAGCCTCGCGGGCGCTCTCGCGGCCGTCTACGGCGTCGCCAACGCCGTGGGCCAGCCCGTGCTCGGGCGCCTCGTCGACCTGCGCGGCCAGCCCCGCGTGCAGCTGCCGGCCGCCCTCGCCTCGGCGCTCGCGATGGCGGTCTTCGCCGTCGTCGGCGTCGACGCGCTCGCGCTCGCCCACGCCGCCGTGGCGGCCGCCGGGCTCTTCACGCCGCCCCTGGAGGGCGGTCTGCGGGCCCTGTGGCCGTCGGTGCTGCGCCGCGAGGACCAGGTGCACACGGCGTACGCCATGGACGCGGTGGCGCAGGAGGTGATGTTCACCGTCGGGCCGCTGCTGGTGACCCTGTGCGTGTCGCTGTGGTCGGCGCAGGCCGCCCTGCTGGTGGTGAACGCCGTCGGGGTGCTCGGGGCGCTGACGGTGGTCGTCTCGCCGCCCTCGCGCGCGTGGCGCTCCGCCCCGCGCGAGGCCCACTGGCTCGGCGCGCTGCGCTCGGCCGGGCTGCTCGCCCTGCTGGCGGCCTTCCTGTTCGTCGGCATCGCGCTGGGCTCCATCACCGTCGCCGCGGTGCCCTACGCGGACGATCACGGCGGCGACACGGTCTACGGCTGGCTGATGGCGGCGCTGGGGCTGGGCGCGCTCGTCGGGGGCCTGGTCTACGGGGCCCGGGCGTGGCCCGGCGTGCCCGAGCGGAGGCTGCGGGTCCTGGTGGCTTTTCTGGCGGTGTGTTATCTGCCGCTGCCGCTGATGCCGGGTGCGGTGGCCATGGTGGGGCTGACGGCGCTCGCCGGGGTGTTCCTCGCGCCCGCCATCGCCTGCGCCTTCGTCATCGTCGACCGTCACGCGCCGCGCGGTACGGTCACCGAGGCGTTCTCCTGGCTGGTGACCACGTTCACGGTCGGTCACTCCCTGGGAACGGGCCTGGCGGGTCCGGTGGTCGAGGCGGGCGGGGCCGTGTGGGGCTTCGCCGTGCCGGGTGCGGCGGGCGCCGTGGCGCTGGTGGTCCTGCTGGCCACGGGGCGGGTACTCGCAGCTCCCGCCGGGAGCGGGGTGGTTGCGGCTTCATCGGAAAATGATCCGAACCGTGCCGTCGAACCCCGTTTCAGTTCCGGGGATCGGGCGTAATGTTCAGTCATGGACCGCCGCATTTTCGGGCTGGAGAACGAGTACGGCGTCACGTGCACGTTCAGGGGACAGCGCCGCCTGTCGCCTGACGAGGTGGCGCGGTACCTCTTCCGCCGTGTCGTGTCATGGGGCCGAAGCAGCAATGTCTTTCTGCGCAACGGCGCCCGCCTCTATCTCGACGTGGGATCGCATCCGGAATACGCGACACCCGAATGTGACAACGTGATCGAACTGGTCACCCACGACAAGGCCGGCGAGCGCATTCTCGAGGGACTCCTGGTGGACGCGGAACGACGCCTGCACGAGGAGGGAATCGCGGGCGACGTCTACCTCTTCAAGAACAACACCGACTCGGCGGGCAACTCCTACGGGTGCCACGAGAACTACCTGGTGGCCCGGCACGGGGAGTTCTCCCGGCTGGCGGACATCCTCATTCCCTTCCTGGTGACCCGCCAGCTGCTGTGCGGCGCGGGCAAGGTGCTGCAGACGCCCCGCGGGGCCGTCTACTGCGTCAGCCAGCGGGCCGAGCACATCTGGGAGGGGGTCTCCTCGGCGACCACCCGCTCGCGGCCCATCATCAACACGCGCGACGAGCCGCACGCGGACGCCGAGCGCTACCGCCGGCTGCACGTCATCGTGGGCGACTCCAACATGTCCGAGACGACCATGCTGCTCAAGGTCGGCGCCACCGACCTGGTGCTGCGCATGATCGAGGCGGGCACCGTGATGCGCGACCTCACCCTGGAGAACCCGATCCGGGCGATCCGCGAGGTCAGCCACGACATCACCGGACGGCGCAAGGTGCGCCTGGCCAGCGGCCGGGAGGCGTCCGCGCTGGAGGTGCAGCGCGAGTACTACGAGAAGGCCGTGGACTTCTGCGAGCGCCGGGGCATCCGCACCGGTACCGTGGAGCAGGTCCTGGAGCTGTGGGGCCGCACCCTGGACGCGATCGAGACCGAGGACCTCGACCGCATCGGCACCGAGATCGACTGGGTGATGAAGTACAAGCTCATCGAGCGGTACCGGGCCAAGCACAACATGACGATGTCGCATCCGCGCGTGGCGCAGATAGACCTCGCCTACCACGACATCCACCGTCGTCGTGGCCTGTACTACCTGCTGGAGAAGAAGGGCCAAGCCACCCGGATCTGCAACGACTTGAAGATCTTCGAGGGCAAGTCGGTCCCCCCGCAGACCACTCGCGCCCGCCTGCGCGGCGACTTCATCCGCCGCGCCCAGGAGCAGCGCAGGGACTTCACCGTCGACTGGGTGCACCTGAAGCTCAACGACCAGGCACAGCGCACCGTGTTGTGCAAGGACCCGTTCCGGTCGGTGGACGACCGGGTGGAGAAGCTGATCGCCGGAATGTGAGCCACGCGTTCCGGTGAACGACGGAACGCAACACGGGCGCCGTACGTTTCCCGTACGGCGCCCTTCTCACGCCGTAGAGTTGCGCGCACGCCATCAGGACGATCGACCGATTACGAGGCCCCCACCGTGCGCCGACGCTCACTGTTTCTCGCCGCCGTCCCCGCAGGACTGGTCACGCTCGCCGCGTGCGGCGACGACACGTCCGACTCGTCGAACGCGGCGGACGGCAGCGGGTCGCCCTCCGCGTCGGAGGCTTCCGCCGCCCCGCCGCCCAAGATCGTCGACGGGCCGCTGCCGGCCATCACGGCGGGCACGAAGTTCGGTGAGAAGCCGACGGTCGCCAAGGGCAGCGGCGAGCCGTCCGACCAGCTCGCGGTGCGGACGGTCATCGCGGGCGGCGGCCGGACCGTCGCGGAGAACGACTTCGTCTGGGCCCACTACCTCGGCCAGATCTGGGCCACCGCGAAGGTCTTCGACAACTCCTACGACCGCAAGACGCCCTTCCTCGCCCAGCTCTCCCCGAGCGGCATCATCGACGGCTGGCGGTACGCGCTGACGGGGAAGAAGGTCGGCAGCCGGGTGGAGTTCTCCGTGCCGCCGACCTGGGGCTACGGCAAGGAGGGCAACGCCCAGGCGGGCATCGGGGGCACCGACACCATGGTGTTCGTGGCGGACCTGTACGGCACGTTCACCGCCACGAGCTCCGCCCAGGGCAAGGCCGTCCCGCAGACCGACGCGGCCCTGCCGACGGTCGGCACCAACACCGACGGCAAGGCGCCCGACATCAAGGTCCCCAAGACCGACCCGCCGAAGAAGCTCGTGGCGAACTACGTCATCGAGGGCGACGGCGAGGAGGTCGCGGCGGGCGGCAGCGTGGTGGTGCAGTACAAGGGCGTCGTCTGGGACACCGGCAAGGAGTTCGACTCCAGCTACAGCCGCAACGCGCCGACGTCGTTCTCGCTCTCGCAGGTCGTCAAGGGCTGGGGCCAGGGCCTGGCCGGCAAGAAGGTCGGCAGCCGGGTCGTCATCGTCATCCCGCCGGACCTGGGGTACGGCGACCAGCCGCCGGCCGGCGGCGAGATCAAGAAGGACTCCACGATGGTCTTCTCGGTGGACATCCTCGGGACGGCATGACGCCTTCCCGGGTGTAAGACTGTGCACGTTGCCTCATCGAGAACAAGCAGGAGCTACAGACGTGAGCATCGACAAGCCCGAGATCGACTTCCCGGGCGGCGAGCCCCCGGCGGACCTCGAGATCAAGGACATCTGGGAGGGCGACGGCGAGGTGGCGCAGGCGGGCCAGACCGTCACCGTGCACTACGTCGGTGTTGCCTTCAGCACCGGTGAGGAGTTCGACGCCAGCTGGAACCGCGGCGCCCCGTTCCGCTTCCCGCTGGGCGCGGGCCGCGTCATCAAGGGCTGGGACCAGGGCGTGCAGGGCATGAAGGTCGGCGGCCGCCGCCAGCTGACCATCCCGGCCCACCTCGCCTACGGCGACCAGAGCCCGACCCCGGCGATCAAGCCCGGTGAGACGCTGATCTTCGTGGTCGACCTGCTCGGGGTCTGACCGCCGGAGGCACGGTCCGGGCGCTCGTCGTACGCCAGACCCTGGCTGATCGTCGCGCGACCGGTCCCGACCACCTGGGGCCCATGCCTGTCCGGGCGTGGGCCCTCCGCTTTTGCCGGGGCGCCGCGGAGCGGTACGGTCGTCCGGCAGAAGGACCATGAGGAAGGCGAAGGGCGTCGATGGCCATTGCCAAGGCCGAGCGGCTGATGAACCTGGCGTTGTGTCTGCTCGGGACGCGGCGGCCGCTCAGCAAGCGTGAGCTGCGCGAGTCCATCGAGGCGTACGTCGAGACCTTCGGACCGGACCGGGGGACGGCCGGCTCCGACGACTCCTTCAACCGGATGTTCGAACGGGACAAGGACGACCTGCGGGAGCTCGGCCTGGTCATCGAGACCGTGGAGAGCCTCGACGGCGAGGTCGGCTACCTCGCCCGCCGGGACAGCAACCGTCTGCCGCCCATCACGCTCGATGCCGAGGAGGCCGCCGCGCTGGGGCTGGCCGCCAAGGTGTGGCAGCAGGCCCGGCTCGCCGGCGCGGCGAGCGGCGCGCTCCAGAAGCTGCGCGCGGCCGGACTGCCGGAGGACGTGGACCCGTACGAGGCCCACGGCGCCCTCGAGCCGCGCATCCCGGTGCACGAGGCCGCCTTCGAGCCGCTGATGCTGGCCTGCCGCGACCGCCGCCCGGTCGCCTTCGACTACCGCAAGGCCAACGCCGCCCACCCCGAGCCGCGGCACGTCGAGCCGTGGGCGCTGGAGTGCTGGCGCGGTCACTGGTACCTGGCGGGCTTCGACCGCGACCGGGGCGCCGAGCGGGTCTTCCGGCTGTCCCGGATCACCGGCAAGGTGCGTTCGCGCGGCGGCCGCTTCACCGCCCCGGTCCCCGACGTCGTCACCGTCCGCGAGACCGTCGCCGGCTGGGCGGGGGAGACCGCCGACCGCAGCGCGCTGATCCGGCTGCGCGCGGACGCCGGGTACCCCCTGCGGGCGAAGGCCACGGCGGTGCGGGAACTCGGCGACGGCTGGGACGAGTTGGAGATTCCGTACGGGCACGGACTGGACGCCTGGCTGGTGGAGTTCGGGCCGGACGTGGTGGTCCTGGAGCCCGCCGAGCTGCGGGCCGACGTCGTGGACCGGCTGCGTGCCGTGGCCAAGGGCTGAGGGGGAGCGAGCAACACAGTGGCAGGCAAACCGGTCAGGCCGGCGAACGCGATCGACCAGACCCGGCGGATGCTCTCCCTGGTGACGTACCTGCGGGAGCGGCCCGGGGCGCGCATCGAGGACGTGGCGCGCGCCTTCGGGATCACCGAGGACGAGCTGGTCTCCGACCTCGACGTGCTGCCCATGTGCGGCACCAGCTTCCGCGGCGGTGATCTGCTCGACATCGACACCGACGGCGAGCGCATCTGGTGGCACAACCCGGCCGCCCTCGGCGCGGACGCCGCCGAGCCGCTGCGGCTGGCCGCCGACGAGGCGACGGCCCTGCTGGTCGCCGCCCGGGCCGTGGCGACGCTGCCGGGCCTGCGCGAGGGCGACCGCCAGGCGCTGCTGCGCGCCACCGCGAAGGTGGAGGCCGCGGCCGGCGAGGCGGCGGGCGCCAGCTCCCGCCTCTCGGTGACCTTCGAGTCCGAGGGCGGTGTCTTCGCCGACGTCGACCGGGCGATCTCCGAACGGCGCCGGCTGTGGATCCGCTACTACTCGCCCGCGCGCGACGAGGTCACCGAGCGCGAGATCGACCCCATCCGCCTGGTCAGCGTCGGGCACACGTACGTGGAGGCGTGGTGCCGCCGCTCCGAGGCGCGCCGCACCTTCCGGCTCGACCGGGTCGCCGAGATCAGGATCCTCGACGAGCCGTCCGCGCCGCCGGAGGTGGAGCTGCGGGACCTGTCGGAGGGGCTGGTCCAGCCGGCCGCCGAGGACCCGGAGGTCGTGGTCGAGGTCGGCCCGGGCGGCCGCTGGGTCGCCGAGTACTACCCCCACGACAGCGCCGACGAACTTCCCGACGGCGGTCTGCGCATCACCCTGCGCACCCCCGACCCGGCCTCACTGCGCCGCCTTGCCCTGCGCCTCGGCCGCGACGGCCGGATCGTCTCCCCGCCGGACCTCGCCGACAGCGCCCGCCGCGCCGCCCGCGAGGCCCTGGCGGCCTACGACGGCATGGAGGCGGAGGCGGCCCGGCCGGGCGGCGCCCCGCCGGCCGGCCCCGCGGCCCCGGCCGGGACCGCGGGAGCACCCGGCGGGCCGGTCTCCCGGCAGGGCGGTGAGCCCGCCGGCGGGCCCGCCGGTACGGGCGGCGGGCAGCGGGACGGGCAGTTCGACGGGCGGGAGCAGAGGCTTTGAGCGAGTCGGCGGCGTCCGGTGCGCGGGGCGTCTCGGTGGCCTCCGCGTTCGCGGGGATGAGGAGTGCGGCTCCGGTGGTGTTCAGGGCCGGCTGCCCGGAGTGCCGGGGCCGGTTCGAGCTCGCCGCCGGCGCCCTGCGGCTGGCCATCGGGGCCACGAGCCGCACCACCTTCTACTCCTTCACCTGCCCCGACTGCGGGTCCGCCGTGCGCAAGCCGGCCGGGGAACGGATCGTCGAGCTGCTCATCGGCGGCGGTGTGCGGACCCTGCGGCTGCACGCGCCCCTCCCGGGTCTTTCCCCGGACCAGGCCGGAGCCCTGGGCGCGGGAGGAAGGGTCTAGGCTCGGCGTCATGTTCTGGCCGATGTTCGCGGTAGCCGTGGGTTTCCTGGGTCTCGCCGTCCTCGCTGTGTTCGCCGTCCGGGTCTTCCTGGAGGCCCAGCGACTGGGGCGGCAGGTCGCGGACTCCACGCGCCGCATCAACAGGGCGGCCGAGGACCTGGAGCGGGCGGCGGCCGGCGCGGCCCGGGCTGTGGACGCGCTGTGAGGTCCGCCGTGACGTGCCTGTGAGTCCTGCGCCGTACGCGTTTTGGGCCACTTCACCCTCCCGCCCCGGCGGTGCGGACAGGTACGCTGCTGGTCGCGGACCGGAGAACGAGGCCCGGATCGCTGACCGGGAGTACGCACGGGGATTGCCTCACGTTTACCCCTGAGCGTTACGATCGCTGCCAAGACGATCGTTCGGACAAACGTCCGACCGGTCGGACAGCACCCCACCACAGCCGCCTCGGTGAGAAGGTAAAGACTTATGTTCGGAAGGCTCGGCGCCCCCGAGATCATTCTCATCCTCGTCGTCATCATCCTGCTGTTCGGCGCGAAGAAGCTTCCGGACATGGCCCGCTCGCTCGGCAAGTCCGCACGCATCCTCAAGAGCGAGGCCAAGGCGATGAAGGAAGAGGGCAGCAGCACGGCCACCCCGGCCGGCCCGCCGAACAACGGCGAGCAGCCCCCCGCTCAGCGCACGATCCAGGCCGCCCCCGGCGACGTGAGCAGCTCGCGCCCGGTCACCGAGCCGACGGACACGACCAAGCGCTGACGCAGGGCCGGTGACTCCCGGCCCGCCGCACGAGATGGGAACGTGGGTTGCTCAAGCCTGCCCGCAAGAAGGAGAAGGACCCCGAGGGGCGGATGCCCCTCGCGGAACACCTCCGTGAGCTTCGCAACCGGCTCGCGAAGGCGTTGCTCGCCATCGTCGTCGTGACGGTCGTCGCCGCCTTCTTCTACAACGACATCATCAACTTCCTGACCAAGCCGATCCTCGACTCGGTCGGCTGCGGGAAGACCTTCGAGCAGATCGCGAACGCGCTGAAGGACGGCGACGACGCCAACAAGTGCGCGAGCATCACGATCAACGGTCTGCTCACACCGTTCACGCTCGCCCTCCAGGTCTCCCTGATGGCCGGTGTCGTGTTCGCCTCGCCGGTCTGGCTCTACCAGCTGTGGGCCTTCGTCGCGCCGGGCCTGCACAAGCACGAGCGCAAGTACGCCTACGCGTTCGTCGGCACGGGCGTCCCGCTCTTCCTGGGCGGCGGCTACTTCGCCTACATGGTGCTGCCGACCACCGCCAAGGTGCTGATCGACTTCACTCCCGGCGGCGTGAGCAACCTCCTGCCGCTGGACGACCTGCTCCAGCTGGTCACGCGCATGGTCGTGGTCTTCGGGCTCTCCTTCGAGCTGCCGCTCCTGCTGATCATGCTCAACCTGACCGGCGTCATCACCGGCAAGCGCATGCTCGGCTGGTGGCGCGCCATGATCATCGGCATCACGGTGTTCGCCGCGATCGCCACGCCCAGTACCGACCCCATCTCGATGCTGGCCCTCGCCGGACCGATCTGGATCCTGTACTTCGGCGCGGTCGCCTTCTCGCTGCTGAACGACCGCGGCAGGCGCCGTCGCGACGCCCTGGCCCCGGCCGACGATGAGGCCTCCGAGCTGGACCTCACCCCCGAGGACATCGGCGAGGTCGAGGCGGTGAGCGCGAGCCGTGCGCTGCCCGAGCAGGCCACCACGGAACGGGTCAACGGTTATGACGACGTGACCTGAGATCGGCGGCGGGACTCGTAAGGTCACCTGCGTGACCAGCGAGATCACCCTCTTCGTCAACCCCACCGCGGGCCGCGGCCGGGGCGCCCGCGCGGCGCTGCCGGCCGCTTCCGCGTTGCGGGCGGCCGGCTGCTCGGTGCGCACGGTCCACGGGCGGAGCGCCGAGGAGGCCCTCGCACGCGCGCGTGCCGCCGTCGCGGAGGGCACCGACGCCCTGGTCGCCGTCGGCGGCGACGGACTGGTCCACCTCGCCCTCCAGGCGGTCGCCGGCACCCGCACCCCCCTCGGCGTCGTCCCCGTCGGCACCGGCAACGACTTCGCGCGCGCCCTGGGCCTGCCCCTCGGCGACCCCGCCGCCGCGGGCCGCCTGGTCGCCGACGCCCTCCGGGCGGGCCGGATCCGCGACGTGGACCTCGGGCAGGCGGGCGACCGCTGGTTCGGCACCGTCCTCGCCTCCGGCTTCGACTCCCGCGTCAACGACCGGGGCGACCGGATGCGATGGCCCGCCGGACGCGCCCGCTACGACCTGGCGATGCTCGCCGAACTGACGGCCCTGCGTCCGCTCCCGTACCGGATCACCCTCGACGACGGCGCCGTACGGGAGGTCGAGGCGACCCTCGTCGCCGTCGGCAACGGGCCGTCCTACGGCGGCGGCATGCGGATGTGCCCCGGTGCCGACCTCACCGACGGACTGCTCGACGTGACCGTGGTCGGGGCCTGCGGGCGGGGGACGCTGCTGCGGGTGTTCCCCCGGGTGTACCGGGGGACGCACGTCGACCGCCCCGAGATCACCGTGCACCGGGCGGTGAGCGTCCGGCTCGCGGCCGCGGACGTCACCGGGTACGCCGACGGGGAACCGCTGGGCCCGCTGCCGCTGACCGTGCGCTGCGTGCCCGCGGCGGTACGCATCGTAGGCCCCTGACGCCCCTGAACTGGGCGGACCGCAGGTTTCGCGGACCCGGATCGGGATAATGATCGTCCTGTTGTCCGTGGCTCCCGGTACGCTCGAAAGCACGATGACAGAGGACCTCTCACCGGCCGAGCGGTACGCGGCTGCGCGCAGGCGCGCTGCCGAGCAGGCCACCGCGCTCGCCGCCTTCCGCGAGATGTACGACTTCGGCCTCGACCCCTTCCAGATCGAGGCCTGTCGGGCACTCGAGGCGGGCAAGGGCGTCCTGGTGGCCGCGCCCACCGGCTCGGGCAAGACGATCGTGGGCGAGTTCGCCGTCCACCTCGCCCTCCAGCAGGGCAAGAAGTGCTTCTACACCACGCCCATCAAGGCGCTGTCCAACCAGAAGTACTCCGACCTGTGCCGCCGCTACGGCGCCGACAAGGTCGGCCTGCTCACCGGCGACAACAGCGTCAACTCCGAGGCGCCGGTGGTCGTGATGACCACCGAGGTGCTGCGGAACATGCTGTACGCCGGTTCGCAGACCCTCCTCGGCCTCGGGTACGTGGTGATGGACGAGGTGCACTACCTCTCCGACCGCTTCCGCGGCGCCGTCTGGGAAGAGGTGATCATCCACCTCCCCGCGTCGGTCACCCTCGTCTCGCTCTCCGCGACCGTCTCCAACGCCGAGGAGTTCGGCGACTGGCTCGACACCGTCCGCGGCGACACCGAGGTGATCGTCTCCGAGCACCGGCCCGTACCGCTGTTCCAGCACGTGCTCGCCGGACGGCGGATGTACGACCTGTTCGAGGAGGGCGAGAACCAGCGCCGGGCCGTCAACCCCGACCTCGCGCGTCTGGCGCGCATGGAGGCGAGCAGGCCGTCGTACCAGGACCGCCGGCGCGGACGGATGCGGGAGGCCGACCGCGAGCGCGAGCGCCGCCAGCGGTCCCGGGTGTGGACGCCGGGACGGCCCGAGGTGATCGAGCGCCTCGACGCCGAGGGCCTGCTGCCCGCCATCACCTTCATCTTCAGCCGCGCCGCCTGCGAGGCCGCCGTCCAGCAGTGCCTGTACGCCGGACTGCGGCTGAACGACGACGAGGCCCGGCAGGAGGTCCGTGCCCTGGTCGAGGAGCGCACCGCCTCCATCCCCCGCGAGGACCTGCACGTCCTCGGCTACTACGAGTGGCTGGAGGGCCTGGAGCGGGGCATCGCGGCCCACCACGCCGGCATGCTGCCGACCTTCAAGGAGGTCGTCGAGGAGCTGTTCGTGCGCGGACTGGTCAAGGCCGTCTTCGCGACCGAGACCCTCGCCCTGGGCATCAACATGCCGGCCCGTTCGGTGGTGCTGGAGAAGCTCGTCAAGTGGAACGGCGAGCAGCACGCCGACATCACCCCCGGCGAGTACACCCAGCTGACCGGGCGCGCCGGGCGGCGCGGCATCGACGTCGAGGGGCACGCCGTCGTGCTGTGGCAGCGCGGCATGAACCCCGACCAGGTGGCCGGCCTCGCCGGCACGCGCACGTACCCGCTGCGCTCCAGCTTCAAGCCGTCGTACAACATGGCGGTCAACCTCGTCGAGCAGTTCGGGCGGCACCGGTCGCGGGAGCTGCTGGAGACGTCGTTCGCCCAGTTCCAGGCCGACCGGTCGGTGGTCGGCATCTCCCGGCAGGTGCAGCGCAACGAGGAGGGCCTGGAGGGCTACAAGGCCTCCATGACCTGCCACCTCGGCGACTTCGAGGAGTACGCGCGGCTGCGTCGCGAGCTCAAGGACCGCGAGACCGAGCTGGCCCGGCAGGGCGCCACCCAGCGGCGGGCCGAGGCGGCCGTGGCGCTGGAGAGGCTCAAGCCCGGGGACGTCATCCACGTCCCGACCGGCAAGTACGCGGGCCTGGCACTGGTGCTCGACCCCGGTCTGCCCGCCGGGCGGTCCAACGGCCACCGCGGCTTCGACCACCACGACGGGCCGCGCCCGCTCGTGCTCACCGCCGAGCGGCAGGTCAAGCGGCTCGCGTCGATGGACTTCCCGGTGCCGGTCGAGCCGCTGGAGCGGATGCGGATCCCGAAGACGTTCAACCCGCGCTCGCCGCAGTCCCGCCGGGACCTGGCCTCCGCGCTGCGCAGCAAGGCCGGGCACATCCCGCCGGAGCGGGCCCGCAAGAAGCGGTCGCAGGCCGCCGACGACCGGGAGATCGCCCGGCTGCGCACCGCGCTGCGCGCGCACCCCTGTCACGGCTGCGCCGAGCGGGAGGACCACGCCCGCTGGGCCGAGCGCTACCACCGGCTGCTGCGCGACACCTCGCAGCTGGAGCGCCGCATCGAGGGCCGTACGAACACCATCGCGCGCACCTTCGACCGGATCGTGGCCCTGCTGACCGAACTGGACTACCTGCGCGGCGACGACGTGACCGAACACGGCAGGCGGCTGGCCCGGTTGTACGGCGAGCTGGACCTCCTGGCGAGCGAGTGCCTGCGGGCCGGCGTCTGGGAGGGGCTGGCTCCCGCGGAACTCGCCGCCTGCGTCTCGGCGTTGGTGTACGAGGCGCGGGTCGGCGACGACGCGGTGGCGCCCAAGCTGCCCTCCGGCAAGGCGAAGGCCGCCCTCGGGGAGATGGTGCGGATCTGGGGCCGGCTGGACGCCGTGGAGGAGGAGTTCCGGATCAACCAGACGGAGGGGGTCGGGCAGCGCGAGCCCGATCTGGGCTTCGCCTGGGCCGCGTACATGTGGGCTTCCGGGAAGGGACTCGACGAGGTGCTGCGGGAGGCGGAGATGCCGGCCGGGGACTTCGTGCGGTGGTGCAAGCAGGTCATCGACGTGCTGGGGCAGATCTCGGCGGCGGCTCCCGCGGCGGACGGCTCGACCGTGGCGAAGACCGCGCGCAAGGCCGTCGACCAGCTGCTGCGGGGCGTGGTCGCCTACTCGTCGGTGGGGTGAGGGGCAGCCACCCGCCGACGGGGTGAGGCTCCGCCCCCGGGGCGGGCCCCCCCCCCCGGGGGGGGGCCCCCGGGGGGGCCCCCCCCCCCGGGGCCCCCGGGCCCCCCCCCCGGCCCCCCCCCCCCCCCGCCCCCCCCCCCCCCCCCCGGG
>NZ_JBIRHK010000008.1:166333-258314 GCF_044328485.1 Streptomyces sp. NPDC017936 | reverse complement strand
GGCCGGCGCGGGGGGGGGGGGGGGGGGGCCCCCCCCCCCGGGGGGGGGGGGGCCCCCCCCCGGGGGCGCCCCCCCCCCCGGGGGGGGCCCCCCCCGGGGCGGAGCCTCACCCCGTTGCGGCCCTGCGTCCCCGCGTGAGCCGCACTCACCCGGGACACCCCCTGGACGAACGGCGCCCAGGCCGACAGCGCCTCCCTCGGCCGGTGTTCGCGCCGGAGCGCGCGGGCGCCCGTCTTCGTCCGCACCGGATCCGGCCCCCGTGCGGCACCGCGCCCGCGCCGGCGTCCCACGGCAGCCTCGCGCCGCTCGTTTCACCCGTCCCGGTGAGTCACCTCGCACACCCGTACGTCGTTACTCAGTGTGTGCGAACAAATCCTCAGAGTGCGAAACGGTAGAGGCTACTCCCGGCACCGGGCCGGTTTCAGGCGGTCGCCGAACATGACACGGCGATGATCCGGTCGGACTAAGCTCGCCCGCGGCGCACCGGCTTGAGGTGAATTCGTGCGCTTGTTCCCCTTGTACCGAAGATGCCGACACGTCCCTACAGAGGGTGCCCACATGGTGAGTGTTCAGTCCCCACCCGGTCGCCGTGAACCGGCCTTCGCGCGCCTGCTCCTGCTGCCGGCGATACTCATGGCCGCGGTGACCGGAGCCGCCGCCGCCCTCGTCGCGCCGTCGGCGCGGCTCGCCGTCGGCGTCTGCGGAGCCGTCGCCACCCTTCTGGTCACCGCGGCCGGGGGCGCGTCGGTGCACCACGGCCGGCGTCTGGGAGAGGCGCGCGCGGAGAAGGACCGGCGCATCGCCGACCTCGAACGGAGGGTCTGCGCCCACGAGGAGCGCAACCTCGCCGTCGCCCGGTACTTCGTGCCCCGGGCGGTGGAGTGGCTGCGCACCGGCAACTCCCCCAGAGAGGTGATGCTCCACTTCTCCGAGGCCGACCCCGCCTTCGGCGAACTCGACGCCGGCCAGCACCAGGTGATCGAGAAGATCCTCGACATCGTCGACCACGAGGAGGCGCTGCGCGACTCCGCCCAGCGCGCCTTCGTCAGCGTCGCCCGGCGCGTCCAGTCCATCGTCCACCAACAGGCCCGGGAACTGCGGGAGATGGAGGAGGACCACGGACGCAACCCCGAGGTCTTCGACGACCTCCTGCGCATCGACCACGGCAACGCGCTGATCGGCCGCCTCGCGGACACCGTCGCCGTCCTCGGCGGTGGCCGGCCCGCCCGCAACTGGCCCTCGCCGATCCCGCTGTACAGCGTGCTGCGCGGCGCCATGTCCCGGATCCTGGAGTACCGCCGCATCCAGCTGGACTCCATCGCCAAGGTCAACGTCCGCGGCCTGTCCGCCGAGCCGCTCATCCACGCGCTCGCGGAACTCCTCGACAACGCCACTCGCTACTCGCCCCCGCAGAGCAAGGTGCACGTCAACGCCGTCGAGGTGCAGACCGGCATCGCCATCGAGATCGAGGACGCCGGGGTGAGCCTCAGCGAGGAGGCCCGCGCCAGGGTCGAGGGCATGCTGGAGGCGGCCAAGAAGGGCGTCGACGTCCAGGAACTCGGCGGAAGCCCGCGCCTCGGCCTCGCGGTCGTCGGCCGCCTGTGCACGGCGTACGACATGCAGGTGTCGCTGCGCACGTCGGCGTACGGCGGCGTCCGCGCCGTGCTCGTCGTGCCGAGCCGGATGCTCACCACCGATCCGGCCCCCGGCTTCGCCCACGGCATCGGCGCCACCTCCGTGCCCCAGATCGACCTGGCGAGCATCGGGGAGGGCCCC
Source organism: Streptomyces sp. NPDC017936 (assembly GCF_044328485.1). NCBI lineage: Bacteria > Bacillati > Actinomycetota > Actinomycetes > Kitasatosporales > Streptomycetaceae > Streptomyces > Streptomyces sp. NPDC017936. The sequence continues at coordinate 256,538 of NZ_JBIRHK010000008.1, read as the reverse complement.
AAACGCCCGCCCAAGAAGCGCCGCCCCACCAACCCGCGCGTCCCGGCCGACGTCTCGCTGGACGACGACGAGGTGCCCGAGGTCACCGAGTGGACCGACAAGGGCCTGCCGCAGCGGCGCAGCAAGGCGACGGTCCCGATCAGCCAGATCTACCGCGAGGCGTACGCCGCGCAGGACGCCGCCGAGGCCGCGGCGCGGGAAGGCAGGCCGGACCCCTTCGCGCAGGCCCGGCCCGAGCCGGAGCCCAAGAAGAAGGGGCTCGAACCCGGAGTGCACTTCGAGGCCTTCTGGGAGGGCCTCAAGAAGGACATGCCCCCGGACGTCCACCCCACCGACTTCCTCCGCAACCCCACCGCATACCTGCACCTGATCGAAGACAAGGCCGAGAACAAGGCCGAGAACGAGGCCGACGACGAGAGGGACCTCACGTGATCCAGCAGCGTGCCAACTTCGACTGGCTGCTCAAGGAGCTCTACGACGGAGTTCCGGGCATCGAGATGATCGTGGTGCTGTCGTCCGACGGACTGCGCATCGCCCGCTACGCCGGCGACCCCGACGCCGCGGACCGGGTCGCCGCCGCCTGCGCCGGACTGCAGAGCCTGGCGAACGCCGTAGCCCAGGAGTTCCACTCCAGCGACGGCGAGATGAAACTGGTCGTCATCGAGCTGAACGACGGCTACTTCTACATGATGTCGGCCGGCGCCAACGCCTACCTCGCCGTGCTCGCCGACGTGCGCTGCGAGGCGGGCCGGATGAGCGGCATGATGCGCGACCTCGTCGTGCGCATCGGCGCCCATCTGACCTCCCCGCCCCGGCGGCACGGGCAGAACGCATGACGCCTCCGCGACGCCGGCGGCGCGACCCCCTGCCGGAACCGCCTTCACCCCCCTCCGAGGAGGGGAAGGAGAAGGAGCTGGAACGGCTGTACGTCATCTCGGGCGCGGACGGCGATCGCGCCCCCCTCGACCTGGTCACGCTGGTGGTGGCGCACGCCGAACCACCCTCCTCCGCGACGCCGGAGCAGTCGGCGGTGCTGCGGATGTGCCGGGCCCCGCTGTCGGTGGCCGAGGTGTCCGCCTACCTCGGCCTGCCGTTCAGCGTGGTGACCGTGCTGCTCACCGAGATGCTGGCCGCCGACCTCGTACAGGCACGCGCTCCGATCGTCCGGCAGAAGGTGCCCGACCGTTCCCTCCTCGAAGCGGTGATGCATGGACTTCAACGGCTCTGACACGATTCCCGGCCCACGGGCCGAGGACCACCTGCCGCACACCATCACGGCGGCAGCCAAGATCGTCATCGTGGGCGGCTTCGGCGTCGGCAAGACGACCATGGTCGGTTCGGTCAGCGAGATCAGACCGCTGACCACCGAGGAGACCATGACCCAGGCCGGCGTCGGCGTCGACGACAACTACGGCTCCGAGACGAAGACCGCCACCACCGTGGCGATGGACTTCGGCCGCATCCGGATCACGGACCAGATGGTGCTCTACCTCTTCGGCACGCCGGGCCAGGAACGCTTCTGGTTCCTGTGGAACGGCCTGTTCGAAGGCGCGCTGGGCGCGGTCGTCCTGGTCGACACCCGCCGTCTCGAGGTCAGCTTCGAGGTCATGGGGCGGCTGGAGGAACGCGGCGTGCCCTTCGTGGTCGCCGTCAACACCTTCCCCGACGGCCCCCGCTACCCCCTCGAGGACCTGCGCTCCGCCCTCGACCTGCCGCCCGAGGTCCCGATCGTCGAGTGCGACGTGCGGCGCCGGGCCTCCAGCCGGGACGTGCTGATGACGCTGATGCGCTTCCTGCACGCCCTGGCGCTCAGCCGCAGCCTCACCTGACCCAGCCCACACCCCCCGACACCCGATTCCCCACCGTCTCGGAGCGACCCCCTGTGACGCCTGAACATCCCACGACGACCGGACCGCACGACCTCGCCGTCGAGCCGCCGCCCGGCTGCCCCGCGCACGGCCGCGGCCCCGGCGGACTGCGGCGGCTCTACGGCCCCGGCGCGGAGGATCTGGACGACCTCTACGAGGAACTGCGCGAAGAGCACGGTCCCGTCGCGCCGGCGCTCCTCCACGACGACGTACCGATCTGGGTGGTCCTCGGCCACGCCGAGAACCTGTACATGGTGCGCACGCCCTCCCGGTTCACTCGGGACAGCCGCACCTGGACCCCGCTGCGGGAGGGCATGGTCCAGCCCGACCACCCGCTGATGCCGCACATCGCCTGGCAGCCGATCTGCTCCCACGCCGAGGGCGACGAGCACAAGCGGCTGCGCGACGCGGTCACCGCCGCCATGGCGACCATCGACGACCGCCAACTGCGCCGGTACATCTACCGGTCCAGCCAGCGCGTGGTCAACTCCTTCTGCGAGGAGGGCCGGGCCGACCTGGTCGGCCAGTTCGCCGAACACCTCCCGATGGCCGTGATGTGCCACGTCCTCGGCATGCCGGAGGAGTACGACGACCGGATGGTCCACGCCGCCCGCGACGCGCTCAAGGGCACCGAGACCGCCATCGCCAGCCACACCTACGTCATGGAGGCCCTCAGCCGGCTCACCGCCCGCCGCCGCGCCCAGCCCGTCGAGGACTTCGCCAGCCACCTCGTCACCGATCCGGCCGGACTGACCGACGACGAGGTGCGCGAACACCTGCGGCTCGTCCTCTTCGCCGCCTACGAGGCCACGGTCAACCTGCTGTCCAACGCGCTGCGCATGGTCCTCACCGACCCGAACTTCGTCGCCCGGCTCAACGGCGGGCAGATGACGGTGGCCCAGGCGGTCGAGCAGTCCCTGTGGGACGAGCCGCCGTTCAGCGCCGTCCTCGGCTACTTCGCCAAGCAGGACACGGAACTGGGCGGACAGCGCATCCGCAAGGGCGACGGCCTCCTGTTCGCGCCCGCACCGGGCAACGTCGACCCCAGGGTGCGCCCCGACCTGTCCGCGAGCATGATGGGCAACCGCTCCCACCTCGCCTTCGGGGGCGGCCCGCACGAGTGCCCCGGCCAGGACATCGGCCGCGCCATCGCCGACGTCGGCGTCGACGCACTGCTGATGCGGCTGCCGGACGTCCAGCTCGACTGCGACGAGGAGGACCTGCGCTGGACGACGTCGATCGCCTCGCGGCACCTGGTGGCGCTGCCGGCCCGGTTCGAGCCCAGGCCCCAGCAGGACATCGTCGTCAAGCCGAGCCACAGTCCGGTGCCCCCGCAGCGCCCGGCCATGGCGATCACGCACGCGCCGCGGCCGGCGCCCGCCGTCGCGGACACGGCCGCCGGGACGCCGCCCGCCCGGGGGACGGCCGCGCCCGCGCCGGTCACCGCCGGATCCACGGCCGCCGCGTCGCCCGCCGCCGAGCCCGGGCCCCGGCCGGCGGTCACCTCCCGCTCCGGGCCGGCCCCGGCGCCGGCCGGGGCGCCGGCCCGCAGGCCCGGCGCCTGGCGGCGCTTCCTGGCCTGGTGCCGCGGCTACTGACCACCCGCCCAGTCGTCGTACGACGACCAGGCGCCCAAGGTCCGCCCGCTGCGCAGCCGGTGGGCCGCCCCCGTCACCGGATCGGTGAACTCCAGTTCCCGCGCCAGCAGTTGCAGCGGGCGCCGGAAGTCACCGGCCGGGACGGGGCCGGCCACCTCGGGGTAGAGGGGGTCGCCGAGGATCGGGACGCCGAGCGCCGCCATGTGCACCCGCAGCTGATGGGTCTGGCCGGTCCGGGGGGTCAGCCGGTAGCGGGCGAGACCGTCCGGCCGGTGGGCGAGCAGCTCGACGCGGCTGACCGCGTTCGGCTCGCCCGGCACCTCACGGGCGGTCAGGCTCCCGCGCTCCTTCACGATCCGGCTGCGCACCGTCACCGGCAGCGCGAGCGCGGGGTCGTACGGCGCGACGGCCTCGTACCCCTTGCGCACCCGCCGGTCGCGGAACAGGGTCTGGTAGGCGCCGCGCTCCTCGGGGCGCACGGTGAACAGCACCAGCCCCGCGGTGAGCCGGTCGAGGCGGTGCGCGGCGCCCAGCGCGGGCAGGTCCAGCTCGCGCCGCAGCCGGGCCAGTGCCGTCTCGGCGACGTGGCTGCCGCGGGGCGTCGTGGCGAGGAAGTGGGGCTTGTCGGCGACCACGATGTGGTCGTCCCGGTACACGACCTCCAGCGGGAACGGCACCGGCTCCTCGGGCGCCCGCTCCCGGTGGAACCACACGAACATCCCCGGCCGGTAGGCCGCGTCCGGCGCCACCGCCCGCCCGTCGGCCGCGACGATCCGCCCCGCGGCGAACATCCCTTCCACGAGATCGGCCCGTGCCGCGCCGAACCGCTCCAGGAGGTGCTCCCGCACGGTCGCCCAGTTCCCCTCGCCCGGCAGCCGCACCCGCACCGGGTCGACCCCGTCACGCTGCGGCAGGGGCGAGGGCGGGGGAGGGGTGCGGCGTCTCATCGGGATCAAGGGTACGGCGGGGGCGGTGGGGGCCGGTCGGGCGTCGGGCGGGCGGGGAGGCGGGGCCGGTCAGCGGTACCGCGGGGGCGGGCGCTCTCGCCCCGGCGCGAAAACCGTTGGACGCCCCGGACCGGGTTGGCAAGATGTCGATCATGCCCTTCCTCACCCAGCCGGTCCTGCCCGCCGGAACCCTCTCCCGTACTCCGCAGCCCGTCCTCCCCACGAGGGACGGGCTGGTCCTGCGCCCCTGGCGGGACGACGACGCGCCCGCCGTCCACGCGGCCTTCCAGGATCCGCTGATCCACCAGTGGCACATCCGGGCCGCCGACTCCGTGGAGGAGGTCGCCGGCTGGATCGAGGAGTGGCGGGCCGCCTGGAGCGAGGAGCACGGGGCCCAGTGGGCCGTCACCGACGCGGGGACCGACGTGCCGCTGGGGCGGGTGGCGCTGCGGGACGTGCGGCTCGGCGACGGGGTCGCGGAGATCGCCTACTGGACGACGGCGGCGGCCCGCGGCCGGGGCGTGGCCGCGCGCGCCACGAGCGCCCTCGCCCACTGGGCGTTCGAGGAGATCGGTTTCCACCGCCTGGAGCTGACGCACGCCGTCGCCAACCGGGCTTCCTGCCGCGTCGCCGCCAAGGCCGGCTTCGAGCTGGAAGGCACCAAGCGCAGCGCCCTGCTGCACCCGGACGGCTGGCACGACATGCATCTGCACGCGCGCGTGCGGGACGGGCGGCGTCCGGCACGGTGACCGGGGGCCGGGGCGGCCGCCGCGCCCCGGGGACGATCACGCGCACCCGCCGCGGCACCGCCGTGACAGGGGGCCGGCGGCCAGGACGGCCGAGCCCGTCGAGCAGCCGGCCAGGAGGGCCGGGCCGCCGGGTCAGACGGCCGGCGCCGTGCCCTCCTGCTCCGCCTCCACGCGCGCGTTCCACTCCCGCTTGGAGGCCTGCCAGCCGTCCTCGTTGTGGCCGAGCCGCCAGTAGCCGGAGATCGACAGGTCCTCGCGCGGCACCTGCCGCTCCACGCGCAGCAGCCGGCGCAGCTCCTTCACGGCCGCGGCCTCGCCGTGCACGAACGCGTGCAGACGGCCCTCGGGGAACTCCAGCGCCCGGACGGCCTCGACGAGCCGCTCGCCGACGGGCCGGTCGCCGCGGTGCAGCCAGACGACCTCCACATCGGAGTCGATCTTCTGCTCCTCCTCGGGGCCGGCGACCTCGACGAAGGCGTGCGCCACGGCGCCGGCGGGCAGCGACTCCAGCGCGGCCGCGATCGCGGGCAGGGCGCTCTCGTCACCGGCCAGCAGGTGCCAGTCGGCGGCGGTGTCGGGGGCGTAGGCGCCGCCGGGTCCCATGAAGTGGATGGTCTCGCCGGGCCGGACGCGCGCCGCCCACGGTCCGGCCAGGCCCTCGTCGCCGTGCAGGACGAAGTCCAGCGTCAGCTCGCGGTGTTCGGCGTCCCAGTGGCGCACCGTGTACGTCCGGGTCACGGGCCACTGCTCACGGGGGAACTCGGCCCGCACGCGCTCCAGGTCGAAGGGCTCGGGATAGGTGACGCCCTCGGCGCCGAACAGCAGCTTCACGTAGTGGTCGGTGCAGGTGCCGGCGGTGAAGTCGGCCAGCCCTTCCCCGCCGAGGACCACGCGCTGCATGTGCGGGGTGAGCCGTTCGGTGCGGACGACCCGCGCGGAATGGGGCTTCCTCGGCTTCCGTGCCGGACGTTCTGCCATGACGGCCTCCCAGGTTCCTTCAGTTAGGGTTACCTAAGTTAGCATCCCTGTCGTTCGGGTGCCCCGGAAGGCGTCGCTCATACGGCGAGCGTGGTCAGCAGCCGCCGCAGCGATCCGCCGAGTCCCCAGCGCTCCGCCAGTGCCTCCAGCGCCTGCGGGTCCTTCGGCGCGCGCGGAAGCGTGGTGTCCACCTCGGGCAGCGGCACGTCGTCGGCGACCCGGACCACCTTCGGCGCGACGGCGAGGTACGGCCGCGCCTCGGTGAGGCGCTTGCGCTGCGTCGGTGTGAGCCTCGCCCGCGGGTCGTCGACCGCCGCCGTGATCCCGGCCAGGTCGCCGAACTGGGCCAGCAGCTTGGCCGCGGTCTTCTCCCCGATGCCGGGCACGCCCGGCAGGCCGTCGCTCGGATCGCCGCGCAGCAGCGCCAGATCCGCGTACCCGCGGCCGTCGACCCCGTACTTCTCCCGCAGCCAGGCCTCGTCCGTGGCCTGGAGCGTGCCGACGCCCTTGATCGGGTACAGCACCCGCACCCCGCGCGCGTCGTCCACCAGCTGGTACAGGTCGCGGTCGCCGGTGACGATGTCCACCGGGCCCCGCGCCCGCCCGGTGAACGTGCCGATCACGTCGTCCGCCTCGTACCCGGCCACCCCCACGCGCGCGATGCCCAGGGCGTCCAGCACGGCCTCGATGACCGGCACCTGGGGCGAGAGCGTGTCGGGGACCTCCTCCTCGTCCGGGCCGGCCTCGTGCGCCTCGGCGACCCGGTGCGCCTTGTAGGAGGGGATCAGGTCGACCCGCCACTTCGGCCGCCAGTCGGCGTCCATGCACGCGACCAGTTCCTCGGGCCGGTGGTCCTTGACCAGGCGGTCGACGAAGTCCAGCAGACCGCGCACGGCGTTCACCGGTGTGCCGTCCGGCGCCCTCACGGAGTCCGGGACGCCGAAGTAGGCGCGGAAATACAGGGAGGCGGTGTCGAGGAGCATCAGTCGTCCGGTCACGCCACGCATCATGCCGCACGAGGGCCGCGCCCGGGCGCCGGTGTGCGCCGCCGTCGCAGTCGCGAAGCGTCTGTGACCTGGCCCACTCCGGTGTTTGGCCTGAGGGGGCTTGGGCAGGCGCGGCCTCGGAGCGGCGCCCGTTGCAGTTTCAACTGTTAACGGGGTCCGGGAGGTTCGGCCTCCCGGCGGGGTCCTGGCGGTCCTCGGCGCCCTCCGTCCCCGTCCCCGATGCGAGAAGGTATGTGTGTCCTCCAGGCTTGAGGCAGAGCACCTCTTCAAGGTGTTCGGCAGACGACCGGACGAGGCGGTCGAGCGGCTCCGCGGCGGAACCGACCGGGAGGAGCTGCGCGCCGACGGCACCACCGCCGCCGTGATCGACGCCTCCTTCACCGTGGACCCGGGCCAGATCTTCGTTGTCATGGGCCTGTCCGGTTCCGGCAAGTCCACCCTGCTGCGCATGCTCAACGGACTGCTGGAGCCCACCTCGGGCCGGGTGCTCTTCGACGGCCAGGACCTGACCGCACTCGGCGACCGCGAGCTGCGCGAGGTCCGCGCCGGGAGGATCAGCATGGTCTTCCAGCACTTCGCGCTCTTCCCGCACCGCAGCGTGCTCGACAACGCCGCCTACGGCCTCGCCGTCCAGGGCGTCCCCCGCGCCGAGCGCGAGGAGCGGGCCGCCGAGGCCCTCCGGCTGTGCGGCCTGGCCGGCTGGGAGACGTCCTGGCCGGACGAGCTGTCCGGCGGCATGCAGCAGCGCGTGGGCCTCGCCCGCGCCCTGGCCACCGACGCCGGCCTGCTGCTGATGGACGAGTCCTTCAGCGCGCTGGACCCGCTGATCCGCCGTGACATGCAGGACCAGCTGCTCACGCTCCAGCAGACGCTGAAGAAGACCATCGTCTTCATCACCCACGATCTCAACGAGGCCATGCGCCTGGGCGACCGCGTCGCCGTCATGCGGGACGGCCGCATCGTGCAGACCGGCACCGCCGAGGACATCCTCGTGCGTCCCTGCGACGACTACGTGGCCTCGTTCACCCGGGACGTCGACCGCTCGCGCGTCCTGACCGCGTCCGCCGTCATGGACACCGGCGTCCGCGGCGACGAGGCCGAGTGCGGCTGCGAGACCGCGACCCCCGACACGCCGTTCACCGAGCTGTGCGCGCTCAGCGCCCGCATGACGCACCCGGTCGCCGTCCGGGACGGCGACCGGCTCGTCGGAGTGGTCCCGAGGCGGCGCCTCGTCGGCTTCCTGGGCGAACAGCAGGGGGCGCCCGTGCCCTGCGACCGCCCCCGTGACGAGGGGAAGGTGACCGCCCGTGCCTAGGTTCCACCTCGGTGACCGGGTCGACTCCGGTGTCGACTGGCTCGTCGCGCACCTGTCGTGGCTCTTCGACGCGGTCAAGGCGGTCGTCGAAGGCATGTACGACGTCCTCGACGCCGTCCTCACCGCCCCCGAGCCCCTGGTGCTCGCGGGCATCCTCGCGGTGCTCGCCTGGTGGCTGCGCGGCCTGGCCGCGGGCGTCCTCGGCTTCGCCGGGTTCGCCCTCGTCGACTCCCTCGACCTGTGGGAGGAGGCGATGTCCACGCTGTCCCTGGTGCTCGTCGCCACGGTGATCGCCCTGGCGATCTCCGTTCCGCTGGGCATCTGGGCCGCCCGCTCCAGGACCGTCGGCGCGGCCCTCAGGCCCGTCCTGGACCTGCTCCAGACGATGCCGTCGATGGTGCTGCTGATCCCGGCGATCCTGTTCTTCGGCATGGGCGTGCCGGCCGGCGTCGTGGCGACCCTGATCTTCGCCCTGGCGCCCGGCGTGCGCATGACCGAACTCGGCATCCGCCAGGTGGACGAGGAACTCGTCGAGGCCGCCGAGGCCTTCGGCACGACCCCCCGCGACACCCTCCTGCGGGTCCAGCTGCCGCTCGCGCTGCCGACGATCATGGCGGGCGTCAACCAGGTCATCATGCTGGGCCTGTCGATGGTCGTCATCGCCGGCATGGTCGGCACCGGCGGCCTCGGCGGCGCCGTCAACGAGGCCATCGGCCGGCTCGACATCGGCCTCGGCTTCGAGGCCGGCCTCGGCATCGTCGTCCTCGCGATCTACCTGGACCGGATGACCGGCGCCCTGGGCGCCCGGCTCTCCCCGCTCGGCCGGCGCGCCGCCGCCAAGGCCCGCACGACGATGTGGACGTACCGCCCGCGCGCGGCGGTGGCCGTGGTCGGCGTGGTCGTCCTCGCCCTCGTCGCCGGCGGCATGGGCGTCTTCGGCCCGAAGCCCGGCACCGCCGAGGCCTCCGCCACCGACGTCGGCAAGGGCGAGGAGATCACCATCGGCTACATCCCGTGGGACGAGGGCATCGCCTCCACCTACCTGTGGAAGGAGCTGCTGGAGGAACGCGGCTTCGACGTGAGGACCACCCAGTACGCCGTCGGCCCCCTCTACACCGGACTGGCCACCGGCCGGATCGACTTCCAGACCGACTCCTGGCTGCCCACCACCCACGCGGAGTACCGGTCGAAGTACGGCGACCGGCTCGACGACCTCGGCCGCTGGTACGGCCCCACCTCCCTGGAGCTCACCGTCCCGGCGTACATGAAGGACGTGAATTCCCTGGCGGACCTCAAGGGCAGGTCCGCGGAGTTCGGCGGCCGGATCACCGGCATCGAGCCCAGCGCCGGAATGATGGGCCTGCTCGAGGACGAGGTGCTCCCGCGGTACGGCCTCGACGGCGACTACGAGGTCGTCGACGGCTCCACCCCCGCGATGCTCGCCGAGCTCGAGCGCGCGTACGCCGCGAAGGAACCGATCGTGGTCACCCTCTGGTCGCCGCACTGGGTGTACAGCGAGTACGACCTCAAGAAGCTGAAGGACCCCCGGGGCGCCTGGGGCGAGGGCGACGGCGTGCACACCCTCTCCCGCAAGGGCTTCGCCGCCGACCACCCCGAGGTCGGCGAGTGGCTCCGGGACTTCTCGATGACCGAGGAGCAGCTCACCGGCCTGGAGGCGCAGATCCAGAAGGCCGGCGAGGGCCGGGAGCAGGAGGCCGTCCGCACCTGGCTGAAGGACAACCCGGGTCTGCTCGACCGGTGGGCGCCGGTGGCCGGCGAGGGGGAGAAGAGCAGGGCGGCCGGGTGACCTGACACCCCCGTGACCGCCCGGCGAGGGGCGGGTCCCGCCATACGTGCCGCAGACGTACGGCGGGACCCGCCCCTCGAGCCGTCCCGCACGGCAAGGATCCGGACAACCACGCAGAGCGAGGCCCACGCCCCGGCCCGGGCATGTGCCGCCGGGGGATGCCGGGCGCCCGACCAGCCCGGACCGGAACCGGACCCGGACGGGAACACCGCCGCCCGCCCGCGCATTGAAGGGAAGAACACGAGCGGCCGTCCGCGCGCCGTGATCCCCTGGGGATGACCGACTGGCGCGAACTGTGAGGTCGCGTGTGACGCCGCATGTCCTCGATGTGACGGGCACATGAAACGGTTTGCCGAACATGCGTAGGGTGCAGAGAACTCAGCAGAGGACGTGTGCCCGCAGCGGGGCACTCGGTAGGCGCGGCGACGAGCGAAGGAGGGAGCCGGAGCGATGGGCGACCACAAAGAGCAGCCCCTCCGGGTGGGCGCGGCCGTCCGGCGGCGGCGCCGGTCCCTGGAGCTCACCCTCGCCGTCGTGGCCGAGCGCAGCGGCCTGTCGGTGCCGTTCCTGAGCCAGATCGAGAACGACCGGGCCCGGCCCAGCACCAGTTCCCTGGAGAAGGTGGCCGACGCCCTGCGCACCACGGCCGTCGAACTCCTCGCCGCCGCCGACCCGGCGTGCAGCGTCGACGTCGTCCGCGCCGAGCTCGTCGAGCCCGGCCCCGAGCCGCGCTCCCGTTCCCTCGTGCGCGGTCACCACCAGATGCACGCCTCGGAGTTCACCGGCGACCACGAGGCGGGCCGGGAGTTCCAGTACCGCAACGACCAGCTGATGTACGTCGCCGACGGCGCCGTCGAGATCGAGGCGGAGGGCCGCGCCTACCGCCTCGGCCGCGGCGACACGCTCTACCTCACCGGCGGGGTGCGGCACCGCTGGCGGGCGACCGTCCCGGACACGCGGATAGTCGTCGTCGCGGTCGCGGAGCACATCGAGGCGGTCCGGGACCGCGGTCGGTAGTGCGCGTCGTCTCGCTGGTGCCGTCGCTCACCGAGGCGGTGGCCGTGTCCGTGCCCGGCGTCCTGGCCGGCGCCACCGACTGGTGCACCCACCCGGCGGCCCTCGACGTCGTCCGGGTGGGCGGCACCAAGAACCCGAGGACCGACCGGATCGTCGCCCTCGCCCCCGACCTGGTGATCGCCAACGAGGAGGAGAACCGGGAGCCCGACCTGGCGGCCCTGCGCGCGGCGGGCGTCGAGGTGCTGGTGACCGAGGTGCGGGACGTGCCGCAGGCCTTCCGGGAACTGGACCGCGTGCTGCGGGCGTGCGGTGCGCGCTCGCGCCCGCGGTGGCTGGACGCTGCGGAGGAGGCCTGGACGGCGCCGGTGCGCCGCGAGCCCCGCGGGCGGGCGGTCGTACCGGTCTGGCGCCGCCCCTGGACGGTGCTCGGCCGGGACACCTTCGCGGGGGACGTCCTGGCCCGCCTGGGCGTCGACCACGTCCACGCGGCGCACGAGGACCGCTACCCGAGGATCCCGCTCGCCGAGCTGCGGGCGGCCGCGCCGGACCTGGTGGTCCTGCCCGACGAGCCCTACCGCTTCACCCGCGACGACGGCCCCGAGGCCTTCCCCGGCCTGCCCTGCGCGCTGGTCAGCGGACGGCACCTGACGTGGTACGGGCCGTCGCTCGCCGAGGCGCCGCGGGTGCTGGGCGCTGCGCTGCGCGCAGCTCATCCGTGACGAGCCCGCGCGGGGCGCGCGCCGCGACGACCGCCGGGCGGCGACGAGGACGACGCACGGCCCGGCCGCGAGCACCTCGCGGGCGACGAGTCCGTCCCGCGACCGCGACCGCGACCGCGACCGTGACCGGTCCGTCCCGTGACCGCGCTCGGTCCGTCCCCGACCGGGGAGTATGCCGCCATTGAGGCATAAGCTGGTCTTATGACCAGTGGGGAGCGGGAGACCTTCGCGAAGGAGCCGGCCCGCCCGTCGGACGTGACGGGCTCGATCGCGCACCGGGTCCCGGACCTCGGCGCGCTGGAACTGCTGCTCGCGGTGGCGAGGCTGGGCAGCCTCGGCGGGGCGGCCCGCGAGATGGGCATCACCCAGCCGGCGGCCAGCAGCCGGATCCGCTCCATGGAACGCCGGCTGGGCGTGGCCCTCGTCGACCGGTCGCCGCGCGGCTCCCGGCTCACCGACGCCGGGGCCCTGGTCACCGACTGGGCGCGGCGGATCGTCGAGGCGGCACAGGCCTTCGACGCGGGCGCGCAGGCGCTGCGGGACCGACGGGACTCGCGTCTGCGGGTCGCGGCGAGCATGACCATCGCCGAGTACCTGCTGCCCGGCTGGCTGCTCGCCCTGCGCGCGGAGCGGCCGGACACGGCGGTGTCGCTGCTGGCGGGCAACTCGGCGGCGGTGGCGGAGCGGCTGCTGTCGGGGGAGGCGGACCTGGGCTTCGTGGAGGGGCTGACCGTGCCGTCGGGGCTCGACTCGGCGGTCATCGCCCGCGACCGCCTGATCGTCGTCGCCGCGCCCGCCCATCCGTGGACCCGGCGTCGTCGTCCGCTGTCCGGGCAGGAGCTGGCGTCGACGCCGTTGATCCTCCGCGAGGAGGGGTCGGGGACCCGTCAGGTGCTCGACGCGGCGCTGGGGGGTCTCGCCCGTCCGCTGATCGAGCTGTCCTCGACGACCGCGGTGAAGGCGGCGGCGGTGAGCGGGGCCGGGCCGTCGGTGCTGAGCGAGCTGGCGGTGGGGGAGGAGCTGGCGACGCGGCGGCTGGTGAGCGTGCCGGTGGAGGGGGTGCGGCTGGCGCGGGCCCTCAGGGCGGTGTGGCCGACGGGGCACCGGCCGACGGGGCCGGCGCGGGAGCTCCTGTCGTTGACACGGGGGTAGGGGCGGGAGTGTCCTGCCGCCGGAGGCGCCTCGCCCCGCCGTCCCCGCCCCGCCCCGCTCTCGGCTTCGCTCGCGCGGGGGAACCCCGTCGTCTGCGGGGCCGCCGCGCCCGGACCCCCGCCGGCCCCGGACGGGCCTCGTCCTCGGACTCCCCGGACGGGCCGGGTCGAGGGGCCGCGTCCTCGGGCGCCGGAGGGGCCGGATCGGGCGGCCGCGCCCCCGGACCGGCCCGACGGCGCTCCCGGACCCGCCGAGTTCATCCCCCCGCGGCCCGCACCAGCCCCCGCATCACCCGCAGGTCCTCGTCCATCTCCGGATGCCACTGCACCCCCAGCACCCAGCCCCCGGACGCCAGCTCCACCGCCTCCACCGTCCCGTCGGCCGCGTGCGCCGACGGGACCAGGCCGGTGCCGAGGCGGTCCACGGCCTGGTGGTGGAAGGTCGGCACCGACATCTCCTCCGGGACGAGGCCGGCGTACAGCGTGCCCGGCACCGGCTTGACCGGGTGCCGGCCGAAGACGCCCACGGTCTCCGCGTGCCCGTCGAGGTGCTGGACCAGCGTCCCGCCGAGGGCGACGTTCAGCAGCTGCATGCCCCGGCAGATCCCCAGCAGCGGGATGCCGGCGGCGGACGCCGCCGCGGCCAGCGCGAGTTCCCACGCGTCCCGCTCCCGTGACGGCGGACCCGTCCGGGGGTCCCGCTCGGCGCCGTAGCGGACCGGCTCGACGTCCGGGCCGCCCGCGATCACCAGGCCGTCCAGCCGGGCCACGGTCGCCGCCGCGTGCTCGGGCGCGTCCGGCGGCAGCATCGCGACCAGGCCGCCCGCCCGCTGCACGAGCCGTGGATACCCGACCGGCAGCAGTGCCGCGTCCAGTTGCCACGTGTTCCACCGGGCCCCGGTCTCCAGATACGTGGTGACGCCGATCAGCGGCCTGCCCGTGCCGTTCGCCATACCCCTGTTCTCCCGCCCTCGAATGGACTCGACCCGGACCATTGAACAAGCCCGCCGGTCACGCCAGGAACCCCCTGAGCAACGCCGCCGTGCCCGCGCAGTGCTCCCGCATCGTCTCCCGCGCCCCCTCGGCGTCGCCGTCGAGCACCGCCTCCACCAGGGCCGCGTGCTGGCGCTGCGAGTGCTCCAGGTTGCGGACGAGCAGCGGGATGCAGTCCAGGAGGTCGTTCACCGTCGCGCGGACCGCCGCGTACCGGGTCGCCAGCGACGGCGAGCCGCACAGCTCGGCCAGGGTCAGGTGGAGCAGCGTGTCCTGCCGGCGGTAGTCGGTCAGCGGCGCGTCCCGGGTGCGGGCGAGCGCCTCGCGCAGCCGCGCCGCCTGCTCGGCGGTGAGCCCGTGGGCGGCGCACAGGCCCGCGGCGCCGACCTCGAGCACCTCCCGGAAACGCAGCACGTCCTCGATGTCGACCTCGGCAACGCGCCGCCGCAGCTCGTCCTCGCCGCCCGCGTCCGTGCGCGGCAGCACGAACGTTCCGCCGTACCGGCCCCGGCGGGCTTCCACCAGGCCCTGCTCCTGGAGCACCTTCAGCACCTCGCGCAGCGTGACCCGGCTGATCCCCAGCCGCTCCGCCAGGTCCCGCTCGGCCGGCAGCCGCTCCCCGCCCGGCACCAGGCCCAGCCGTACGACCTGGAGGATCTGTTCCAGCGCCTCCTCGAAGCCGTTCCCGGCCCGTACCGGCCGCAGCACCGGCGTCAACCGGTCGTCCGCACCGCCGTCGGCGTCCACCGGCATCCGGTCGCGCCCCCTTCCCAAGCAATGGTTCTCCGCAATACCTTATGGCTCCCGGCCGCCCGACGAACCCCGCACGAACCTCGTACAGTCCGCCCCCCGCCCCCGTACGGTTCGCACCTCCCCACCCGTCCCGGTCCGCACCCCCACCCCGCCCGTCCCCCGGCACCGCCGACCCGCCCCCCGGCGCGGCGCGCCCGCACGAGCCCCACCACCGCAGAGCCGAGGAAGCCCGAGGAGGCCCTCCCGTGGCAGACCGCACACCCCCGCTCGCCGTCGAGGAGCTGCACGCCCTCGTCGCGGGCGGTGAGATCGACACCGTCGTCCTGGCCTTCCCCGACATGCAGGGGCGCCTCCAGGGCAAGCGGTTCGCCGCCCGCTTCTTCCTCGACGAGGTACTCCACCACGGCACCGAGGGCTGCAACTACCTCCTCGCCGTCGACACCGAGATGAACACCGTCGACGGATACGCGATGTCCTCCTGGGACCGGGGCTACGGCGACTTCGCCATGCGACCCGACGTCACGACCCTGCGCCGCGTGCCCTGGCACCCCGGCACGGCCCTGCTCCTCGCCGACCTCGCCTGGGAGGACGGCTCCCCGGTCGTCGCCGCCCCCCGCCA
Source organism: Streptomyces sp. NPDC017936 (assembly GCF_044328485.1). NCBI lineage: Bacteria > Bacillati > Actinomycetota > Actinomycetes > Kitasatosporales > Streptomycetaceae > Streptomyces > Streptomyces sp. NPDC017936. The sequence continues at coordinate 241,017 of NZ_JBIRHK010000008.1, read as the reverse complement.
GATCCTCCGCCGCCAGCTGGAACGCCTCGCCGGGCACGGGCTCACCGCCCAGGTCGGCACCGAGCTGGAGTTCATCGTCTTCAAGGACACCTACGAGCAGGCCTGGGACGCCCACTACCGGGGACTCACCCCGGCCAACCAGTACAACGTCGACTACTCCATCCTCGGCACCGGCCGCGTCGAACCCCTGCTGCGCCGCCTGCGCAACGAGATGGCCGGCGCCGGCCTGACCGTCGAGTCCGCCAAGGGCGAGTGCAACCCCGGCCAGCACGAGATCGCCTTCCGCTACGACGAGGCCCTGGTCACCTGCGACCAGCACGCCCTCTACAAGACCGGTGCCAAGGAGATCGCCGCCCAGGAGGGCTGCTCCCTCACCTTCATGGCCAAGTACAACGAGCGCGAGGGCAACTCCTGCCACATCCACCTCTCGCTCACGGACGCCGACGGCCGCAGCGCCTTCGCCGCCGAGGACGGCGGGATGACCGACACCATGCGCCACTTCCTCGCCGGCCAGCTCGCCGCCCTGCGCGACTTCTCCCTCCTCTACGCCCCCCACATCAACTCCTACAAGCGGTTCCAGCGGGGCTCCTTCGCCCCGACGGCCGTCGCCTGGGGCCACGACAACCGCACCTGCGCCCTGCGCGTCGTCGGCCACGGCCGCTCCCTGCGCTTCGAGAACCGGCTGCCCGGCGGCGACGTCAACCCGCACCTCGCCGTCGCCGGACTGGTCGCCGCCGGCCTGTACGGCGTCGAGCAGCGGCTGGAGCTGCCCGAGCCCTGCACCGGCAACGCCTACGCCGCCGGCCACGAGCACGTCCCGACCACCCTGCGCGAGGCCGCCGAGCTGTGGGAGACCAGCCCGATCGCCGAGGCCGCCTTCGGCGACGAGGTCGTCGCGCACTACCGCAACATGGCCCGCGTCGAGCTGGAGGCCTTCGACGCCGCGGTCACCGACTGGGAGCTGCGCCGCTCCTTCGAACGCATGTGAGGCCGCTCTTGTCCCACGAGTACGCACCCGAGCTCCAGGTCCTGAACCCGGCCACCGAGGAGGTCGTCGCCACCGTCCCCGCCGCGAGCGCCGCCGACGTGGACGCCGCCGTCGTACGGGCCGCCGCCGCGCAGACGAAGTGGGCCGCGCTGCCGCCGGGAGACCGGGCCCGGCTGCTGCGGCGGTTCGCGACGACGGTCGACGCGCACCGGGAGGAACTGGCGCGGCTGGAGGTCCGCGAGGCCGGGCACACCGTCGGCAACGCCCGCTGGGAGGCGGGCAACGTACGCGACCTGCTCGACTACGCCGCCGGGGGCGTCGAGCGCCTGACCGGCCGTCAGATCCCGGTCGCCGGTGGCCTGGACGTCACGTTCCTCGAACCGCTGGGCGTCGTCGGCGTGATCGCGCCCTGGAACTTCCCGATGCCCACCGCGGCCTGGGCCACGGCCCCCGCGCTCGCCGCCGGCAACGCCGTGATCCTCAAGCCGGCCGAGACGACCCCGCTGACGGCGCTGCGCCTGGCCGAACTGGCCCTGGAAGCAGACCTTCCCGAGCACCTGTTCCAGGTGCTGCCCGGCCACGGCCCCGTCGCGGGGAACGCCCTGGTCGAGCACCCGGGCGTCGCGAAGATCGTCTTCACGGGCTCGACGGCCGTGGGCAAGCAGGTGCTGGCGAAGGGCTCGGCCCTCCTCAAGCGCGTCACCCTGGAACTCGGCGGCAAGAGCCCCAACATCGTCTTCGCCGACGCCGACCTCGAGGCCGCGGCGGCCGCCGCACCCCTGTCCTTCCTCGACAACGCCGGCCAGGACTGCTGCGCCCGCACCCGCATCCTCGTCCAGCGCAGTGCCCACGACCGCTTCCTCGGCCTGCTCGCCCCCGCCGTCGAGTCCGTCCTCGTCGGCGACCCGTCCGACGAGCGGACCGAGATGGGCCCGCTGATCTCCCGCGTCCAGCTCGACCGCGTCCGCGCGTACGTCGACCCGGCCGCCCCCGGCATCCGCGGCAAGGCCCCCGAGGGGCCCGGCTTCTGGTTCCCGCCGACCGTCCTCACCGGCGTCGACCCGCACGCGCGCGTGGCCGTCGAGGAGGTCTTCGGACCCGTCGCCGTCGTCCTGCCCTTCGACGACGAGGCGGACGCCGTCCGGCTCGCCAACGCCACCGACTACGGCCTCTCCGGTTCCGTCTGGACCCGGGACGTGGGCCGCGCCCTGCGTGTCTCGCAGGCCGTCCGGGCCGGGAACCTGTCCGTCAACTCCCACTCCAGCGTCCGTTACTGGACCCCGTTCGGCGGCTTCAAGCAGTCCGGCGTCGGCCGCGAGCTGGGCCCGGACGCGCTGGCCGCCTTCACCGAGACCAAGAACGTCTTCATCAGCACGGAGGGCCCCGCACAGTGACCGAAGAGATCATCTGCCGCCGGCTCGTCGGCCGCACCGCCGTCATCACCGGAGCCGGCAGCGGCATCGGCCTCGCCACCGCGCGCCGCCTCGCCTCCGAGGGCGCCCACGTCGTCTGCGGCGACGTCGACGAGGCCCGTGGCAAGGCGGCCGCCGAGGAGGCCGGCGGCATCTTCGTGAAGGCCGACGTCACCGACCCCGCCCAGGTCGAGGCACTGTTCGGGGCGGCCCACGACACCTACGGCAGCGTCGACGTCGCCTTCAACAACGCCGGCATCTCCCCGCCCGACGACGACTCCATCCTGGAGACCGGCCTGGAGGCCTGGAAGCGCGTCCAGGAGGTCAACCTCACCTCCGTCTACCTGTGCTGCAAGGCCGCCCTCCCCTACATGCGGCGCCAGGGCAAGGGCTCCATCATCAACACGGCGTCCTTCGTGGCCCGGATGGGCGCGGCGACCTCGCAGATCTCGTACACGGCTTCCAAGGGCGGTGTCCTCGCCCTGTCCCGGGAACTGGGCGTGCAGTTCGCGCGGGAGGGCATCCGCGTCAACGCCCTGTGCCCGGGGCCGGTCAACACCCCGCTGCTGCGGGAGCTGTTCGCCAAGGACCCCGAGCGGGCGGCCCGCCGCCTCGTCCACATCCCGCTCGGCCGGTTCGCCGAGGCCGAGGAGATCGCCGCCGCCGTCGCCTTCCTGGCCAGCGACGACTCCTCCTTCGTCAACGCCGCCGACTTCCTCGTCGACGGCGGTATTTCGGGCGCCTACGTCACACCCCTGTAGGGCCGGCCCTACAGTGCCGGGATGAGCATGACGACCCCGCCCGGCTGGTACCGCGACCCGTCGGCCCCCCACCGGGAACGCTGGTGGGACGGCACGGCCTGGACGGAGCACCGGCGCGCTCCGCAGGCCCCGGCGCCGCGGGCGCCCGGGGGCTTCGGCCCGCCGCCCGCCGCGGCGGGCGGCCGTCCCGGCCGGGCCGGAGCCGTCGCCCTGGCCGTGGCGGGGGCCGTCCTCGTGGCGGCGATCGTGACGGGGGTCGTCGTCCTCGGCGGGGACGACGGGGACGGCCCGCGGCCGGCCGCGGGCCCGACCGCCGCCACCGCGCCGGCGTCGGCCACCGGGTCCACCGGCCCGGCAACGGCCACGGCCGGGCCGTCCGCCGAGGACCCGTCGGTCGTCGTCGACGAGCTGAACGGCATCACCTTCCCGCTGCCCGACGGCTGGGTCCTCCCGGAGTACGTCTCCGTGCCCGACGTCGTCATGACCACCGACGGCACCTACGACTGCCCGGGCGACGGCGGCGTCTGCCGGCACGGTCTGGTCCTCTCCCGCACGGTCACCGACACCGCCGAGACCTCGCCCGAGGCCCTCGCCGAGAGCGACATCGCCGACGCGGCCGAGGACGCCTACGACCGCGACCTCCTCGGCCGGCGGCCCTTCGGCGGCGTCGAGTCCCACAGCGTGGTGGCCTCCGGGCAGGTCGCGGTCGCGGGCCGCGCCGGGTACTACGTCCGCTGGCGGGTGACGACCGCCGAGGGACCCGGCGGCTACGTGCAGTCCCTGGTCTTCCCCTCCACCGTCGGCACCGAGGCCCCGGTCCTCGTCCGCTTCGTCTTCGACGCCGGCGAGGACGGGCCGCCGCTCGCCGACATGGACCGCATCACCGAGGGCATCCGCCCGATCGGCGACGCGGACACCGGCGGGGGCGTCGGCAGCGGCATCGGACCCACCGGCTGAGCCGCCGGACCGGCGGCGCCGGCCGGACTACAGGAACGTGCGGCCCTCGCCCCGGTACGTCGGCACCGTCGCCGTCACCGTGTCCCCCTCGACCAGGTGCAGCACGTCGAACCGCTCGCACAGCTCACCGGCCTTCGCGTGCCGGAACCACACCTTGTCGCCGATCAGCAGGTCGTCGGCGGGGGAGCCGAGCAACGGCGTCTGCACCTCGCCGGGACCCTCCTGCGGGTCGTAGCGCAGCCCCTCCGGCAGCCAGGGCACCGGCAGCCGGTCGGTCCCGGCCGCACCGGAGGCCGGATACCCGCCGCCGAGGACGGTGACCACCCCCACCCCGGGCCTGCGCACGACGGGCTGGGCGAACAGGGCGGCCGGACGGCCCCTGAACGACGTGTAGTTGTCGAACAGCCGCGGCACGTACAGGCCCGACCCCGCCGCGATCTCGGTCACCGCGTCCTCGGCGGCGGTGTGCTGCACGCTGCCGGTGCCACCGCCGTTGACGTACTCCAGATCCGGCGCCACGGCCCGCACCGCGCGCACCACGGCGGCCCGCCGCCCGGCGAGTTCGCGGCGCGCGGCGGACTGCATCAGCCGGACCGCGCGCGACCGCAGCGGACGTCCCGCGACCGCGTCGCCGACGCCGGCGACGTGCCCCTCGTACGCCATGATCCCCACCAGCCGGAATCCCGGCCGCCGGGCCACCGCCCGCGCCAGGTCGGCCATGTGGGCGGGGGAGTGCAGCGGGGAGCGCCGGGCGCCGATCCGCACCCGTCCGCCGAGCAGCTTCAGGGAGGTGTCCAACTCCAGGCAGACCCGGACCACTTCGTTTCCGCCGGCCCGCGCGGCGTCGATCAGGTCGAGCTGGGCGACGTCGTCGACCATGACGGTGACGGCGGAGGCGAGCTTGGGGTCGCCGGCCAGCTCGGCGAAGCCGGCCCGGTCCGCCGAGGGGTAGGCGAGCAGGATGTCGTCGAACCCGGAGCGCGCCAGCCACAGCGACTCGGCGAGGGTGAACGACATGACGCCCGCGAAGCCGTCCTTCGCCAGGACGCGTTCCAGCAGGGCCCGGCAGCGGACGGACTTGCTGGCGACCCGGACCGGCTTGCCGCCCGCCCGGCGGAGGATGTCGTCGGCGTTGGCGTCGAACGCGTCCAGGTCCACGAGGGCGAGGGGGGCGTCGAGATGGGCGGTGGCCCGGTCGTAACGGGCCCGGTCGGCGGCGCGCGCAGTCATGGACGCAGCCTGCCAGACCGGATTACCACGGGGTAGGGGGATGTTCCGGGCAGATGCCCCCGGGGTGGCGGGACTGGTTCCCGTCCGCGCAGGAACAAGCCGTAGAGTGACGCGCACGCACGGACGAACGGCTCCGGCCGGGCAGCCGTGCCGGGATGCCGGCCCGCCCGTGCGGGTATGCGTGCCCGGACGGACCCGGACGTCCGCACCGGGCCGCGCGGCACGGCGAACGAGGGCCCGCGCGGGAGAACGACGGCCCGGGCACGAGGAAACGGGGGGTGCATGAGCACGGACGCTCACCGCGCCTCGGTCCCCCCGCGCCCCACCGCCCCTCCCGCCCCCACCACACCTCCACCCCCGTCCTCCCCTCCGGTCCCGGACACCCGCCCCGCCTCCGGCGCACCGCCACGGCCGACGGCGCCGCCGCGCCCGGCCAGGCCGCCGAGGACGGCAGCGCCCGAGCGGGCGGAGACCTCGTCGCGGCGCGACGGCGGCCGGACGGAGAGCCCGGCCGCGTCCCGGCACGCGTCCGGCCCCGCGCGGGACGCGGCCGGCGCCGGCGACACCGCGCCCCGGACCGGCCGGGTCGTGCCCCCCGCGCGGCAGGACCACCCCCCGGCCGCCCCGGAACCGGCGCCCCCCGCCCCCCGCTTCCCGAACCGGCCGGCCACGGACCCGTCGGTCCCGAACCCGCCGACCACGGACCCGTCGGCCACGGACCCGATGACCCCGCCCCCGCCGCCCGCGTCGGCCCGCTTCCCGGACGCCCCGCCGTCGACGAGCCGGACCGCCCCCGCCGCCCGCCCCGGCTCCACCGGCCCGTCCCCCCGTGACGGCGCCCCGGCCGGCCCCGACGACGCACCCCACCGGGACCCGCGGAGCGCTCGCCCGGCCGGCCCGGACGGTACGCGCTCCGCCGACGGCGCCCCGGCTCGCCCGGCCGGCGCGGAAGCGCACCGTCCGGCCCGCCTCGACGGCCCCCGTTCCCCCGGCGCGGACCCGGCTCGTCCTGTCGGCCCTGCCGGGGCCCGGCCTGCCGAGACCGGTGCGGCCCGCCCCGCAGGCACGGCGGGGCCCCGCCCGGCCGGCCCGCGTTCCGCCGGTGGTGCCCCGGCCCGCCCGGCCGGTGTGGAGGCTCACCGTCCGGCCCGCCTGGACGGCCCGCGTTCCGCCGGTGGTGCCCCGGCCCGCCCGGCCGGTGTGGAGGCTCACCGTCCGGCCCGCCTGGACGGCCCGCGTTCCCCCGGCGCGGACCCGGCTCGCCCCGCCAATGCGGAGGCTCACCGTTCGGCCGGCCCGGACGGTACGCGCTCCGCCGACGGCGCCCCGGCTCGCCCGGCCGGCGCGGAAGCGCACCGCCCGGCCCGCCCGGACGGCCCCCGACCCTCCGGCACTGACCCGGCTCGCCCCGCCGACGTGGATCCGGCTCGTTCCGTCCGTCCCTCCGGGGCGGACCCCGTCCGCGCGGCCGGCGCCCGCCCCGACGGACCCGGCGCCGGACGCCTCGGCGGACCCGGCGCGGGACGTCCCGCCGGTGCGGCCGGTGTGCGTCCCGCCCGCGCGGAGGGGACCCGCGCGGAGGACTCCGCCCCCGTGTGCCCGGCCGAGGGCGCGGACGCCCCGGACACCACCCGGCCCCCCGGCTCGGGAACGGCTTGGACCCCCCTCCCGCGGGGCTGGGTGCCCAGCCCCGCCCAGGCACCCCGGGACGCCCTGTCCACCGCCGTGCCCGGACGTCGTCCCGACGCGCCCGACGAGGACGGCCGGCCCGCGTGGACGCCCACGAACCCCGTGCCCGAACCCCCCGCCGCCGACGACTCCGGGCCCGCCTGGACCCCGGCCGCGCCCGCCCGCCACCCCGACGCCGGCGCCCCGGAAGCGCCGGCGACCGCGCGGGTCCCCCGGCAGGCCGAGTCCCCGACCGCCCCGCCGCCCGCGCGGAACGGCCCGGTCGCCCCCGACCCCGCCCTCTCCTGGAGCGCTCCCCCGCGGCCCGGCGCCACCCGGCCCGTCGTCACGTTCGCCGAACCGGAGGTGCCCGGGGGCTCCCCCCGCACCCACCGGGGCCGGACCGTCGCGGCCGCCGCCTGCGTCGTCCTCGGACTGGGACTCATCGGCGGAGCCGTCACCGGCAGCTGGCTCGTCGGCGACTCCGCGGAGGCGGGGGAGCGGGGCGCCTACACCGCCGCCGCCGACCTGTGGCACAACGTGCCCGTCGACCAGCTGTTCCCGCCCACCGTGGACGGACAGGGCGCGGGCCCCGGCGGCGCCGACCGCACCTGGACGCGGATCGCCGTCGCCCCCGACGGCGGCTGCGCCGACGCCTTCGACCCGCTGCTGCTCAAGGCGCTCGCGCCGGTCGGCTGCACCCGTCTGCTGCGCGCCACCTACACCGACGCCACCCAGAGCCACGTCACCACCGTCGGACTGCTGTTCACCAAGGCGGACGCGGCCGGCATGCGCGCGCTCGACACCCGGTTCGCGAAGGAGGGCCTCGCCCGCCGCACCGACCTGGTGCCCCGCGCGTACGCCGCGCAGGACACGGTCGCCGCCGGCTTCGGCGACCGGCAGCGCGCCTCGTGGACGATCTCCGTCCTCACCGACGCGCCCGTCGTCGTCTACGCCGTCTCCGGCTGGGCCGACGGACGTACGGTCGCCACCCCGCAGCCGGCCGCCGAGGCCACCGCGTCCGGCGCCGGCACGGCCCCCGCCCAGGCCGGCCTGGGCAACGAGGCCAAGGGCCTCGCCGACCGCATCGAGCGCGCCCTGCGCAGGACCGTCGCCTCGCCCTCGGAGCAGCCCTCATGAGCAGCAGCCGCACCAGCCGCACGACGACGCGCCGGACCGGCCTGCTGTGCTGCCTGCTGGCCGCCTCCGTCGCCCTCCTGCCCGCCGCCCCGGCGCACGCCGACAGCATCCGCGACCAGCAGTGGGGGCTGGAGGCCCTGCACACCGACGAGGTCTGGCAGACCACCAAGGGCGCGGGCGTCACCGTCGCCGTCCTCGACACCGGCGTCGAGTCCGACCACCCCGACCTCGACGGCAACGTCCTGGCCGGCAAGGACCTGGTCGGTTTCGGCGCCGGGCCCGGCGACCGCGCCTGGGCCCGCCACGGCACCGCGATGGCCGGCATCATCGCCGGCCACGGACACGGCACCGCCGACGCCGACGGCGTCCTGGGCATCGCCCCGGAGGCGAAGATCCTGCCCGTCCGCGTGATCCTGGAGGACGGCGACCCCGCCCGCACCAAGGCCCGCAACACCCGCGGCAACGCCCTCGCCGAAGGCATCCGCTGGGCCGCCGACCAGGGCGCCGACGTCATCAACCTCTCCCTCGGCGACGACTCCGCCTCGGCCCATCCCGAGCCCGCCGAGGACGAGGCCGTCCAGTACGCCCTGAAGAAGGGTTCCGTGGTCGTCGCCTCGGCCGGCAACGGCGGCGAGAAGGGCGACCACATCTCCTACCCGGCCGCCTACCCGGGCGTCATCGCCGCGACCGCCGTCGACCGCTACGGCACCCGGGCGTCCTTCTCCACCCGCCGCTGGTACGCCACGGTCAGCGCCCCCGGCGTCGACGTCGTGATCGCCGACCCGGACCACCGGTACTACCAGGGCTGGGGCACCTCCGCGGCGGCCGCGTTCGTCTCCGGCGCCGTCGCCCTCGTCAAGGCCGCCCACCCGGGGCTGACGCCGGCGCAGATCAAGAAGCTGCTGGAGGAGACCGCCCGCAACTCGCCCACCGGCGGGCGGGACGACTCCCGCGGCTTCGGCCTCGTCGACCCGGCCGCCGCCATCGAGGCCGCCGCCGGCCTCGAGCCCGAGGGCCTGCGGTCCGCGTCCTACGGCGAGAAGTACTTCGGGTCCGGTCCGGACGCCGAGAAGGCCGACGGCGGCGCGTCGAGCTGGGCCGGCCCGCTCGCCGGCGGCGCCGGGGGCGCGCTGCTCGTCGCCGCGGTGGTGCTGTGGCGCGGCCGCCACCGGCGGTACGAGACGTTCTAGTCACCCCGAAGCGGAAACCGCACCCGATGCCGAGCCCGCACCCGATGCCGAGCCCGCACCCGAAGCCGAGCCCGCACCCGATGCCGATGCCGATGCGGCGGTGACCGGCGCCGACGCCGCAGCCGCCGCTGCCGACGCCGGGGCCGTGGCGGTCCCGTCCGTGAACACCGACACCGCCGCCCTCGCCGCCGCCTCGACCAGCGCGATGCCCGTCGCCTGCGTCGCGGTGCCGTTCGACAGCACCACCACCAGGTGGTCGTGGCCGCCGGCGGTCACCCGTCCGATGCTGTTGACGTCCCACAGTCCGGTCGCCGACCGCGGCAGCCACCCGTTCTTCAGTGCCCACGACGCACCGTCCGCGGCGGCCGAGACCCCCCACCGCTGCCCGACGGCTATTCGTCCCATCAGCCCCCGCAGATACGTCCGCGAGGCCTCGCTCAGCGCCGAGTCCTCGCCGAAGACCTGCCGCAACAGGATGAGCTGGTCGGCGGCCGTCGTCTGCGTCAGCCCCCACAGCATGCCGTCGCCGCCCTCGGTGTCCGTGAGCCCGAACCGCTCGTTCGCGGCGTCGAGGCCCCGGGCCGTGCCGATGGCCCGCCACAGGGTCGACGCCGAGTCGTTGTCGCTGTTCTCGATCATCGCGGCGGCACAGGCCTCCTCCTGCGCGGTGAGACGACGCCCCTCGTCCTGCGCCCGCAGCAGCAGCGCCGCCAGGATGTCCACCTTCACGATGCTCGCCGTGTCGAACGCCGCCGTCCCGTACACGGCGCTCTCCCCGGAGTCCACGTCCAGCACGGCCACGGACACCGCCGCGCCGTCCGGCACGGTCACCGACTCCATGGCCGCCGCCAGCAGCGCGTCGTGATCGGCCCCGGGCTCCGCCATCGGCTCCACCGACTTCCCCGCCTCCTCGTCCTGTGCCGGTCCCGACGCCGAGGGAGACGGCGCCGACGACGGCAGGGCGTCCCCGCCGGAGTGCGCCCCGGCCGTCACGTACACGGTCCCACCCGCGCCGACGCCCAGGACGGCGACGGCGGCGAGCGCGGACCAGAGAAGGGGGCGGCGGTACCGGGACGGGCGAGCGCGGCCGCGACGTGCTCGGGAAGGCTGCATGCCCGTGATGGTGGGGGCGCCGGCTGTGCCTCCCCTGGGACGCACGTGAGATCCGGGTCAGGGAACCCTGAGAAACCCGTGAACCCGGTCACCACCGTGTCACCGGCCCCGCACGAGCCCGGCAGCATCCCCCCGATAGGGTCGGCACCGTGGCGAACAAGAACATTCCCGACCCCGGCTTCTCCGACGACGACGGCTCCGCCGACCCCCGGCTGAGCGCCGCGCTCGCCGCCTGGGCCGAGGACCGCACCGCCGTGGGCCCGGTGCTGGAGGCCCTCGAGGGGGCCCGGCTGCTCGTTCCCGTCGTGGCGGTGCTCGGAGAGGTCGAGGAGGACGAGAACGGGCTGCGCCGCGAGAAGACCAGCGACATGGCCGTTCCGACCCTCAGGGCGGGCGACCGCACGGCCCTGCCCGCCTTCACCTCCACCGAGTCGCTCGCCCGCTGGGACCCCGCCGCCCGCCCCGTCGCCGTACCCCTGCACCAGGCCCTGCAGGCCGCCGCGCACGAGAAGGCGGACACCGTCGTGCTCGACCTGGCCGGCCCGGTGGCCTTCGAACTGACGGGACCGGCGCTGCTCGCCCTCGCCGAGGGCCGCACCACGGCCGACCCGCTCGCCGACCCGGCGGTGCGGGAGGCGGTCCGGGCCGCCGTGGCCGCCGAGCCCGCCGTGCTCCGTGCCCACCTCGGGCCAGGGCAGGCCGACGGCACCCTCGCCCTCGTCCTGGACCCGGCCGCCGCTCCCGCACAGGCCGCCCGGGCCGTGGCCGGGCGCCTGGCCGCCGACGAAACACTCAGGGCCCGCCTGGTGCGCGGCCTCGACCTGGCACTGCTGCCGGCCGGGACGACGCCTCCGGGCGAGCCCCTGTACGTGCGGGGTGAGGGTCAGCCGTAGACCGGGCCGGTGTACTTCTCGCCCGGACCCTGGCCCGGCTCGTCCGGGACGACCGACGCCTCGCGGAACGCCAGCTGGAGCGACTTCAGGCCGTCGCGCAGCGGGGCCGCGTGGAACGAGCTGATCTCCGTCGCGCTCGCGTCGAGCAGACCGGCGAGGGCGGTGACCAGCTTGCGGGCCTCGTCCAGGTCCTTGTACTTGTCGCCCTCCTCGGTCAGACCGAGCTTCACGGCGGCGGCGCTCATCAGGTTGACGGCGACCGTCACGATCACCTCGACCGCGGGCACCTCGGCGATGTCGCGGGTCATCTCGTCGAAACCGGCGGCGCCGGGGGTCTCGGGGGAGTCCGAGGGGGAGGTCTCACTCATGTCCCACACGATAGGTGCAGGGGGCCCCGGTCACGCACCTGGCCCCGGGCCGCTCCGATTCGCCCTTCCCGGCGCCACCTGCTAATCTCGACTAACGACCGGTCGGACACGCGTGCCCCTCAGCAGGCGGGCCCGGCCCACAAGTGGAGGCTCCGAACTCCCACCCGACCACCCTCCGGGGAGGCGGGTCACCCCGGTCAGGCGGCCGCCATCGTTCCGTACGGACGATGGAGTCGCCCGGTAGTGCGCCCCGCGGTCCTCGCGTCGGTGCTCCGGAAGTGTTGGGAGCCCCGCCTGTGATCGTTCGGGGCATTTTTTGTGCTTCGGCGTGGTTATAGGTCTAACGACACAGACGTTACGCGGCCGTCCGCCAGACCGCCGCGTGGTGCTACCGAGGAGGATCCATCAGCGCCGAGCCCCGCATCAACGACCGGATTCGCGTTCCCGAGGTGCGACTTGTCGGTCCCAGTGGCGAGCAGGTGGGCATCGTCCCCCTGGCCAAGGCACTGGAGCTTGCGCAGGAGTACGACCTGGACCTGGTCGAGGTCGCGGCGAACGCCCGCCCGCCGGTCTGCAAGCTCATGGACTACGGGAAGTTCAAGTACGAGTCGGCCATGAAGGCCCGTGAGGCGCGCAAGAACCAGGCGCACACGGTCATCAAGGAGATGAAGCTCCGGCCGAAGATCGACCCGCACGACTACGACACCAAGAAGGGTCACGTCGTCCGGTTCCTCAAGCAGGGCGACAAGGTCAAGATCACGATCATGTTCCGTGGTCGCGAGCAGTCCCGGCCGGAGCTCGGCTACCGACTGCTCCAGCGGCTCGCGGAGGACGTCCAGGACCTCGGGTTCGTCGAGTCGAACCCGAAGCAGGACGGCCGCAACATGATCATGGTTCTCGGTCCGCACAAGAAGAAGACCGAGGCGATGGCCGAGGCCCGTCAGGCGCAGGAGGCCCGCAAGGCCGAGGCGAAGGCCAACCCCGGCCGCTCGCAGAACCCTGCCGATGCCGAGACGCCGGCCGAGGAGCCTGCCGAGGCGTGATCCGCGGGACGCCAGTCCCCTGGACGTAACCGATACAAGAGCGACGCTCCACCCGTGCCCGGTTTTCGCGACCGGGCACCGGAGCGCCACCGACGAGGAGAGAACGGCGCTATGCCGAAGAACAAGTCGCACAGCGGTGCCAGCAAGCGCTTCAAGGTCACCGGCTCCGGCAAGGTGCTCCGTGAGCGCGCCGGCAAGCGCCACCTGCTCGAGCACAAGTCGTCCCGAGTGACGCGTCGCCTCACCGGCAACGCCGAGATGGCCCCGGGCGACGCCGCGAAGATCAAGAAGCTTCTCGGCAAGTGACGCGTCGGGTGCGGCCCCTTTCCGCGCCTGACCTCCGACCGGGACCCAATCGTTTCCGGGCCGTGTGAGGACCACCACGGCCCCGCTACAAGGAGTTAACAAGTGGCACGCGTCAAGCGGGCAGTCAACGCCCACAAGAAGCGCCGGGCGATCCTCGAGCAGGCCTCCGGCTACCGCGGTCAGCGTTCGCGCCTGTACCGCAAGGCCAAGGAGCAGGTCACCCACTCGCTGGTCTACAACTACAACGACCGCAAGAAGCGCAAGGGCGACTTCCGTCAGCTGTGGATCCAGCGCATCAACGCCGCTGCCCGCGCCAACGGCATGACCTACAACCGCTTCATCCAGGGTCTGAAGGCCGCGAACGTCGAGGTCGACCGCAAGATCCTGGCCGAGCTCGCCGTGAACGACGCAGGTGCGTTCGCCGCGCTCGTCGAGGTCGCGCAGAAGGCGCTGCCGTCGGACGTGAACGCGCCGAAGGCCGCGTGACGCCGCGCCGGCACTGAGCCGACGTGACCGAAGGACCCGCAGGCGTCAGCCTGCGGGTCCTTTGCTGCTGGCCCCGCCCCGGCGGCCGATCCGGGTGCGGGCCGTCCGTGGCCGACCGCGCGGTTCCCCGCGCCCCCGGGGTCGCAGGCGCCGCGCTGCGCGGTCACCCGCAGCCGCACCTCGCCGACGCGGGCGAGCGAGACCCCGGCGGTACCAGAACCCACCGAGCTTCCGAAGGTGAACAGAACATGCCCCCCGCCAGCCCCGAGCTGATCTCCCCCCGTTCCCCCCGTGTCGCCGCCGCCAGGCGGCTCGCCCGGCGGAACTTCCGGGGGAAGGAGCGGCTGTTCCTCGCGGAGGGGCCGCAGGCCGTGCGGGAGGCGGCGGCGCACGGCGGGGACACCCTGACCGAACTGTTCGCCACCGTCGAGGCCGCGGAGCGGTACGCCGACATCGTGGGGGAGGCCCGAGCCGCCGGCGCCCGCGTCCATCTCGCCGACGAGCAGGTCATCGCCGACATCTCCACCACGGTGACCCCGCAGGGCCTCGTCGGGATCTGCCGGTTCCTCGACACCCCCTTCGAGGACGTCCTCGCCGCCCGCCCGAAGCTCGTCGCCGTACTGGCGCACGTGCGCGACCCGGGGAACGCCGGCACGGTGCTGCGGTGCGCCGACGCGGCCGGCGCCGAGGCCGTCGTGCTGACCGACGCGTCCGTCGATCTCTACAACCCCAAGGCCGTCCGCGCCTCCGTGGGGTCGCTGTTCCATCTGCCCGTCGCCGTCGGGGTGCCCGTCGAGCAGGCCGTGGCGGGGCTGAAGGAGGCCGGGGTGCGGATCCTCGCCGCCGACGGGGCGGGGCAGGACGACCTGGACGACGAGCTGGACAAGGGCACCATGGGCGGGCCCACGGCGTGGGTGTTCGGCAACGAGGCCTGGGGACTCCCGGAGGAGACCCGCGCCCTCGCCGACGCCGTCGTCCGCGTCCCCCTCCACGGAAAGGCCGAGAGCCTGAACCTCGCCACCGCCGCGGCCGTATGTCTCTATGCGTCGGCCCGTGCACAGCGCGCCTCCGGAGGGTGCCGCTCCGTCACCGAGAGCTAGTAGGGTGACGGACTCGGGGGTCCTCGTCAGGGAGGTGGGGTACGGGGATGAGTGCCGGTACGAGCAGCGCACCGGGAGCCAGGGACACGCGGCGCCCGCCCGCGGCCCGACCGGCCGGTGAGTCCGCCGGACCCGGCATCGACCCCGACGACCTGCCCGACGGCCTCGTCGTCGCCGACGAACACGGGCACGTCGTCTGCTTCAACGCCGCCGCCGAGCGCATCACCGCCGTTCCCGCCGCCGAGGCCCTGGGACAACGGCTCGACAAGGCCCTGCCCCTGGAGGACCTGGAGGGCCGGCGCTGGTGGCAGCTGACCGACCCGTACGGCGGCCTCGCCATCCGGGTGCGCCAGCCCGAGCGGAACCTGCTGCTGCCGGGCGGACGCGAGGTGCTCGTCTCCGCGCGGTACGTCCGCGGCGAACCCACCGGACCCGTCCGGCGCGTCGTCGTCTCGCTCCGTGACACCGAGGCCCGTCGCCGCACCGAGCGCAGCCACGCCGAGCTGATCGCGACGGTGGCCCACGAACTGCGCTCGCCGCTCACCTCCGTGAAGGGCTTCACCGCCACCCTCCTCGCCAAGTGGTCGCGCTTCACCGACGACCAGAAACGGCTGATGCTGGAGACGGTCGACGCGGACGCCGACCGCGTCACCCGCCTCATCGCCGAACTGCTGGACATCTCCCGGATCGACAGCGGACGGCTGGAGGTGCGCCGCCAGCCCGTCGACATAGGCGCCGCCGTCGGCCGGCACATCCAGGCCTACGTCGCCGCCGGGCAGCCCGCCGACCGGTTCCTGCTGCGCGTCGAACAGCCGCTGCCCGCCCTGTGGGCCGACCCCGACAAGGTCGACCAGGTGCTCAGCAACCTCATCGAAAATGCCGTGCGCCACGGCGAGGGAACCGTCACCATCGACATCACGCCCGCCGCGTCCCCCCGGGAGGGGGAGGACACCGGTACGTCGGTCACCGTGAGCGACGAGGGCACGGGCATCCCGGAGGAGTCCATGAACCGCGTCTTCACCCGCTTCTGGCGGGGCAGCAAGCGCGGCGGGACGGGCCTCGGGCTGTACATCGTCAAGGGCATCGTCGAGGCCCACGGCGGCGCCATCACGGTCGGCCGCGCCCCCGGCGGCGGCGCCGAGTTCCGCTTTACGCTGCCCGTGGGCGCCCCGGCGTATCTCGCCTGACGGCCCACGGGCTCTTCGTACACCTCCACCCCGTTAGACTCGGCCTTTGGCACCTTTGTGTCCCGAAAACCATGACGCACTGTCCACGAGCCGGTGACGGGGACCATCCGCCAGCCAATCGGAAGCACGGGAAGAGATGTCGGCACCCAATAAGTCGTACGACCCTGTCGAGGTCGAGGCGTTGAAACCGGAAGAGATCGAGCGCATGCGGGACGAGGCGCTCGCCGCCTTCGCCGCCGCGGACTCCCTCGACGCGCTCCAGGAGGCCAAGGTCGCCCACACCGGCGGCACCTCCCCGCTGGCCCTCGCCAACCGCGAGATCGGCGCGCTGCCCCCGCACGCCAAGGCCGCCGCGGGCAAGCTCGTCGGCCAGGCCCGGGGCGCCGTGAACAAGGCGCTCGCCGCCCGCCAGGCCGAGCTGGAGGCCGAGCGCGACGCGCGCGTGCTGGTCGAGGAGGCCGTGGACGTCACGCTGCCCCACGACCGCGTGCCGGCCGGCGCCCGCCACCCGCTCACCACGCTCTCGGAGCGCATCGAGGACGTCTTCGTCGCCATGGGCTACGAGGTCGCCGAGGGCCCGCAGGTCGAGGCCGAGTGGTTCAACTTCGACGCGCTGAACATCGGGCCGGACCACCCGGCCCGCGGTGAGGCCGACACCTTCTTCGTCGAGGGCCCCCGGGGCGGCACCGAGTCCGGCGTCGTCCTGCGCACCCACACCTCGCCGGTCCAGATCCGCTCCCTGCTCGACCGCGAGCTGCCGGTCTACGTGATCTGCCCCGGCCGCGTGTACCGCACCGACGAGCTGGACGCCACGCACACCCCGGTCTTCCACCAGGTCGAGCTGCTCGCCGTCGACGAGGGCCTGACCATGGCCGACCTCAAGGGCACCCTCGACCACATGGTCCAGGCGCTGTTCGGCGAGGGCATGAAGACCCGGCTGCGGCCGAACTTCTTCCCGTTCACCGAGCCGTCCGCCGAGATGGACATGGTGTGCTACGTCTGCCGCGGCGAGTCCGTCGGCAACCCCGACCGGCCCTGCCGCACCTGCTCCAGCGAGGGCTGGATCGAGCTCGGCGGCTGCGGCATGGTCAACCCCAAGGTGCTCACCGCCTGCGGCGTGGACCCGGAGAAGTACAGCGGCTTCGCCTTCGGGTTCGGCATCGAACGGATGCTGATGTTCCGCCACAACGTCGAAGACATGCGAGACATGGTCGAGGGTGACGTCCGGTTCACCCGGCCGTTCGGGATGGAGATCTGATGCGGGTCCCGCTTTCTTGGCTGCGGGAGTACGTCGACCTGCCGGCCACCGAGACCGGCCGTGACGTCCAGGCCAAGCTCATTTCGGCCGGTCTGGAGGTCGAGACCGTCGAGCACCTCGGTGCCGACCTCAAGGGCCCGCTGGTCGTCGGCCAGGTGCTGACCATCGAGGAACTGGAGGGCTTCAAGAAGCCGATCCGCTTCTGCACCGTCGACGTCGGCCGGGCCAACGGCACCGGAGAGCCCCAGGAGATCGTCTGCGGCGCCCGCAACTTCTCCGTCGGCGACAAGGTCGTCGTGGTCCTGCCCGGCGCCACGCTGCCCGGCGGCTTCTCGATCTCCGCGCGCAAGACCTACGGCAAGACGTCCCACGGCATGATCTGCTCCAGCGACGAGCTGGGCATGGGCGACGACGGCAGCCACGGCATCATCGTGCTGCCGCCGGAGACCGAGGTCGGCAAGGACGCCATCGAGCTGCTGGAGCTGGTCGACGAGGTCCTGGACATCGCCGTCACCGCCAACCGCGGCGACTGCCTGTCCCTCCGCGGCGTCGCCCGCGAGACCGCCATCGCCTACGGTCTGCCGCTGCGCGACCCGGCCCTGCTCGACGTGCCCGGCCCGAACGCCTTCGGCTACCCCGTCCAGGTCTCCGACCCGGTCGGCTGCGACCGGTTCACCGCGCGCACCGTCATCGGCCTGAGCCCCGAGGCGCGCTCCCCGATCTGGCTGAAGCGCCGGCTGCAGAAGGTCGGCATGCGCCCGATCTCGCTCGCCGTCGACGTCACCAACTACGTGATGACGGAGCTGGGCCAGCCCCTGCACGCCTACGACCGCAAGCTGGTCCGGGGAACCATCGGCGTCCGCCGGGCCGCGGAGGGCGAGCAGATCGTCACCCTCGACGGTGTCACCCGCAAGCTGCACGCCGAGGACCTCGTCATCACCGACGAGCGCGGGCCGATCGGCCTCGCCGGCGTCATGGGCGGCGCGAACACCGAGATCGCTGACCACGAGGACCTGGAGAACGCCACGACCGACGTGGTGATCGAGGCCGCGCACTTCGACGCCGTCTCCATCGCCCGTACGGCCCGCCGGCACAAGCTGTCCTCGGAGGCGTCCCGGCGCTTCGAGCGCGGGGTGGACCCGCAGGCCGCGGCCGCCGCCGCGCAGCGCACGGTCGACCTGCTGGTGCTGCTCGCGGGCGGTACCGCCGAGGCCGGCGTCACCGAGGTCGTCGCGCCGTCCGCGCCGCACACCGTCACGGTCCCGGCGGACCACCCGGACAAGGTCGCGGGCGTCGTCTACGGCCGCGAGACCGTCGTACGCCGGCTGCAGGAGATCGGCTGCGACGTGTACGGGGCGGACGAGCTGATCGTGACCGTGCCGTCCTGGCGGCCCGACCTCGCCGAGGCCAACGACCTCGCCGAGGAGGTCATCCGGCTGGAGGGCTACGAGAACCTGCCGTCCACGCTGCCGAAGCCGCCGTCGGGCCGCGGCCTCACCCCCCGGCAGCGGCTGCACCGCCGGGTCGGCCGCGCACTGGCCGGGGCGGGCTACGTCGAGGCGCCGAACTACCCCTTCATCGGCGAGAAGGTCTTCGACCAGCTCCTGCTGGAGGCCGACGACCCGGCCCGCCGCGTCGTCAGGCTGACCAACCCGCTCAACGACGAGGAGCCCGCGCTCCGCACGTCGCTGCTGCCGGGCCTGCTCGCCGCGCTGCGCCGCAACGACGGCCGTGGCTCGCACGACCTCGCGCTGTTCGAGACCGGGCTGGTCTTCCTCCCGGGCGAGGAGCGGCGTGCCGCCGGTCACCTGCCGGTCGACCGCCGCCCGACCGACGAGGAGCTCGCTGCGCTCGACGCCGCGCTGCCCGAGCAGCCGCGCCACGTCGCCGTCGTCCTCGCGGGCGCCCGCGAGCAGGCCGGCTGGTGGGGCAGGGGCCGCCCGGCCGACTGGGCCGACGCCGTCGAGGCCGCGCGGACCGTGGCCCGCGAGGCGGGCGCCGAGCTGACGGTCCGCGGCGGACAGTACGGTCCGTGGCACCCGGGCCGCTGCGCGGAGCTGGTCGTCGTCGCCGACGGCGCCGAGCGGGTCGTCGGGCACGCCGGCGAGCTGCACCCGCGGGTGCTGAAGGCGCTGGGCCTGCCCGCGCGCACCTGCGCGATGGAGCTGGACCTGGACGTCCTGGAGCGGGCCGGCGACGGCACGCCCCAGGCGCCGAGCATCTCCACCTTCCCGGTCGCCACGCAGGACGTCGCCCTCGTCGTCGACAGGTTCGTGCCGCACGCCGACGTCGAGGCCGCGCTGCGCGAGGGCGCGGGCGAACTGCTGGAGGGCATCCGGCTGTTCGACGTCTACGAGAACGCCGAGCAGCTGGGCGAGGGACGCAAGTCGCTCGCCTACGCCCTGCGCTTCCGCGCGGGGGACCGGACGCTGACGGTCGACGAGGCGTCGGCCGCCCGGGACGCGGCGGTGGCCCTCGCGGGCGAGCGGACCGGCGCGGTCCTGCGCGGCTAGGCAGCCGCCGCACCGGCGGCGAGCGCCGGCCGCCGGCCGGTCGCGCGGTCTCCCGCACCCCAGGAGTGCGGGGAGCCGCGCCGCGGAGCCCGGACCTCCGGGCGCCCGCGGCCCGGACCCGACGGAATCGGACCGGCCCTTCGGGGCCGGTCCGATTCCGTGTGTCAGGGGCCGCCCGGGGGCCGTCGGCGGGACGCCGGCGTCCTCGGCGCCGGGCGCTGCCGGCCCGCCCGCGCCCGCGAGACGCCGGGCCGTCGCTTTTCGAGGGGGAGCCGACGGCCCGGCGGTCCTCTTGCGAGGCGCTTCAGTCAACCGGCCGGAAACGCTCCGCGACAGCGCGCGCACAGCACGGACGCGCGCACTCGGTTCACACCCCGTGTGAACCGGGACCCGCTACCGTGAGTGGCGCCGTCGGCACCGAGCCACCGGGGGGCACCGCATGCAGCCCAACACACTGCTCGACGCGATCCTGGACGAGGCGGGCGTCTCCCACGCCGGGCTCGCCGCCCACGTCAACCAGGCGGGACGCGCCCGCGGACTCGCGCTGCGGTACGAGCACACGGCCGTCGCCCGCTGGCTGAAGGGCCAGCGGCCGCGCGGCCAGGTCCCCGACCTGATCTGCGAGGTGCTCGCCGCACGGCTGCAACGGTCCGTCACCCTCGACGACATCGGCCTCGGCGTCCCGGGCGAGCCCTCCGCCCCCCACGGCACCTCGCTGTCCGGCTTCGTGGAGCGGGCCACCGCCCTGTGGCGCTCCGACGAACAACAGCGCCCGCACGTCCTGGACGCCCCCGCCGTCACCGGCACGCCCGCGGTGATGCCGGTGTGGGAGTGGGAGAACCCGCCCGAGGACGTCGACGTCTCCCGTGGCGGCCGGCACCGGGTCACCCCCGCCGACATCGAGATGCTGCGCGCGGCCCGCGCCCATTACGAGCAGATGTACCGCAAGACCGGCGGGGTGGCGACCCGCAGCCGCATCGTCGGTTTCCTCAACGCCGAGGCGGCCCCGCTGCTGCGCGGCGGCTACACCGACGCGATGGGCCGTCAACTGCACCGGGCCACGGGCGGGTTGGTGGCGATCGCCGGCATCTGCGCGTACGACTCCGACGCGCACGGCCTCGCCCAGCGCTACTTCCACCAGGCGCTGCGGTCGGCCAAGGCCAGCGGCGACCGGGGGCTCGGCGCCTACGTGATCGCGCTGCTCGTCAACCAGGCGCTGTTCATGCGGGAGTACCGGCAGGCCGTCGCCTTCGCGGAGGCCGCGCTGCGCACCGCGGGCCGGCACATCACCCCCGCCCTCGCCTCCGACCTGTACGCGATGCAGGCGAAGGCGTACGCCCACCTCGGCGACGGCACCGGCGCCCTGTCGTGCATCCGGCGTGCCGAGACGGCCGCCGAGAGCATCCGGCGCGGACACGAGCCCGACGAGACCGGCTATGTCCAGCCGGGTCTGGTCAACGTCCAGGTCGCGGAGGCGCTGTTGAGCCTCGGCGACCTGTCGGCGGCGGCCGAGCACGCCGCGGCCGCCGTCGGCACCCCCGCCCACGACCGGGGCCGGGTGCACCGGCTCGCCATGCTGAGCACCATCGAACTGCGCCGGGGCAACGCGGACAAGGCGGTGGTGACGGCCGTGCGGATGGCCGAGCAGGCCCGGGGAATGGAGTCCCAGCGCCTGCGCGACAGACTCAGGGCGGTACGCGAGCACCTGGTGCGCAGCGGCTGCGCGGGCACGGCCGAGGCGGCCGAACTCATCGACGGGGCCCTGCGCGTACCGCTGTAGACACGGGTGCGGACACCGCCGCAGACCCGGACCCGAGCACCGGCACACCACCGTTCCTGCTGCGATATTGCCACTTACTCAACGGAAGGTGGCAGAACCGTGCAGTGGACGAAACAGAACGAACGAACTGTGTATGAAAACCGCTGGTTCAGCGTCAACCTCGCGGATGTCGCGCTGCCGGACGGCCGGCACCTCGACCACTTCCTCATACGGCTGCGGCCCGTCGCCGTGGCCACCGTGGTGAACGAGGCCAACGAGGTCCTTCTGCTGTGGCGTCACCGCTTCATCACCGACAGCTGGGGGTGGGAACTGGCCGCGGGCGTCGTCGAGGACGGCGAGGACGTCGTCCGCGCCGCCGCCCGGGAACTGGAGGAGGAGACCGGCTGGCGGCCGGGACACCTGCGCCACCTGCTGAGCGTGGAGCCGTCCAACGGGCTCACCGACGCCGTCCACCACATCTACTGGTCGCAGGAGGGGGAGTACGTCGGGCACCCCGTGGACGACTTCGAGTCGGAGCGCCGCGAATGGGTCCCGCTCAAGCTCGTCCCCGACATGGTCGCCCGCGGGGAGGTGCCGGCCGCCAACATGGCGGCCGCGTTACTGCTCCTGCACCACCTCAGGCTGTGAGGCCCGGCGGCGCCCCGCGAGCCCTGCGGGCGCGGGGCGCCGCGCGCGCCGCGGGCGGGCCACGGCCGTCGTCACCGCACGCGCGGCGCGGGTCTCAGTGTCCGAAGGCCTGCCAGACCGTCACGACGAGGGCGCCGACGGCCGTGATCGCCGCGATCGACGGCAGCGGCCAGCGGGCGTGCTCCAGGGTGACGATCCGGGAGCCCAGTTCGTCGAGCTCCTTGGCGGTCTCCTCGGTGCGGTGCGTGAGCAGCGCGAGACCTCCCTCGACGCGGGCGTACGCCACGTCGAGCCGACGGCGTAACTCCGCGAGTTCTCCATGGACGACGGGATGCTCGGGATCGGCGGTCACGAGTCCGCTCCTTTCCGTAGGGGTTCACATCCCTTGCCTGCACAGGGTGAGTGAAGCCGCCCGGCGGGCCGGAGGGGAGAGTGTGCGCGCGGCATATGCGGGCCCGGTGCGCACACGGTGTGCGAACGCCGCGGGCCCGGCACTCGACGGAGTGCCGGGCCCGTCCGGGGCGGCCGCGGCGATCAGCCGTAGGTGTAGAAGCCCGATCCGGTCTTGCGGCCCAGCCGGCCCGCGTCGACCATGCGCTGGAGCAGCGGGGGAGCGGCGTACAGCGGCTCCTTGTACTCCTCGTACATGCTCTGCGCGACCGACGCGACCGTGTCCAGGCCGATCAGGTCGGACAGCTTCAGCGGGCCCATCGGGTGGGCGCAGCCCAGCTCCATGCCGTTGTCGATGTCCTCGCGGCTGGCGATGCCCGTCTCGAACATCCGGATCGCGGAGAGGAGGTAGGGGATCAGCAGCGCGTTGACCACGAAACCGGAGCGGTCCTGGGCGCGGATGGCGTGCTTGCCCAGCAGCTTCTCGGCGAACAGCTGGGCCCGGCCGAGCGTGCCCTCGGAGGTGGTCAGCGCGGGGATCAGCTCGACGAGCTTCTGCACCGGGGCCGGGTTGAAGAAGTGGATGCCGACGACCTGGTCGGGCCGCGAGGTGGCGACCGCCAGCTTCACCAGCGGGATGGAGGAGGTGTTGGAGGCCAGGATGGCGTCCGGGCGCGTCACGACCTGGTCCAGCACCTGGAAGATCTCGGTCTTGACCTGCTCGTTCTCCACGACGGCCTCGATGACCAGGTCGCGGTCGGCGAACTCGCCGAGGTCCGTGGTGAAGCTCAGGCGCGCCTGCGTGGCGTCCCGCTCCTCCTCGGTGATCTTGCCGCGCTCGGCGGCCTTGGCCAGGGAGTTGAACAGCCGGGTACGGCCGATCTCCAGGGCTTCGCCGGTGGTCTCGGCGACCTTGACGTCGAGACCGGCGCGGGCGCAGACCTCGGCGATGCCCGCCCCCATCTGACCGCAGCCGACCACTCCGACGCGTGCGATGTCTCCCGCTGGGATGTCCGTCACATCGTCCCCTTCACTGCGCTCACGTTGAGGCTGTTTGGCTCTGACAGGTCTGCCGGGTCCCGGTCCGCCTGCTCCGATCGTGCACGTTACTAGCAAGTATCGATGATCGATCGTCTGGGTGGGTGCATCCTGGGCGCGGAGACGATCCGTGACCGAGCGGATCCGCTGCGTGCAGGGGGGTGTGTGCGATGGGACGACTGACCCGGCGGGCGTTCGCCCTGGCCGCGCTGTCGGCCGTCACGACGACCGGGGCGGCGGCCGCTCAGGGACGCGCCCCGGTCCACGGGGGCCACCGGGCCGAGAGCGAGATGCGGGGCATGTGGCTGGCCACCGTCGCCAACCGCGACTGGCCGTCCCGCCCCGGCCTGCCCGCCGACCGGCAGCGCTCGGAGCTGCTCGGCTGGCTGGACCTGGCCGTCCGCCACCGTCTCAACACCGTGGTGTTCCAGGTGCGGCCCACGGCCGACGCGCTGTGGCCCTCCGCGTACGAGCCCTGGTCGCAGGTGCTCACCGGCACCCAGGGCAAGGCGCCGGGCTGGGACCCGCTGGGGACGGCCGTCGAGGAGGCCCACGCCCGCGGTCTCGAGCTGCACGCCTGGTTCAACCCGTACCGGATCGCCACCCACGCCGACCCCACGAGGCTCGTCGCCTCCCACCCGGCACGCCGGCACCCCGACTGGGTGGTGCCGTACGGCGGGAAGCTCTACTACGACCCCGGCCTGCCGGAGGTCCGCGCGTTCGTGCAGGACGCGATCCTCGACGCGGTCGGGAAGTACCCGCTCGACGCGGTGCACTTCGACGACTACTTCTACCCGTACCCGGTGGCCGGCCAGACCTTCGACGACACCGCCGCCTACGACCGCCACGGCGGGGGCTTCCCCGACCGGGCCGCCTGGCGGCGCGACAACATCGACAAGCTGGTGGCCGAGACGGCGGCCCGCGTCAAGGCGGCCCGGCCCACCACGCAGTTCGGCATCAGCCCCTTCGGCGTCTGGCGCAACGCCGCCACCGACCCGCGCGGCTCGGACACCCGGGCACTGCAGTCCTACGACGCCGTCCACGCGGACACCCGCACGTGGGTGCGCGAGGGCTGGCTCGACTATGTGGTACCGCAGCTCTACTGGCACATCGGTTTCTCCGCCGCCGACTACGCCCGGCTCGTGCCCTGGTGGGCCGAGGTGGCGCGCGGCAGCAGGACCAGGCTCTACATCGGGGAGGCGCTGTACCGGGCGGGCGATCCCGCACAGCCCGCGGCCTGGCAGGACCCGGCCGAGCTGTCCCGGCACCTCACCCTGGCCCGGCAGCACCCGGAGGTGCGCGGACACGTCCACTTCGCCGCCGGGGACGTGGCGGCCGACCGGATCGGCGCGATGGCGCGGGTGGCCGCCGACCACTACCGGCAGCCGGCGGAGCCCCCGCGCTGATTCGAGAGGGAGGGTCCTACCGGCCGAGGGGCCGGCCGGTCTCCCTGTGCCGGATCTCGGTGTCCGGGCCCGGCGCGCACAGACCCTCGTGCCCGTCCTGGAAGCGGACGCGGTACGGGGGGTTGCCCTCGTGGCCCAGTATTTCGACGATCTCGCCGACCTTGTCGTGTTGCCCGACCACCCTGCCGTGCTGGACAAGCTGGTCGCCCACGGTTGCACGCATCTTGGGGGCCTCCTCACCAGGAGCGGGAGCAGCGGTCCGTGGCCTTGAGTCTACGACGCCGGGCGGTGGCGGGAAGGGGCCGCGAGGCCCGCTCAGCCACGCGCCCGCTGGGTGACGGCGATGCAGACGAGCACCGCCGCGGCCGTCAGCGGGGCGGCCACTGTCAGGTGCTCGCCCAGCAGCAGCACCGACCACACCAGTGTGAGCAGGGGCTGGGCCAACTGCAACTGGCTGGCCTTGGGGATGCCGATGGCCGCCATGCCCCGGTACCACACGACGAGACCGAGGAACTGCGAGCCCGCCGCGACCCACAGCACACCGGCCACGCTGTGCGCGGTCAGCCGGACCGGCTCGTGGGCGAGGGCCAGCGCGGCGGCCGGCACGGCGAGCGGCAGGCACAGCACCAGCGCCCAGCCGATGACCTGCCAGCCGGGCATCACCCGGGCCAGCCGGCCGCCCTCGGTGTAGCCGGCCGCGCACACCACCAGCGCCCCGAACAGATACAGGTCGGCGCCGCTCAGGGCCCCGCCGCTCTGCTGCACGGTGAACGCGACCACCGCGCCCGCCCCCGCCAGCGCGGCCGACCAGAAGGTGCGCGAGGGGCGGGAGCCGACGCGCAGGGCGGAGAAGAGCGCGGTGGTCAGCGGCAGCAGGCCGACGACGACGGCCGCGTGCGCCGTGGTGGACGTCCGGAGGGCGAGCGTGGTGAGCAGGGGGAAGCCGACCACGACACCGGCGGCCACGACGGCGAGCCCCGGCCAGTGGCGGCGGGCCGGCGGCGGCACCCGCAGGGCCAGCAGACAGCCGCCCGCGATCAGCGCCGCCAGCACGCTGCGCACGGCGACCAGCGTCCAGGGCCCGAAGCCCTCCAGGCCCCAGGCGGTGGCGGGAAAGGTGAGGGAGAAGGCGACGACCCCCAGAGCGGCCTGGACGGTGCCGCCGAGCCCGCGCCGCGGCCGAGGAGCCGCCGGAACCGCCGACGGGGTGGTGACTGCTATCGACGCCGAGGGGATAGCGCTACTCTCTGTCTTCATGCACGAGCGTAGCAGTGTCACGGAACTGGCGGAACGTCTCCGAAGGGAGCTGGACCGCTACTCTCCCGGTGGAAAGCTCCCGTCGAGCCGGGCCCTCGTCGAACGCTTCCGGGTGAGCCCGGTGACCGTCTCGCGCGCCCTGGCCCAGCTGGCCGCGGAGGGGCTGGTCGTCACCCGCCCCGGCGCCGGGGCCTTCCGCGCCCGGCCCCGTACGCCGTCCGCTCCGGCCGGTGACACCTCCTGGCAGGAGGTCGCGCTGAGCGCGGACGGCGCCGCCGACCTCGTGCCGCGCTCGGTGGACGCCTCCGGCGTCACCGTCTCGCTGGCCGCTCCGCCGCCCGGCGTGATCGAGTTCAACGGCGGCTACCTGCATCCCTCCCTGCAGCCGGAGCGGGCGATGTCCGCGGCGCTGGCCCGGGCCGGACGGCGCCCCGGAGCGTGGGGGAGGCCGCCCGTCGAGGGCCTGCCGGAGCTGCGCGAGTGGTTCGCGCGCTCCGTCGGCGGCGCCGTCACCGCCGCCGAGGTGCTGGTCAGCGCCGGCGGCCAGACGGCGCTCACCACCGCGCTGCGCGCCCTGGCCCCGCCCGGCGCGCCGGTGCTCGTCGAGTCCCCGACGTACCCCGGCATGCTGGCGATCGCCCGGTCGGCCGGGCTGCGCCCGGTGCCCGTGCCCGTCGACCCGGACGGCGTGCGGCCCGGACTGCTCGCGGACGCCTTCCGGGCGACCGGCGCCCGGGTCTTCGTCTGCCAGCCGCTGTTCCAGAACCCGACCGGCGCCGTCCTCGCCCCCGACCGGCGCGGCGAGGTGCTGCGCATCGCCCGCGAGGCGGGCGCCTTCGTCG
Source organism: Streptomyces sp. NPDC017936 (assembly GCF_044328485.1). NCBI lineage: Bacteria > Bacillati > Actinomycetota > Actinomycetes > Kitasatosporales > Streptomycetaceae > Streptomyces > Streptomyces sp. NPDC017936. The sequence goes on along the minus strand of NZ_JBIRHK010000008.1, from coordinate 214,064 downwards.
TCGAGGACGACTTCGTGCGACGGCTCGTGCACGAGGACGCGGGACCGCTGCCGCGCCCGCTCGCCGCCGACGACCCCGACGGCGTCGTCGTCCACGTCGGCTCCCTCACCAAGGCGACCTCGCCCAGCTTCCGGGTCAGCGCCCTGGCCGCCCGCGGGCCCGTCCTGCAGCGGCTGCGCGCCATCCAGGTCGTCGACACCTTCTTCGTGCCCCGGCCGCTCCAGGAGGCCGCCCTCGAACTCGTCGGCTCGCCCGCCTGGCCGCGCCACCTGCGAACGATCGCGACCGAGCTGAAGGCCAGACGGGACGCGATGACCTCCGCCCTGGCCCTGCACCTCCCCGACCTGTCCCTGCCGCACGTCCCGTCCGGCGGCTACCACCTCTGGCTGCGCCTGCCCGACGGGACCGGGGGCGCCTCCCCGGCCCTCGGCTTCGGGGGAGAGGCGGCGTTCACGGCGGCGGCCCTGCGCGCGGGCGTCGCCCTCACCCCCGGCCGCCCGTACTTCAGCGCCGAACCCCCGGCCGGGCACGTCCGGCTGAGCTTCGCGGCGGTCGCCGGGACGGAGGAGATCGGCGAGGGGGTGCGCCGGCTGCGGGGGGCGTGGGAGGAGGTGCGGGCCGAATCCGTTCGACAGGGGACGCGCGATCTGTGAGGGTCCCCCCATGACCGACGCCCCGTCCCTCGCCGAGGGCTACGAGATCTCCGCCGACCCCGCCCGGATCGACGTCGAGCGGGTGCACCGCTGGCTGTCCACGGACGCGTACTGGGCCCTCGGGCGGGCGCGGGAGAAGCAGGAGCGGGCGATCGCCGGATCGCTCAACTTCGGGGTGTACGACACGGCGTCCGGCGACCAGGTCGCCTACGCGCGGGTCGTGACGGACCTGGCGACCTTCGCCTGGCTGTGCGACGTGTACGTGGACCCGGCGGTGCGCGGCAAGGGGATCGGAACCTCGCTCGCCGCGGCCGTCCGCGACCACCTCCGCCCGCACGGGCTGCGCCGCGTCCTGCTCGCCACCCACGACGCGCACGACGTGTACGGGAAGGTCGGCTTCGAGGCGCTGGAGAAGCCCGACCAATGGATGGCGCTGCTTTTCGAAAAGTTCGAAAGATTGTCGGACGACACCTCTTGACCTGCGTACTTGCGCGCACCACCATCACCGCATGGCACTCCGGGTCACGTTCGTCGCCGCCGCGCGCAGCTCCCCGTTGCTCGCGGAGCGCTTCGATGACGACCGGTCGCTGGACCAGGCCGGCTGGGACGAGGTCCTGCGCGTGGCCGGTGACCTGCTGCCCCTCGCGGCGGCCGAGCTGCGCTACTGCTCGCCGACCCCGCGCAGCCGTGCCACCGGGGACGCGCTCGGATACGCCCCGCTCGTCCAGCTCGCCCTGCGCGACTGCGACATGGGCCGCTGGCGCGGACTCACCCTCGGCGAGGCGATGGCCCGGGAGCCGGAGGCGGTGGACGCCTGGCTGGCCGACCCGCGGGCCACTCCGCACGGCGGTGAGTCGCTGCTGGCGTTCATCGCCCGGGTCGGCGGCTGGCTCGACACCCGGCCGCCGGAGGACGGCTGCAGCATCGTCGCCGTGGCCGAGCCGAGCGTGATCCGCGCCGCCCTGGTGTACGCGCTCAAGGCGCCGCCGTCGACGTACTGGAACCTCGACGTGCGGCCCCTGTCGACGACGACGGTCACCGGCCGGGGCGGCCGCTGGAACCTGCGGTTCGAGGGGGCCCCGGCTCAGCGCACGCGCGCGTAGTCGGTCGTCAGCAGCAGGTCCTTGGCGGGACCGCCGACCCGCCACACCGTGCGCCAGCGGTCCGCGTCCCGGACGGTGAACTCGCCCCGGTAGAGGTCGGCGGAGCAGGGGTGGTCGGCCGTGTGCCGGCCGGTCGTGAGGTCCAGGTCGTGGAAGGGGCGGCCGTCGGCGAACCGGACGTCCGCCGTGCCGGGGGCCGGGCCGGGCAGGAAGCGCAGGGTGCGCTCGGCGGGGCGCGGGACGCCCCGCCAGGTGAAGGTGCCCGTCTCGTGGTGCAGCAGGCCGCCGTCCCCGAGTGGCCGGAAATCGGTCGTCCCGGTGAACACGCCCGTGCCGCCGTCCGCGAGATCACGCACGGACCGCTCGACGCGCCAGCTCCCGGCCAGGTAGGCCAGCACGTCGGAGACCGGCCAGAACTCGTCCATCGGCGTTCCCTCCCGAAACTTCCGCCGTCGCGCGACCCATTGACGCCCTCGACCCTCCTCCCTATCTTGCCGTTCGAAGTGCTGATCAAGGTCCGATATCTCGAACGTTTCTGTCAGAGAGAGCCGCGGAGCATCCATGTCACGCACACGCTGGAGACTCGGTCTCGGCGCCACCGCCCTGCTGGTGGCCTCGGCCGTCCTGCCCGCCCCCGCCCGAGCCGCCGGCACCGCCGACGTCACCGACTACGCCATCACCGTCGACCCCGCGGCCAGGGGCGCCGCGATCGACGACACGATGTACGGAGTGTTCTTCGAGGACATCAACCGGGCCGCCGACGGCGGTCTGTACGCCGAGCTCGTGCAGAACCGGTCCTTCGAGTACTCCACCGCCGACAACCGGTCCTACACGCCCCTCACCTCCTGGATGGTCGACGGCACCGCGCAGGTCGTGGACGACGCCGGCCGCCTCGACGAACGCAACCGCGCCTACCTCTCCCTGGCGGCCGCCTCCTCCGTCACGAACGCCGGCTACAACACCGGCATCCGGGTCGAGCGGGGCGAGAAGTACGACTTCTCCGTGTGGGCCCGCGCCGCGAGCGGCACGGCCCTGACGGTCTCGCTCCAGGACGCCGACGGCGCCCTGGCCACCGCCCGCCGGGTGGCCGTCCGCGCCGGCGGCTGGGCCCAGTACAAGGCGTCCTTCACCGCCACCCGCACCAGCAGCGCCGGCCGGCTGACCGTCGCCTCCTCGGCGGCGGCCGCCCTCGACATGGTGTCGCTCTTCCCGCGCGACACCTACAGGCACCAGGCCAACGGCCTGCGCAAGGACCTCGCCGAGAAGATCGAGGCCCTGCGCCCGGGCTTCGTCCGCTTCCCCGGCGGTTGCCTGGTCAACACCGGGTCCATGCAGGACTACAGCGAGGCCTCCGGCTGGCAGCGCGCCCGCTCCTACCAGTGGAAGGACACCATCGGCCCGGTCGAACAGCGCGCCACCAACGCCAACTTCTGGGGCTACAACCAGAGCTACGGGCTGGGCTACTACGAGTACTTCCGCTTCGCCGAGGACATCGGCGCGATGCCGCTGCCCGTCGTCCCGGCCCTGGTCACCGGCTGCGGCCAGAACAAGGCCGTCGTCGACGACGCGCTGCTCCAGCGGCACGTCCAGGACACCCTGGACCTGATCGAGTTCGCCAACGGCCCGGTGACCTCCACCTGGGGCAGGAAGCGCGCGCAGATGGGCCACCCCAAGCCCTTCCGCCTCACCCACATCGAGGTCGGCAACGAGGAGAACCTGCCCGTCGAGTTCTTCGAGCGCTTCCAGCAGTTCCGCGCCGCCGTCGAGGCGAAGTACCCGGACGTCACCGTCGTCTCCAACTCCGGCCCGGACGACGCCGGGGCGACCTTCGACACCGCCTGGAAGCTCAACCGCGACGCGAACGTCGCCATGGTCGACGAGCACTACTACAACAGCCCGCAGTGGTTCCTGCAGAACAACGACCGCTACGACTCCTACGACCGCAACGGCCCCAAGGTCTTCCTCGGCGAGTACGCCTCCCAGGGCAACGCCTTCAAGAACGGCCTCGCCGAGGCGGCCTTCATGACCGGCCTGGAGCGCAACGCGGACGTCGTGAAACTCGCCTCCTACGCCCCGCTGTTCGCCAACGAGGACTACGTGCAGTGGCGGCCGGACCTGGTGTGGTTCAACAACCACGCCTCCTGGAACTCGGCCAACTACGAGGTCCAGAAGCTGTTCATGACCAACGTCGGCGACCGCGTCGTCCCCTCCACGGCCACCTCCACCCCGTCCCTCAGCGGCCCCATCACCGGCGCCGTCGGCCTGTCGACCTGGGCGACGACGGCGGCGTACGACGACGTGAAGGTGACCGACGCCGACGGCAACACGCTGCTCAGCGACGACTTCTCCGGTGACGCCACGCAGTGGACGCACACCGGGGGCGGCAGCTGGAGCCTCCAGGACGGGCAGTACGTGCAGACCGACGCGGCCGCCGAGAACACCATGGTCTCGGCCGGCGACACCGGCTGGCACGACTACGACCTGCACGTGAAGGCCACCAAGAAGTCCGGCAAGGAGGGCTTCCTCGTCGCCTTCGGCGTGAAGGACACCGGCAACTACTACTGGTGGAACCTGGGCGGCTGGAACAACACCAGCTCCGCCGTCGAGCAGGCCGTCGACGGCGGCAAGTCCACGCTGATCTCCCGGGCCGGGACGATCGAGACGGGCCGCGCCTACGACATCGACATCGAGGTGCGGGGCCGCCAGGTCACCCTCTACCTCGACGGCCAGGAGTGGGGCGGCTTCACCGACGACAGGCCCGCCGAGCCGTTCCGCCAGGTCGTCACCGAGGACCAGAGGACCGGCGACCTGATCGTCAAGGTCGTCAACGCCCAGTCCGCCGACGCCCGCACCGCGATCGACCTCGGCGGGGCCGAGGTCGCCTCCAAGGCCCGGGTGACCACGCTGACCGCCGCGCCGGAGGCGGTCAACACCGAGACGGAGACACCGGTCGCCCCGGTGACCTCCACCTTCACCGGAGTCGCCGACGAGTTCACGTACACCTTCCCGGCGAACTCGGTCACCTTCCTGCGGATCAAGCAGAGGTAGGCCCCGCGGCGACCGCACCGGCGCCGCCGGGTGGACGCCCCCACCGGGGGCGTCCACCGCCTCGGCCGGCGAACGGCCCGCGGCGCCGCCGGATCGCCCCCACGACGTCCGTCAGGCGCCCTCGCGCCGGAACCGGCCCCGCCGGCCGGGCGGAGGCGTCCGCCCGGCCGGCGGAGGCGCCTGCGGGGCGGGAGCGCCGAACGGCGGCAGCGCCTTGAAGCGCTCGTCGAGCGTGACCGTGGGCGTGATCCGGTGCAGGGCCGCGCGGACCAGGGTGAGCGGGTGGCCGGGGAACCGCGCGTCCCACTGCTCGTGGTCGCCGACGTGGTACGGCAGCCCGCCCGACGGCCCGCCGCCCGCGTACGGGTGGGGCCGGAAGTAGTCGGCCGGCCCCACCTGGGCCATGACCATGGCCTCCCGCACGCCCGTCGTGGCGCCCTCGGCGGCCTGCACCTTCAGCACCGTGCTGCAACCGGCCCTCGGCACCGTCCAGCTGCCGATGAACGCCTGCCCGGGCCGGCTCGACAGCGGCATCTTCACCAGTTGCCGGACCGCCGGGACGCCGTCCACGGCGCCGGGCACGGCCTCGATCAGACCGCCGCCGGCCCCGGCCGTCCCCCGGGCGAGCCCGGCCCGCAGGCGCTCGGTCTCGTGCAGGGGAGCCGGCAGATCCGGCACCAGGGGGAAGAAGTGGACCGACAGGACGAGCCCCGCCGCGTCCGTCCACACACCCGGTTCGCGCTCGGTGAAGCCGGTCAGGTCCAGGCCGGTGATCGGTGTCATGCCGGTCATCATGCCGGGCCGTCGCGGTGGCGGAGCACGCGGCCCGATCGCAAGCGCGGGCACCTCCGAACACCTCGGTGCCGCCGTCGGACCGACGCGTCCCGTCGGCGCCGGCCCGGAACACGTCGCCCATGGCCCGGAGGTTACGCGGGCCGGGGCACGGGCACGGATCGTTCCGGAGCGCCGGTCCCCGCATGGATTGCATAAACGTGCATCGAAACGTATAGTCATGCCATCCAGGAGGAGGAGTCCATGGCGGTACGTGCGGCAGTGGCCGGAGCGAGCGGGTATGCGGGCGGCGAGGTGCTGCGCCTGCTCCTCGCGCACCCCGAGGTCGAGATCGGCGCCCTGACCGGCAATTCCAACGCCGGCCAGACACTGGGCGCGCTCCAGCCGCACCTGCTGCCGCTGGCCGGCCGGGTGCTGGAGGAGACCACCGCCGAGGTGCTCGCCGGGCACGACGTCGTCTTCCTCGCCCTCCCGCACGGGCAGTCCGCCGCCGTCGCCGAGCAGCTCGGTCCGGACGTCCTCGTCGTCGACATGGGCGCCGACTTCCGGCTGAGGAACGCGGCGGACTGGGAGCGGTTCTACGGTTCCGCGCACGCCGGGACCTGGCCCTACGGCCTCCCCGAACTGCCGGGCGGCCGCACCGCGCTGGAGGGGTCCAAGCGCATCGCGGTCCCCGGTTGCTACCCCACGGCCGTCTCCCTCGCCCTCTTCCCGGCCTACGCGGCGGGGCTGGCCGAGCCCGAGGCCGTGATCGTCGCCGCCTCCGGCACCTCCGGCGCGGGCAAGGCGGCCAAGCCGCACCTGCTGGGCTCCGAGGTGATGGGCTCCATGTCGCCGTACGGCGTCGGCGGCGGCCACCGGCACACGCCCGAGATGATCCAGAACCTCAGCGCGGCGGCGGGGGAGCCGGTCTCCGTCTCCTTCACGCCGACCCTCGCGCCGATGCCCCGCGGGATCCTCGCCACCTGCAGCGCCAGGGCGAAGCCCGGCACCGACGCCGGATCCGTCCGCGCCGCGTACGAGAAGGCCCTCGCCGACGAGCCGTTCGTGCACCTGCTGCCCGAGGGCCGGTGGCCGGCCACGGCGTCCGTGTACGGCTCCAACGCCGTCCAGATCCAGGTCGCGTACGACGGGGCCGCGGGCCGGATCATCGCGATCAGCGCCCTCGACAACCTGACCAAGGGCACCGCGGGCGGCGCCGTCCAGAGCATGAACATCGCCCTCGGACTCGACGAGTCCACGGGACTTTCCACGATCGGAGTCGCACCGTGAGCGTCACGGCAGCCAAGGGATTCACGGCGGCGGGCATCGCCGCCGGGATCAAGGAGAACGGCAACCCGGACCTGGCCCTCGTGGTCAACACCGGGCCGCGCCGCGCCGCCGCGGGCGTCTTCACCTCCAACCGCGTCAAGGCCGCGCCGGTCCTGTGGTCCGAGCAGGTGCTCAAGAGCGGCGAGCTGTCCGCCGTCGTCCTCAACTCCGGCGGCGCCAACGCCTGCACGGGCCCGAAGGGCTTCCAGGACACGCACGCCACCGCCGAGAAGGCCGCGGACGTGCTCGGGATCGGCGCCGGCGAGGTGGCGGTGTGCTCCACCGGCCTCATCGGCGTCCTGCTCCCGATGGACAAGCTGCTCCCGGGCGTCGAGCGGGCCGCCGAGGCCCTGTCCGAGCACGGCGGCGAGAAGGCGGCCATCGCCATCAAGACCACCGACACCGTGCACAAGACGTCCGTCGTGACCAAGGACGGCTGGACCGTCGGCGGCATGGCCAAGGGCGCCGGCATGCTCGCCCCGGGCCTCGCCACCATGCTGGTCGTCCTCACCACCGACGCCGACCTCGACAGCGCGACGCTGGACGGGGCCCTGCGCGCCGCGACCAGGGTCACCTTCGACCGCGTCGACTCCGACGGCTGCATGTCCACCAACGACACCGTGCTGCTGCTGGCCTCCGGCGCCTCCGGGATCGCCCCGGACCACGAGGAGTTCGCGGCCGCGGTGCGGACCGTCTGCGACGACCTCGGCCGGCAGCTCATCCGCGACGCCGAGGGCGCCAGCAAGGACATCAAGGTCGAGGTGGTGGGCGCCGCGACCGAGGACGACGCCGTCGAGGTGGGCCGGTCCATCGCCCGCAACAACCTCCTCAAGTGCGCCCTCCACGGCGAGGACCCCAACTGGGGCCGGGTGCTCTCCGCGATCGGCACCACGCGGGCCGCCTTCGAGCCGGACCGGCTCAACGTCGCCATCAACGGCGTCTGGGTGTGCAAGAACGGCGGCGTCGGCGAGGACCGGGAGAAGGTCGACATGCGCTACCGCGAGGTGCACATCGTCGCCGACCTCGCGGCCGGCTCCGAGACCGCCACCATCTGGACCAACGACCTCACCGCCGACTACGTCCACGAGAACAGCGCCTACTCGTCATGAGCACCACGCGTAAGCACACCGCGCTCCCCAAGGCCCAGATCCTCATCGAGGCGCTGCCCTGGCTGGTCCGCCACAACGGCAGAACGGTCGTCATCAAGTTCGGCGGCAACGCCATGATCGACGAGGAGCTGAAGGCCGCCTTCGCGCAGGACGTCGTGTTCCTGCACCACGCCGGCCTCAAGCCCGTCGTGGTGCACGGCGGCGGACCGCAGATCAGCGCCGCCCTCGACCGGCACGGCATCGTCAGCGAGTTCAAGGCGGGCCTGCGCGTCACCACCGAGGACGCCATGGACGTCGTACGGATGGTGCTCGCCGGGCAGGTGCAGCGCGAACTGGTCGGCCTGCTCAACCAGCACGGGCCGCTCGCCGTCGGCCTGACCGGCGAGGACGCGCACACCATCACCGCCACCAAGCACCGGCCCGAGATCGACGGCGAACCGGTCGACATCGGGCGGGTCGGCGAGATCACCTCGATCGACACGGGCGCGATCGAGGCCCTGCTCGCCGACGGCCGCATCCCGGTCGTCTCCTCGATCGCCCGCTCCCAGGACGACGGACATGTCTACAACGTCAATGCTGATACGGCTGCTGCGGCACTCGCTGCGGCACTGGGCGCCGAAACGCTCATGGTCCTCACCGACGTCGAGGGCCTCTACGAGAACTGGCCCGAGTCCGACGAGGTGATCAGCCGCCTCACCGCGTCCCAGCTGGAGAAACTGCTGCCGGAGCTGTCCTCCGGCATGGTCCCCAAGATGGAGGGCTGCCTGCACGCCGTGCGCAACGGCGTCACCACCGCCCGCGTGATCGACGGGCGGGTCCAGCACTCGATCCTGCTGGAGATCTTCACCGACGAGGGCATCGGCACGATGGTCGTGCCCGACGAGAAAGAGGGGGAGCCGTCATGAGCAACCAGGAACTGACCGAGCGGTGGCAGGGCGCGCTCATGAACAACTACGGCACCCCGAGGCTCCCCCTCGTGCGCGGCGAGGGCACCGAGGTGTGGGACGCCGACGGCAAGCGGTACCTCGACTTCGTCGGCGGCATCGCGGTCAACGCGCTCGGCCACGCGCACCCGGCGGTCGTGGAGGCCGTCAGCACGCAGATCGCGTCGCTGGGCCACGTCTCGAACCTCTTCGTCGCCGAACCGCCCGTCGCCCTCGCCGAACGGCTGCTGAGGCACTTCGGCCGCGACGGCAAGGTCTACTTCTGCAACTCCGGCGCCGAGGCCAACGAGGGCGCCTTCAAGATCGGCCGGCTCACCGGGCGGACCCACATGGTCGCCACCACGGGCGGCTTCCACGGCCGCACCATGGGCGCCCTCGCCCTCACCGGCCAGCCCGGCAAGCGGGACCCCTTCCTGCCGCTGCCCGGCGACGTCACCCACGTCCCGTACGGCGACGCGCAGGCGCTGGCCGCCGCGGTCACCGAGGAGACGGCCCTCGTCGTCATCGAGCCGATCCAGGGCGAGAACGGCGTCGTCGTCCCGCCCGCCGGCTACCTCAAGGCGGCCCGGGCGATCACCGCCGCCACCGGCTCGCTGCTCGTGCTGGACGAGGTGCAGACCGGGATCGGCCGTACCGGGCACTGGTTCGAGTACCAGGCCCACGAGGGTGTCCTGCCGGACGTCGTGACGCTGGCCAAGGGGCTCGGCGGCGGGCTGCCGCTCGGCGCGACGGTCGCCTTCGGACGGGCGGCGGAACTGCTCCGGCCCGGCCACCACGGGACGACCTTCGGGGGCAACCCCGTCGCCTGCGCCGCCGGACTCGCCGTCCTGGAGACCATCGAGAACGAGGGGCTGCTGGAGAACGTCAAGCGGCAGGGCGAGAAGCTGCGGGACGGAATCGAGGGTCTGGGCCACTCGTTGATCGGCCGTGTACGGGGTGCGGGCCTCCTGCTGGGTATCGTGCTCACCGAGCCGCTCGCGCACCGGGTGCAGCAGGCGGCTCAGGAGGCCGGTCTCCTGGTGAACGCGCCCGCCCCCGACGTCGTCCGGCTCATGCCGCCGCTGAATCTCGGCGACGACGAGGTGGACGCCTTCCTCGGGGCGCTGCCCGGCCTCCTCGACGCAGTGGGCGACGGGGACGGACGATCCGGGGAATGAGACGACGATGAGCCAGGCGCAGGACCATGAGCAGCCGGGGGCGAACGGGCCCGCCGTGCCGCAGACCCGCACCGCCCGCCACCGCCGGATCGTGGACATCCTCAACCGGCAACCCGTCCGCTCCCAGAGCCAGTTGGCGAAACTGCTCGCCGACGACGGGCTGAGCGTCACCCAGGCGACGCTCTCCCGGGACCTGGACGAGCTGAACGCGGTGAAGATCCGCAACACCGACGGCGACCTGATCTACGCGGTGCCGAGCGAGGGCGGTTTCCGCACGCCCCGCGCTCCGCTGGGGGAGTCGGCGAAGGAGGAGCGGATGCGGCGGCTGTCGCAGGAGCTGCTGATCTCCGCGGAGGCCTCCGCCAACCTCGTGGTGCTGCGCACCCCGCCGGGCGCGGCCCAGTTCCTCGCCTCGGCCATCGACCAGGCCGAGCTGCACGACATCCTCGGGACGATCGCCGGCGACGACACGCTGCTGCTGATCAGCCGGGAGCCCACGGGGGGCCAGGCCCTGGCGGACCATCTGCTGCGGCTGGCTCAGAACGGCCACTGAGAGGGGCGGCCGGCGGGGTGCGCGCCCGTGGGCGCGTGAGGGCCGGCCGCGCCCGTGCGGCGGAGCCGCCCGTCGATCGGCCGCGCCCCTCGAGGTCCGCCGGACCGCGGGCCGTCGTGCCGCTGGGGCGGCGCGGGCGGGCGCGCCCCGGCGCCCCGTGAGCACCGGGCCGCACGCTCCGCCTCCGCCCGGCCGCCGCTCACCCGAGCCGTGCGGCCAATCCGGCGGTGCACCGCACCTCGTCCCCCGCCGTGATCAGCAGGGCCTCCACCCCCGGCAGGGACTCCAGCCAGACCAGCGCCTCCCGCGACCCCCTCGCGAACGCGGCCGTCGCCCAGCAGTCCGCCCAGGTCAGGCTGGGCGCGACGACCGTCACGGCGACGAGGTCCGTCACCGCGGAGCGTCCCGTGCGCGGGTCGACGATGTGCGCCCCCCGCTCGACCGTCCCGGAGGTGGCCACGGCCAGCTCGTCGGCCCCGGCCGCGGAGACCACCGCGGCCAGTCCGCCCGGCCGCAGGGGATCCGACACCCCGACCCGCCACGGCCGGTCCGGCCCGGGCACGCCCAGCAGCTGCACGTCGCCGCCGCCGTTGACGCTCACCCCGCTCACGCCCACCGCGGCGATCAGCCGGGCCGCCCGCTCGGCGGCCCAGCCCTTCACGATCCCGGTCGGGTCGAGCCGGCCGCCCCGGTAGCGCGTGCTGAACCAGCCGTCGCTCACCCGCTCCGCCTCGGCGCCCAGCTCCAGCACCTCGGCCACCTCGGGATCGCACTCCTCGACGCTCAGCTCCCCGCGCGCCAGCCGGGAGATCTGGCTGTCCTCGCGGTAGGTGCTGAACACCGCGTCGACCCGGTGCAGTGAGGCGACCGCCTCCCGCAGCGCCTCCCGCACCGCCCCGGGTTCCCCGCCGCGGACGTCGAAGGAGAAGACCGTCCCCATGACCTCCTCCGCGTGCCGCACCGCGGCGGGAGCCTGTGCCGACTCGGCCACGGCGTCAGCCACCGGCCTGGTCCAGCGCCGACTGCAGCGACTTCTTGTACCCGCCGCTGGTGTACGTCGCCCCGGACACCGCGTCGATGTCCGCGCTGCCCGCCGTCACGGCCGCCTGGTTCAGCCGGGGGATCGCGTTGCCGTTGATCGAGTCGCTCTGCCCGCCGGACGGCTTCTGGAGCGCCTCCGCCTTGGTGATCTTCCCGCCCGCGACCGTGATCCGGACCTGCACCGGGCCGTAGTCCGTCTTCACCACGTCGCCGGTGAAGGTGCCGGACGCCCGGGCGCTGCCGGAGCCCTGCGAACCCGGGTCCTGCGCACCGGCGTCCTCGCCGCCCGGCTCCGCGGGCTGCGAGGCCTGGCCCCCCGACCCCTGCGCGGAGCCCGCGCCCGCGTTCGCCTTGTCGATGGCGGACTGGAGGGACTTCTTGTAGCCCTCGCTGGTGTAGGTGGCCCCCGACACCGTGTCGATGTCCGGGCTCTGGAGCGTCACGACGGCCTGGTTCAGCCGGGGCACGGCCTTGCCGGTGATCTGGTCGCTCTGGCCGCCCTTGGGCTGCTGGACCGTCTCCGCCTTGGTGATCCGGTTGTCCTTGACGGTGATCCGGACCTGGACCGCCCCGTACTCGGTGTCCGCCGCGTCACCGGTGAACACACCCGTCACCGGGGCGGCCTGCCCGGACCCCTGCGCGGAGCCCGCGCCCGCGTTCGCCTTGTCGATGGCGGACTGGACCGACTTCTTGTAGCCCTCGCTGGTGTAGGTGGCCCCCGACACCGCGTCGATGCTCGCGCTCTGCGCGGCCACGACGGCCGCGTTGAGCTTGGGGACGGCGCCCGCGTTGATCTGGTCGCTCTGGCCGCCCTTGGGCCGCTGGACGGCCTCGGCCTGGGTGATCTTGCCGTTGGCCACGGTGATCCGGACCTGTACGGCCCCGTACTGGGTGTCCGCCGCGTCACCGGTGAAGGCGCCCGACGCGGCGGCGGCCGCCCCGGCCTGGGCGGCGCCCTGCTGGGCCGCGCCCGCCGCCTGGGGGTCGTCGTCCGATCCCGGCTTCAGCGTCAGCAGCAGCACGATCCCGGACACGGTCGCGGCGGTGGCGAGCATGACGCGCCGAAGGGGGTGGCTCTTCCTCATCTGTTCCCGAACTCCTGAACTCGTTGGTGGCCTGGGGGCTGCCGTGCCGGCCCGTCGCTCACATCTCGAACGACTCGTGGTGGATGCGGCGGGCCGGCACCCCGGCGTCGCGCAGCGCCTCGTACACGCCCTGGGCGAACCCGTTCGGCCCGCACATGAAGACGTCGTGCTCGTCGATGTCGGGGATCTTCCGCTGGAGGGACTCCGCCGAGATGTCGGGGCGCTCCCCGTCGGGGCTGTTGACCGCGTACATCAGCCGCGCCCCGCGCTCGTCGGCGATCTTCGCCAGCTCGTCCCACAGGGCCAGGTCCTGGGTGCTGTTGGCCCGGTAGAGGAGCGTGATGTCACCGGGGGCGCCCGGCAGCGTCTCGAACAGCGTCCGCATCGGCGTGATGCCCACACCGCCGGCCACCAGCAGCACCTTGCCGCGGCTGCGCCGGGACGCGGTCATCGCGCCGTACGGGCCCTCGGCCCACACCTTCGTGCCGGGCCGCAGCTCGCGCAGCGCCTCGCTGTGGTCGCCGATCGCCTTGACCGTGATGCGCAGCAGTTCGGGGCGGGGGTTGGCCGACAGGGAATACGGGTGCGAGCTGAAGCGCAGGCCCGGCGCCAGGAACCGCCAGCGGAAGAACTGCCCGGCCTCCGCGCCCATCCGGTGCAGTCGGCGTCCGCCGATCAGCACCGACACGATGCCGGGCGTCTCCTCGATGACCGCCTCGACGTACAGGCGGTGGCGCAGGTTCAGCCGGATCGGGGTGATGACGCGGTACCAGAGCACGAGCGCGGTGACCGAGCCGTACAACGCGTACCAGAAGGTCTTGGCGGTGGGCTCGACGGCGAACTCGTTGCCGGTGGTGATCTGGTGCCAGAACGTCAGGTACACCGCCGCGTACGTCATCAGGTGGACGTGGTACCAGGTGTCGTACGGCATCCGGCGGCGGACCGGACCGATCGAGACCAGGCCGATGACCAGCAGCAGACCGGTGCCGACGGCGGCCTTGCCCATGTCGGGCAGCTGGTTGATGGAGTCGGTCGTCTGCTGGACGATGTCGCCGAGCGACTTGCCGGCCTGGAGCGCGTACCCCCACATGATGAGGAACACGTGCGCGAAGGTCAGGCAGAGCGTGTACCGGCCGCTCATCGCGTGCCAGCGGGCGACCCGGTCGGAGCCGACCCGCCGCTCCAGCGCCGGCACCCGCGCCATCTGGAGGACCACCAGGGCCATCAGGTATCCGGCGAGCAGACCGGTGATCCGGCCCGCCTGGAGGATCCTGCCGTTGTTGTCCCTGATGGACGGCGTGTTGGCCCACCACAGCCACAGCACGCCCGCCGCGCCCGCCCAGACGGCGAGCAGCAGCGGGACGGCCGGGGAGCGGCGCGGACGGATGCGGCGCATCGTCTGGCGGCGGGCGGCACGGCCGCCGGCGATCGTCGTGGTCACGGTTCCTCCGTGGGTACGGACCCTTGGCCCACAGATACGTGCCGGCCCCGCCGAGTGTTCAGCGTCCCGCCGAGTCCCTCGCGCGGACCGGGCGGGGTGAACGTGCGGGTGGGCCGGGGGATCGCCCCGCCGGCCCACCGCTCACGGAGCACGTCTCGCCCGGCCCGGCGGGGACGTCACCGGTGCCGTCGCGCCGGGGCCGGATCGCGCACCTCGCGTGGACGGCCCGTCCGGGTCACATCGGGCGCAGCGGCAGGGGGAGGCCCGGGAGTCCGTCGATGCTCGTGGCCACGTGCTCCTTCTTCGCGAAGTACGCGCTGAGCGACTCGTCGTCCTCGCGCGCGAACCGCTTCCCGTGCAGGTCGCGGTCCTCGTCGTACGTCATGAAGGGCACCGCGTAACCGCAGGTGTCCCGCACGAGTTCGGCGTGCACGACGATGATCGCGCGCAGGCCGTGCGAGGCCGGGTCGATGTCCGGGAAGCGGGCGAGGAGCTCGCCGAAACGCGGGTCGCCGCGGAAGACCGGCTCCCCGCGGCCGTGCACCCGCACGATGTTCGGCGGGCCCTGGAAGGCGCACCACATCAGGGTGATCCGGCCGTTCTCGCGCAGGTGCGCGACGGTCTCCGCGTTGGAGCCGGCGAAGTCGAGGTAGGCCACGGTGCGTTCGTCGAGGACGGCGAACGATCCCTTCAGACCCTTGGGGGAGAGGTTGACCGTGCCGTCGGCGGACAGGGGCGCGGTCGCGGTGAAGAAGAGGGGCTGCTCCTCGATGAACGTACGGAGCCTGCCGTCTATGCGCTCGTAGGTCTTTCCCATGTCCGACGATTATTCGGGAAAGTATTTCGCGTGTCTAAGGATTGACGGGGCGTGGGACACGGAGGCGTGCGCGCCAGGAGGGCGGACACCGCGCGGCGGCCGCCCCGGCCGGTGCTGTGCCGGGGCGGCCGCCGAGCCCGTCACGTCACTTGTTCAGCGTGCAGGCGGCCAGCGCGTCCAGGCCCTGGGGCTTGGCGGCGGTGCGGCCGATGGAGATCGCGATCCGGTCGATGGTCGACTTCCGCTTGTCCGCCAGCGGGCCGAGGATGGCGTTCTGGACGAAGTTGGGGCCGCCCTGGCCGACCGTTTCGACGAGGCGCTTGTCGGCCTCGGCGATCTGGGTGCCGAGCAGGGCGAGGTTGCGGTCGACCTCGGCCCGGGCGGAGGCGGGGATCGCGGGGAGCCGGGAGGCCACGTCCGGGCAGCTGATCGTGCCGGCGCCGGTGTTGCCCGCGTTGCCGTTGTTCCCCGCGTTGCCGTTGTTCCCGGCGTTCCCGGCCGGCTGGGTCGCGGTCGCGGTGGCGCCCGGGGTCGCCGCGCCGCCGCCGGCGGCGCCTCCCGCGTCGAGCGCGCAGGGCGCCAGCGCGTCCAGGCCCTGCGGCTTGGCGGCGGTGCGGCCGATGGCGGTGGCGATGCGGTTGACGGTGGCGACGCGCTTGTCCTTCAGCGGGCCGAGGATGGCGTTCTGGACGAAGTTGGGGCCGCCCTGGCCGACCGTTTCGACGAGACGCTTGTCGGCCTCGGCGATCTGGGTGTCGAGGAGGGCGAGGTTGCGGTCGACCTCGGCCCGGGCGGAGGCGGGGATCGCGGGGAGCCGGGAGGCCACGTCCGGGCAGCTGATCGTGCCGGGGGACGCTGCGAGGGTCCTGGCGTCGGCGCCGTTGTTCTGGGAGGTCTCCCCGGCGAGGGCGGAGTTCACGACCACGGCGCCGGTCAGCGCCAGAGCGGCGGCGCCGCCGATGAGCACCACGCGACGCTTGTTGTACTTCGGAAGAGCCCTGGACATGCGGATGCCTCACTTGGGTCAGGAGTGGGTTGACGAACGTGGCGCCGGCGTTCAGGCGTGAGTACGGGTAAGCGGTTGCTGTCGTTCAAAGCCCCTTCAAAAAGTTCCCGGGATCGCGGCCCGGCGCGGGCGGGCCGGTGTCGAGGGGCCCGACAGTGGGGGGCGCCCCACGGATCGAATTGACGAATCATGCAGCCCACTGCATACTCATGCAATCAGCGTGGAGTACCCGCACCCCCTCAAGGAGCGACCCGAGTGAGCAGCAACAGCGGTGACGTCCGGCTCTGGGGCGGCCGTTTCGCCGACGGTCCCGCCGAGGCCCTGGCGAAGCTGTCCGCGTCCGTCCACTTCGACTGGCGGCTCGCGCCGTACGACATCGCCGGTTCGCGCGCCCACGCGCGCGTGCTGCACAAGGCGGGCCTGCTCACGGACGGCGAGCTGACGGACATGCTCGCCGGCCTGGACCGGCTCGAGGCGGACGTGGCGGACGGCTCCTTCACCGGCACCATCGCCGACGAGGACGTCCACACCGCCCTGGAGCGCGGCCTGCTGGAGCGCCTCGGCCCCGACCTCGGCGGCAAGCTGCGCGCGGGCCGGTCGAGGAACGACCAGGTCGCCACCCTCTTCCGCATGTACCTGCGGGACCACGCCCGGATCATCGGCGGCCTGATCGCCGGCCTCCAGGACGCGCTGATCGGCCTGGCGGAGGCCCACCCGGACGTGGCGATGCCCGGCCGCACCCACCTCCAGCACGCCCAGCCCGTCCTCTTCGCCCACCACGTGCTCGCCCACGTGCAGTCCCTGTCCCGGGACGCCGAGCGGCTGCGCCAGTGGGACGACCGCACGGCCGTCTCGCCGTACGGCTCGGGAGCGCTCGCGGGTTCCTCCCTCGGCCTCGACCCCGAGGCGGTGGCGAAGGACCTGGGCTTCGAGCACGGCAGCGTAGGCAACTCCATCGACGGCACGGCGTCGCGCGACTTCGTCGCCGAGTTCGCCTTCATCACGGCGATGATCGGCGTGAACCTCTCCCGGATCGCCGAGGAGATCATCATCTGGAACACGAAGGAGTTCTCCTTCGTGACCCTGCACGACGCGTTCTCCACGGGCTCGTCGATCATGCCGCAGAAGAAGAACCCCGACATCGCGGAGCTGGCCCGCGGCAAGAGCGGCCGCCTGATCGGCAACCTGACCGGGCTGCTGGCCACCCTCAAGGCGCTGCCCCTCGCCTACAACCGCGACCTC
The DNA here is from genome assembly GCF_044328485.1 of Streptomyces sp. NPDC017936. Lineage (NCBI taxonomy): Bacteria > Bacillati > Actinomycetota > Actinomycetes > Kitasatosporales > Streptomycetaceae > Streptomyces > Streptomyces sp. NPDC017936. The sequence goes on along the minus strand of NZ_JBIRHK010000008.1, from coordinate 196,762 downwards.
CAGGAGGACAAGGAGCCGGTCTTCGACTCCTGCGACCAGCTGGAGGTCCTGCTCCCCGCCTTCACCGGCATGGTCGCCACCCTCACCGTCCACCGCGAGCGCATGGAGGAACTGGCCCCGGCCGGCTTCTCCCTCGCCACCGACATCGCCGAGTGGCTGGTCAAGCAGGGCGTGCCCTTCCGGGTGGCGCACGAGGTCGCCGGCGAGTGCGTGAAGGCCGCCGAGGCCGAGGGCAAGGAGCTGGACGAGCTGACGGACGAGCAGTTCGCCAAGATCTCCGCCCATCTGACCCCCGAGGTCCGCTCGGTCCTCAACGTGCCGGGCGCCCTGGCCTCCCGCGACGGCCGCGGCGGCACGGCCCCGAGCGCGGTGGCGGTCCAGCTGGCGGAGGTCAAGGCGGACGTGGCGGCCCAGCACGAGTGGGCGACCGCCAAGCAGCGGGGCTGACCGGGCGTCCCGGAGCGGGGGAGGGGAGCCGGGCGGGCCGGCGCGACGCACCGCCCCGCCCCGCCCCCGCCGAGGGCGGCACCACCCGGGTGCGCCCGCGGCCCCGGCGGGCGAGCGCGGCGTCGTCGCGGGTTACGTTGGTCGCGAGCCGAACCGGAGCCGACCCAACGGAGCCCGCGATGCCCTTCGCCCGTCTCGCGACCGCCACGACGCCCACCTGTCACATCGGCCTGGGCCTCGCCGCCGTGGGCCGTCCCGGCTACATCAACCTCGGCCGGGACCGCGACCTCGGGGACGACCGCGGCGTCGAGGCGCTGCGCGCCCGCACCCACGAACTCCTCGACGCCGCCTACGCCCAGGGCGTCCGCTACATCGACGTCGCGCGCTCCTACGGCCGGTCCGAGGAGTTCCTCGCCGACTGGCTGAGGGCGCGCCCCGACGTCGACGACGTCGTCGTGGGCAGCAAGTGGGGCTACACCTACACCGCCGGCTGGACCACCGACGCCGAGCGGCACGAGGTCAAGGACCACGGCCTCGGGACGTACGAGCGCCAGCGCGCCGAGACGGCCGAACTGCTCGGCGACCGGCTCGACCTCTACCAGATCCACTCGGTGACGCCCGACAGCCCCGCCCTCACCGACAAGGAACTCCACGCGGAGCTGGCCCGAGCCGCGGCCCAGGGCCTCACCGTCGGCTTCTCCACCAGCGGTCCCGCCCAGGCGGACGCCATCCGCGCCGCCCTCGCCGTCACGGTCGACGGCACCCCCCTCTTCCGCACCGTCCAGTCGACGTACAACGTCCTGGAGACCTCGGCCGGACCCGCCCTCGCCGAGGCGCACGAGGCCGGACTGACGGTGATCGTCAAGGAGGGCATGGCCAACGGCCGCCTCACCGAGCCGCACGCGCCGGACGCCCTGAAGGCGGTGGCCCGGCAGACCGGCCTCGGCTGTGACGCCGTGGCCCTCGCGTGGATCCTCCGGCAGCCGTGGGCCGGGGTCGTCCTCTCCGGCGCGGCGACCGCCGCCCAGCTCGCCTCCAACCTGCACGCGGCCGTCGTCGACCTCGACGAGGACCAGCTGTCCGGGCTCGCCGGGCTGGCCGAGGAGCCGAGCGCCTACTGGGAGCGGCGCGGCCGGCTGCCCTGGCACTGAGGCCGGGCGCGTCCGGGCGGCGGCCCCCCGGCCCGGACACGCCGCGTCACGTCGCGGCCCATGGACCCGGCCGCACGCGGGAAAGCCCCGACATGTGAATCACGCACGCCCATGATGAGACATCAATGTCTCACATGGTCTACCCTTGTCTCATGGCCGTCGATCGTGACCACGTACTGCGCAGTGCCGCAGCCCTGCTGACCCGCAAGTCCACCGCGACCATGGACGAGGTGGCCAAGGCCGCCGGGATCAGCCGGGCCACGCTGCACCGCCACTTCGCCGGCCGCGACGCGCTCGTCCGCGCCCTCGAGGCGCTCGGCATCGAGGAGTGCGACGCGGCCCTGGACGCGGCCCGCCTGGACGACGGCCCGGCACGCGAAGCCGTACACCGCCTGGTGCGCGAGATCGAACCGGCCGCCGGGCTGCTCGCCTTCCTCTACACAGAGAACCAGCTGTTCGAGGGCGAGGAGCAGAACGCGGGCTGGGCCCGGATCGACGACCGCATCGCGGCCCTGTTCCGGCGCGGCCAGTCGAGCGGAGAGTTCCGCATCGACCTCACCCCGGCCTGGCTGACCGAGGCGCTCTACGGCCTGCTGGCCTCCGGCGCCTGGGCGGTCGCGGAAGGCCGGGTCGCCCGCAACGACTTCACGTACATGATCGTCGAGCTGTTGCTCGGCGGCGCACTGCGGAGAGAGGAATCATGACCAGCACCCTGCAGCCGGTGACCACGCCCGGGGCGGTGAAGCGCCCGGGCCGCTGGCTCGCGCTGTCCGTCCTCGTGCTCGCCGTGCTGCTGGTGGCCGTCGACGCGACCGTCCTCGGCCTCGCGACCCCGTACATCAGCGAGGACCTCGGGCCCTCCGGCACCCAGCTGCTGTGGATCGGCGATGTCTACTCCTTCGTCATCGCCGGCCTGCTCGTGTCGATGGGCAGCCTCGGCGACCGCATCGGGCGCAAGCGCATCCTGCTCGGCGGCGCCACCGCGTTCGGGCTGATATCCGTCCTGAACGCCTACGCGACGACGCCGGAGATGATGATCGCGGCCCGGGCGCTGCTCGGTGTCGCCGGCGCGACCCTGATGCCGGCCACGCTCGCCCTGATCCGCAACCTCTTCCACGACCCGCGCGAGCGCAGCCTCGCGGTGGGCATCTGGGGCGCGACGGCCTCCGCCGGCACGGCGGTCGGCCCCCTCGTCGGCGGCTTCCTCCTCGAGCACTTCTGGTGGGGTTCGGTCTTCCTGATCAACCTGCCCGTGATGGTGGTCCTCGTCCTCGTCGGCGTCAGGACCCTCCCCGAGTCCCGCGACCCCGCCCCGGGCCCCTGGGACCTGGCGGGTGTCCTCCTGTCGCTGGTCGGCATGATCGGCGTGGTCTACGCCGTCAAGGAGGCCGCCGCGCACGGCTTCACCCGGTCCACGTTCACCGCGGGCGTGCTGGGCGCGGCCGCGCTGTACGGCTTCGTACGCCGTCAGCTGCGGCTCCCGGCACCGCTGCTGGACATGCGCCTGTTCCGCAACCGCGGCTTCAGCGGCGCGGTGCTGGCCGACCTGCTGACCGTCCTCGGCATGTCCGGCCTGGTCTTCTTCCTGTCGCAGTACCTGCAACTCGTGCAGGGCAGGCGGCCGTTCGAGGCGGGGCTGGCGGAGCTCCCCGCGGCGCTCGGCGCCGTGGCGGCCGGTCTGGTCGCCGGCCGGGCCGCCCGCCGCTTCAGCGTCCGGGCGGTCGTCTCCGGCGGCCTCACGGCCATCGGCCTCGCGCTCGCCGCCCTGACGGTGATCGACGAGACCACCGGTTATCCGCTCCTGGGAGCGGCCCTGCTGCTCGTCGGCGTGGGAGCCGGCTTCTCCTTCACGGTCACGGCCGACGTGATCCTGTCCTCCGTGCCCAAGGAGCAGGCGGGCGCGGCCTCGGCGGTGTCGGAGACCGCGTACGAACTGGGCGCCGCCCTCGGCATCGCGGTGCTGGGCTCGATCGTGACCGGCGTCTACCGGGGTTTCGCCGTCCCGGCCGGCGCCCCGGCCGAGGTGCACGAGTCGCTCGGCGGCGCGGTCGAGGCGGCGGGACACCTGCCCCCGACGACCGCCCACGAACTGCTCGCCTCGGCGAGGGAGTCCTTCACCGAGGGCCTGACGCTCGCCGCCGGCGCGGGCGCCGCGGTCCTCCTCGCAACGGCACTCACCGCCTGGTTCATGCTCCGCAACGAACGCCTGGATAACCGGCCCTGAGGAGCGGGCGGCCGGACAGCCGGCCTCAAGGAGCGCGGGGAACGGCGCGAGCGACCACGAACGACCCGCACCCGCCGTGCTTCCCGCGCCCGGGCGGCGATGGGGCGTCCGCCGTGCGGCACAGCACACCGCAGCGGGCGGTCGCACAGCCGGCCTCGAGGGGCGAGGGGAACGGCGCGACCAGCCCCCACGGACCCGCACCCGAGGACCGCCCGACCGCCGGAGGCGCTACGCCGCCTTCGCCTTCGTGGCGTACATGTCCACGTACTCCTGCCCCGACAGCCGCATGACCTCGGTCATCACCGAGTCGGTCACCGCCCGCAGCACGTACCGGTCCCGGTCCATCCCCTCGTACCGGGAGAACTCCATCGCCTCGCCGAACCGCACGGTGACCCGGCTCGGCCGGGGCATCCCCGACCCGCCCGGCTGGATCTTGTCCGTGCCGATCATCGCGAACGGCACGACCGGCGCGCCGGTCATCAGGGTGAGCCGGGCGATACCCGTACGACCCCGGTACAACCGCCCGTCGGGCGAGCGGGTCCCCTCCGGGTAGATCCCGAAGACCCTGCCCTCCTCCAGGATCCGCCGCCCGGTCATCAGGGCGGCGACCCCGCCCTTGCCGCCGTCGCGGTCGACCGGGATCATGCCGACGCCGGTGAAGAACCAGGCCATCAGCCGGCCCTTGAAGCCCTTGCCGGTGACGTACTCGTCCTTGCCGATGAAGCAGACCTGCCGGTCGCACACGAGCGGCAGGATCATCGAGTCGATGAAGGTGAGGTGGTTTCCGGCCAGGATGACCGGACCATCGCCCGGGATGTGCTCCACGCCTTCGACCCGGGGACGGAACATCAGGCGCATGACCGGTCCGAGCACTGCCTTGATGAGCGCGAAGCGGGACAACGAGCCCTCCGATGTCAAGGGATAGCGGTATGAGTCTGTGCAGGTGAGGACGATACTCGTGGCCCCCCGGGTACCGCACACCGGGTTCACCCAGGCCTTACGCACTGTTGACGTACGTTTACCCGAACGGGTGCACCGTCGCCGGTCCGTCACCCGGCCGGAACGAGGTGCGAGGACACCGCGGCCGGCGCACCGGGGGGCGGAGCCACGGGGGGATCGCCGCACTGCTGCCGGTGTCGGCCGCCGCCGTCACCGTTCCGACCCGCAGGCGACCGGCGTCCGACACCGACCGGCTACCCCGCCTCGCCGCCCGAAACCGAGGAGCCGTCAATCTGCGTCTCGGGTACGCCATTCGCTGTCGTCCTCGTGTTCGGATCGAGGTCTCCCTCCGGCCATGTGCGCGCCCCTACGATCGGCGCGCACGGGACGAGCCCACGGCAGGAGGCCCTCATGGGGACGCAGGAGTCGCACAGGACGCAGGACGCGCGGGAGCCGGAGGACCGGGCGGGCGGAACCGGACGGCGGGCGTTCCTCGGGGCGGCCGCGGCACTCGGCGCCGCCGGCACGACGCTCGGTCTGACCGGCACCGCGAGGGCGGCCGGGACGCGGTCCGCCGCGGCCCGCGGCGGCAGGGGGCTCAAGAGCCTGCCCGTGCCGACGATCATCGGTCACCGGGGTGCCAGCGGCTACCGGCCCGAGCACACCCTCGGCTCCTACCAGCTCGCCCTCGACCTGGGCGCCGACATCGTCGAGGCCGGCGACCTCGTCCCCACCAAGGACGGCCACCTCGTCTGCCGGCACGAGCCGGAGATCGGCGGCACCACGGACGTGGCGAGCCACCCCGAGTTCGCCGGCCGCAGGACCACCAAGGTCCTCGACGGCGTCCCGACCACCGGCTGGTTCACCGAGGACTTCACGCTCGCCGAGCTGAAGACCCTGCGCGCCACCGAGCGCATCCCGGCCAACCGCCCGCACAACACCCTCTACGACGGACGCTGGGAGATCCCCACCTTCGAGGAAGTCCTGAAGTGGCAGGACGAGCAGACCCGCGCGCGCGGCGAGCAGGTGTGGATCTACCCCGAGCTCAAGCACCCCACCTACTTCCGCAAGCTGGGACTGGGCCTGGAGGAGCGGGTCGCCAAGCTGCTGCGCCGGCACGGCAAGGACGGCAAGAACGCGCCGGTCATCCTCCAGTCCTTCGAGCCGACCAGCGTCGAACGCCTGAACAAGCTGGTCGACAACCCCCTCGTCGTCCTCCTCTCCGGCGCCACCACCCGCCCCTGGGACTTCGTCGAGACGGGCGACCCGCGCACCGTCGCCGACCTCGTCACCCGCAAGGGGCTGCGCGAGATCGCCGGCTACGCCCAGGGCATCGGCCCCACCCTCGACCTGGTCGTGCCGAAGGACGCGGCCGGCAACCTCACCACCCCGACCACCCTGGTGAGGGACGCCCACGCGGTCGGCCTGATCCTGCACCCGTACACCCTGCGCAACGAGAACCCCTTCCTGCCCGCGAACCTCCGCAGGGGCACCGGCGCGGACGCCTACGGAGACGTCTTCGGCGCCTACCGGGCGTACTTCGCGACCGGCATCGACGGCATCTTCACCGACCAGCCCGACACCGGCCTGCTGGCCCGGGAGGACCACGTCAACGGCTGAGCGACCCGTCAGGGTGACACACCGGCCGGCCGGGCAACCCGCGGCCCGGCGGCCGCGTCGTGCCGTACATGGAGCACGACCTGCTGGCCGTCCTGCGCCCCCAGCTCGCCGCGGAGGCCTCCGCCGAGGCGCACGCCACCGGCACCGAACCCGCCGACCTCGAACAGGCGGTGTGGCTGCGCCTCCTGGAACGCCTCGCCGCCGACGGCCCGCCCCCCGACCCGCAGGGCTGGCTGCGCCGCGCCGTCCGCGCCGAGTCCCGCCGCGCCCGCCGTACGGCCCGCCGGGAACGGCCGTACGCGGGCGATCCCGCTGACGACGGCGAGCGCGGCCCCGAGCACCTCGCCCTCACGGCGGCCCGCCACCGCGCCCTGCGTGACGCGGTGCACCGCCTCCCCGGCCGGTGCCCCCGGCTCCTGCGGGCCCTGCTGTCACCGCGGGACCTCACGTACCACGAGATCGCGGGGGAGTTGGGTATCTCACAGGGCAGTCTCGGGCCGGAACGTTCCCGATGTCTGGGATGTCTGCGGCGTCTGCTCGCACAGGAGGTTGCGACCCGCGAAGCGCGGGGATAGGAGTGAAGGACCCCAGGCGATCAGGTGAGCGGGAGGCGTGCGCACATGGGCATGAGCGTGACCATCTCGGTGGCGACCGAGCAGGACGCGGAGCAGATCTTCAGGCTGCAGTACCTGTGCTTCCAGAGCGAAGCCGCGCTGTACGGCAACTACCGCATCGCCCCCCTCGTCCAGTCCCTCGACTCGGTCCGGCAGGAACTGGCCGCCGACTGCGTCTTCGTGGCCCGGCTGGGCGAGGAGGTCGTCGGCTCGGTCCGCGGCACCATCACCGAGGACGGCGCCGCCGCCATCGGCAAGCTCTGCGTCCACCCCCGCCTCCAGGGCCACGGCATCGGCGCGCGACTGCTGCGCGCGGCCGAGGCGGCCCTGGCCGAGGAGCGCGGCGCCAAGAGGTTCCGCCTCCACACGGGCCACCGCAGCGAGGGCAACCTCCGCCTGTACCGCCGCGTGGGCTACGAGACGGTGGGCACCGCCGAGGGCGCGGACGGCGTACCGATGATCGTCCTGGAGAAGGCGGCCGGAGAGTACGCGGCCACGGCCTGACCGCCGCGGCCACGTCCTGGTCGTCGCGGCTACGGCTTGGCCGTGCGGGACCGCCGCAGCCAGTACATGGCGGACAGCGGCAGCAGCACGGGGATGAACACGTACCCCATCCCGTACTTCGACCACACGGTCGCGTCCGGGAAGGCGGACGGCTCGATCAGCGTCCAGGTACCGACGATCAGCACACCCGCGAGTTCGGCGGCGCAGCACACCTGTGCCGCCCGGCGGGCCCTCTCCCCGCCCCGCACCAGCGAATAGGTGATGAACCCGTACACCAGCCCCGCCACGGCCGACAGCGTGTAGGCCAGCGGCGCCCGGTCGAACTCCGTGGCGATCTGGTACGCCGACCGCGACACGGCGCCGACCACCATCACGCCGTAGAACCACACCAGCACCAGGCCCGGCCCGCCGATCAGTCGTGCCGGCTTGTCCTGAACGGCCGTCACCTCAGCCTCCCCAGATGTCGTAGAGGCGCACCTCGAGGACGGCGAGCACCACACCGCCGGCCGCGACCGTCACCGAACCCCAGCGGGTCCGCTCGGCCAGCGACATGAACCCCGCCGCCGGCACGCACGCGAACGCCCCCAGCAGATACGCCACGAAGATCGTCGTGCCCTGCGCCGGCTCCTCGCCCCGCGCCAGCTGCACGAAGCCGACCACCAGCTGCACCAGGGCCAGCACCGAGACCACGGCCATCCCGATGAAATGCCAGTCCTTCGTCGGCTGGTCACGGTGGGCCGCCCAGCCGCACCACGCGGCGAGCAGCAGTGCGGCGACACCGGTCACCAGCGTCAGGGCATCAAGCATGCAGTGACCTTATTACGCCGTAATCACCCCCCTGCGCCCGGGCTCGCGCCGCCGGGAACGGACGCACGCGAGGACCGTGGCGTTGGCCACAGCCCACCGGCCCCCGCCCCGGCGCCGCCCCGGCGCCGCCCGGGCGCCGAAGCCCCCGTCCGCCCTGTCCGCACTGGTCACCGGTGGGGGAGGCGGCCTGTGGACACGACCGCATACCGTCCACGACTGTCCAGAATGCGGACGCGGTGACGTGGTCAGGACCGTACGTCTGCTTTACTGATCGCATGACCACGACGAGCAGCCGCACCCTTGCGACCGAGGCGACCATGACGCCCGGTGCTCGTTGTACGTGTCGAATGTGCGCTTTCTAGAGGGCCCCCGCACCACCCCCGAGCTCGCGCCCCGAAGCGAGACGCCGTGGCACGCGCGCACGCCGTGAGCCGTACGCGACCCGAGCCGCGCCCCGCGCACATGTTCTCCCCCGGTTCCATCGCCACCGCGAGAACCGTGTCGCGTCCCTGACCGATTCGCCTCCGTGCCCGGGCACACCCACGCCCGCGCACTCGACAGTGACGGAATCCCAGTGATCACCACATCGGGCCTGACCAAGGTCTACCGCGCCCGCGGCCGTGAGGTCACCGCCCTGGACGGCGTCGATCTCCACGTCCGCGAAGGCGAGGTCTACGGCGTCATCGGCCAGTCCGGCGCCGGCAAGTCCTCGCTGATCCGCTGCATCAACCTGCTCGAGCGCCCCACCTCCGGCACGGTCACCGTCGCCGGACAGGACCTCACCGCCCTCGCCGGCCGCGGCCCGCGCGCGGGCCGGGAGCTCCGCCGGGCGCGCAGCCGCATCGGGATGGTCTTCCAGCACTTCAACCTGCTGTCCTCGCGGACCGTGCAGGACAACGTCGAGCTGCCGCTGGAGATCCTCGGGAAGTCCGGGAAGGAACGTTCCCGCAAGGCGCTGGAACTCCTCGAGCTGGTCGGCCTCGCCGACAAGGCCAAGTCCTACCCCGCCCAGCTCTCCGGCGGCCAGAAGCAGCGCGTCGGCATCGCCCGCGCCCTGGCCGGGGACCCCAAGGTGCTGCTCTCCGACGAGGCCACCAGCGCCCTCGACCCGGAGACCACCCGCTCCATCCTCCAGCTGCTGCGCGACCTGAACCGGCAGCTGGGCCTCACCGTCCTGCTCATCACCCACGAGATGGACGTCGTGAAGTCGATCTGCGACTCCGCCGCGCTCATGGAGAACGGCCGCGTCGTCGAGTCCGGCACCGTCAGCGAACTGCTCGCGACCCCCGGCTCGGAGCTGGCCTCCGCCCTCTTCCCGGTCGGCGGCGAGACCTCCGGCGACGACCGCACGGTCGTCGACGTCACCTTCCACGGCGAGGCCGCGACCCAGCCGGTCATCTCCCAGCTCTCGCGCACCTACAACATCGACATCTCCATCCTCGGCGCCGCGATCGACACCGTCGGCGGCCTCCAGGTCGGCCGGATGCGCATCGAACTGCCCGGCCGCTACGAGGAGAACGTCGTGCCGATCGGCTTCCTGCGCGAGCAGGGCCTCCAGATCGACCTACCGGGCGCCCCCGCACAGGAGCCCCTGCTGGTGAAGGACGGTGCCAAGTGACCTGGTCCCAGATGCAGCCCCTGCTCGAGCAGGCGTGTTGGGACACCCTCTACATGGTGGGCTGGTCCACGCTCATCGCCGTCGCCGGCGGCCTTCCGCTCGGCATCCTGCTCGTCCTCACCGACCGGGGCGGCCTGCTGCAGAACGTGGTCGCCGCCAAGGTGATCGGGCAGGTCGTGAACATCGCCCGCTCCATGCCGTTCATCATCCTGATGGTCGCGCTGATGGGCTTCACCCGCTCCCTCACCGGGACGACCATCGGCCGCGAGGCCGCGATCGTGCCGCTCGCCATCGGCGCCATCCCGTTCTTCGCGCGCCTCGTCGAGACGGCCGTCCGCGAGGTGGACGGCGGGCTCGTCGAGGCCGTGCAGGCGATGGGCGGCAACACCTGGACGATCGTGCGCAAGGTCCTCGTCCCCGAGTCGCTGCCGTCGCTGATCTCCAGCACCACCACCACGATCGTCGCCCTCATCGGCTACTCCGCGATGGCCGGCACCGTCGGCGCCGGCGGCCTGGGCGACATCGCCATCCGCTACGGCTACCAGCGCTTCGAGACCGAGCTGATGTGGATCACCGTCGCGATCCTCGCCGTCGTCATCTCGCTGATCCAGTTCGCCGGCGACTTCGCGGCCCGCTCCCTGCACCGCCGCGGCGGCCGCTCCGGCCCCGCGCCCCGGCTGCGGCTGCTGAAGGCCAAGGAGCCCGCGGCCGCGGACATCGGCAAGGTCGCCTGAGCCCGGCGCCCGCGCCCCGGGCCCACCCCCGAAGGAACTCCCCGTCCACCCGACACGGGGTCGCACCACCCATCAGGAAAGGCACTTTTCGTGCGTAACACCGCCAAGATCACCACCGCCGTCCTCGCCGCCGGAGCCCTCACCCTCGGGCTCACCGCCTGCGGCTCCGACAAGGACTCCGCCTCCGACACCAGCGGCCCCCTGGTCGTCGCCGCGAGCCCCGTCCCGCACGCCGAGATCCTCACCTACGTGAAGGACAACCTGGCCGAGAAGGCGGGCCTCGACCTCGAGGTCAAGGAGTTCACCGACTACGTCACGCCGAACACGGCGACGGAGGACGGCTCCGTGGGCGCCAACTACTTCCAGAACCAGCCGTACCTCGACGACTTCAACAAGAAGAACGGCACCCACATCGTGCCCGTCGTCACGGTCCACCTGGAGCCGCTCGGCCTCTACTCCAGCAAGGTCGAGAAGGTCGGCGACCTCAAGAGCGGGGCGACCGTCGCCGTCCCCAACGACACCGTCAACGAGGCCCGCGCCCTGAAGCTGCTCGCCGCCAACGGGCTCATCACCCTCAAGGACGGCGCCGGCAGCGCGGCCACCCCCGCCGACATCACCAAGAACCCCAAGAACCTCAAGTTCAAGGAGCTGGAGGCGGCCCAGACCCCGCGCTCCCTGAACGACGTGGACGCGGCCGTCGTCAACGGCAACTACGCCATCGAGGCCGACCTCAAGCCCGCCGAGGACGCCCTCGTCCTGGAGTCCGCCGAGAACAGCCCGTACGGCAACTTCCTCGCCGTGAAGGAGGGCAACGAGGACGACCCGCGCGTGAAGAAGCTCGCGAAGCTCCTCACCTCCCCCGAGGTCAAGAAGTTCATCGAGGACAAGTACGCCGGCTCCGTCATCGCCTCCTTCTGAGGCGTGTGACCGACCGGCCGGCCCGTCCGCGCACGCACGGGGTCCGCTCCCTCACACGGAGTGGACCCCGTGGTGCGTCGCAGTGCTTTCATGCTGCATGCTGGGCAGTTCAGCAGGCCTGACGGTCAGCCAGGTCGGATCCCGACGGTTTCGAAGGTTACGGAGCGGCGCATGACGAGCACCTTCCCCACCATCTCCATCAGCACGGAGCGGTTGGTGCTGCGTCCCCTCGACGAGGACGACGTGCCCGCCCTGACCGAGATGATGAACGACGAACAGGTCACCGCCTGGACCGACGTCCCCCAGCCCTTCACCGAGGACGGCGCCCGCACCTGGATCGGCGGGCGCGCCCCCGCCCGGCGGGCGGCGGGCCGCGGCCTCGACCTGGCCGTCACCGAGTTCCTCACCCAGCGGCTCGTCGGCGTCATCCAGCTCGGCAGGACGAACTGGCACGTCCGCTCCACCGAGCTGTCGTACATCGTCGCCCCCTGGGCCCGCGGCGAGGGCTACGCCTCCGAGGCCGCGCTGGCCACCGCCCAATGGCTGTTCACCGACCAGAAGTTCGAGCGCATCGAGCTGCGCACGGCCGCCGACAACACCGCCTCGCAGCAGGTCGCGCAGAAGATCGGCTGTATCAGCGAGGGCGTCCTGCGCAACGCGTGCATAGCCCGCGCCCGCGCCGAGGACGGCACCTGGACCGAGGTGCGCACCGACTTCATCGTCTGGAGCCTGCTCCCGGAGGACCTGGAGGGCGCCGGGGAACAGCTCGCGGAGAGCGGTGGCTTCACGTCGTACACCGACTGGAACTGATCCTCCGGACACCGCGCCACAGCGGCCCGGCCCCGGTGGACCAGGTACCCTCACCAAGCCCGCTGCCTGTGCGAACCCCGGGAGACTGACGACGATGGCCGACCGCGTCACGGTGATCGGCTGGGACGGCTCGCCGCTGACCGCCGCGGCCCGCTCCGCCCTGGGTGCCGCCACCCTGGTGGCCGGCGCCGCCCACCACCTGGCGCTGCCCGAAGTGCCGCCCGCCGCCGAACGCGTCCGGCTCGGCAGCGTGGCCCTCGCCGCCCGCCGCATCGCCGCCCACCGCGGCAGCGCGGTGGTGCTCGCCGACGGGGACCCCGGCTTCTTCGGCGTCGTCCGCACCCTGCGCGCCCCCGAGTTCGGCCTCGAGGTCGAGGTCGTCCCGGCCGTCTCCTCCGTCGCCGCCGCCTTCGCCCGCGCCGGCATGCCGTGGGACGACGCCGAGGTGGTGGTCGCACACCGGCGCACCCTGCGCCGCGCGGTGAACGTGTGCCGCGCCCACACCAAGGTCGCCGTCCTCACCTCGCCCGGCGCCGGCCCTGCCGAACTCGGCCTGCTCCTGGAGGGCGTCCACCGCACCTTCGTCGTCTGCGAGGAACTCGGCACCGACCGCGAGCGGGTCGCCGTCGTCACCTCCGACAAGGCCGCCGACCACACCTGGCGCGACCCCAACGTCGTCATCGTCATCGGCGGACCGGCCGGTCCCGCGGCCACGGCGGACGGCGGCTGGATCGCCGGCCGCGACCCCGGCGCCGGCCCGCGCGGCTGGGCCCTGCCCGCCGATGTGTACGGCGCCGACCTCGGCGAGGGCGAGTCCGAACTGCTCCGGACGGCCCAGCTCGCCCGGCTCGGCCCGCGCGTCGGCGACCTCGTCTGGGACATCGGCTGCGGCAGCGGCGCCTTCGCGACCGACGCCGCGCGCGCGGGGGCCGCCGTCCTCGCCGTCGACCACGACCTCCAGGCGTGCGCCCGCACCGACGCCGCCGCGCGCCGCCACGGCGTCCAGCTCCAGATCGTCCGCGGCAGCGCCCCGCACGTGCTGGAGAACCTGCCCGAACCCGACGTCGTCCGGATCGGCGGCGGGGGAGCGGCCGTCGTCTCCGCGGTCGCCGACCGGCGCCCCCAGCGCATCGTCACCCACGCCATGACCCGTGACGCCGCCGAACTCGTCGGCCGCGACCTGACCGAGCACGGCTACCGCGTCGAGTGCGCCCTGCTCCAGTCCGTCCAACTCGACACACGGGCCTGGACGGAGACGGAACGGAGCGTCGCGTTCCTGCTCAGCGGGATCCTGCCGGACCGTCCGGCGTGACCCGGTTCGCCTCCCGGTGATCCTGTTGTCGTACCGCTCGCGGTAGGCTGGCCGATCGTCGTACCGCATCCGGTCGCCCGGCACTTCGTCGGTCAATGTCCGGAAAACGCATCCGTTTTGGAAGGCGTGTGGTAGGGCGTGACCGGAGGGCGCGCAACGTGGCGCAGTCCACAGCGGAGCGTCGCGGATCAGCCTGTCGCGACGCGGCGGCGGCCGCGACAATGCCACTGAATGGCTTTGTCGTCTTTTCCGGGCGGGTCGTTCGTGCCGCTGGGCGCGGACGCTCGTTCTTCACTACGGGGCGGTCGGTGCGCCGTTCCGGTGAGCTGGTCGTAGGAGCACTAACCGATGGGCGAGGGGTACGCATGACCGACACCGGCCAGGTCCCGGGCGAGGGGCTGCCGGAGAACGCAGGCATGGTGGAGCAGCCGGGCGTCTCCGCGCCCGGCGCGTACACCTACCTCTCCGAGACCACCGCCGAGGACGAAGACCTGTTGCTGCTGCCGGGCGCCCAGAGCGCCTGGGGCAACGAGGTGGCGCCGCCCGCGCCCGAGCCGGTGGTCGAGGCCGTGCACGAACCGGGCCCGCACGAGACGGCCGGCCGCGACAGCGGCTCGGTCGACCTCAGCGGCGTCCGCCTGCCCGGGCCGACGGCGCCGACGACCCCGATCCCGCCGATCACCCCCCGCCGCCCGCTGCACCTGGGCCCGCCCATCCCGGACGCCTCCGCCAGCCCGGTCCGCTCCCTCGCCGACCGCGGCCCCGCCGGAGCACCGGTGCGCCATGCCGCCGCGCCCGCCTCGGGTCCCGAGTACCTCGACGTCCCGCCCGTGCGCGAGACGCCCCCGCAGGGCGCGGCTCCCTGGGGCGCCCAGGTCGCGGCCCCGGCGCAGGTCGCTCCAGGGGCGGCTCCTGCGGAAACGGTTGTTCCGGGGACCCCGCCGCAGGCCGAGCCGGCGGGCGTCGCCCAGGCGGTCGTGGCTCGCGTGGCCACGGAGGCCGTCGCCGCCACGGGCGTCCCGCAGGAGGAGCACGCCCCCGCGCACGCGGCCGACGCCGCGCAGGCCGTGTACGCCGGTCAGGGCGCCGAGTCCGGCGGCGCGGGCACGGCTCCCGTGACGGGCGGCGCCGGTGAGGCCGCGCCCGTGACGGCGCAGGCGGCGCCGCACGTGCCCGTGACGGAACCCGGCCCCGTCCCCGCGCCGGCCCCCGGCCAGGCGGCGGAGCCCGCCGCCGCGCCGACCGCGGACCAGCAGGCGCCCGTGGCCCAGGCGCCGGAAGCCGCGCCGGTCCCCGGGGGCGAGCCCGCGGACGAGGCGGTCGCCGCCGCTCCCGCGGACGTTCCGGCACCGCAGCCGGTCCCGGCGGAGGCCGCACCGGTGGAGGCCGCCCCGGTGGAGCCGGTCGCTCTTCCCGGCACGCACGCTTCCGGGGCCGCTCAGGTCTCCGGCACGGCCGAGGCTCCGGCGGCATCCGCGACCGAGGCCGCCCCGGCGCCCGTGTCCGCCCCCGTCACCGAGGCCCTCACCGCAGAGGCCCCCGCCACCGAGACGCCCGTCACCGAGGCCCCCGACACCGAGATGCCCGTCACCGAGGTGACCGCGCAGGAAGCGGCGCCCGCAGCCGAGGCGGCCGTCGCCGACGCACCCGGAACCGCCCCGGAGGCCCCGGCTGCCGACGCGGCGCGGGCTCCGCAGGCGCCCGCGCCCGAGCAGCCCGCGCCCGAGGCCGTCCCGCAGGCTCCGGTCGCCCCTGTCGTCGAAGCGGCTCAGGCCCCCGAGGTCCCCGCCGCGTCCGACCCCGCCCGGGCCGCGGAGCCGACGGCGCCCGCGACCGCCCAGGCCCCGGAGCAGGCCGAGTCCGCCCCGGAGCGGACCGCTCCCGCGCAGGAGCCGGTCGCCTCCGCCGCCGAACAGGCGGCCCCCGCTCCCGAGTCGGGCGCCCCCGCCCCCGAAGCGGCCGCCGTCTCCGCCCCGGTGGCCCCGGAAGCGGCCCCCGTCCCCGTCCCGGACACCCCTGCGGCGACCCAGGTGGCCGCCGTCGAGGCGCCCGACGACTCCGCCGTGGCCACCGCACCCGAGGCGGCCCCCCTCGTGGACACCTCCACCGCTTCCGCCGAGGCCACCCCCGCCGAGACCGCCCCCGTCGAGCCGGCACCCCAGCAGGCCGAGGCCGAGCAGGCGCCGCAGGAGCAGCCCGTGGCGGAACCCGCCGCCGGGGCCGCCCCGCAGGGCCACCCCGCACCGGAGTCCCCCTCCGCGGCGGACCAGCAGGCGGAGCCCGCGCACGCGGCCCCGGTGCCCGCCCATCTCGTGGACCCGGCATCTCACATCGCGGACTCGTCGGTGCCCGTCGAGGCGGAGGCGCTCGCGGAGCCCGCCCCCGCCCCCGCCACCGCGCCCCCCGCCGACGCCGCGCCCGCGCCGCATCAGCCGGACGCCTCGCTGGGCCGGTTCGTGGCCGTGGACGGCACGGTGCCCACCGCCCCGCACCTCGCCCCGACCCCCCCGCACCCGGTGGTGCTCCCGGACCAGCCGCAGGAGTCCGCGGCGCGGACCGTGACCCCCGCCGCGCCGGCGGCCGAGGTCCGCGCGGCCACCGTCCCCGCCCCCCGCGAAGCGGAGGCCCCCGTCGCGGCCGCCCCGCGGGCGGAGCCCGGCTCCGACCCGAACGTCGCGCAGAGCCCGGAGGACCTGGACACCAGGGCCGCCGACCAGGAAGAGGACCCGGCGGAGCGCCCGGACGACAGCCAGGAAGAGAGCACGGTCCCGGTGGAAGAAGCACGGCAGTCCACCGGCCCCGCCGCGCCCGCGTACGACGACGCCGAGCGCGAGGCCGTCCTGAAGGTGATGCGCGAGCGCCGTGACATCCGCAACGGCTTCCGCAGCGACCCGATCCCGCACGAGGTGCTGCTGCGCGTCCTGGAGGCCGCGCACACCGCGCCCTCCGTCGGCCACTCGCAGCCCTGGGACTTCGTCGTCATCCGCTCCGCCGACACCCGGCGCGCGATGCACGAACTGGCGATGCGCCAGCGCGACGCGTACGCCAAGTCGCTGCCCAAGGGCCGGGCGAAGCAGTTCAAGGAACTGAAGATCGAGGCCATCCTCGACACCCCGGTGAACATCGTGGTCACCGCCGACCCGACGCGCGGCGGGCGCCACACCCTGGGCCGCCACACCCAGCCGCAGATGGCGCCGTACTCCGCCGCGCTCGCCGTCGAGAACCTCTGGCTCGCCGCCCGCGCCGAGGGCCTCGGCGTCGGCTGGGTCAGCTTCTTCGACGAGCGCGAGATGGTCCGCGCCCTCGGCCTGCCCGAGCACCTCGAGGTCATCGCCTACCTGTGCGTGGGCTACGTCGACGAGTTCCCGGACGAGCCCGAGCTGATGCAGGCCGGCTGGGCCAAGCGCCGCCCGCTGTCGTGGGTCGTCCACGAGGAGACGTACGGCCGTCGCGCGCTGCCCGGCGAGGACCCGCACGACCTGCTCGCCGAGACGGTCGCCAGTGTCCGCCCGCTGGACGCCAAGGCGCTCGGCGAGGCCTGGGAGCGCCAGAAGCGCATGACGAAGCCGGCCGGGGCGCTCGGCATGCTGGAGATCATCTCCGCCCAGCTGTCCGGCCTGTCCCGCCAGTGCCCGCCGCCGATCCCGGAGCCCGCCGCCGTCGCGATCTTCGCCGGCGACCACGGGGTGCACGCGCAGGGCGTCACCCCCTGGCCGCAGGAGGTCACGGCCCAGATGGTCGCCAACTTCCTGGGCGGGGGAGCGGTCTGCAACGCCTTCGCGGCCCAGGTGGGCGCCGAGGTCTGCGTGGTGGACGTCGGCGTCGCCGCCGACCTCCCGGCCACCCCCGGACTGCTGCCGCGCAAGATCCGCGCGGGCACGTCGGACATGACCACCGGCCCCGCGATGACCCGCGAGGAGGCCAAGCACGCCATCGAGGTGGGCATCGAGACGGCCCGCGACCTGGTGGCGGCCGGCAACAAGGCGCTGCTCACCGGCGAGATGGGCATCGCGAACACGACGGCGTCCGCCGCCCTCATCTCCGTGTTCACGGGCGCCGACCCCGCCGAGGTCACCGGCCGCGGCACCGGCATCAACGACGAGACGCTCGCCCGCAAGACCGAGGTCGTGCGCCGTGCCCTCGAACTCCACCGGCCGGACCCGGCCGACCCCATCGGCGTCCTCGCCGCGATCGGCGGCTTCGAGCACGCCGCCATGGTCGGTCTCCTGCTGGGCGGCGCCTCGCTGCGCACGCCCGTGATCCTCGACGGCGTCAGCGCCGGCGCGGCCGCCCTGGTCGCCCGCGCCATCGCCCCCGAGGTCCTCGCGGCCTGCATCGCGGGCCACCGCAGCGCCGAGCCGGGCCACGTCGCTGCCCTGAACAAGCTCGGCCTGCGCCCCCTGGTCGACCTGGACCTGCGCCTCGGCGAGGGCACGGGCGCGCTCCTGGCCCTCCCGTTGGTCCAGAGCACGGCCCGCGCGATGCACGAGGTGGCGACCTTCGATTCGGCAGGGGTGACGGAGAAGTAGGCGCGAGGGGGCACCCGGGACGCGGGTTCCGGGCGCCCCCTCGGCCCGGGCGCGACGGCCGGCCGCCACCTGGTGACCGCCACCGCCCGGGGAACCCGGGGACGCCCCGGGCGCGACGGGCGGCCACGACCGCCCGCGGCCCCGTACCCGGCACCCGACGCCCAGCCACCGGACAGAGAAACCGCCGATCCGACCCGCCCTTTAAAATCCGCACGTCGGGACAACCGCACCGCGCGCACCCAGGGAGCCGCACCCTCATGGCCGAACACCCCGCCTACCCCGTAGGCCTCCGCCTCGCCGGCCGCAGGGTCGTCGTCCTCGGCGGCGGCCAGGTCGCACAGCGCCGCCTGCCCGCACTGATAGCGGCGGGCGCCGACCTCCACCTCGTCTCCCCCGAGGCGACCCCCTCCGTCGAAGCCATGGCGGACGCGGGCGAGATCACCTGGCACCGGCGCCCCTACGCCGAAGGCGACCTCGCGGACGCCTGGTACGCCCTGATCGCCACCAGCGACCAGGAGGCCAACACCCGCGCCTCGGCCGAAGCGGAGCGTCACCGCGTCTGGTGCGTCCGCTCCGACGACGCCGACCGGGCGACCGCCTGGACCCCGGCCACCGGCACCAGCGAGGGCGTCACGGTCGCCGTCCTCACCACCGACGCCAGGGGCCGCGACCCCCGCCACACCGCCGCCATCCGCGACGCGGTCGTCGAAGGCCTGCGCGACGGCACCCTGGTGGCGCCGCACCACCGCACCCGCACCCCGGGCGTCGCCCTGGTCGGCGGCGGTCCCGGCGACCCGGACCTGATCACGGTCCGCGGCCGCCGCCTGCTCGCCGAGGCGGACGTCGTCATCGCCGACCGCCTGGGCCCCCGGGACCTCCTCGCCGAACTGCCGCCGCACGTCGAGGTCATCGACGCGGCGAAGATCCCCTACGGCCGCTACATGGCCCAGGAGGCGATCAACAACGCGCTGATCGAGCACGCCAAGCAGGGCAAGTCCGTGGTGCGCCTCAAGGGCGGCGACCCGTACGTCTTCGGCCGCGGCATGGAGGAACTCCAGGCGCTCGCCGAGGCGGGCATCCCCTGCACGGTCGTCCCGGGCATCTCCAGCTCGATCTCGGTCCCCGGCGCGGCCGGCATCCCGGTCACCCACCGCGGGGTCGCCCACGAGTTCACCGTGGTCAGCGGGCACGTGGCGCCCGACGACGAGCGTTCCCTGGTCGACTGGCCGTCCCTGGCGAAGCTCACCGGCACGCTGGTGGTCCTGATGGGCGTCGACAAGATCGGGAGGATCGCGCAGACCCTGGTGGCCCACGGCAAGCCGGCCGACACCCCCGTCGCCCTCGTCCAGGAGGGCACGACGGCCGCCCAGCGCCGTGTCGACGCCACCCTGGCGACCGTCGCGGAGACGGTCCGCGCCGAGGACGTGAAGCCCCCGGCCGTCGTCGTCATCGGCGAGGTCGTCACCGTGGGCCCGCCGACGCCGGCGTGACCCGGGGCAGCAGGACCCGCAGAGAGCCGTTGGCCCCCCACCCATGACAAGGCAGTACCACCCAGTGGCCGATCTCATCACCGTCGAGGACCCCGCCGACCCGCGCCTGCGCGACTACACCGGCCTGACCGACGTGGAGCTGCGCCGCAGGCGCGAGCCCGCCGAGGGCCTGTTCATCGCCGAGGGCGAGAAGGTCATCAGACGGGCCAGGGAGGCCGGCTACGAGATGCGCTCCATGCTGCTCTCCGCCAAGTGGGTCGACGCCATGCGGGACGTCATCGACGAGCTCCCGGCCCCGGTGTACGCCGTCAGCCCGGAGCTCGCCGAACGCGTCACGGGGTACCACGTCCACCGCGGCGCCCTCGCCTCCATGCAGCGCAAACCGCTGCCGACGGCGGCCGGGCTGCTGCGCACGGCCCGCCGGGTGGTGATCATGGAGTCGGTGAACGACCACACCAACATCGGCGCGATCTTCCGTTCCGCCGCGGCCCTCGGCATGGACGCCGTCCTGCTCTCCCCGGACTGCGCCGACCCCCTCTACCGCCGCAGTGTGAAGGTCTCCATGGGCGCGGTCTTCTCCGTGCCGTACGCCCGCCTGGACACCTGGCCCAAGGACCTGGAACCGGTCCGTGAGGCCGGCTTCACGCTCCTGGCCCTCACCCCGGACGAGACGGCCCGCAGCCTGGACGAGGCCGCCCCGCACCGGATGGACCGGGTGGCCCTGATGCTCGGCGCGGAGGGCGACGGCCTGACCGCCCGGGCCCTGGCCGCGGCCGACGAGCGGGTCCGCATCCCGATGTCCCACGGCGTCGACTCCCTCAACGTGGGAGCGGCGGCCGCGGTCGCCTTCTACGCCGTGGCGACGGGCCGCCCGCGGTCGTAGGCCACCGGGGGTGCTACCGGTCCGGGTCCGCGCGGTCCTCCGGCCGCACCGGCACCTGGGACGGCACCCGGGGCTGGGCCCGCTGCTGGTGCCGCACGCCGGGGTCCTCGCCGCCGAGCCCCCGGGCCGGCCCCTGGCAGGCCTGGACGAGGGCGATGCCGAGCGCCACGAGCAGCGTCACGACGACGAAGACGAACAGCCGCTGCCTCAGCAGCCGGGGGTTGGCGGGCCGCCGCCCGGTCCCCGTGGGCCTCGGCGCCCTACGGCCGCCCCCGCTGCGGGGCGCCGGCCGGCTGCCGCTGCCGGAACGGGTGTTGCGGGCGGCGGGCGTGTTCCGCCCGGCGGGAGTGGGCCGGGCCCCGGACCGCGACGAGGAGGGCACACCGCCGGGGCGCGACCCGCTCCCGCCGCGCGACGGCGTCGCACCCCGGGGAGGCACCGCCCCGCGGGAGGAGGGCGCCCCGCCCCGCGGCACCGGCGTGCCCGGCTGGCGCAGCGTGCGCTGCGGATAGCTGGAATCGACCAGCCGTCCGGTCGGCCGGTCCGCCTCGGCGGCCCGCGGTCCGGGCGGCCGGGCGTCGGTCAGCCCCTGGGCCTCACGGGCCGCGATCTCCTTCAGCCGCAGCGAGAGGTCGAGCGTGCTGGGCCGCTCCTCGGGATTCTTGGCCAGACAGGCCCGGATCAACGGGGCCAGGGCGTCCGGTACGCCGTGCAGCTGGGGCTCCTCGTGCACCACCCGGTACAGCATCACCTCGGAACTGCCGTGTCCGAAGGGCGAGTCGGCCGTCGAGGCGTACGCGAGCGTCGCGCCGAGCGAGAAGACGTCGGTGGCCGGCGTGACCGCCGCGCCGCGCACCTGTTCGGGCGCCAGGAAACCGGGGGAGCCGACCGCCGTGCCGACGTGCGTCAGCGTCGAGGCCCCCGTCGCCCACGCGATACCGAAGTCGATGATCCGCGGTCCTTTGGGCGAGAGCAGGATGTTCGACGGCTTGAGGTCCCGGTGCACGACCCCGGCCTCGTGGACCGCGACGAGCCCCTCCGACAGCGCCGCCCCGATCGCCGCGAGCTCCGCGGCCCCGAGGGGTCCGTCGTCGGCGACCTTGTCGTGCAGGGAGGGACCGGGCACGTACTGGGTGGCGAACCAGGGCCGGTCGGCGTCCAGGTCCGCGGCGACCAGCCGGGCGGTGCACCCGCCCCTGATCCGGCGCGCCGCCGAGACCTCGCGCGCGAAGCGCGACCGGAACTCCTGGTCCTCCGCCAGGTCGGGCCGGATCACCTTCAGCGCGACCCGCTGCCCCTTCCTGTCGGAACCCAGATAGACGACGCCCATACCGCCCGCGCCGAGCCGTCGGTGAAGTTTGAACGAGCCGACGACGCGCGGGTCCTCGCGCCTCAGGCGCATCATCGCCATGTTCATCCCCGCTGCCCGGTCCGTGTGACGTGGCACAGCTTACGTTTCCACGGCCGTTCGCGCGCAGAGGCCGCGCCCTCTCGGCCCGATCGATTGTCCGTGCCGGGCGGGACACGTGAAAGGCGATCAGAGAGGCTGCGGCAGGAAGGGGTTTGACGCTCACGTCACTTCAACCCCCAGGTGGGACAGGCGCGTTGGTCGAGGGAAGGGTGACCGGACGCGGACGGCCGGCGACGCCGGCGACACGACTCGGGCCCGAGGGGCGGTGGTCGGCGGGGCGGGCCACCGGGCGGCGACGGCGGCACGCCCAGGGGGGACGGACGTGAGTGAAGTCACGCGAAGGGGGCTCCCCGCACGCGGTCGCCGGTACGACCCGCCCCACCGGGAACAGGGTGCTCACCCCGCTCGCGCGGCGGCCCCCCGCGGGGACAACCCGGAAAAGCGGCCCGGTACCGGGCGGCCCCTCCGGGAAGACCCCGAGACGCGGATCGCCGTCTCCACCCAGGGGAGTACTCCCCAGGTCACGGCTCATCCTCCGGGAGGCCCGCCAATCGGTACGAGGGCATGACGTGCGGCGTCCGCCGCGCGCCTAGATTTGAGGTCAAGCGGCGGGTGCAGCACTCGTCCCCCGAGGTCAGACGCCCGCCGCTGCCGACCACGACGGAGAACGGTCAGGAGAGGGACCATGGCCCACACGGCACCGCGGACACTGATCCGCACGCAGGGACGCACCGCGTTCCGCGCCCGCCGTCAGGGCCGCCGCCACCCCCTGGTGGCGACGCTCATGGCCCTCCCCCTGGCGGTCCTGCTCCTCGTCGTCTTCGACGGCTGGGAGACAGTGGCCACACAGGCGTCGTCCGTGGGCGTGATGCTGGGGCGCTGAGCGGCGACCCCAGGCCCGGGAGAGCGGTCCGGGCGGGGACATCCACCCATGAAACCCCGTGGGGACGGGGGTGCGGCGGACGGCAACAATGCCGGCGCAGCTGGGGAGCTGCGCCGGCATTACCTTTCCCCCCGCCTGCTCCACCCCGTGGCCCTGCCGCCTCCACCACGACTCCGCCCGGAGCCCCTGCGTACCCTGCGGAAGCAGACCCGACGTCGAGGGAGCCCCGTGACCGCCCACCCCCTGCTCGCCGAGCTCACCGGGAGAGCCGCAGCCGAGGCGCACGCCCGTACGCCCTCGCCCTGCCCCTGCGGTGCGGCCACCCTCGCCGACCGCCCCGACGCCACCGTCGTACGCCACGCCGGCACGGTCGCCAAGGCCCACGCCCCGGGCACCACCGCCGGCGACCTCGCCCCCCGCCTGGCCACCGCCGCCCGGCTCCCCGGCCTCCTCCTCCCCCCGCTCACCCCGTCACCGGCCACCCTCCACGGCCGTGCCGTCACCTTCTGGCCGTACGGCGCCCCGGTGGACCCCGACGACCCGGACGCCGCCCCCTGGGAAGCCGCGGGCACGCTCCTCGCCCGCCTCCACCGGACCCCCGCCCCCACCCCGCTGCCGGCGATGCGCGGCCCGGCCAAGGCCGCCCGTGCCGTGACCCGGCTGCGTGAGGCCGGCCCCCACCCCGCCGCCGCCCCCGTCCTGCGGGCCTGGAGCGACCTCCCCGCCTGGGCCCGTGCCGAGGCGCCGATGCCGGACGCCACCACCCTCTGCCACGGCGACCTCCATCTCGGCCAGCTCGTCCGTCACCCCGCTCCCGACGGCCCCTGGCGCCTGATCGACGTGGACGACCTCGGCACCGGCGTCCCGGCCTGGGACCTGGCCCGCCCGGCCGCCTGGTACGCCTGCGGCCTCCTCCCGCCCGGGGAATGGAGCCGCTTCCTGGCCGCCTACCGCGCCGCGCACGGCCCGGCGGTCCCCGCCGACGGCGACCCCTGGCCCGCCCTCGACGTTTCCGCCCGCGCCCTCACCGTCCAGACCGCGGCCCGCGCCCTGACCAAGGCGCTCGCGCAGGACCGCCCCCTGGACGAGGTCGAGCGGTGCCTGGTCGACGCCTGCGCCCGAATGGCGCGCACACCTCCGCAGTTGACGCCGAGCCCCGCGAAGTAGGGTGCAACCGACCGCAGCCGGACAGAGTCTGTCCCGGCGACAGGCGAAGCAGGACCGACAGGCGAGGAGTTGAGCCGCACCATGCAGTGTCCGAAGTGTCACGCCCCGATGCACACCTACAACCGCAACGGCGTCCAGATCGAGCAGTGCAGCAACTGCCGGGGGATCTTCCTCGACTACGGCGAGCTCGAGGCGCTGACCCGCCTGGAGTCCCAGTGGTCCCAGCCGGCCCCGCCCCCGCCCGCCCCGCAGGCGTATCCGGCGGCTCCGCAGGCTCCCGCCTGGGGCGCCCCGCACGGCGGCCACGGCGGGCACTACGGTCACCAGCGCCACAAGAGCTTCGGCCACATGCTCTTCTCCAGCTGACCCCGGCCGGGCCCGCCGGGCCCGACCACGGAGAAGCCCCCGGCCGCGCAGGCGGCCGGGGGCTTCGGTGTGTGGACGATACTGGGATTGAACCAGTGACCTCTTCCGTGTCAGGGAAGCGCTCTCCCGCTGAGCTAATCGTCCTCGGGACCACGGCCCTCGGGCCGCGGGTGCTGCGTGCGCGATACTGGGATTGAACCAGTGACCTCTTCCGTGTCAGGGAAGCGCTCTCCCGCTGAGCTAATCGCGCGGGAGGATCCGAAGATCCAGTGGACGATACTGGGATTGAACCAGTGACCTCTTCCGTGTCAGGGAAGCGCTCTCCCGCTGAGCTAATCGTCCTTGGAGGTGGAGACGGGATTTGAACCCGTGTAGACGGCTTTGCAGGCCGTTGCCTCGCCTCTCGGCCACTCCACCAGGAGTGTAGGGGACCGGGAAGATCCCTACGTCCTTCGAGCGGACGACGAGGCTCGAACTCGCGACCTCAACCTTGGCAAGGTTGCGCTCTACCAACTGAGCTACGTCCGCCTGTCGTTTCGGTCGGCTTGCGCGTCCCGGCGACGTGTTGAACTCTAGCGGATTCCTGGGCCAGCACAAAAACGCGTTTGTGCAGCGTGCTGCGCTGCGTCCCGGCGACGACCTGCTCAGGCCCCCACCAGGACGTCCCCGGGCCACCCCCCGGACACCCGCCCTAGACTCGACACCGTGCTCGACCTCCCTCCTCTCGCCCGCTTCGGCGACCGCGTCGCCACCGGCCTCCTCGACGTCACGGACGACCCCGCGGCCCTGGACTCCACCGGTTTCTGGGCCGTCTGCGCCGGCTTCGAGGGCCGTCCGGTCTGCGCCCGGTTCGCGGACGTACGCGTCGAGCCGGTGCCCGCGCCCGGGCCGGGGGAGTGGCACGGGCCCGCGACCGGTGACTGGACGTCGTCCCTCGACCGCGCCGCGTACACGGCCGGGGTGCGGCGCATACGCGAGCACATCGCGGCGGGCGAGGTCTACCAGGCGAACCTCTGCCGCGTCCTGTCCGCGCCGGTGCCGGCCGACGCCGACGTGGACGCGCTGACCTCGCTGCTCGCCCGCGGCAATCCGGCCCCGTACGCCGGCACGATCCGCCTGCCCCGGCACGGCGTCGAGATCGCGACCGCCTCGCCCGAGCTGTTCCTGCGCCGCGACGGGCGGAGCGTCGAGTCCGGGCCGATCAAGGGCACGGGGCGGACGGAGGCGGACCTGCTGGAGAAGGACTACGCCGAGAACGTGATGATCGTGGACTTGGTCCGCAACGACATCGGGCGGGTCTGCGCCACCGGCAGCGTCACCGTCCCCGACCTGTGCGCGGTGGAGAAGCATCCGGGTCTCGTCCACCTCGTGTCGACGGTCCGCGGCGAGCTGCGCGAGGGCGCCGGCTGGCCGGAGCTGCTCGACGCCGCCTTCCCGCCCGGCTCGGTGACCGGCGCCCCCAAGTCCAGCGCCCTCAGGATCATCGACGCCCTGGAGACCGCTCCCCGGGGCCCGTACTGCGGCGGCATCGGCTGGGTCGACGCCGACCGGGGCACGGGCGAGCTGGCCGTCGGCATCCGCACCTTCTGGATCGACCGCGCGGAGGGCGTCCTGCGCTTCGGCACCGGCGCCGGCATCACCTGGGGATCGGACCCCGAGGCGGAGTGGCGGGAGACCGAGCTGAAGGCGGCCCGGCTGCTCGCGGTAGCGTCGGGGGCGTACGAGATGGAGGGCAGCGCCCTGACGTGCGGTGCCGGTGCGGGAGACGCCCTCCGGACCCCCGGCCGAGGCGACACCCCCGGTACGGACTTGCGAGGTAGTGACCAGTGAAGCTTTGGCTCGACGGCGGGCTGCAGGACATAGACTCCGCCCGCGTCTCCGTCCTCGACCACGGGCTGACCGTGGGCGACGGCATCTTCGAGACCGTGAAGGCGGTGGACGGCAGGCCGTTCGCGCTCACCCGCCACCTCGACCGGCTGACCCGTTCGGCGCGCGGTCTCGGCCTGCCCGACCCCGACCTCGACGAGGTCCGCCGCGCCTGCGCCGCCGTCCTCGAGGCCAACCCGATGCCGCTCGGCCGGCTGCGGATCACCTACACCGGCGGCCAGGGCCCGCTCGGCTCCGACCGGGGCGAGCACGGCCCGACCCTCGTCGTGGCCCTCGGCGAGACCGGCCGCCGCCCCGACTCCACCGCCGTGATCACGGTCCCCTGGACCCGCAACGAGCGCGGCGCGCTCACCGGTCTGAAGACCACCTCGTACGCCGAGAACGTGGTCGCCCTGGCCCGCGCCCACGAACACGGAGCCTCCGAGGCGCTGTTCGGCAACACGGTCGGACAGCTCTGCGAGGGCACGGGATCGAACGTCTTCGTCGTCCTCGACGGCCGGATCCACACCCCGCCGCTCGCCTCCGGCTGCCTCGCCGGCATCACGCGGGCGCTGGCGGTCGAGTGGACCGGGGCCAAGGAGACCGATCTCCCCCTGGACGTGCTGGAGCGGGCCGAGGAGGTCTTCCTCACCTCCACCCTGCGGGACGTCCAGGCCGTGCACCGGGTCGACGACCGCGAACTGCCGGGCGCCGCGGGGCCGGTGACCGCCAAGGCGATGCGGATCTTCGACGAGCGGGCGGGCGACGACCTCGACCCGTGAGGGTTCGCCGCGGCCGCGGACACCTGCCGTCGCGGCCGCGGACGCCCGTCGGCGCCGGACATATTCGGCTGACCGGAAGCGTGGGAGCGGGTAGAACACCCGTGATGACCACGACCCTGCGGCCGATCGAGCCGCTTCAGCGTGCCGCCGACGGGGCGCTGTCCCGCCGCTACCAGGTGTGCGTGAACAGCCGCCCCGTGGGCGCGATACACCTGTCGACCCACCCCGACTTCGGTCCCGCCGTCGCCCGCGTCGACGATCTGCGCATCGAGGAGGCGGACCGCGGACGCGGCCGGGGCGCGGTGGCCGCGCTCGCCGCCGAGGAGGTGGCCCGCGGGTGGGGCTGCCGGACCATCGAGATCCGGGTGCCCGCCGAGGCCGGGGCCGCGCTGCGCCTCGCCACGGCGCTCGGCTACCTCCACCGCAACCGCGGCATGGAGAAACCCCTCGGAACCGTGGCCCCCGGACTGCCGCCCGGCACCCGCGGCAGGCCCCTGACCGAGGAGGAGTACGGGCCGTGGCGGCGGCACGGCGCGGAGGGGTACGCCGAGAACTGGACCAGCCGGGGCGTCCCCGTGGCCGAGGCCCGCGCCAAGGCGGAGCGCGACACCGAGCGCCTCCTGCCGCACGGCCGCGAGACGGAGGACATGCTGATCAGCGTCCTGGAGCACGAGGGCACCCGGGTGGGCGCGCTCTGGCTCGGCCTCGGCGAGGACCGGGCCTACGTGTACGACGTCGAGACCGACGAGGCCTTCCGCGGCCGTGGGCACGGCCGCTCCCTGATGCTCCTGGCCGAGGCCCAGGCGATCGCCGCCGGCAGGCGCGTGATCGGCCTCAACGTCTTCGCGGACAACGTCCCCGCCGAGCGGCTCTACGAGTCGCTGGGATACGTCCCGGTGAGCTACTCCCTCTACAAGGACCTGCTCTGAGCCGGCCTCAGCCCTGCTCGGCCAGCAGTCGGTCGGCGATCTCCTCGACGCGCTCGCGCAGCCCCTCCTGGCTCTTGCCGCCGTCGAGGCGCTCGCCGCCGATCACATAGGTCGGGGTGCCGGTGACGCCGATCGCCTTGCCCTCGGCCTGGTCGGCGTCCACGATCAGGATGTGCCGGCCGTCGATCAGCGCGGTGTCGAACTCCTCGGCGTCCAGACCGAGTTCGGCGGCGATCTCGACCAGGAAGGGCTCGCCCCCGCGGTCCAGTTCCCCGACCCGGTCCAGCACCGCCTCGACGTACGGCCAGCCCTTGCCCTGCTCCGCGGCCTCCTCGGCGGCCTGCGCGGCGGCGAAGGCGTGCCGGTGCTTCTCCAGCGGGAAGTGCCGCAGCCGCAGCTCCAGCCGGTCGCCGTAGCGCTCGCGCAGGGCGCGGAGGTCGTCGAGGGCGCTTCGGCAGTCGGGGCACTGCAACTCGCACCAGACGTCGAGGACGACGGCGGGACGGGAGGGGACGGACGCGGGGGAGGAGTCGCTCATGCCGCCAGTCTCCCAGCCCCCGCCCGGCCGGCCCAATCCGGACCGCCTTCACCGTCCGCGGGCGAGCGCACGGCACCTGCGGAGGAGCCGACCCGGAGATGTCCCTGATGTCCGCTCGGAGCATGGCACGCAAGCGCCGAGGAGGTGCACGATGGAGGGGACGAAGCGCTGCCGTGCCGGTGGCGCGGAGTCGTGCCCCTGCCCGAGTGCGCCGCGCCTGGAGGACCGGATGATTGCCGAGACCGTGTGTTCCGCCGTCGCCGCGGCCGGCCTGGGCGTCGCCGCGGTCACGGCCTACCGCAGGCGTTTCCTGACGGCCGCCCGCATCGCCGCCTACGCGCTCGTCCCGCTCGGCCTCGTGATGACCGGGATCGTGGAGTGGGTCGCCGACACCGCCTTCAGCCCGATGGCCTGGGCGGGCTTCGGCGTGCTCGGCGGGGCCTGGGTCCTCTTCGCGACCACCCGGGCCGTGGAGCGCCGCCGCGGCGGCACCCGCAAGGAGCGGAAGGCGGCGGCGCGGTCCGCACAGGCCGGTGTCACGGCCCCGGCCGCCTCGGTGCCCTCCCTGGGCCAGGGCTCCCGCCCGGCCTCGCGGCCCGCCGCCGCACCCCGGGCGAGCGCCTCGGACGACTTCAGCGACATCGAGGCCATCCTCAAGAAGCACGGCATATGAGAACGCCCTGGACAGAGCGGTCGCCGAGCGGCTGAAACGACACAGTCGAGCCGCAGGCGCGCGCAAATGATCACGGCTGGAAACCGACCTCGCGGAATCGGCGTACACCCGCTCAAACCGAGCGTCGTGATCGCGTCGCGCGTCCCGGCTGCGTCATCATCGCCCGCGAGATGCTGGACACGACACAGAGCGAGGCCGCGCCGCCTCAGGACGAGCCGCGCGGATGCCTCTTCGCCCTATCCCAGCCACCGCTGATGATCTTCCTTGCGGTGATCGGGTGTCTGTTGCTCATGGCCGCGCTGCACGACCTGCTGCTGCTGTGACCCGTACCCGCGGTACCCGGCGCCACCCGCCGGGACCGCGTCGGCATCGACCGCCTCACGACCGGGGCGCGGGCTCCGGGGCCCGGCCGGGAGGGGAAGGACGGCGAAGGGTGATCCGCCCCGGCACCGGCTCAGCCCGTGGCCTCCTTGCGGCGCGCCCGGTACGCGGCCACGTGGAGGCGGTTGCCGCAGGTGCGGCTGTCGCAGTACCGCCGGGAGCGGTTGCGGGAGAGGTCGACGAAGGCGCGCCTGCAGTCCGGGGCCTCGCAGCGCCGCAGCCGCTCCTGCTCCCCGGCCACCACGAAGAAGGCCAGCGCCATCCCGCAGTCGGCGGCCAGGTGGTCGGCGATGGAGGCGCCGGGCGCGAAGTAGTGCACGTGCCAGTCGTAACCGTCGTGATCGGTGAGCCGCGGGGTGGTGCCGGCGGCGGCCACCAGCTCGTTGATCAGTCCGGCGGCGGTGCGGGCGTCCGGCGCCGCGAAGATCCCCGCGAAGCGCTTGCGGACCTTGCGCACCGCGGACAGATCGAACTCGGAGAGCACACCGACGTCGCTGATTTCGTGCCTTCCTACGAAATCCGCGAGAGCTGCGACATCCGCCAGTCCGTCCGGCGCGGTGTCGTCCTCCGGGGCGGTGTTCACCAGATCCACCACGGCATCGAGCGCACACCGGGTGTCGTGGGTGATCAGCACGTTTCGCTCCCTGGCCTGGGGGGTCGGGCAAGCGCCCGCCGATGCTGGCCGATGGTAGCCGTACCGGGCCGTCGGGCCACCGTGGGTCGACGCCCCGATCGCGCACGGCGCACGTCGGCGGCGGGGGGGGGGGGGGGCCGGGGGGGGGGGGGCCCCCCAGCCGCGCGGGGGGGGGGGGGGCCCGGCGCCGCCACGCCGG
>NZ_JBIRHK010000008.1:0-166323 GCF_044328485.1 Streptomyces sp. NPDC017936 | reverse complement strand
CGCGGCGTGGGGGGCCGGGTGCGGGGCGGGGCGGGGGGCGCCGCGCGGTTGCCAGCGCCGCGTGCCCCCGGGGGGCGGGGGGGGGCCCCCCCCGGGGCCCCCGGGCCCCCCCCCCCCGACGCATGCCCTATGCGGTTGTTCCGGCCCGAGCCGTCTCCCCGAGTGGACGGCGCCGGGCGGCTCTGTGGGGGTCTCGCCCTAGCTTTCCGCCAGGATGTGCGAGAGCTCCTGATCGAGGTCGAAGTGACGGTGCTCCGTGCCCGGGGGCACGGCCGCGTCCGTGCGCTTCAGGAAGGACTCCAGGGCCCGCGCCGGGGCCTCGAGCAGGGCCTCCCCCTCGGGGGAGCTCAGGGCGATGCACACGACGCCCTGACCGTGGCTGCGCGACGGCCAGACGCGGACGTCGCCGGTGCCGGTGGGCCGGTGCAGGCCCTCCGCGAGGAGGTCGCGGGCGAACACCCACTCGACGGTCTCCTCGGCTCCGGTGTGGAAGGTGGCGTGCACGGCGTAGGGGTCGGCCGTGTCGTACCGCAGGCCTGCGGGGACAGGCAGGGAGGACTCGCTCGACACAACGAGGCGCAGGTGCAGCTCGCAGCTGACCGTGGTGTTCATAAGCGCCAGGGCCTTTCGCTCAGTGTGCGCTCGGGGATTCGCACGTCGGCGAAATCGACATGCCACCTACGGTGCCGTTGTAAACCCCTCTGCGTGTTTTGTGTGCGTTTACGTAACTCTTCCGGCGGAGAGATCGTTCGGGAAGTACCACCATCACGGTGACACGAATCTCTTCAGGTAGGGTTTGGCCGTATGAATACGGGGAGTGACGAGCCGGGCGAGGTCGCCATGGCGGCGGACGACGAGAAGGCCGACGGGGCGGCGCAGGAGCAGGCCCAGGGGCTCGGCTCCCGGGCGCCCGAGTTCATCAAGTCGCGCCGGATCCTGCACCTGAGCTGGCAGGTCGGGATCTTCGTGGTCGGTCTCGCGGTGGTCGTCGCCGGCATCATCATGCTGCCGCTGCCCGGACCCGGCTGGGTCGTGATCTTCGGCGGCATGGCGATCTGGGCGACCGAGTTCGTCTGGGCCCAGCTGGTGCTGCGCTGGACCAAGCGCAAGGTCACCGAGGCGGCCGCGCGGGCCCTCGATCCGAAGGTCCGGCGCCGCAACATCGTCCTGACCTCGATCGGCCTCGTGATCATCGCGGCGATCCTGGGGGTCTACCTGTGGAAGTTCGGCTTCGAGATGCCGTGGAAGATCAAGGACCAGTGAGCCGCGGCCGGGGGTGCCGGAGGCGGCCGACCGCGGTCACAGGCACCCCCTGACATGGGGTAATGTTCTTCCTGCGCCCGGGCGATTAGCTCAGTGGGAGAGCGCTTCGTTCACACCGAAGAGGTCACTGGTTCGAACCCAGTATCGCCCACCCGGCACGGCGGCCCGTCTGCGAGACAGCAGACGGGCCGCCGTCGTGTGCGGGCGGTCCCTCCCTCCGGGACGTCCGTACGGCCCGTGTCGACCACCTGCACGGGGCTCGCTCCACCGTGGACGGCTCCCGCCCGGGGCTCGCTCCGCCGCGAAGGGCTCCTGCGCGTGACGGACGGCCGGTCGCCGTGTGTGCCGGTCTCGGGACGGCCGGTCGCCGTGCGTGTCGGTCTCCGGACGGCCGCCGTCGTTCGCGCCGGCCCCCTCCGGTACCCGGTGATCGGACCCGGTGCCCGGTGCCCGGTGACCGGACCCAGTGCTCGCGCGACCGGATCCGCTGTTCGGACCGGGCGCCCGGTGGCCCCACCGTCTGGCCGACCGCTGCGACCGACCGCCGGCCCTCGTGGCTGATCCCCGCGCGGAGACCCCGTGCGGCGCCCCCGCGCAGCTGATCCTCGAGTGACGACCCGCGTGGCGATCGACGACCCGCGTGGTGATCCCGCGAGGCTGCCCCGAGTGACGGGCCCTGCGGTCGGCTCCCGTTCTCCGCTTCCCGGTGTCGAGGTCCGACCGGGCCGGTTCCGGCCCCGGTGCAAGCATCCTCGCCCCGATCCCTCCTCGCCCCGGCTTCTCCCCGGTCTCAGCGCTTTCCGCGTCTCAGCACTTCCCGCCCCCTACAGCACCTCCCCTCCCCGGTGCCGCCCTGCCTCCGCCACCCCTCCGGCCCCGCCGCACCAGGCGGATTCCGGCCGCCCGCCACGACCGTGCGGCCCGCCCGCCGCTGTCCGGGCGGCCGAACAGGCGTGCCCGACCTGCGCGTTCGCCCCGCCGAGGACAGGACGCCGGTTCCGCGGCGCCCCGCCGGCCCACGACCACCGGTCGAGAAATTCCTGTCCGAATCATTGACGCTCCCCCCACCCCCTCGTACCTTGTGCCAGCAAGCGCTTTCTTGAAACGATTCATGCAAGCGGCAACGACGCTGCGGGGAGGCCGGGCTGTGGGAACCAGCAGGAATGTGGAGAGGCGAACGATCCTGAAGGCGGCGGGGGCCACGGCGGCGACGCTCGGCCTGGCCGCGACCACGGGCTGCGGGGGGAACGACGGCACGTCCTCCGACGGGACGGTGACGCTCCGTTATGCGTGGTGGGGTGGCGAGCCGCGCACCATCGCCATCAAGAAGACGATCGCGCTCTTCGAGAAGAAGTACCCGAAGATCAAGATCAAGCCCGAATTCACCGACTACGAGGCGTTCTGGGAGAAGTTCCAGACCCAGGCCTCCGGCGGGAATCCGCCGGACGTTTTCCAGAATGCGGTCGGCTTCCTGCGTAAGTACGACAAGCGTGGTGTTCTGCTGGACCTCAAGTCGCAGGCGGACGCGGGGAATCTGAGCCTGGACAACTTCCGCAACGGCGTCCTGGCGAACGGCCAGGTCGACGGCAAGCAGATCGCCGTCCCCGTCGGCGCCAACACCATGTCGCTCGTCATCGACCTCAACGCGTTCAAGAAGGCGGGCGTCGAGGCGAAGTTCGGCTGGACCTGGGACGAGTACTTCGACGCGCTGCAGACGATCCAGGACAAGCTGAAGATCGCCGGCGACACCGGCTACTTCAGCATCATGTACCTCTACGACCTGTACCTGCGCCAGAACGGCAAGGCCTTCTTCACCGACTCCGACCTCGGGTTCACCGAGGACGACCTGACGCAGTGGTGGGAGGACGGCTACAAGCGCGTGAAGTCCGGGCTCGTCGCCGATCCGAAGAAGGTCGAACAGGTCAAGCCCAAGTCCGCGCTCTCCGCGGGGCTCGCCGCGTCCGAGTTCACCTGGGACAACTTCTCCATCCGCTACCAGGGCGAGGGCGAGTCGGACTACGGCCTCGCGCCGATCCCCACCCAGGACGGCAAGAACACCGGCCAGTACCTCGGTTCGCTGATGCTCAGCGCCTTCTCCGGGACCAAGCACCCCGAGGAAGCGGCGCAGTTCATCGACTTCATGGTGCACGACCCCGAGGTCGGCAAGATCATGGGCTACGACCGCGGCATCCTCGCCACGACCGAGCAGTACGAGGCGTTCACGCCCACCGACGACAACAACAAGGGCGTCAAGGCGTACGAGGAGGAGGTCGCCGCGGCCGGCGTGCTCGGGAAGATCACCCCGCACCCGTCCGGCGCCGACGTCATCGAGGCGGCGTTCCTGCGGCTGGGCGGTGAGGTCGCCCAGGGCAAGTCCAAGCCGTCCGCCGCCGCCAAGGCGCTGTTCAGCGAGGCCAAGGCCGCGTTCGCGGGCTGAGGGGACGTACCACCATGACGCTCGTCAAGGAAGCGCCCGCGCGCCCGGCCGGGAAGCGGTCCGCCGCCCCCGCCGCCGGGCGGCGCGGGCGGCGCCGCGAGAACCTCGCCGGCTATCTGTTCATGTCGCCGTGGATCGCGGGGTTCCTGCTGCTCACGGCGGGGCCGATGATCGCGTCGCTCTACTACGCGTTCACCAGCTACAACCTGTTCACGCCGCCCCAGTGGGTGGGGCTGGACAACTTCACGACGATGTTCCAGGACCCGCGCTGGCAGAAGTCGGTGCAGGTCACGCTGAAGTACGTCGTCGTGGCCACTCCGCTGAAGCTGCTGCTCGCGCTCGGCGTCGCGCTGCTGCTCGCGCAGAAGCGGCGCGGTCAGGGCCTGTACCGGGCCGCTTTCTACATGCCCTCGCTGATCGGCGCCAGCGTCTCCGTGGGGTTCGTGTGGCGGGCGCTGTTCTCGGACGACGCGGTCGTGGACCGTACGCAGAAGATCTTCGGTCTCGACGTGGGCGGCTGGATCGGCAACCCGGACTACGTGATCTACGCCCTGGTGGCCCTGAGCATCTGGCAGTTCGGCGCGCCGATGGTCATCTTCCTGGCCGGTCTCAAGCAGGTCCCGCGGGAGCTGTACGAGGCCGCCGAGATGGACGGGGCCGGACCGCTGCGCAGGTTCTGGAACGTCACGCTGCCGATGATCTCCCCGGTGCTGTTCTTCAACGTGCTGCTGGAGTCCATCCACGCGTTCCAGGTGTTCGGCTCCGCGTACGTCGTCTCCGACACCCGGTGCGGGCCCGCCGACGCCACGCTCGTCTACACCTGCTACCTCTACCAGAAGGGCTTCAAGGAGGCGCAGATGGGCTTCGCCTCCGCGATGGCCTGGACGCTGGTGGTCGCGGTGGCGCTCGTCACGGCGGTCCTGTTCTGGTCGCAGAAGAAGTGGGTGCACTACGAGGAGGCCGCCAAGTGACCACCGCCACCAGTCCTGCCGTGCGCACCGCGAGCGAGCGGCGGCGCACGGGATCGATCGCCTGGCACGTGGGCGCGCTCGCCGTCCTCGCGGTCGTCCTGTATCCCGTGGTCTGGGTCGTCGGCGCCTCGTTCAAGCCGAGCAAGGACATCATCGCCAGCCTCGACCTGCTGCCCGCCAAGCCGGTCTGGGCGAACTTCTCCGGGCTCGCCGACGGCATCTCCGGCATCTCCGTCAGCAGCTTCTTCGTGAACTCGCTGATGTACGCGGTCCTCGCCGTGGTCGGTGTCGTGGTGTCCAGCTCGCTGACCGCGTACGCCTTCGCCAAGATCCGGTTCGCCGGCCGGAACCTGCTGTTCACGCTGATGATCGGCACGCTGCTGCTGCCGTACCACGTCCTGCTCATCCCGCAGTACGTGATGTTCCGCAACCTGGAGCTCGTCGACACGCTGGTGCCGCTCGTCGCGGGCAAGTTCCTGGCCACGGAGGCGTTCTTCGTCTTCCTGATGGTGCAGTTCATGCGCGGGCTGCCGCGGGAGCTGGACGAGGCCGCCAAGCTCGACGGCTGCGGGCACCTGAGGACCTACTGGTCCATCGTGCTGCCGCTGTGCCGGCCCGCCGTCATCACCAGTGCCATCTTCACCTTCATCAACGCGTGGAACGACTTCATGGGGCCGTTGATCTACCTCAACACTCCTGAGAAGTACACCGTCTCGCTCGGTCTGATGATGTTCCGCGACCAGGAGGGCATCTCCAACTACGGCAGCATGATCGCGATGTCGCTGGTGGCGCTGGTGCCGGTCATCGCCTTCTTCATGGCCTTCCAGCGCTATCTCATCGACGGCATGGCGACGTCCGGACTGAAGGGCTGAGGCGGTCACCATGGCGCAAGCACGCGTGAAGGACCGCTCCCCGCGCAGGGAGTCCGTGTTCGGCGAACGCTTCGCGGTCTTCGCCGAGTGTCTGCTCACCGGCGTGTGGATCGCCGTGGCCTGTCTCGGCGTCGTCACCTACCCGGCCGCCTTCGCCGCCGGCGCACGGCATCTGCGGCGCCGCACCCGTCACGAGGACGGCGGTCTGCGGGAGTTCGTCGCGGACTTCCGGGCGGCCCTGCGCGGCGGCTGGGCCGTCGGGCTCGCCGGGTGGGCGGCGGGCGCCGCCGCCTGGGTGGACGTCCAGGCCGTGCGGGCCGGGCTGCCCGGCGGTCCGTTCGTCGGGGCCGTCGGTCTGTTCGCGCTGATCGGGCTGGCCGTGGCCCTGCTGCGGGCGGCGGCCGTCTGGACGCCGGGCGCCTCCTGGCGGGCGCTGCTCGCGGACGCCGGGCGCCGGACCGTGCTCGATCCCGCCGGGTCCTTCCTGGTCGTCGGCGGGCTGGGCGTCGTGGCGCTGTCCGCCCTGTTCACCGCGCCGCTGGCGGTCCCCGTCCTGGGGGCCGTCGCGGCGGCGGCCGTCGCCGTCGAGGAGCGTCACCGGCACCGCTGACGGGCGGTGCCCCCTCTCCGGTCCGGCGCCCGGCGCCGCACCTCCATCTGTCATGCCCCTGACCACACCTTGCATCCCGCACGGAAGGAAAGGCTGCCTCCCATGTCTCCCATCCCCCGCAGGTCCCTCCTCAAGGCGGCGGCCGTCGCCGGAGCCGCCGCCCAGTTCTCCTGGACGCTGGGAACCAAGAACGCGCAGGCCGCGCCGAGAGCCGAGGCGGCGGACGACGCTCCGGTGACCCTGGACTGGCTGGAGGACGGCGGCCTCGGCGCCGCCCCCGGCTCCACCCTCGGCGTGCCCTGGCCGATGGGCACCTACCAGGAGGACCAGACCTTCGCGCTCACGGACGCCGACGGCAAGGCCGTCCCCGTGCAGTCCTGGCCCCTCGCCTACTGGCCGGACGGGTCGCTGAAGTGGACCGCCCACGCGGTGAGCTCGGGCTCCGGCAAGCTCACCCTGACCGCCGGCGCCCCGGCCGCCCCCGCCAAGAAGGTCACCGTCGACGAGAGCGGCGGCACCATCGACGTCTCGACCGGGGTCATCACCGCGAGGATCGGCAAGTCCGGCGCCACGCTCGTCAAGTCGGTCACCCGCGGGTCCACCGAGATCGCCAGGAACGGCCGGCTGGTCCTGATCCGGCAGCCCGAGATCGAGGACGGGGACCAGGGCACGGTCAAGACCGAGCGCTTCGACGGCGCGATCTCCGAGGTCACCGTCGAGCAGAAGGGCCCCGTCCGCGCGGTCGTCCGCATCGACGGCAAGCACCGCAGGGGCAGCCGCAGCTGGCTGCCCTTCTCGATCCGGCTCTACTTCTACGCGGGCGCCGACTCCTTCCGCATGGTGCACACCCTCACCTACGACGGCACGCAGGAGCCCGGCAAGGCGAGCGGCGACTTCATCCGCGGCCTCGGCGTCCGCTTCACCGTGCCGATGCGCGACGAGTCCTACGACCGCCACATCCGCATCGGCGGCGAGGGCACCGGCCTGCTGCGCGAGGCGGTCAAGGGCATCACCGGACTGCGCCGCGACCCGGGCGCCGCCGTCCAGGCGGCCCAGTACGCCGGCGAGAAGCTGCCCGACCCGTCCACCTGGGACCAGCGCGTCACCACCCGCCTGCAGTACATCCCCGAGTGGGGCGACTACACCCTCTCCCAGCTCTCCGCCGACGGCTTCACCCTGCGCAAGCGCACCAAGAAGGGCTACGGCTGGATCGGCGCCGGCGGCGGCAAGCGGGCCTCCGGCTTCGGCTACGTCGGCGGCGTCAGCGGCGGCCTCTCCTTCGGCCTGCGGGACTTCTGGGAGAAGTTCCCCGCCCAGCTCGACATCCGCGACGCCCACACCGACGCGGCCGAGGTCACCCTCTGGCTCTGGTCGCCCGAGGCGCAGCCCATGGACCTGCGCTTCTACCACGACGGCATGGACCAGGACACCTACCCCGAGCAGCTCGAGGGCCTCAACATCACCTACGAGGACTACGAGCCCGGCTTCGGCACCCCCTACGGCATCGCCCGTACCTCCGAACTCCTCTTCTGGGCCAACGCCTCCACCCCGAGCCCCGAGAAGCTCGCCGAGCAGGTCGAGGCCGTCCGGGTGCTGCCCCAGCTCGCCGCCCCGCCCGAGCAGCTCATCAAGGCCAAGGTCTTCGGCCCCGGCCTGTACTCCGAGCCGGACCGCTCCACGCCCGCCAAGGCCAAGATCGAGGACCACCTCGACTTCCTCTTCACCTACTACAAGGACCAGGTGGAGATGCGCCGTTGGTACGGCTTCTGGGACTACGGCGACATCATGCACACCTACGACACCGTCCGGCACCAGTGGCGGTACGACATCGGCGGCTACGCCTGGGACAACTCCGAGCTGTCACCGGACCTCTGGCTCTGGTTCGCGTACCTGCGCAGCGGCCGCGCGGACATCTTCCGCTTCGCCGAGGCGATGACCCGGCACACCGGCGAGGTCGACGTCTACCACCTCGGCACGTGGGCGGGCCTGGGCACCCGGCACGGCGTGCAGCACTACGCCGACAGCGCCAAGCAGCAGCGCATCGCCAACACCACCTACCGCCGCTACTACTACTTCCTCACCGCCGACGAACGGGTCGGCGACCTCATGCACGCCAACGTCGACTCCGACGAGACCTTCCTCGTCCTCGACCCGCAGCGCAAGGTGCGCACCGACACCTACACGCCCGACCGGCACGCCCTGTCGATCGGCTTCGGCACGGACTGGAGCGGTCTGGTGTCGGCGTGGCTGACGGAGTGGGAACGCAAGGGCCCGAAGTGGGAGAAGGCCAAGGCGCGCGTGCTGTCGACGATGGAGGGCATCGCCGCCCAGCCGAACGGCTTCGTGCAGGGCAGCGGCCTGTACGACCTCGACACCGGCAAGTTCGCCGTCGCCACGACGCCGGTCGTCGGCGTCTCGCACCTGTCCGCGGTCTTCGGCCTCAACGAGCTGTGCGCCGAGCTCATCCACCTGGTCGACATGCCGAAGTTCAACGAGGCGTACTTCGACTACTGCCGCTACTTCAACGCCACCAAGGCCGAACAGGCGGCACGCTACGGCTCCCACTTCGGCAGCCTGCTCCTCTTCCAGGGCCACTCGCGCCTGGACGCCTACGCGGCCGTGCAGACCGGGGACGAGAAGCTCGCCGCGCGGGCCTGGGACAAGTTCTACAACTCCGACGGCTACAAGGAGTCCGCGCCCTGGAAGACGGAGCCCCTGAGCGGCCCCGCCACCCTGGTGCCGGGCAGCGAGGCCGCCTGGGTGTCCACCAACGACACCGCGCTGTACGGCCTCGCCGCCATCGAGAACCTGGCGCTCCTCGGCGACAGGATGCCGTCCTAGGGAACCGGCCCCGGCAGGGCTAGTCCATCCTCCCCAGCACCTCCCGCACTCGCCGTGCGTCGCGACGTCGCTGCTCGTAGGTGGCACCCAGGGCGAGCAGCAGCAGACCGGCGAGTGCGGGAGGGACCCAGCGCGGAAGGAGACCCGCCACCTGGACGAGGTACGGCGCGAGCTCGTGCAGCGCGTCCAGGGCCAGGACCGAGGCGCCCAGTGCCAGGGGCGCCTGGAGGCGGTGCCGGGCGCCCAGCAGGGTGACCAGCAGCGCCGCCGCGCCCAGCAGCAGCGGGCGCGTCCACTGCGGGTCGCCCCAGGCCGCCGCCAGGCTCGGCAGGAGCGTGGCCGCGAGTCCCGGGCCGTACGCCGTCCACGACGAGGTCCCCGGCTCACGGCGCCGGCGCCAGGCGCCGACGACCAGGGCCGCGACGGTCACCGGCAGGGTGTACGCCTCCGGCGTGGTGACGTCCCAGGCGACCAGTCTGGTCCAGCCGGCCAGCACGAACAGGACGGCGGCCGCCCAGCCCGCCGGGCGCCGGCCGGCGCGGGCCGCCGTGGCCGCGGTGATGACCCCGCACAGGGACAGCACCAGGGCCAGCATCGGCGGATCGGCCAGCGCGAGCCCCACGGCGAGCAGCCCCGCGACCGCGCCCGTCACCTCGGTCGGCACGGTCGCCGGGGAGCCGCCGAGCCGTGCGGCGAGCAGGGCCGCGGCCGCGGCGACCGCGAGCACCGGCAGCGCGGTGTGCGCCGGCGCCCAGCCGGCCGCCGCGCCCGTCGCGCAGGCCAGCGCGGTGGCGTGCCCGAGCGCGGCCGGGACCGTGAAGGGCGCCAGGCGCGGCCGCCACGAGACCGCCGCGAACAGCACGGTCAGGGCCGCCGCCACGACCAGGGTCGCGGTCTGCGCGGCCAGCGAGACGACGGCCAGGTGGACGGAGGCGGCCAGGGCGAGCACGGGCAGCGTCGTCGGCGGGACCGTCGGCGGGACCGTGACCGCGGGCGCCAGGGCGGCCGCCGCCGTCACGGCCCCCAGCACCACCAGGGCGGCCGGGTAGGGGAGCGCGAGCACCGACGGGAGCGCCGCGCACGCCGCCCAGGCCAGGCCCAGCGCGCCGGTCCGGGCCCACGGGCGCCAGGTCTCCTGCCGGACGGCCAGGGCGAGCGTGCCCGCGACGGCCACCAGGACGAGGAGCGCCTGCACCGGGTACGGCGGCCAGGGGGTGTGCACGGTCACCGCGGCGCGGGCGTCCGCGGGAGCACCCGACCAGGGCCGCTCCACCCAGCCGACCGGGCCCAGGAGGGTGACGAGGACCAGCGGGACGCTCCACAGCAGCGCCGACGCCTGCACCGCGGCGGACGCCAGGACGAGGCCCCGCCGCACCGGCCCGGAGAGCCGGCCCCGTACCGTCACCGACAGGGCGATGCCGCAGGCCAGGTGGGCGGGGACGGCCCAGCCGCCGGGCAGCGCCGAGCGCAGCACGCCGCCACCCGCCGCCACCAGCAGCAGACCGCCGGCGAGCGCCGTACCCGTCGCGGCGGCCGGCCGCGGCAGCCGGCGCGCGGCCCCCAGCGCGAGGGCCGCCGCCGGGACGAGGAGCGCCGCCGCACGGGCGGCGGCGCCCGGACCGGAGGCCGTCCAGGACAGCAGGCCGGCCGCCAGGGCGCCCGCGGCGCCGAGGCCGCACGCGCCGGCGACGGCGGTCGGCCGCACGAAGCGGGCGGTCACCCGCAGCGCGAGGAGCGTGTCGAGGGCGGACGTCGCCAGCAGCGCGGCCGCGACGGCGTACGGGTCCGCACCCGCCGCGAACGCCCACAGCGGCAGGGGCAGTTGGGCCGCGCCCAGGGCGGCGGGCAGCGGCACGCGCAGGGCGTCCGGGCCACGGCCGTACGCCGCCCAGAGCCCCGCCAGCACCGCGGACGCGACCGCCGCGTACCCCGTGCCGTCGACGCCGGTGAGGGCCGCCGCGTGCAGCGCGTAGGCGTCCAGCACGGTCAGCGCCAGCCCCAGGCCCGCCACCGTCTCGGCGGTGGCGCGCAGCCCGCGCCGCAGCAGGAGCACCGGCGCGGCGAGCACGGCCAGCGTGACCGTGCCGAGCACCACGGCCCGCCCCGCGATCCCCAGATGACCCCAGCTGACCAGTGTGAACGCGATCGCCGCGATGGTGAGCAGGACGCCGCCGAGCAGCAGCAGGACGTTCTGGACCCGCGGGACGCTCGCCTCGGGGCGCGCTTCGGGCCGGGGCTGCGGCGCCACCGGCTGCCGTGGGGGCGGGAGCGAGGCGAGCAGCCAGGCGCGGCGCGTCAGCAACCAGGCCCGCCGGGCGTCCAGTTGCCGTAGTTCGGCGTCGACGAGCCGGAGCTCCTCGGCCGGGGGCGGAAGGTGCGTCATGCAAGGGAGTGTGGGCCGTGTCACGCCGTACGGCATGAGCGCGGCTACTCAGGACCTACTCACCTCCCCGCCCGGGTACCGCACACTCGGTCCATGGACTGGACGCACTACCGCTTCCGCAGCCTGTGGGCCCTGCCCGCGGACCCCGCCACCGTCTACGCGGCCCTGGAACGCCCCGAGGACTACCCGCGCTGGTGGCCCCAGGTCCGTGCGGTGACCCGGCTCGACGACACCACCGGCGTCCTCACGATCCGCTCCCTCCTGCCGTACGCCATGACCTTCACCGCGCGCGAGGCGCGACGCGACCCCGGGGCGGGAGTGCTGGAGGTCACGATGTCCGGCGACATCGACGGCTGGGCGCGCTGGACGGTCACCGCGGCCGGTCCGGGCACCCTCGTCCGCTACGACCAGGTCGTCGACGTCGGCAAGCCGCTGCTCCGGCGGTTCGCCGTGCCGGGACGGCCGTTCTTCCGCGCCAACCACCGGCTGATGATGCGCGCCGGACGGCGAGGACTGACGGCACACCTGCGAGCGGTTTGAAGGAAGGCCGCGGGGACCTGTATTGTTCAGTGCGTTCCCGGGCGATTAGCTCAGTGGGAGAGCGCTTCGTTCACACCGAAGAGGTCACTGGTTCGAACCCAGTATCGCCCACCGGGAGAGAGCCGGTCCGCATCGCGCGGACCGGCTTTTCGCATGTCGCGGACCGGTCGTGCCGGGCACCGCGTCACGCCGCCGCCGGCAGCTCCGGGCGCAGCGGCCACGACGTGTCCACCGTCTCCGGCGAACCGCTCCGCGCGAACCACGCCTGCAGCCCCCGCGCCTGCGCCGCGTGCCACGCCGTCTGCAGGGCGTGCAGCTCGGCGGGGGACAGGCGCTCCAGCCGGGCCGCGAAACGCCGGCCCACCGCGCGCACGACCTCCAGCGCCGCCACCGCGTCCGCGGCCGCGTCGTGCGCGCCGGCCAGCGGGACGCCGTAGTGCTCGCACAGGTCGGTGAGCGTGCGGCGGCCCTTGCGGTAGCGGTCCAGGTGCTTGTCCAGCACCCGGGGGTCCAGCACCCGCAGCGGCGCCGCGTCCAGCCAG
Source organism: Streptomyces sp. NPDC017936 (assembly GCF_044328485.1). Classification (NCBI taxonomy): domain Bacteria; kingdom Bacillati; phylum Actinomycetota; class Actinomycetes; order Kitasatosporales; family Streptomycetaceae; genus Streptomyces; species Streptomyces sp. NPDC017936. The sequence goes on along the minus strand of NZ_JBIRHK010000008.1, from coordinate 153,864 downwards.
TGGGACAGGGGCGAGGCGCGGTGCCGGCGCAGCTCGCGGTCGAGCAGCGTCAGGTCGAACGGCGCGTTCATCACCACCAACGGCCGCCCCGCGCCCGCCTGTTCGGCGAGCAGCTCGGCTATCTCGTACATCACCGGCGCCGGCCAGCGGCCGTTGCGGTGCAGATGATCCTCCGTCAGTCCGTGCACCGCCGTCGCCTCGGCGGGCACCGGCACGCCCGGGTCCACCAGCCAGCGGGTCACCCGCGGCCGGACGCCGGGCGCGTCCTGGACGACGAGCGCGGCCGACACGATCCGGTCGCTCTCGACGTCCACCCCTGTCGTCTCCGTGTCGAACGCGGCCAAAGGGCCCTCGTACCAGCACGCCATACCTGCTCAACCCCTCGTTCACCCACGGCAGCCGGTGTTCCGTCTTCTGCCTGTTCGGTGATACCCGGGCTGTTTGCGCCGTACGCGGGAAGGACACAACAGGAGTACGGGTCTTTGCAGTTCAGGGGCTCGACACGGGAATTCACCCGGCCCCCGGTGCGGGGATCCTCTTTGCCTGGAAGGCTGTTGGTCATGGCGATCGCGCAGCCCGAGCGGGGCGGGCTGCTGCCCGAGCGTGCGGGCCCCCACCGCGGCACCCTCGCCACCACCGCGTGCATGGAGACGCTGCAGGTGGGCTATCTCCACGCGGTCGCGGCGGCGGCGGGCTGCTCGCTGTCCCAGCCCTTTCCGGACAACGGCATCGACTGGCACGTCAGCCACAGCGCGCCCGGGCACACCGTCGACGACGAGGTGACCATCAAGGTGCAGCTGAAGGCGACGTACCAGGTCGCGCCGGACCCTCCCGGCCGGTTCTTCTCCTTCACGCTCGACAACGACCACCTGAGGAAGCTCGCCCGCACCCCGGTGTCGGTGCACAAGATCCTGGTCGTGATGATCGTCCCCCGCTCGCAGGACCAGTGGCTGCGGGCCGGCCACGACCGCCTCGACCTGCGGCACTGCTGCTACTGGGTCAATCTCGCCGGCCACCCGGTCACCGGGCGGACCCGGACCACCGTGCGGATACCGACCTCACGCATCTTCGACGACCGGGCGCTGTGCGAGATCATGACGCGGGTCGGGACGGGAGGCAGACCGTGACCCACCGCCCCCTCGACGAGCTCCCGCGGCCGGCGCGCCCCCACCCCCGGCCCCACTGGGACCGGGCGCCCGAGCCGGCCGAGGTGGACCCGGCCGTCCTGGGCGCCCTGCTGCGCCGGCACGGCTGGCAGCGGCGCGGCGGCGCCGTCGGACGCTACGGCCGCTGGACCCCGCCCGCCCCCGGTGGCCACGGCACGAGCCTGCTCGTGCCCGAGAGCCGTGCCTTCCCCGACAGCGACGACCTGCTCGGCGAGGCGCTGCAGGCGCTGGCCCGCAGCGCGGCGCCCTCCGCCCGCGAGGTACTGGTCGGCCTCGCCGTGCCCAGCGACGAGATCCGCTGGTGGCGGGACACCCCCGACGGCCCGGCCGGGGCCGCGGCCTGGACGGTCGAGGAGCGGCTGCGCGGCGCCGCCCGCCGGATGCTGCTGGCCGGGGCGCTCGCCACCCGCGCGCGGGCCGGCTACCACGGCGCCCGGCACCGCCGCGCCGCCGCCGCGCTGCTCGACCAGGTCCTCGTGGCCGCCGCCGACGGCCGCCGTCTGACCGCCTTCGTGCCGGCCGGCCCCGCCCGCCCCCTGGCCGTACGCCTCCACCAGGCCCTGTACGCGGTCCGCGAGGCCATCGACTACCAACGGGCCACCGGCGGCATGGACGCCTTCGACAGCGCCGTGGAGGCCGGCGCCAGCCGTGAGCTGACCGACGCGCTGATCGCCCTCGTCCGCGGCACCGAGGGCGCCCGGATCGCCGTCGAGTGGGCGCCCGCGGCCGGGGTGCCCGACGGCTGCGCCGCCACGGGTGAGCCCGTCGAGTTCTCGCCCGGCGACCTGCCCGTGCTGCGCGAGGCCGGCGCCCGCTATCTGCGCGAGGAGCCCGCCGTCCCCGCGCGGATCACCGGGGCGGTCGTCCGCCTGCGCAGGTCGGGTCCGCGCGGCGAGGGCAGCGTACGGCTGCGGGTGCTCGCCGGCGCCGAGGTCCCGTACGTCCGGCTCACCCTCGGCGAGGAGGACTACCGCGTCGCCGTCCACGCCCACCTGGTCGGACTGCCGGTACGGGTGCAGGGGCGGCTGGAGAGCAGGGGCGGTTTCCGCAGGCTCGCCGGAGCGTTCGGGGTCGCCCCCGTGCAGGTGGACGACGCCGAGCGGGACCGGCTGACGAAGGCCCTCCAGGAGCACCTCGACTTCTTCGGGGAGGCCTGCGGAGGGGAGGACGGAGGAGACTGATTTCGCGGTCGGCGGGTGCGGGTCGGTACGATCGCCTATTGCGCGCGCTCCCGGTATGGCGCCGCACCCCACCTGCAGTCAGGAGAGACCGGTGTCAGACGTCCGTGTGATCATCCAACGCGATTCCGAGCGGGAAGAGCGCACGGTGACGACGGGCACTACGGCCGCGGACCTCTTCGCCGGCGAGCGCTCGGTCATCGCCGCGCGCGTGGGCGGCGAGCTCAAGGACCTGTCGTACGTGCTCTCCGACGGCGAGGAGGTGGAGGGCGTCGAGATCTCCTCCGAGGACGGTCTCAACATCCTGCGCCACTCCACCGCCCACGTCATGGCCCAGGCCGTGCAGGAGCTCTTCCCCGAGGCCAAGCTGGGCATCGGCCCGCCCGTCAAGGACGGCTTCTACTACGACTTCGACGTCGAGAAGCCGTTCACGCCCGAGGACCTCAAGGCCGTCGAGAAGAAGATGCAGGAGATCCAGAAGCGGGGGCAGAGGTTCTCCCGCCGCGTGGTCACCGACGAGGCCGCCCGCGAGGAGCTCGCGGACGAGCCCTACAAGCTGGAGCTGATCGGCCTCAAGGGCTCGGCGTCGCACGACGACGGCGCGGACGTCGAGGTCGGCGCCGGCGAGCTGACGATCTACGACAACCTCGACGCCAAGACCGGCGAGCTGTGCTGGAAGGACCTCTGCCGCGGTCCCCACCTGCCCTCCACCCGCCTCATCCCGGCGTTCAAGCTGATGCGCAACGCGGCCGCCTACTGGCGCGGCAGCGAGAAGAACCCCATGCTCCAGCGCATCTACGGCACCGCCTGGCCGTCCAAGGACGAGCTGAAGGCGCACCTCGACTTCCTCGCCGAGGCCGAGAAGCGCGACCACCGCAAGCTGGGCGCCGAGCTCGACCTGTTCTCCGTCCCGGAGCAGATCGGCTCCGGCCTCGCCGTCTTCCACCCCAAGGGGGGCATCGTCCGCCGGGTCATGGAGGACTACTCGCGGCGCCGCCACGAGGAGGAGGGCTACGAGTTCGTCTACACCCCGCACGCGACGAAGGGGAAGCTCTTCGAGACCTCGGGCCACCTGGACTGGTACGCCGAGGGCATGTACCCGCCCATGCAGCTCGACGAGGGCGTGGACTACTACCTCAAGCCCATGAACTGCCCGATGCACAACCTGATCTTCGACGCGCGCGGCCGCTCGTACCGTGAACTGCCGCTGCGCCTCTTCGAGTTCGGGACCGTCTACCGGTACGAGAAGTCGGGCGTCGTGCACGGCCTCACCCGCGCGCGCGGCTTCACGCAGGACGACGCGCACATCTACTGCACCCGCGAGCAGATGTCGGAGGAGCTCGACAAGACGCTCACCTTCGTCCTGAACCTGCTGCGCGACTACGGCCTGACCGACTTCTACCTGGAGCTGTCCACCAAGGACCCGGAGAAGTTCGTCGGCTCCGACGAGGCCTGGGAGGAGGCGACCGAGACGCTGCGCCAGGTCGCCGAGAAGCAGGGCCTGCCGCTGGTGCCGGACCCGGGCGGCGCCGCCTTCTACGGCCCGAAGATCTCCGTCCAGGCCAAGGACGCCATCGGCCGCACCTGGCAGATGTCGACGATCCAGCTCGACTTCAACCTGCCCGAGCGGTTCGACCTGGAGTACACCTCGGCCGACGGCAGCAAGCAGCAGCCGGTCATGATCCACCGCGCGCTGTTCGGCTCCATCGAGCGGTTCTTCGCGGTGCTCCTGGAGCACTACGCGGGCGCCTTCCCGGCGTGGCTCGCGCCCGTGCAGGCGATCGGCATCCCGATCGGCGACGCGCACGTCGAGTACCTGGAGAAGTTCGCCGCGGCCGCGAAGAAGCAGGGCCTGCGGGTGGAGGTCGACTCCTCTTCCGACCGCATGCAGAAGAAGATCCGCAACGCCCAGAAGCAGAAGGTGCCCTTCATGGTCATCGCGGGCGACGAGGACATGTCGAACGGCTCGGTCTCCTTCCGCTACCGCGACGGCTCGCAGGAGAACGGCATCCCGTTCGACGAGGCCATCGCGAAGATCGCGAAGGTCGTCGAGGAGCGGGCGCAGGTCTGACGGGCGGCCACGGCCGCCGGGTCGGCCACGGCCACCACCGGGGGGCCCGCGGGGAGCTGATCCCCGCGGGCCCCCGCCGTCCCCCGCGGTCCTGCCGCAACCCCGGCGACACGCCGCGAGCGGACGAAGTCATATGCTGCCTTGCATGACGAGTGAGCCGGAGCAGCAGATCGGAGTGGGGACGCAGGACGCGTTCCAGCGCCTGTGGACGCCCCACCGGATGGCCTACATCCAGGGCGAGAACAAGCCGACCGGCCCGGGGGCCGACGACGGCTGTCCCTTCTGCTCGATCCCGGCGAAGTCCGACGAGGACGGACTGGTCGTCCGCCGCGGTGAGCACGTGTACGCGGTGCTGAACCTGTACCCGTACAACGGCGGCCACCTCATGACCGTCCCCTACCGTCACGTCGCCGACTACACCGACCTGACCGGGCCGGAGACGGCGGAGCTCGCCGAGCTGACCAAGCAGGCGATGACCGCCCTGCGCACCGCCTCCGGCGCCCAGGGCTTCAACATCGGCATGAACCAGGGCTCGGTGGCGGGCGCCGGCATCGCCGCGCACCTGCACCAGCACATCGTGCCGCGCTGGGGCGGCGACACGAACTTCATGCCGGTCGTGGGGCACACGCGCGTGCTGCCGCAGCTGCTGGCGGACACGCGGAAGATGCTGGCGGAGGCGTGGCCGGCGGTGTGACGTCGTGCCGGGCGGTCCGGCCTGTCCGGCGGGTGAGGACGAGGCCCGTCCAGGGCCGAAGCGGGGGTGGGGGGGGGGGGGGGCCCCCCCCCCCCCGCCCCCCCCCCCCCCCCCCCCCCCCCCCCCCCCCCCCCCCGCCCCCCCCCCCCCCCGGTCCCTCGTCCACCCGCGCACGAGCCGCCCCACCGCCGGAGGCTCACGCGTCGTAGGTGTCGGCTTTCTTCGGGGACAGGTCCTGGACCGCCCCGCTCAGCACCGACGACCGCGAGCTGAACTTCTCGATGTCGACGTCGTGCTCCTTGAGCACCCGCAGCGCGGCCGTGTGCACCACCCGCAGCACCGGCGCGGCCGCGCGCAGCGCGTCGTCGGCCATGAAGCGGTGCCGCCACGGCTGGTCGGCCCAGGCGTGCCGCAGACCGAACGGCTCGGGCAGCCCGATGGAGCCGCCGAGCCAGTTCAGCAGCGGCGGGTACCAGCTCAGGGAGGCCCGCGCGGCCAGCCGGACCACCTCGTCCGCGGTGATCAGCGGCAGGTTGACGGTGCGGGTCTCCCAGAAGCGGACGGTCTTGGCGACCTCCTTGGTCGGGGCCTCGGGCTTGGTGGTGAACAGGCCGTTCACCGGACCGAGCGCGTGTCCGGTGACCTCGATGCGCAGCGTCTCGTGCAGCACGGTCACGGTGATCAGCATGGTGATGATCAGCTGGCCGTCCCAGAGCGGCCACTGCACGCCGAGGTAGTGCCGGTCGCCGCCGCCGAACTGCTGCTGGTCGCAGATCTGCTCGATCGCCTTCGGCTTGACCTGGTACGCCTCCACGTCCGTGCCCTCCGGCCGGGCCACCGCCTTGGCGTTCTCGCCGACGGGCGTGACGATCCAGTGCCGGACGGACGGGGCCGGGAAACCGCCGGTCTTCAGGCTCTGCCGGTTGAGCAGGGTCAGCTGGTCGTGGATGGCGCGGATCACCGTCCAGCTGCGGAACTCGTGGACGCCCTTGTTCGGGTCGACCGGGGTCAGCTCCTCCGCCATCTGCCAGGCGCCCCAGCGCGTGCCCATGCCGAGGATGCCCTTGGGGCCGGCGTAGAAGACGGAGTTGGACTGCTGCTCGGCGCTGAGCCGGGCCAGGGACTGGCGCAGCTGCTCGGCCGCGGTCTGGTTGGGGCTGGTGGGCACCGCCTCGGGGACCTTGGCGCCGACGCTGCTGCCGGAGAGCAGGCTGTCCCAGCGTTCGCGCAGGTCCCTCGCCGTCTTCTCGCAGATCCGCTTGGCGAGGAACCAGCCGACCACCGGGGCGACCACCGCACCGCGCGCGTACCACCCCCACAAGCCCGTGAACGGCATCCGCAGGAGGAAGAGCACGGCGAGGGCGCCGACGGCGACGAGCAGGCCGGTGGCCAGCCCGGACACCCGCCTGTCGGCCTGCTTCGTCATGGTGGCCCGGAGCTGGAAGACCAGCAGCCACACCAGGAGCCCCGGGAGGAAGAGCAGGCCGCACAGCACCATGACGCCGGTCAGCTTCTGGTCGCGCTCACGGCGGATGCGGTTGGCCGCGAGGCAGTGTTCGACGACCACCTGCGGCTCGGTGCCGAACGACTGGATGAGCGGTTTGCGGCCGACGCCCAGCATGCGGTCGATCACCGCCTGGGAGAACGCCTCGCCGAGGTTGGGGCGGAAGATCCTGGCCCAGCTGCGGCCGGTGCTGACCGTCGACTGGTGCCACTCGTTGTCCGCCTTCTTGATGTCCTCGACGGGATTGTCCCGGTAGGCGGCCGAGGCCAGCGCGAAGGTCGCCGTCTGCCCCCCGTCGCCCGCCTGCGGCACCTGTGGTCCGAAGATGTCCGCGTAAGTGCTGTCAACGGTCATTCCCGCCCCCGATCGCCGCCACTCTCGCTCCTGCGGCCTTCCCGACTTCCGTACTCCGCACACCTGTTGATCAGGTCATCAGCGTATCCGCAGGCGCCGGCGTCCGTCGGCGGACGGCCGAAGCCGTCCGCCGCGCCGGGGGAACGCGTTCCCCACCGGCCACTCGAGGGCGGCCCGGCCCCAACCCCTACCCTTCCTGCGTCTGTTGACGGAGCCGCTCGGCCACCTGGGCCGGCATGGGTTCGTGCCGGGCGTAGGAGCGGTCGAACCGGGCCGTGCCGTGCGAGAGGGAGCGCAGGTCGACCGCGTACCGGCCGATCTCGATCTCGGGCACGTCGGCGCGCACCAGGGTGCGCCCGCCGCCGGTCTGCTCGGTGCCCAGCACCCGGCCGCGCCGGCCGGACAGGTCGCTCATCACGGCGCCCACGTACTCGTCGCCGACCAGCACGCTCACCTCGGCCACCGGCTCCAGCAGGTGGATCTTCGCGTCGGCCGCGGCCTCCCGCAGCGCGAGCGCGCCGGCCGTCTGGAACGCGGCGTCGGAGGAGTCCACCGAGTGCGCCTTGCCGTCGAGGAGCGTGACCCGCACGTCGACCAGCGGATGCCCGGACGCGACCCCCTTGGCCGCCTGCGCCCGTACGCCCTTCTCCACGGACGGGATGAACTGGCGCGGCACCGCGCCGCCGACGACCTTGTCGACGAACTCGATGCCGGAGCCGCCCGGCAGCGGCTCCACCTCGATCTCGCAGATGGCGTACTGACCGTGCCCGCCGGACTGCTTGACGTGCCGCCCGCGCCCGGCGGACTTCCCCGCGAACGTCTCCCGCAGGGACACCTGGTGCGGGACGACGTCGACCTGGACGCCGTAGCGGCTGCGCAGCCGCTCCAGGGCGACGTCGGCGTGCGCCTCGCCCAGGCACCACAGCACTACTTGGTGGGTGTCCTGGTTCTGTTCGAGGCGCATGGTCGGGTCCTCGGCGACCAGCCGGGAGAGGCCCTGGGAGAGCTTGTCCTCGTCGGCCTTGCTGTGCGCCCGGATGGCCACCGGCAGCAGCGGGTCGGGCATCTGCCAGGGCTCCATCAGGAGCGGGTCGTCCTTGGCCGAGAGCGTGTCCCCGGTCTCCGCGCGGTTCAGTTTCGCCACGCACGCGAGGTCGCCCGCGATGCAGTGCGTCAGCGAGCGCTGCTGTTTGCCGAAGGGCGCGGACAGGGCGCCGACGCGCTCGTCGACGTCGTGGTCCTCGTGGCCGCGGTCGGCCAGCCCGTGCCCGGAGACGTGGACCGTCTCGTCGGGGCGCAGCGTGCCGGAGAAGACGCGGACGAGCGAGACGCGGCCGACGTAGGGGTCGGAGGAGGTCTTCACGACCTCCGCGACCAGCGGCCCGTCCGGATCGCACGGCGTGAGCTCGCGCGGGGCGCCGTCGACCGTGGTGACGCCGGGCGCCTCACGCTCCAGGGGCGTGGGGAAGCCCCGGATGATCAGGTCCAGCAGCTCGACCGTGCCGATGCCCTGCCGGGCGCCGTCGGCGGCCGGGGCGGCCGCGAGCACCGGGAAGAACGAACCGCGCGCGACCGCCCGCTCCAGGTCCTCGATCAGCGTCTTGACGTCGATCGACTCCCCGCCGAGGTAGCGGTCCATCAGGGTCTCGTCCTCGCTCTCGGCGATGATCCCCTCGATCAGCCGGTTGCGGGCCTCCTCGAGCTGCGGCAGCTCGTCCTCGCCGGGCTCGGACTCCTTGCGCTCGCCGGTGGAGTAGTCGAACAGCTTCTGCGTCAGCAGGCCGACCAGACCGGTCACGGGCGCGTGCCCGTCCGGCGCCTGCGGACCGCGCAGCGGCAGGTACAGCGGCAGCACGGCGTCGGGGTCGTCGCCGCCGAAGGCCTCCGCGCAGATCCGGGTCATCTCCTCGAAGTCCGCGCGCGCGGACTCCAGGTGCGTGACGACGATCGCGCGGGGCATGCCGACCGCGGCGCACTCCTCCCACACCATGCGGGTGGAGCCGTCCACGCCGTCCGAGGCCGAGACGACGAAGAGGGCCGCGTCCGCCGCGCGCAGACCGGCCCTGAGCTCCCCGACGAAGTCGGCGTATCCGGGGGTGTCGAGGACGTTGATCTTGATGCCGTCCCAGTCGACCGGGACCAGCGAGAGCTGGACCGAGCGTTGCTGGCGGTGCTCGATGTCGTCGTAGTCCGAGACGGTGCCGCCGTCCTCCACGCGGCCCGCCCGGTTCACCGCTCCCGCGGTCAGCGCGAGAGCTTCCACCAGAGTCGTCTTGCCCGATCCGCTGTGGCCGACCAGCACCACATTCCGTACGGACGCGGGGTGGTCGGCCGCCGTAGCCCTGCCGGCGGCTCCGGGGTGGGGGTTCGCCTTGTCGCCCATGTCTTGCCTCCCGTACACGGTGAGGTCATCGGGGGCGCGGGTTCGACGGCTCCGCGTGCGGTGGCGGCTCCGGCGACACCCGCGGTCCTTCGAGCTTTCCACTCCCGTCACGGTGCGTCCATACGAAGGACGCGAGGAGGCCGTGGGGCCGGTGCGGGCGGAGGGGGAGCGGGAGCGGCCGCCGGGGCGGCGACGGGCCGCTGCGGGGCCGCTGCGGGGCCACGGCAGCGGACCGTGGGCCTGCGCGGCGGGTGGGGCGCCGCGGGTCCGGCGAGGAGAGCCGGCGGCGGGCGCGGAGCCGCGGCGCGGCGGGGTGGTGAGGCGCGGGTCCCTGCCGGGGCGGGGGGCGGGAGCCGGGCCCCGGACGCGGGGGCCGGGCGCGGCGGTCCGCCGGATGCAGGCGGTGGGGCGGCCGGCACGTCCCGGGTCGATCGGGCGGCCGGTCGGCGCGGGCGGGCGACCGGTGCCGTCGTGAGCCCCGGGCGGGCGGCCGGAGCGGGTGGGCGAGCCGTGCCGTCGTGAGCCCCGGGCGGGCGGGAGGGCGCGCGACCGGATCGTGGCCACGTACCCGCAGGTCGTGACACGGGGGCCGGGTGCCCGGCGGTCGCACACGCGCGCGCGTGGCTACGATGGGCCAGCCGGTGGCCAGCAGGGGCCGCGCGGCCACACCGACCCTCGGGAAGGCCATGCTGAACAAGTACGCGCGTGCATTCTTCACGCGTGTCCTCACACCGTTCGCCGCGTTTCTCATCCGCCGGGGCGTGAGCCCCGACACGGTCACGCTGATCGGCACCGCCGGCGTGGTCGCGGGCGCGTTGGTCTTCTACCCCAGGGGCGAGTTCTTCTGGGGCACGGTCGTGATCACCCTCTTCGTCTTCTCCGACCTCGTCGACGGCAACATGGCCCGCCAGCTCGGCCGCTCCAGCCGCTGGGGCGCCTTCCTGGACTCCACGCTCGACCGGGTCGCCGACGGCGCGATCTTCGGCGGTTTCGCGCTCTGGTACGCGGGCGGCGGAAACGACAACGTCCTGTGCGCCGTCTCGATCTTCTGCCTGGCCAGCGGTCAGGTCGTGTCCTACACCAAGGCGCGCGGCGAGTCGATCGGACTGCCGGTCGCCGTCAACGGGCTCGTCGAGCGGGCCGAGCGGCTGGTGGTCTCGCTCGTCGCGGCCGGGTTCGCGGGGCTGCACAAGTTCGGTGTGCCCGGCATCCAGTACCTGCTGCCGATCGCCCTGTGGATCGTCGCCGTCGGCAGCCTGGTGACGCTGATCCAGCGGGTCGTCACCGTCCGGCGCGAGTCGGCGGAGGCGGAGGCGGAGGCGGAGGCGCAGGCCGAGGCCGAGAGCAAGGGCAAGGGCACGGGCGGGGGCGCGTCGGCCCGGCCGGGGGCCGAGGGGCGTGAGGCGGCCAAGTGAACGTCCGCGACCAGGTGACCGACGCGCTGTACGGCCTCGGCTGGAGCACCGTCAAGAAGCTTCCCGAGCCCGCGGCGGTCCGCCTCGGCCGGACCCTCGCCGACCTCGCCTGGAAGCGGCGCGGCAAGGGCGTACTGCGCCTGGAGAGCAACTACGCGCGCGTGGTGCCCGACGCGGGCCCCGAGCGCCTGGCGGAGCTCTCGCGTGCCGGCATGCGCTCCTACCTGCGGTACTGGATGGAGTCCTTCCGGCTCCCGGCCTGGAGCCCTGAGCGGGTGGAGAACGGCTTCGACCCCAAGGACCTGCACCACCTGACCGACGGTCTCGCCGCCGGCAAGGGCGTCGTCCTGGCACTGCCGCACCTGGCCAACTGGGACCTGGCCGGCGCCTGGGTCACCACGAAGCTCCGGACCCCGTTCACCACGGTCGCCGAGCGGCTCAGGCCGGAGAGCCTGTACGACCGTTTCGTCGCCTACCGCGAGGGCCTCGGCATGGAGGTCCTGCCGCACAGCGGCGGCTCCGCCTTCGGCACCCTCGCCCGGCGGCTGCGCGACGGCGGCCTGGTCTGCCTGGTCGCCGACCGTGACCTGTCCGCGTCCGGCGTCGAGGTCGACTTCTTCGGCGGCACCGCCCGGATGCCCGCGGGCCCGGCGCTGCTCGCCCAGCACACCGGCGCGCTGCTGCTCCCCGCCACGCTCTGGTACGACGACTCGCCCGTCATGCGGGGCCGCGTCCACCCCCCGATCGAGGTACCCGGGACAGGTACACGGGCCGAGAAGACGTCTGTCATGACACAGGCGCTGGCGGACGCCTTCGCCTCGGGCATCGCCGACCACCCGGAGGACTGGCACATGCTGCAGCGGCTTTGGCTCGCGGACCTGGAACCGCGCCCGTCGGACGGGGACCGCACGTGAGGATCGGCATCGTCTGCCCGTACTCCTGGGACGTGCCGGGCGGCGTCCAGTTCCACATCCGCGACCTCGCCGAGTACTTCATCCGGCACGGCCACGAGGTGTCCGTCCTCGCCCCCGCCGACGACGACACCCCGCTGCCGCCCTACGTCGTCTCGGCCGGGCGCGCGGTCCCGGTGCCGTACAACGGCTCGGTGGCCCGGCTGAACTTCGGCTTCCTGAGCGCCGCGCGCGTGCGCCGCTGGCTGCACGACGGCGCGTTCGACGTCATCCACATCCACGAGCCGACCTCGCCCTCGCTGGGCCTGCTGACCTGCTGGGCGGCGCAGGGCCCGATCGTGGCGACCTTCCACACGTCCAACCCGCGCTCCCGCGCGATGATCGCCGCGTACTCGATCCTCCAGGCCGCCCTGGAGAAGATCAGCGCCCGGATCGCCGTGAGCGAGTACGCCCGCCGCACGCTGGTGGAACACCTCGGCGGGGACGCGGTCGTCATCCCCAACGGCGTCGACGTGGACTTCTTCGCCAAGGCCGAGCCCAAGGCGGAGTGGCAGGGCGAGACGCTCGGCTTCGTCGGCCGCATCGACGAGCCCCGCAAGGGCCTGCCGGTGCTGATGAAGGCCCTGCCGAGGATCTTCGCGGAGCGGCCGGACGCCCGGCTCCTGGTCGCGGGCCGGGGCGACGAGGAGGAGGCGGTGGCGAACCTCCCCGCGGAGCTGCGCGCGCGGGTGGAGTTCCTCGGCATGGTGAGCGACGAGGACAAGGCCCGCTTCCTGCGCAGCGTCGACCTGTACGTGGCGCCCAACACCGGCGGCGAGAGCTTCGGCATCATCCTCGTCGAGGCGATGTCCGCCGGCGCCCCGGTCCTCGCCTCCGACCTGGACGCCTTCGCCCAGGTGCTCGACCAGGGGACGGCCGGCGAGCTCTTCGCCAACGAGGACGCGGACGCGCTGGCGGAAGCGGCGGTACGGCTGCTGGGCGATCCGCGGCGCCGGGCCGAACTGCGGGAGCGGGGCAGCGCCCACGTCCGGCGTTTCGACTGGTCGACGGTCGGCGCGGACATCCTGTCGGTCTACGAGACGGTGACGGCGGGCGCGGCGGCGGTGGCCGCGGCCGACGACGACCGCGGCGGGCCGGGACTGCGCGCGCGGCTCGGACTGGCCCGCGACTGACCGCGCGTCCGGTGCCGCGGGACGTCCCGATAGCCTTGCTGCCCGTGACCGCAACCCTCATCTGGGCCCTCGTCGTCCTCGTCGCGATCGGCCTCTACCTGAGCTGGACGGCGGGGCGGCTGGACCGCCTGCACGCCCGGATCGACGCCGCGCGGGCCGCGCTGGACGCACAGCTGCTGCGCCGGGCGTCCGTGGCCCAGGAACTGGCCACCTCCAAGGTGCTCGATCCGGCCGCCTCGATCGTGCTGTACGAGGCCGCGCACGCCGCCCGGCAGACGGAGGAGGAGCAGCGGGAGGTCGCCGAGAGCGAGCTGAGCCAGGCACTGCGGGCCGTCTTCGCGGACGCCCAGCAGGTGGAGGCCGTACGCGAGGCGCCCGGGGGAGAGGCCGCGGCGCACGAGCTGACGGAGGCCGTCCGCCGCGTCCCGATGGCCCGGCGCTTCCACAACGACGCCGTGGGCGCCGCCCGCCGGCTGCGCGAGCACCGCAAGGTCCGCTGGTTCCGCCTCGCGGGCCACGCCCCGTTCCCGATGGCCTTCGAGATGGACGACGAGCCTCCGGCGGCCCTCGTCGACCGCGCCGCGTAGCGGCCGGTCCACCCGCAGCGGCCCAAAAGGATCCACCGACTTCCCATTGGCCCTTGCTGTGGACTGGTCCAATCGCGTTACCTCGGTGCTTGCAGCGAACCCTCTTCTCTTCCCAGTGAGGTCAACCCGTGTCCATCACCGAGAACCAGGCCCCCGCGACCGGCACCGCGCGCGTGAAGCGCGGCATGGCCGAGCAGCTCAAGGGCGGCGTCATCATGGACGTCGTCACGCCGGAGCAGGCCAAGATCGCCGAGGACGCGGGCGCCGTCGCCGTCATGGCCCTGGAGCGGGTCCCGGCCGACATCCGCAAGGACGGCGGCGTGGCCCGGATGTCCGACCCGGACATGATCGAGGGCATCATCGAAGCGGTCTCCATCCCGGTCATGGCCAAGTCCCGCATCGGCCACTTCGTCGAGGCCCAGGTCCTGCAGTCGCTGGGCGTGGACTACATCGACGAGTCCGAGGTCCTCACCCCGGCCGACGAGGTCAACCACTCCGACAAGTGGGCCTTCACCACCCCGTTCGTCTGCGGTGCCACCAACCTCGGCGAGGCCCTGCGCCGCATCGCCGAGGGCGCCGCGATGATCCGCTCCAAGGGCGAGGCCGGCACCGGCAACGTCGTCGAGGCCGTCCGCCACCTGCGCCAGATCAAGAACGAGATCGCCAGGCTGCGCGGCTTCGACAACCACGAGCTGTACGCCGCCGCCAAGGAGCTGCGCGCCCCCTACGAGCTGGTCAAGGAGGTCGCCGAGCTGGGCAAGCTCCCGGTCGTCCTCTTCTCCGCCGGCGGCGTCGCCACCCCGGCGGACGCCGCCCTGATGCGCCAGCTCGGCGCCGAGGGCGTCTTCGTCGGCTCCGGCATCTTCAAGTCCGGCGACCCGGCCAAGCGCGCCGCCGCCATCGTCAAGGCCACGACCTTCTACGACGACCCGAAGATCATCGCGGACGCGTCCCGCAACCTCGGCGAGGCCATGGTCGGCATCAACTGCGACACCCTCCCCGAGACCGAGCGCTACGCCAACCGCGGCTGGTGACCAGCCTGCAAGGGATCCGGTAAGCACCCCATGAACACTCCTGTCATAGGCGTCCTGGCCCTCCAGGGCGACGTACGGGAGCACCTCATCGCCCTGGCCGCGGCCGACGCCGTGGCCAGGCCGGTGCGGCGCCCCGAGGAACTCGCCGAGGTCGACGGCCTGGTCGTCCCCGGCGGCGAGTCGACCACCATCTCCAAGCTGGCCGTCCTGTTCGGCGTGATGGAGCCCCTCCGCGCGCGCGTGCGCGACGGCATGCCCGTCTACGGCACCTGCGCGGGCATGATCATGCTCGCCGACAAGATCCTCGACCCGCGCTCGGGCCAGGAGACCGTCGGCGGCATCGACATGATCGTGCGCCGCAACGCCTTCGGCCGGCAGAACGAGTCCTTCGAGGCGGCGGTGGACGTCCGGGGTGTCCCGGGCGATCCTGTGGAGGGCGTCTTCATCCGCGCCCCCTGGGTCGAGTCCGTCGGGGCCGGGGCCGAGGTGCTCGCCGAGCACGACGGTCACATCGTCGCGGTCCGCCAGGGCAACGCGCTCGCCACGTCGTTCCACCCGGAGCTGACCGGCGACCACCGCGTGCACTCACTGTTCGTCGACATGGTGCGCGCCAACCGCACGGCCGAGTCCTTGTAGGATCTCTGGCGTTCGTCATGTGGATGGTTACGCGAAGGAGACAGGCAGATGTCCGGCCACTCTAAATGGGCTACGACGAAGCACAAGAAGGCCGTGATCGACGCCAAGCGCGGCAAGCTCTTCGCGAAGCTGATCAAGAACATCGAGGTCGCCGCGCGCATGGGCGGCGTCGACCTGGACGGCAACCCGACGCTCTACGACGCCGTTCAGAAGGCCAAGAAGCAGTCGGTCCCGAACAAGAACATCGACTCCGCGATCAAGCGCGGTGGCGGCCTCGAGGCCGGCGGCGCCGACTACGAGACGATCATGTACGAGGGCTACGGGCCGAACGGCGTCGCGGTGCTCATCGAGTGCCTCACCGACAACCGCAACCGTGCCGCCTCCGACGTCCGCGTCGCGATGACCCGCAACGGCGGCTCCATGGCCGACCCGGGCTCGGTGTCCTACCTCTTCAACCGCAAGGGCGTCGTGATCGTCCCCAAGGGCGAGCTGACCGAGGACGACGTGCTCGGCGCCGTCCTGGACGCGGGCGCCGAGGAGGTCAACGACCTGGGCGAGTCCTTCGAGGTGCTCAGCGAGGCCACCGACCTGGTCGCGGTCCGCACCGCCCTCCAGGACGCCGGCATCGACTACGACTCCGCCGAGGCCAACTTCGTCCCGACCATGCAGGTCGAGCTGGACGAGGAGGGCGCCAAGAAGATCTTCAAGCTGATCGACGCGCTGGAGGACAGCGACGACGTGCAGAACGTCTTCGCCAACTTCGACGTCAGCGACGAGGTCATGGAGAAGGTCGACGCCTGAGCCCACGCTCAGCTCGCACGGGCCGACGGGGCACCCCCGTCGGCCCGTCGCTTTGTCAGAGGCACCCGATAGCCTGCACGAACCGGGGATACCCCCCGGCGAAGCCGGGGGAGATCGAAGGGAGACGCACGCGTGCGCGTACTGGGGGTGGACCCGGGGCTGACGCGGTGCGGTGTCGGCGTGGTCGAAGGCGTCGCGGGCCGGCCGCTCACCATGCTCGGCGTCGGCGTCGTCCGCACGCCCGCGGACGCCGAACTGGGCCACCGCCTCGTCGCGGTCGAGCAGGGCATCGAACAGTGGCTCGACGAGCACCGGCCGGAGGTCGTCGCCGTCGAGCGGGTGTTCAGCCAGCACAACGTCCGCACGGTCATGGGCACCGCCCAGGCCAGCGCCGTCGCCATGCTGTGCGCGGCCCGCCGCGGCATCCCGGTCGCCCTGCACACGCCGAGCGAGGTCAAGGCCGCCGTCACCGGCAGCGGCCGCGCCGACAAGGCCCAGGTCGGCGCCATGGTGACGCGCCTGTTGCGGCTCAGCGCGCCGCCCAGGCCCGCCGACGCCGCCGACGCCCTCGCCCTCGCCATCTGCCACATCTGGCGCGCCCCCGCGCAGAACCGACTCCAGCAGGCCGTCGCCCTGCACACACCGAAAGGCCGTCCGGCATGATCGCCTTCGTCAGCGGTCCGGTCGCCGCCCTCGCCCCCGACTCCGCGGTGGTCGAGGTCGGTGGCATCGGCATCGCCGTCCAGTGCACGCCCAACACCCTCTCCGGGCTGCGCACGGGCCAGCAGACCAAGCTGGCCACCTCCCTCGTCGTCCGCGAGGACTCCCTGACGCTGTACGGCTTCGCGGACGACGACGAGCGGCTGGTCTTCGAACTGCTCCAGACAGCGAGCGGCGTCGGTCCCCGGCTCGCCCAGGCGATGCTGGCCGTGCACACCCCGGACGCCCTGCGCAGAGCCGTGGCCACCGGTGACGAGAAGGCGCTCACCGCCGTGCCCGGCATCGGCAAGAAGGGCGCCCAGAAGCTGCTGCTCGAGCTGAAGGACCGCCTCGGGGAGCCGATCGGCGCCCCCGCCGTCGGCGCGCCCGTCACCCAGGGCTGGCGCGACCAGCTGCACGCCGCGCTGATCGGCCTCGGGTACGCCACCCGTGAGGCCGACGAGGCCGTGGCCGCCGTGGCGCCCCGGGCCGAGGCCGCCGAGGGCACGCCCCAGGTGGGCCAGTTGCTGAAGGCGGCCCTCCAGACGCTCAACAGAGCCCGCTGACCCCGCCGTCACCGCCCTCGCCGAACGACCCCGAGACCCCCGAGGCACACTCCATGAACTGGGACGACACGACCGACACCGACGCCGGCCCCGAGCGGCTCGTCGGCCCCGCCGCGGAGCGGCTGGTGGGCTCTGTCGCCGACCGCGAGGACCAGGCCGTCGAGGCCGCCCTGCGCCCGAAGGACCTGGGCGAGTTCATCGGCCAGGAGAAGGTCCGCGAACAGCTCGACCTGGTCCTGCGCGCCGCCCGCGCGCGCGGCGCCACCGCCGATCACGTGCTGCTCTCCGGCGCCCCCGGCCTGGGCAAGACGACCCTCTCCATGATCATCGCCGCCGAGATGGGCGCCCCCATCCGCATCACCTCCGGTCCGGCCATCCAGCACGCCGGCGACCTCGCGGCGATCCTCTCCTCCCTCCAGGAGGGCGAGGTGCTCTTCCTCGACGAGATCCACCGGATGTCCCGGCCGGCCGAGGAGATGCTGTACATGGCGATGGAGGACTTCCGCGTCGACGTCATCGTCGGCAAGGGCCCCGGCGCCACCGCCATCCCCCTCGAACTGCCCCCGTTCACCCTGGTCGGCGCCACCACGCGCGCGGGCCTGCTGCCGCCCCCGCTGCGCGACCGCTTCGGCTTCACCGCGCACATGGAGTTCTACGAGCCCGCCGAGCTCCAGCGCGTCGTCCACCGCTCGGCGCACCTCCTCGACGTCGAGATCGACACCGACGGCGCCGCCGAGATCGCCGGCCGCTCCCGCGGCACGCCCCGCATCGCCAACCGCCTGCTGCGCCGCGTCCGCGACTACGCGCAGGTCAAGGCCGACGGCGTCATCACGCGCGAGATCGCCTCGGCCGCCCTCGCCGTGTACGAGGTGGACGCCCGGGGCCTGGACCGTCTCGACCGCGCGGTCCTGGAGGCGCTGCTGAAACTGTTCGGCGGCGGACCGGTCGGCCTGTCCACGCTCGCCGTCGCGGTGGGGGAGGAGCGCGAGACCGTCGAGGAGGTCGCCGAGCCCTTCCTGGTCCGCGAGGGCCTGCTCGCCCGCACCCCGCGCGGCCGGGTCGCCACCCCCGCGGCCTGGGCGCACCTGGGCCTCACCCCGCCCCGCTCCACCGCGGCGGGGAGCGGCCAACAGGACCTGTTCGGGTCTTGACGGCACGGGACGGGGGTCCCGGTGGCCGGACACCGACAAGGTCATTCGTGGTGCGAGGAACCCAGGTGCCATGCTGAACGTTGTTCCGTGCGCGCGGACTCGCTTAGACTCCGCCGATGCCGCCCCTGTCGGCAGCACACACACCCCCAACCAGTAGGCCGCTCACCATCGCGGTCGCGTGAAGGAAGTACCGACCCGTGAGTCTCGTGACCCTCCTCCCGTTCATCGTGCTCATCGGGGCCATGTTCCTGATGACCCGGTCGGCGAAGAAGAAGCAGCAGCAGGCCGTGGACATGCGCAACGCCATGCAGCCCGGCAGCGGTGTCCGCACCATCGGGGGCATGTACGCGACGGTCAAGGAGGTCAACGAGGACACGGTCCTCCTCGACGCCGGCCCGGGGGTGGAACTGCTCTTCGCGAAGAACGCGATCGGCGCCGTCCTGACCGACGACGAGTACAACCGCATCGTCCACGGCATCGAGCACGACCTGAAGTCCGACGCCGACGTCGTCCCGGACGACGCCTCCTCCCTCACCGAGACCGACGGGCCCGCCGACGCTGCCGCCGCCTCCGACGACAAGCCCGTCGACTTCGCCAAGAAGGACGAGACCGAGGAGGGCGCCGACGCGAAGGCCGACGAAGAGCCGCAGAAGACCGACGGCGACTCCGACGCGAAGAAGTAGCCACGCCCCCCGGGGTGCGCGGGCGTGCCCCGCGCACCCCGGGGCGCGCGCATCTCGCACTTAGGGGATCCCGACACCATGTCATGGCCGCAACCGCGCTGACCCGGCGCGGGACGGCCCGAGAGGGAGTACGAGAAGGTGGCAGCACCTAAAAAGGGCCGGAGCGCGAGCGCCCAGAGCAAGCCGGGGCGCTCGCTGGCCCTGATCCTGATCGCCATCGTGGCGCTCACCGGGGGGATGTTCCTCTCCGGGCACACGAAGCCGCGTCTCGGCATCGACCTGGCCGGCGGCACGAGCATCACGCTCCGGGCGGTCCCCGAGGCCGGCCAGGAATCCGCGATCAACAAGACCAACATGGACACCGCGGTCGACATCATGAACCGGCGTGTCAATGGCCTTGGTGTCACGGAGGCCGAAGTTCAGACCCAGGGTGACGCGAACATCATCGTGAACATCCCCAAGGGCACGAACGCCAAGGAAGCCCGGGAACAGGTCGGCACCACCGCGAAACTGTACTTCCGTCCGGTCCTGGCCAGCGAGGCCAGCGGCTCGGCCGCCGGCGCCTCGCCCAGCCCGTCCGCCAGCGGCTCCGCCACCGCCTCGCCGAGCCCCTCCGCGAGCGCCTCCGGCGAGAAGGCCACCTCCTCCACCTCGCCGTCCGCCTCCGCCAGCCCCACCTCCCAGGGCCGCGCCGTCACCGACGCGCTCAAGGCCGACTCCACCCCGTCGGCCTCCGCCAGCGCCTCCGCGAGCCCGTCCGCCTCCGCGAGCGCCACCACCGGGGACGCCGGCGACGCCGCGCTCCAGGCGAAGTACGCGGCCCTGGACTGCTCCAAGGCCTCGGTGCGCGCCACGGCCGGCGACGGCGCCAAGCCCAACGACTCGACCGTGGGCTGCGGCGAGGTCCAGGGCGTCTGGTACAAGTACCTGCTCGGCCCGGCGGCCGTCGACGGCACCGAGGTCGACGAGGCCCAGGCCGTCTACGACACCCAGACCGCCGCCGGCTGGCAGGTCACCATGAAGTTCAGCTCCAAGGGTGCGAAGAAGTTCTCGGACATCACCGGCCGGCTCGCCCAGAACCAGGCCCCGCAGAACGAGTTCGGCATCGTCCTCGACGGCGAGGTCGTCTCCAGCCCCTACGTGAACTCCGCCATCACCGGCGGCTCGGCCCAGATCTCCGGCAGCTTCACGCAGGAGGAGGCGCAGGGCCTCGCCAACATGCTGTCGTACGGCGCCCTGCCGCTGACCTTCAAGGAGGACAGCGTCACCACGGTGACCGCCGCGCTCGGCGGTGAGCAGCTGCACGCCGGTCTGATCGCCGGCGCGATCGGCCTCGCCCTGGTCGTGCTCTACCTGGTCGTCTACTACCGCGGCCTGTCGCTCATCGCCATCGCCTCGCTGCTCGTCTCCGCGGCCCTGACCTACGTGATCATGTCGCTGCTCGGCCCGGCCATCGGCTTCGCGCTGAACCTGCCGGCCGTCTGCGGTGCGATCGTCGCGATCGGCATCACGGCGGACTCGTTCATCGTGTACTTCGAACGCGTCCGGGACGAGATCCGTGAGGGCCGCTCGCTGCGCCCGGCCGTCGAGCGCGCCTGGCCGCGGGCCCGGCGCACCATCCTGGTCTCCGACTTCGTGTCGTTCCTCGCCGCGGCGGTGCTGTTCGTCGTCACCGTCGGCAAGGTCCAGGGCTTCGCGTTCACGCTCGGTCTGACGACCCTGCTCGACGTGGTCGTCGTGTTCCTGTTCACCAAGCCGCTGCTGACGATCCTGGCGCGGCGGAAGTTCTTCGCGAACGGCCACAGCTGGTCCGGACTCGACCCGAAGCGCCTGGGCGCCAAGCCCCCGCTGCGCCGGACCCGCCGTCCCGCCCCCGCTGGCCCCGTCGACACGAAGGAGGCCTGAGATGTCGAAGCTCGGCAACCTCGGCGCCCGACTGCACCGTGGCGAGGTCGGCTACGACTTCGTCGGCAACCGCAAGATCTGGTACGGCATCTCGATCCTGATCACCATCACGGCCATCGTCGGCCTGGCGGTGCGCGGCCTGAACATGGGCATCGAGTTCCAGGGCGGAGCGGTCTTCACGACCCCGAAGACCAGCGTCTCGGTCGCCCAGGCCGAGGAGTACGCGGAGGCGGCGTCCGGCCACGACGCCATCGTCCAGAAGCTCGGCAGCGGAAGCCTGCGCATCCAGGTCGCGGGCATCGACACCGCCGCGGCCGACAAGGTCTCGGCCGACCTGGCCCGCGACATGAACCTCGCGGAGAAGGACGTCACCGGTGAGCTGGTCGGCCCCAGCTGGGGCGAGCAGATCGCCAACAAGGCCTGGCAGGGCCTCGCCATCTTCCTGGTCCTCGTCGTGATCTACCTGGCGATCGCCTTCGAGTGGCGGATGGCGCTCGCCGCCTTCGTCGCGCTGATCCACGACATCACCATCACGGTCGGCATCTACGCCCTGGTGGGCTTCGAGGTCACGCCGGGCACGGTGATCGGTCTGCTGACCATCCTCGGTTACTCGCTCTACGACACGGTCGTCGTCTTCGACAGCCTCAAGGAGCAGACGAAGGACATCACCAAGCAGACCCGCTGGACCTACAGCGACGTCGCCAACCGGTCGATCAACAGCACGCTGGTCCGGTCCATCAACACCACCGTGGTCGCACTGCTGCCGGTGGCGGGCCTGCTGTTCATCGGCGGCGGCGTCCTCGGCGCCGGCATGCTCAACGACATCTCGCTGTCGCTGTTCGTCGGCCTCGCGGCCGGCGCGTACTCCTCCATCTTCATCGCCACGCCGCTCGTCGCCGACCTCAAGGAACGCGAGCCGGCGATGAAGGCCCTCAAGAAGCGCGTCCTGGCCAAGCGCGCCCAGGCCACGGCCGACGAGGGGTACACGGAGCCCCGTGACAGCGACGCCTACGACGAGCCGGAGGACGCCGCGGCCGCGGTCGTGGGCCCCCGCTCCCAGCCCGCGTCCCGCAGCCGGGGCCGCGGCCGACCCTCGGGGAAGCGCCGATGACCGACATCGAGGAACTGCTGCTCAGCCGCATCCGTGACGTGGCCGACTACCCGGAGCAGGGCGTGATGTTCAAGGACATCACCCCGCTGCTCGCGGACCCGGCGGCGTTCACCGCGCTCACCGACGCGTTCGCCGAGATCGCCGAGCGCACCGGCGCCACCAAGGTCGTCGGCCTGGAGGCCCGGGGCTTCATCCTCGGCGCCCCCGTCGCCGTCCGCGCCGGCCTCGGCTTCGTCCCCGTGCGCAAGGCGGGCAAGCTCCCCGGAGCCACCCTCGCCCAGGCCTACGACCTCGAGTACGGCTCGGCCGAGATCGAGATCCACGCCGAGGACCTCACCGCCGACGACCGCATCCTGATCGTCGACGACGTCCTCGCCACCGGCGGCACCGCCGAGGCGTCGATCCAGCTCATCCACCGTGCCGGCGCCCGGGTCGCGGGGGTCGCCGTGCTGATGGAGCTCGGCTTCCTCGACGGCCGGTCCCGCCTGGAAGCGGCTCTGGACGGAGCGCCGCTGGAGGCCCTGCTCACGGTCTGAGCACCGTCGCGGCCCCGTGCGGGCCGTGGTGACGAACGAGAGGCGGACGCCGGAGGAATCCGGCGTCCGCCTCTCGTGTTGTCCGGGAGGACGGCCCTCACACCGGGCTGGAGGCGATCCCGCAGCCCGGGATCGCTACGATGGGTGCTCCGGAGCCTGACCGGGGGACCCGGATCGCGCACGAGGAGTCCTCTTGCCAGACGAGGCCCAGCACCTGACCGCCGCAAAGCCCGAGTCCGCCTCGGCGCCCGCGGCCACGCCCGCGTCGCAAGCGCAGAACGACGCCCGTGGGCCGGTCGAGCACGACCGCTCCGCGCCCGTCGACAAGCCGGCCGAGCAGTCCCGCCCCAAGCCGGCCCCGCCCGAGCGCCCCGCGGTCCGTCCGGCCGCCGCGCAGCCGCCCGCCCGCTCCGGCTCCTCCAACCGCGTCCGCGCCCGCCTCGCCCGTCTCGGTGTCCAGCGCGCGAACCCCTACAACCCGGTCCTGGAACCGCTGCTGCGGATAGTCCGGAGCAACGACCCCAAGATCGAGACGTCGACGCTGCGCCAGATCGAGAAGGCGTACCAGGTCGCCGAGCGCTGGCACCGGGGCCAGAAGCGCAAGAGCGGCGACCCGTACATCACCCATCCCCTCGCGGTGACCACGATCCTCGCCGAACTCGGCATGGACCCGGCCACGCTCATGGCCGGCCTGCTGCACGACACGGTCGAGGACACCGAGTACGGCCTGGAGGACCTGCGCCGCGACTTCGGCGACGTGGTGGCCCTGCTCGTCGACGGCGTCACCAAGCTGGACAAGGTCAAGTTCGGCGAGGCCGCGCAGGCCGAGACCGTGCGCAAGATGGTCGTCGCCATGGCCAAGGACCCGCGCGTCCTGGTCATCAAGCTCGCCGACCGCCTGCACAACATGCGCACCATGCGCTACCTCAAGCGCGAGAAGCAGGAGAAGAAGGCGCGCGAGACCCTCGAGATCTACGCGCCGCTCGCCCACCGCCTCGGCATGAACACCATCAAGTGGGAACTGGAGGACCTCGCCTTCGCGATCCTCTACCCCAAGATGTACGACGAGATCGTACGGCTGGTGGCCGAGCGGGCACCGAAGCGTGACGAGTACCTGGCCATAGTGACCGACGAGGTCCAGTCCGACCTGCGGGCCGCCCGGATCAAGGCGACCGTCACCGGCCGCCCCAAGCACTACTACAGCGTCTACCAGAAGATGATCGTCCGCGGCCGTGACTTCGCGGAGATCTACGACCTGGTGGGCATCCGCGTCCTCGTGGACACGGTCAGGGACTGCTACGCCGCTCTCGGCACGGTGCACGCGCGGTGGAACCCGGTCCCCGGCCGGTTCAAGGACTACATCGCGATGCCCAAGTTCAACATGTACCAGTCGCTGCACACGACGGTCATCGGCCCCAACGGCAAGCCGGTCGAACTCCAGATCCGCACCTTCGACATGCACCGCCGCGCCGAGTACGGCATCGCCGCGCACTGGAAGTACAAGCAGGAGGCCGTCGCCGGCGCCTCTAAGGTCCGCACCGACGCGCCGAGGACGTCCGGCAAGGACAAGGACGCCATCAACGACATGGCGTGGCTGCGGCAGTTGCTGGACTGGCAGAAGGAGACCGAGGACCCCAGCGAGTTCCTGGAGTCGCTGCGCTTCGACCTGTCCCGCAACGAGGTCTTCGTCTTCACCCCGAAGGGCGACGTCATCGCGCTGCCGGCCGGGGCCACCCCGGTCGACTTCGCGTACGCCGTCCACACCGAGGTGGGCCACCGGACCATAGGGGCACGGGTCAACGGCAGGCTCGTACCGCTGGAGTCCACGCTGGACAACGGCGACCTGGTGGAGGTCTTCACCTCCAAGGCGGCCGGCGCGGGCCCGTCCCGCGACTGGCTGGGCTTCGTCAAGTCGCCGCGCGCCCGCAACAAGATCCGCGCCTGGTTCTCCAAGGAGCGCCGGGACGAGGCGATCGAGCACGGCAAGGACGCCATCGCCCGCGCGATGCGCAAGCAGAACCTGCCGATCCAGCGCATCCTCACCGGCGACTCGCTGGTCACGCTGGCGCACGAGATGCGCTACCCGGACATCTCCTCGCTGTACGCGGCGATCGGCGAGGGCCACGTGGCCGCGCAGAACGTCGTGCAGAAGCTGGTGCAGGCACTCGGCGGCGAGGAGGCGGCCACCGAGGAGATCGACGAGGCGGTCCCGCCGTCGCGCACCCGCGGCCGCAAGCGGCGCACCAGCAACGACCCCGGTGTCGTGGTCAAGGGCGTCGACGACGTGTGGGTGAAGCTGGCCCGCTGCTGCACGCCCGTCCCCGGCGACCCGATCATCGGTTTCGTCACGCGCGGTAGTGGTGTATCGGTTCACCGCAGCGACTGCGTCAACGTGGAGTCGCTGTCCCGCGAGCCGGAGCGCATCCTCGACGTCGAGTGGGCGCCGACCCAGTCCTCGGTCTTCCTGGTCGCCATCCAGGTCGAGGCCCTGGACCGCTCCCGGCTCCTGTCGGACGTCACCCGCGTCCTGTCCGACCAGCACGTCAACATCCTGTCCGCGGCCGTCCAGACCTCCCGGGACCGCGTCGCCACCTCCCGCTTCACCTTCGAGATGGGCGACCCCAAGCACCTGGGGCACGTCCTGAAGGCCGTACGAGGGGTGGAGGGCGTGTACGACGTGTACCGGGTGACGTCGGCGCGGAGGCCGTGACCCACGGGACGGTTCCCGGCGGGGGAGCGGCGCGGACGGAGCGGCGAACCACGCGTGGGACGGCGGACCGGTCGCCGGGCGCCACCGGCCCGTGCGCTTCCCCGGGCGCGGGGGCACGGGCGTCGTCCGCGCGGCGCGGGAACCCGGCTCGGCCGGCGCGTCGCCGTCACGACGCCCACCGCCGTCGAAGGCCTGACGCGGGCGCACCGCCCTCCAGGACCCCGGACCGGCCCGGCCGACGGGGCGTCGGCCCCCCCGCACCGGCGCCGTCGTCCACGGGCCGCCTTCCGGCAGGTCCACGAGGTGCGCGGTCCCGAGGCCGTCCTGCTCCGCCGGCGGCTCGCCGGCCTGCCGCGGGAGTCCGGCGACCACCTCCGGGCCCGCGGGGCGCTCGAGCACGCCCCGGACGCCGGCGGGCGGGGCGGGAGCGGGCCGGGCCCCGGACCGCTCCCTGGGCGCGGCCGCCCGTGAACGCACGGCGGCCCGGCCGTGGTCTCCCACGTCCGGGCCGCGACAGCCTGCTCGGGGCCGGCTGGCCTGCTCGGGGCCGGCTTTCAGCCGCCGAACTCCTGCAGGCCCTTCAGCGCCTGGTCCAGCAGTGCCTGCCGGCCCTCCAGCTCCCGCTCCAGCTTGTCGGCTTTGGCGTTGTTGCCCTGGGCGCGCGCCTGCTCGATCTGGGACTTCAGCTTGTCCACGGCCGCCTGGAGCTGACCCGTCAGACCCGCGGCACGCGCGCGTGCCTCCGGGTTCGTCCGGCGCCACTCGGCCTCCTCGGCCTCCTGGATCGCCCGCTCCACGGTGTGCATCCGGCCCTCGACCTTCGGCCGGGCGTCCCGCGGCACATGGCCGATGGCCTCCCAGCGCTCGTTGATCGAGCGGAACGCGGCACGCGCCGCCTTCAGGTCGCCGATCGGCAGGAGCCTCTCGGCCTCCTCGGCCAGCTCCTCCTTCAGCTTCAGGTTCTCCGACTGCTCCGCGTCCCGCTCGGCGAAGACCGAGCTGCGGGCCGCGAAGAAGACGTCCTGGGCGCCGCGGAAGCGGTTCCACAGGTCGTCCTCGTGCTCACGCTGGGCCCGGCCCGCGGCCTTCCACTCCGCCATCAGCTCGCGGTAGCGCGCGGCCGTCGGACCCCAGTCCGTCGAGTCCGACAGCGCCTCGGCCTCGGAGACCAGCCGCTCCTTGGTCCGGCGGGCCTCCTCGCGCTGCGCGTCCAGCTGCGCGAAGTGCCCCTTGCGACGCTTGGAGAACGCCGAGCGGGCGTGGGAGAACCGGTGCCACAGCTCGTCGTCCGACTTGCGGTCGAGGCGCGGCAGCCCCTTCCAGGTGTCCACCAGGGCCCGCAGCCGCTCGCCGGCCGCCCGCCACTGGTCGGACTGCGCCAGCTGCTCCGCCTCCGCGACCAGGTCCTCCTTGGCCTTGCGGGCCTCATCGGACTGCTTGGCCCGCTGCTGCTTGCGCTCCTCGCGGCGCGCCTCCACGGTCGCCACCAGCTTGTCCAGCCGGGTCCGCAGCGCGTCCAGGTCGCCGACCGCGTGATGCGCGTCCACCTGCTCGCGCAGGTGGCCGATGGCGACCTGGGCGTCCTTCGCCGACAGGTCGGTGGTCCGGACTCGCTTCTCGAGGAGGCCGATCTCGACAACCAGGCCCTCGTACTTGCGCTCGAAGTAGGCCAGCGCCTCCTCGGGGGAGCCGGCCTGCCAGGAACCGACGACCTGCTCGCCGTCGGCCGTACGCACGTACACGGTCCCCGTCTCGTCGACGCGGCCCCACGGGTCGCTGCTCACAGCGCCTCCTCCACATGATGCCTGCGCGGGCTTCGGCGCCCCGGGCATCGTCCACAGTTTCGTCACGGCCAACATAGGCGACCGGCGGGCCGCCTGTCCGCATCCAGCGCGACCGAAATTGCGCAGTTGACCGCCGGTGTCGTCAGGACTTCGTGACCGTCGCCTTGTTGATCACGACGGTCGCGTTCGGAGCGCCGTCACCGGCGCCCGTGTTCTCGCCGGCGGCGGCGATCTTCTTCAGGACCGTCAGTCCCTCGGCCGACACGGTACCGAACGGCGTGTAGCTCGGCGGGAGCGAACTGTCCTGGTAGACGAGGAAGAACTGGCTGCCGCCGGTGTGCGCCTGACCGGTGTTGGCCATCGCCACCGTGCCCGCCGGGTAGACGTTGTCCTTGAGGCTCGCGTCCTTCAGGTTCTCGTCCGGGATGGTGTAGCCCGGACCGCCGCTGCCGCTGCCCGTCGGGTCGCCGCACTGCAGCACGTAGATGCCGTTCGTGGTGAGCCGGTGGCACTTGGTGTGGTCGAAGTAGCCCTTGCCCGCGAGGAAGCTGAACGAGTTCACCGTGTGCGGGGCCGCCGACGTCTTCAGCGCGACGTCTATGTCGCCGCACGTCGTCGCGAGCTTCATCGTGTACTTCGCCGACTTGTCGATGGTCACCGCAGGCTCCTTCTTCCAGGTCTGCGTCTTGACCGAGCCCGCGGCGGCCTTCTCGCACGGGTCCTTGATCGCGCTGGGGGTGGAGGAGGGGGTCGACTCGGCGCTCGCGTTCGACTTGTCGTCGTCGTCCTTGAGGACGCCCGTCGTGTAGAGCGTCAGGCTGCCCACCACGATCACGCCCAGCACCGACGCGATCACCGAGTTGCGCACGCGGGCCCTGCGCCGCGCGGCCGTGCGGCGCTGCTGCTGCCGCAAGAACTTCTCCCGGGCGAGCTGACGCTTGCGCTGTTCCTGGGTGACCACCGGGTTCTCTCCTCATGCGTCTCGTACGACGACCGGTTACGCGTGCGCCGGGTGAGCCGGCCGCCTGCGTGTGCCCCGTACCGTATATGGGTTCGCTGAGGAAACGGCAGCGCCGGTAGGCTCTGACGACGGGCTCAGCCACTCGCAAGCCCTCCCGTACCGACACAACGAAGGACGATCGTGCTCATTGCCGGGTTCCCCGCCGGGGCCTGGGGGACGAACTGTTATCTCGTCGCCCCCGCCGCCGGTGAGGAGTGCGTGATCATCGACCCGGGCCACCAGGCGGCCCCCGGAGTCGAGGAAGCGATCAGGAAGCATCGGCTCAAGCCCGTCGCCGTCGTCCTCACCCACGGCCACATCGACCACGTGGCCTCGGTCGTCCCGGTGTGCGGCGCGCACGACGTGCCGGCCTGGATCCACCCCGAGGACCGCTACATGATGAGCGACCCCGAGAAGGCGCTCGGCCGGTCCATCGGCATGCCGCTCATGGGCGAGCTGACAGTGGGGGAGCCGGACGACGTCCGGGAGCTGACGGACGGCGTGCGGCTGGATCTGGCCGGCCTGGAGTTCTCCGTCGCGCACGCGCCGGGCCATACCAAGGGGTCGGTGACCTTCCGGATGCCCGAGACGGCCGACGTCCCGTCGGTCTTCTTCTCCGGGGATCTGCTGTTCGCCGGCTCCGTCGGACGCACCGACCTGCCCGGCGGCGACATGGCCGAGATGCTCGACTCGCTGGCCCGCGTGTGCCTGCCGCTCGACGACTCGACCGTGGTGCTGTCCGGTCACGGTCCCCAGACGACCATCGGCCAGGAGCGCGCCACCAACCCGTACCTGCGGCAGGTGGCCGCCGGCCAGGGAGCCTCGCCGGCTCCCCGACGAGGAATGTGACGAGAGACTTCCCGTGAGCACCTTTCAGGCCCCCAAGGGCACGTACGACCTCCTTCCGCCCGACTCCGCCAAGTACCTCGCCGTCCGCGAGGCGATCGCCGCGCCGCTGCGCGACTCCGGCTACGGCTACATCGAGACGCCCGGCTTCGAGAACGTCGAACTCTTCGCGCGCGGTGTGGGCGAGTCCACCGACATCGTGACGAAGGAGATGTACGCCTTCGAGACCAAGGGCGGCGACAGGCTGGCGCTGCGCCCCGAAGGCACCGCCTCGGTGCTGCGCGCGGCCCTGGAGGCCAACCTGCACAAGGCGGGCAACCTCCCGGTCAAGCTCTGGTACTCGGGCTCGTACTACCGCTACGAGCGCCCCCAGAAGGGCCGCTACCGCCACTTCTCCCAGGTGGGCGCCGAGGCGATCGGAGCCGAGGACCCGGCGCTGGACGCCGAGCTGATCATCCTGGCCGACCAGGCGTACCGCTCGCTGGGCCTGCGCGGCTTCCGCATCCTGCTGAACAGCCTCGGCGACCAGGAGTGCCGCCCCGTCTACCGGGCCGCCCTCCAGGACTTCCTGCGCGGCCTGGACCTGGACGAGGACACGCTCCGCCGGGCCGAGATCAATCCGCTGCGCGTCCTGGACGACAAGCGCGAGTCGGTGCAGAAGCAGCTGGGGGGCGCCCCCCTCCTGCGCGACTACCTCTGCGACGCCTGCAAGGCGTACCACGAGGAGGTCCGCGAGCTGATCACCGCGGCGGGCGTCTCCTTCGAGGACGACCCGAAGCTGGTCCGCGGCCTGGACTACTACACGCGGACGACCTTCGAGTTCGTCCACGACGGTCTCGGCTCGCAGTCCGCGGTGGGCGGCGGCGGCCGCTACGACGGCCTGTCCGAGATGATCGGCGGCCCCGCGCTGCCGTCGGTCGGCTGGGCCCTCGGCGTCGACCGCACGGTCCTGGCGCTGGAGGCGGAGGGCGTCGAGCTCGAACTCCCCCCCACCACCAGCGTGTTCGCCGTCCCGCTCGGCGAGGAGGCCCGCCGGGTGCTGTTCGCCAAGGTCACCGAGCTGCGCAAGAACGGCGTGGCCGCGGACTTCTCCTACGGCGGCAAGGGCCTCAAGGCCGCGATGAAGGCCGCCAACCGCTCGGGCGCCCGCTACACCCTGGTGCTCGGCGAACGCGATCTCGCCGAGGGCGTCGTCCAGCTCAAGGACATGGAGTCCGGCGAGCAGACGGCGGTCGGCGTGAACGAGATCGTGGCCGAGCTGGAGTCGCGGCTCGGCTAGCACGCGCGCGGGCGCCGGACCCCCCGGGAGGGGTCCGGCGCCCGCGTCGTGTCCGGACGGTGGCCGGAAGCGACCCCTCGCCGCCGCCGCACGTTCCCCCTTACGTGAAGCGAACGGTGCGCACACGCGCGCGTGCGGCACAATGGCCGTGCCCGAAGAAGGTCCGAGTCTCAAGTGACGGAATCGGCGTGATGAGCAAGACGACAGTCAAAGACGTCTCCACCGAGCCCGAGCCGGAGCGCGCCGCCGCGGCCGCACCGGGGACGGCGGGCGGCAGCCGGGCCCTCGCCCTGCTCCTGGTGATCACCGGCGCGGCCGGTCTGCTCGCCGCGTGGGTCATCACGATCGACAAGTTCAAGCTGCTCGAGGCCAAGGTCGAGGGCAAGACGTTCACGCCCGGCTGCAGCCTGAACCCCGTCGTCTCCTGCGGCAGCGTCATGGAGAGCAAGCAGGCGGCCGCCTTCGGCTTCCCCAACCCGATGCTCGGCCTCGTCGCGTACGGCATCGTCGTCTGCGTCGGCGTGAGCCTGCTGGCCCGCGCCCGGTTCCCCCGCTGGTACTGGCTCACCTTCAACGCCGGCACGCTCTTCGGTGTCGTCTTCTGCGCCTGGCTGCAGTTCCAGTCGCTGTACCGCATCAACGCCCTGTGCCTGTGGTGCTGCCTGGCCTGGGTCGCGACGA
The DNA here is from genome assembly GCF_044328485.1 of Streptomyces sp. NPDC017936. Classification (NCBI taxonomy): domain Bacteria; kingdom Bacillati; phylum Actinomycetota; class Actinomycetes; order Kitasatosporales; family Streptomycetaceae; genus Streptomyces; species Streptomyces sp. NPDC017936. Next base: position 123,007 of record NZ_JBIRHK010000008.1, on the reverse strand, counting down.
TCGTCATGTTCTGGTACGTGACCTCGTTCAACGTCCGCAACGGCTTCCTGCCCGCCCCGGGCTGGCTGAAGGGCTTCTTCGGCGAGTTCACCTGGGTCATGCCCGTGCTGCACATCGGCATCATCGGCATGCTGATCCTGACCCGCTGGTGGGATTTCTGGACCAGCTGACCTCCGGATCCGGGCCGCCGGCGGCCGGGGAGGGACTGTCGGTGCGGTCCTTTAGGGTTTCAGCGTGGAGCCCGACCTGTTCACCGCCGCAGCAGAAGAACGCCAGGAGAAGGACCCCGCCGGCAGCCCGCTGGCGGTCCGGATGCGCCCGCGCACCCTCGACGAGGTGGTGGGCCAGCAGCACCTGCTGAAACCGGGCTCCCCCCTGCGCCGTCTGGTCGGCGAGGGCGCCAGGGGCCCGGCCGGCCCCTCCTCGGTGATCCTCTGGGGCCCGCCCGGCACCGGCAAGACGACCCTCGCCTACGTCGTCTCCAAGGCCACCGACAAGCGCTTCGTCGAACTGTCCGCGATCACCGCCGGGGTCAAGGAGGTGCGCGCCGTCATCGACGGCGCCCGCCGCGCCACCGGCGGCTTCGGCAAGGAGACCGTCCTCTTCCTCGACGAGATCCACCGCTTCAGCAAGGCCCAGCAGGACTCCCTCCTCCCGGCCGTCGAGAACCGCTGGGTCACCCTGATCGCGGCGACCACCGAGAACCCGTACTTCTCGGTGATCTCGCCCCTGCTGTCCCGCTCGCTGCTGCTGACCCTCGAGCCCCTCACCGACGACGACCTGCGCGGGCTGATCCGCCGCGCCCTCGCCGACGACCGCGGCCTCAAGGGCGCCGTCACCCTCCCCGAGGACGCCGAGACCCACCTCCTGCGCATCGCCGGCGGCGACGCCCGGCGCGCCCTGACCGCCCTGGAGGCCGCCGCCGGGGCCGCGCTCGACAAGGACGAGACGGAGATCGCCCTGTCGACGCTGGAGGAGACGGTCGACCGGGCCGCCGTGAAGTACGACCGCGACGGCGACCAGCACTACGACGTCGCCAGCGCGCTCATCAAGTCCATCCGCGGCTCCGACGTCGACGCCGCCCTGCACTACCTGGCCCGCATGATCGAGGCCGGCGAGGACCCCCGCTTCATCGCCCGCCGCCTGATGATCTCCGCCAGCGAGGACATCGGCCTGGCCGACCCCCACGCGCTGTCCACCGCGGTCGCCGCCGCCCAGGCCGTCGCCATGATCGGTTTCCCCGAGGCCGCCCTCACCCTCAGCCACGCCACCATCGCCCTGGCGCTGGCCCCCAAGTCCAACTCCGCGACGACCGCGATCGGCGCCGCCCTGGACGACGTGCGCAGGGGGCTCGCCGGACCCGTGCCGCCGCACCTGCGCGACGGGCACTACAAGGGCGCGGCCGAGCTGGGGCACGCCCAGGGGTACGTGTACCCGCACGACCTGCCCGAGGGGATCGCCGCCCAGCAGTACGCCCCGGACGCGGTCAAGGAGCGCGAGTACTACACGCCCACCCGGCACGGCGCCGAGGCGCGCTACGCGGACGCGGTGGAGTGGACCAGGAAGCACCTCGGTCGCAGGCGGTCCTGAGCAGCCTGTAGACTGACGCGAAGTGCCGCGTCCCGTGCAGTCAGAACGGGACGGCCGGCCGGAGCCCCGGTCCCCCGAGGACCGGCTCCAGGAGCGTCGCGCACCGTCGAACGGTGTCGCGGGCAGCCCACCACCACCCGGAGCCCCGGGACGGTCGGTGGGCCACTCGCGTGCTGCACGTATGTGCCCAGACCAGGGGAGCGGCTGCCCGGCAGGTCCCGTGCGGACCCGGCGGGATTCCCCGGCTGCGGATGCGACCTCCCTCAACCCTGACGAGCCGGAACAAGGAAAAGAGACAGGACAGTGGCGAACCAGTCCCGCCCCAAGGTCAAGAAGTCGCGTGCCCTCGGCATCGCGCTGACCCCGAAGGCCGTCAAGTACTTCGAGGCCCGCCCCTACCCGCCGGGTGAGCACGGCCGTGGCCGCAAGCAGAACTCGGACTACAAGGTCCGTCTGCTGGAGAAGCAGCGTCTGCGCGCGCAGTACGACGTGTCCGAGCGTCAGCTCGTCCGCGCCTACGAGCGTGCCTCCAAGGTCCAGGGCAAGACCGGTGAGGCCCTGATCATCGAGCTCGAGCGCCGTCTCGACGCCCTGGTCCTGCGTTCGGGCATCGCCCGCACCATCTACCAGGCCCGCCAGATGGTCGTCCACGGCCACATCGAGGTCAACGGCCAGAAGGTCGACAAGCCGTCGTTCCGCGTCCGTCCCGACGACGTCGTGATGGTCCGCGAGCGCAGCCGTGAGAAGACCCTCTTCTCCATCGCCCGTGAGGGCGGCTTCGCCGCCGACGGCGAGACCCCGCGCTACCTCCAGGTGAACCTCAAGGCCCTGGCGTTCCGCCTGGACCGTGAGCCGAACCGCAAGGAGATCCCGGTGATCTGCGACGAGCAGCTCGTCGTCGAGTACTACGCCCGCTGATCCTTCGGCGGACGGCAGGACCTTCTGTGCCCGAACCCGTCGTCCCCCCGCCCCCAGGGCGGGCGGGGCGGCGGGTTCGCGCATGTGCGGGCACCGTCCGGGGCGCGGAGGCGGCCCGGCCCCCGGTACCGGCACCGGCAAATCCGGTTCGGAGCGCCGCCCGCGGCGCGATAGGCTCGGTGCACGACTTTTTCGATGCAGAGGCACGTATCAGGGAGCGGGTGCGCAGTGTCCGGTGGAGAGGTGGCCGGCATCCTGGTGGCCGTGTTCTGGGCGATCCTGGTCTCCTTCCTCGCCGTCGCGCTGGCGAGACTGGCCCAGACGCTCAGGGCGACCACCAAGTTGGTCGCGGACGTGACCGACCAGGCCGTTCCGTTGCTGGCCGACGCGTCCGCGGCGGTGCGCTCGGCGCAGACCCAGATCGACCGGGTCGACGCGATCGCGACGGACGTCCAGGAGGTCACGTCGAACGCCTCCGCGCTGTCCAGCACGGTCGCCTCCACCTTCGGAGGCCCCCTGGTGAAGGTCGCCGCCTTCGGCTACGGCGTCCGCCGTGCCCTCGGCGGCCGCAAGGACGACATGCCCGCCGAGGAGCCCCGGCGTACCGTGATCGTGGGCCGCACCGTCCCGGCCTCGCGGCGGGCGAAGCGGGCCTCCCGGGGAAAGAGGGACTGACGCAGCGATGTTCCGCCGTACGTTCTGGTTCGGCACCGGTGTCGCCGCCGGTGTGTGGGCCACCACCAAGGTCAACCGCAAGCTGAAGCAGCTGACCCCCGAGAGCCTCGCCGCGACCGCGGCCAACAAGGCCCTCGAGACGGGAGCGCGCCTCAAGGACCGCGCGGTGGGCTTCGCGCTCGACGTCCGCGACAACATGGCCCGGCGGGAGGCGGAGCTGGAGGAGGCCCTCGGGATCCACGCGGACCCCGAACTCCCGGCTCCCCGGCGGCTGGCCGCCATCGAGAACGACCGCAGCAACCCGAAGTACGTCGAGGACACGACGTACTCGTACAACCGGAATGAGGACCACTGATGGAGTCGGCTGAGATCCGCCGCCGCTGGCTGAGCTTCTTCGAGGAGCGCGGGCACACCGTCGTCCCTTCGGCGTCGCTCATCGCGGACGACCCGACTCTGCTCCTCGTCCCGGCCGGCATGGTGCCCTTCAAGCCCTACTTCCTGGGTGAGGTCAAGCCGCCCTTCGTCCGCGCCACCAGCGTGCAGAAGTGCGTGCGCACCCCCGACATCGAAGAGGTCGGCAAGACCACGCGCCACGGCACGTTCTTCCAGATGTGCGGCAACTTCTCCTTCGGCGACTACTTCAAGGAAGGCGCCATCAAGCACGCCTGGGAGCTGCTCACCACGCCCCAGGACGAGGGCGGTTACGGCCTCGACCCCGAGCGCCTGTGGATCACCGTCTACAAGGACGACGACGAGGCCGAGCGCATCTGGCACGAGGTCGTCGGCGTGCCGAAGGAGCGCATCCAGCGCCTCGGCATGAAGGACAACTACTGGTCCATGGGCGTCCCCGGCCCCTGCGGCCCCTGTTCCGAGATCAACTACGACCGCGGCCCCGAGTTCGGCGTCGAGGGCGGCCCCGCCGTCAACGACGAGCGGTACGTGGAGATCTGGAACCTCGTCTTCATGCAGTACGAGCGCGGCGAGGGCATCGGCAAGGACAACTTCGAGATCCTCGGCGAGCTGCCGAGCAAGAACATCGACACGGGCCTCGGCCTGGAGCGCCTCGCCATGATTCTGCAGGGCGTGCAGAACATGTACGAGATCGACACCTCCATGGCCGTCATCAAGAAGGCCACCGAGCTGACCGGCGTGGCCTACGGCGACGCCCACGACTCGGACGTCTCCCTGCGCGTGGTCACCGACCACATGCGCACGTCCGTCATGCTCATCGGCGACGGCGTCACGCCGGGCAACGAGGGCCGCGGCTACGTCCTGCGCCGCATCATGCGCCGCGCCATCCGCAACATGCGCCTGCTCGGCGCCACCGGCCCGGTCGTCAAGGACCTCATCGACACCGTCATCGGGATGATGGGCCGGCAGTACCCGGAGCTGGTCACCGACCGCGAGCGCATCGAGAAGGTCGCCCTCGCCGAGGAGAACGCCTTCCTCAAGACGCTGAAGGCCGGCACCAACATCCTCGACACCGCCGTCACCGAGACCAAGCAGTCCGGCGGCACCGTCCTGGCCGGCGACAAGGCGTTCCTGCTCCACGACACCTGGGGCTTCCCGATCGACCTCACCCTGGAGATGGCCGCCGAGCAGGGGCTGTCCGTGGACGAGGAGGGCTTCCGCCGCCTGATGAAGGAGCAGCGGGAGCGCGCCAAGGCCGACGCCCAGGCCAAGAAGACCGGCCACGCCGGCGCCGGCGCCTACCGCGAGATCGCCGACCGGACCGGTGAGACCGACTTCATCGGCTACACGGACACCGAGGGCGAGACCACGATCGTCGGCATCCTCGTCGACGGCGTCTCCTCCCCGGCCGCCCGCGAGGGCGACGAGGTCGAGGTCGTCCTCGACCGCACCCCGTTCTACGCCGAGGGCGGCGGCCAGATCGGCGACACCGGCCGCATCAAGGTCGACACCGGCGCCGTCATCGAGATCCGCGACTGCCAGAAGCCGGTCCCGGGCGTCTACGTCCACAAGGGCGTCGTCCAGGTCGGCGAGGTCACGGTCGGCGCCAAGGCCCACGCCTCGATCGACGCCCGCCGCCGCACGGCCATCGCCCGCGCCCACTCGGCCACCCACCTCACCCACCAGGCCCTGCGCGACGCCCTCGGTCCGACGGCCGCCCAGGCCGGTTCCGAGAACCAGCCCGGCCGCTTCCGCTTCGACTTCGGCTCGCCGTCCGCCGTCCCGACGGCCGTGATGACCGACGTCGAGCAGAAGATCAACGAGGTGCTCGCCCGCGACCTCGACGTCCGCGCCGACGTCATGGGCATCGACGAGGCCAAGAAGCAGGGCGCCATCGCCGAGTTCGGCGAGAAGTACGGCGAGCGCGTCCGCGTGGTCACCATCGGCGACTTCTCCAAGGAGCTGTGCGGCGGCACGCACGTGCACAACACCGCCCAGCTGGGTCTGGTGAAGCTGCTCGGTGAGTCCTCGATCGGCTCCGGCGTGCGCCGTATCGAGGCCCTCGTCGGGGTGGACGCCTACAACTTCCTCGCCCGTGAGCACACGGTCGTCGCCCAGCTCCAGGAGCTGATCAAGGGCCGCCCGGAGGAGCTTCCGGAGAAGGTCTCCGCCATGCTCGGCAAGCTGAAGGACGCCGAGAAGGAGATCGAGAAGTTCCGCGCCGAGAAGGTGCTCCAGGCCGCCGCCGGTCTCGCCGAGTCCGCCAAGGACGTGCACGGCATCGCTCTGGTGACCGGTCAGGTGCCGGACGGCACGAGCGCCGACGACCTGCGCAAGCTGGTGCTGGACGTGCGGGGCCGCATCCAGGGCGGCCGGGCCGCCGTGGTCGCCCTGTTCGCCGTGGCCAACGGCAAGCCGCTCACGGTCATCGCCACCAACGAGGCCGCCCGCGAGCGCGGCCTCAAGGCCGGCGACCTGGTCCGGACGGCCGCCAAGACGCTCGGCGGCGGTGGAGGCGGCAAGCCGGACGTCGCCCAGGGCGGTGGCCAGAACCCGGCCGCCGTCGGCGACGCCGTCGCCGCCGTCGAGCGCCTCGTGGCGGAAACGGCCAAGTGATGCGCCGCGGTCGTCGCCTCGCGATCGACGTCGGGGACGCCCGTATCGGGGTCGCCTCGTGCGACCCCGACGGGATCCTCGCCACCCCGGTGGAGACGGTCCCGGGCCGGGACCTCCCCGCCGCTCACCGCCGGCTGAAGCAGCTGGTCGAGGAGTACGAGCCGATCGAGGTCGTCGTCGGTCTCCCCCGCTCCCTCAAGGGGGGCGAGGGTCCGGCGGCCGTCAAGGTCCGCGGGTTCGCCCAGGAGCTGGCCAGGGGCATCGCACCGGTCCCGGTCCGGCTCGTCGACGAGCGGATGACGACCGTGACGGCCAGCCAGGGGCTGCGCGCCTCGGGCGTGAAGTCCAAGAAGGGACGGTCCGTCATCGACCAGGCGGCCGCTGTGATCATCCTCCAGCAGGCGCTGGAATCCGAACGAGTGTCAGGTGCAGTACCGGGCGAGGGCGTCGAAGTGGTCATCTGATCGCGATACGGTAACGTTCCGCGCGATGCGGCGGTGTTCGAACAGCTGCCGCACAAAGAGAGGCGGAACGGTAGCCGGGCCCGCAAGCCGCGTCACCGCCGCCTCGCGGCTCTAGGGGATCGATGACTGAGTATGGCCGGGGCCAGGGCTCCGAACCGTGGCATCCGGAGGACCCGTTGTACGGGGACGGCGGATGGGAAGGGCAGCAGGCCCACATCGGCCATCAGCATGCCCACGGCGGCCAGCCGCAGCATTACCCGCAGCAGCCGCAGCAGCCGGGATACGGCGACTGGGGCCACGGTCAGGCGCAGCAGTACGACCAGCAGCAGTACGACCAGCAGCAGTACCAGCAGTCCTACGAGCAGCAGCAGTACCAGCAGTACGCCCACCAGGGGCAGCACCCGCACGCCCAGGGGCAGCAGGGGCCGCAGGGGCACCAGCAGCCGTACCAGGAGGGCGGCTGGGACGGCACCGGTAGCCACGCGCACGTCCCGTACGCCGCCGACCCGGGTGACCCGTACGGCCAGCAGGCCGCCGCCTACGGCGCCGAGCAGCCCGACTTCTACGGCACCCCGGAGGCCTATCCGCCGCCGGAGCCGCCCGCCCGCCGGAATCCCGAGCCGGAGCCGGATCCCGAACCGGAGGCCGGGCAGGAGCGGACGGACTGGGACCCCGGCCCCGACCAGGGCGAGCACGCCTTCTTCGCGGGCGGCGGGGCGGACGACGAGGACGACGACGACCCGGAGGGACGCGGGGACCGCCGGGGCCGCGGCGGAAAGGGAGCCAAGGGCAAGAAGCGCCGCAACGGATGCGCCTGCCTGGTCGTCGTCCTCGTGTTCGGCGGCGGTATCGGCGGCGTCGGCTACTTCGGCTACCAGTTCTACCAGAACCGTTACGGCGTGGCCCCGGACTTCGCGGGCGAGGGCACCGGCCAGACCGTGAGCGTCGAGGTGCCCAAGGGGGCGGGCGGCGCGGAGATCGGCCGCGTGCTGAAGGAGGCCGGCGTCGTCAAGAGCGTCGACGCCTTCGTGTCCGCGTTCACGAGCAACCCCGAGGGCGACCGGATCCAGGCGGGCGCGTACATCCTCAAGAAGGAGATGTCCGCGAGCAGCGCCGTCGAGATGATGCTGGACCCGAAGAGCCAGGCCAACGTGATGGTCAAGCCCGGCGAGCGCAACATCCAGGTGTACAAGGCGATCGACGCGAAACTCGGTGTGTCCGCCGGCACCACCAGGGGCGTCGCCGAGAAGGAGATCAAGAACCTCGGGCTGCCCAGCTGGGCGAACAGCGACAAGAACATCAAGGACCCGCTGGAGGGCTTCCTCTACCCGGGCACCTATCCCGCCGCCAAGGGCATGAAGCCCGCCGCCGTGCTCAAGGAGATGGTGCGGCGGGCCAACGAGGCCTACGGCAAGTACGACCTGGAGGCCAAGGCCCAGGCGCTCGACCTCACGACCCCGCTGCAGGTCATCACGGTCGCCAGCCTCGTCCAGGCCGAGGGCAAGACGGACGACGACTACCGCAGGATGGCGGAAGTCGTCTACAACCGCCTCAAGCCGACGAACACCGAGACCAACCAGTTGCTCCAGTTCGACTCGACGTTCAACTACCTGAAGAACGAGAGCAACATCCACATCAGCGAGTCCGAGATCAACAGCAACAAGGACCCGTACAACACCTACACCCAGAAGGGCCTTCCGCCGGGACCGATCGGGAACCCGGGCGCCAACGCCCTCGCGGCGACCATGAACCCGACGAACGACGGCTGGATCTACTTCGTCGCGACCGACGGGGTGAACAACACGGAATTCGCGAAGACCTACGCCGAATTCCAGGAACTCAAGGCCAAGTTCAACGAGAGCGCCGGTAACTGAGGACATGAGCAGCACAGGCACGGCCGGGCACCGCCGTCACCGGGCGGCGGTCCTCGGAAGCCCCATCGCCCACTCGCTCTCCCCGACGCTGCACCGCGCCGCCTACCAGGCGATGGAGCTGACGGACTGGACGTACGACCGCTTCGACGTCGACGAGGCGGCCCTGCCCGGGTTCGTCGACGGGCTCGGCCCCGAGTGGGCGGGGCTGTCGCTGACCATGCCGCTCAAGCGGGCGGTGATCCCGCTGCTCGACGAGATCAGCGAGACGGCGGCCTCGGTCGAGGCGGTCAACACGCTCGTGTTCACCGAGGACGGCCGCCGCGTCGGCGACAACACCGACATCCCCGGCATGGTGGCCGCCCTGCGCGAGCACGGCGTGGAGCAGGTCGACTCGGCCGCGATCCTCGGCGCCGGGGCCACCGCCTCCTCCGCGCTGGCCGCCCTGGCCCGGGTCTGCACCGGCGGGGTCGTCGCCTACGTGCGCAGCGAGGCCCGGGCCGCCGAGATGCGCCGGTGGGGCGAGCGCCTCGACGTCGAGGTCCGTACGGCGGACTGGGCGGACGCGGCCGAGGCCCTGAGCTTCCCGCTGGTCGTCGCGACCACGCCCGCCGGGACGACGGACGCCCTCGCCGCCGCGGTGCCGGAGCGGCCCGCCACCCTGTTCGACGTGCTCTACGATCCCTGGCCCACCGAGCTGGCCGCCCGCTGGTCGATGTTCGGCGGTGCCGTGGTGAGCGGGCTCGACCTGCTGGTGCACCAGGCGGTGCTCCAGGTGGAGCAGATGACCGGGCGGTCCCCGGCGCCCGTGGACGCCATGCGAAAAGCGGGCGAACACATGCTCGCCTCCCGCTAGGATCCGGTGGGGTCCGCAGGGGCCGAACACGGCGTGGGGGGAGTCAGGTACATGTCCAACGTGTCCGCCGGGGTGCCGCTGGCGTCGGGCAAGGGCGAGATCTTCGAGCTCGTCCTGCGGTTCCTGCCCGACTGGGTGCAGATCACGGTGCTCGCACTGGTCGTGCTCGTCGTCGTCGCGTCGTGGATCCTCAAGCTGAAGCGCAGGATCGACCACCGGCGTGCCGTGCGGGCCGGCGTTCCCGCGCAGGCCCCGGCGGGGACCGGCCCGAGGGGCGCCGACTTCCTCGGCCCCTACGCTCCCCGGCCGAACCAGCAGCACCAGGCTCCGCAGGCCCCCGCGGCGACGGGTCCCCGCGGCGCCGACTTCCTCGGCGCGTACGCCCCGCAGCCGCGGGCGGACGACGCGCGCTGAGCCCGCTCCCGGCGCCGCCGCGTCCGCCTGATGGACCGGCGGCCGGTTCCGGGGCGCGGACGTGGGAGGATCGTAGGTGGCGGACCTGGGTCGCGCACCCGGTCACGCCGTTGCCGTGCGCGAGGACGCGCGTACGCAGGGCAGTACCAGGCGCGAGCACTGAGGAGCACCGTTGAGCAGGTTGCGCTGGCTGACCGCGGGGGAGTCCCACGGTCCCGCACTCGTGGCGACGCTGGAGGGCCTTCCCGCCGGCGTGCCGATCACCACGGAGATGGTGGCGGACCATCTGGCGAGGCGCCGGCTCGGCTACGGGCGCGGCGCGCGCATGAAGTTCGAGCGCGACGAGGTCACCTTCCTCGGCGGCGTCCGGCACGGTCTCACCCTCGGCTCCCCGGTCGCGATCATGGTGGGCAACACCGAGTGGCCCAAGTGGGAGCAGGTCATGGCGGCCGACCCGGTCGACCCGGCTGTGCTGGAGGGTTCCGCACGCAACGCGCCGCTGACCCGCCCGCGGCCCGGCCACGCCGACCTGGCCGGCATGCAGAAGTACGGCTTCGACGAGGCCCGCCCGATCCTGGAGCGCGCCTCCGCGCGCGAGACGGCCGCCCGCGTCGCCCTCGGCGCCGTCGCCCGGTCGTACCTGAAGGAGACGGCCGGCATCGAGATCGTCTCGCACGTCGTGGAGCTGGCCGCCGCCAAGGCGCCCTACGGCGTCTACCCGACCCCGGCCGACGTCGAGAAGCTGGACGCCGACCCGGTGCGCTGCCTGGACGCCGACGCGTCGAAGGCGATGGTCGCGGAGATCGACCAGGCCCACAAGGACGGGGACACCCTCGGCGGCGTGGTCGAGGTGCTCGCGTACGGCGTGCCGGTGGGCCTGGGCTCGCACGTGCACTGGGACCGGAAGCTGGACGCCCGGCTGGCCGGCGCCCTCATGGGCATCCAGGCGATCAAGGGCGTCGAGATCGGCGACGGCTTCGAGCTGGCCCGGGTGCCGGGTTCCAAGGCGCACGACGAGATCGTGCAGACCCCTGAGGGCATCCGGCGGGCCACCGGCCGCGCCGGCGGCACCGAGGGCGGCCTGACCACGGGTGAGCTGCTGCGGGTCCGCGCGGCCATGAAGCCGATCGCGACCGTGCCGCGCGCCCTGCAGACCGTGGACGTCGCCACCGGCGAGGCCACCCAGGCCCACCACCAGCGCTCCGACGTGTGCGCGGTGCCGGCGGCCGGCATCGTCGCCGAGGCGATGGTCGCCCTCGTCCTCGCGGACGCGGTGGCGGAGAAGTTCGGCGGTGACTCGGTGCCCGAGACCCGTCGCAACGTCCGGTCCTACCTCGACCACCTCCCCGTCCGATGAGCGGGCCGCTGGTCGTCCTGATCGGGCCGATGGGCGTCGGCAAGTCCACCGTCGGGCAGCACTTGGCCGACCGGCTCGGGGTCGCCTACCGCGACACCGACGACGACATCGTCGCCGAGCAGGGGCGTGCCATCGCCGACATCTTCGTCGAGGACGGCGAGCCCGCCTTCCGGGCCGTCGAGAAGCAGGCCGTGCGGCGCGCGCTCACCGGGCACGACGGCGTGCTGGCGCTCGGCGGCGGCTCCATCCTGGACGCGGACACGCGCGCCCTGCTGTCCGGGCTCCGGGTGGTGTACCTGTCCATGGACGTCGAGGAAGCCGTGCGGCGCACCGGCCTCAACGCGGCCCGTCCGCTGCTCGCGGTCAACCCGCGCAAGCAGTGGCGTGAGCTGATGGAGGCGCGGCGGCACCTCTACGAGGAGGTCGCCACGGCCGTCGTGCCGACCGACGGCCGCACGCCCGAGGAGGTCACCCGGGCCGTCCTGGACGCGCTGGAAGTGAAGACCGCATCTCCCGGGGGACAAGCCCCGGAACCCCGGCCGGAGGGCGACATGTCCAGTCAGGTGACGAGGATCCGGGTCGGCGGCAGCGCCGGCTCCGACCCCTACGAGGTGCTGATCGGCCGTCAGCTCCTCGGTGAGCTCGGCGGACTGATCGGTGACCGGGCGAAGCGGGTCGCCGTCATCCACCCCGAGGCGCTCGCCGAGACGGGCGACGCGCTCCGCGCCGACCTGGCCGAGCAGGGCTACGAGGCCGTCGCCGTCCAGGTGCCCAACGCGGAGGAGGCCAAGACCGCCGAGGTCGCCGCCTACTGCTGGAAGGCGCTGGGGCAGTCCGGGTTCACCCGCACCGACGTCGTGGTGGGCGTCGGCGGCGGCTCCACCACCGACCTCGCCGGGTTCGTCGCGGCGACCTGGCTGCGCGGGGTGCGCTGGATCGCCGTCCCGACGACGGTGCTGGCCATGGTGGACGCGGCCGTCGGCGGCAAGACCGGCATCAACACCGCCGAGGGCAAGAACCTCGTCGGCTCCTTCCACCCCCCGGCCGGCGTGCTGTGCGACCTGGCCGCGCTGGACTCCCTCCCGGTCAACGACTACGTGTCCGGGCTCGCGGAGATCATCAAGGCCGGCTTCATCGCGGACCCGGTGATCCTCGACCTCATCGAGGCCGACCCCGAGGCCGCGCGCACCCCGGCCGGCCCGCACACCGCCGAACTGATCGAGCGCTCCATCCAGGTCAAGGCGGACGTCGTCTCCTCCGACCTGAAGGAGTCGGGCCTCAGGGAGATCCTCAACTACGGCCACACCCTGGCCCACGCCATCGAGAAGAACGAGCGGTACAAGTGGCGCCACGGTGCCGCCGTCTCCGTCGGCATGCACTTCGCCGCCGAACTCGGCCGCCTCGCCGGCCGGCTGGACGACGCCACGGCCGACCGCCACCGCACCGTCCTCCAGTCGGTGGGCCTCCCGCTGCACTACCGCTACGACCAGTGGCCCAAGCTGCTGGAGACCATGAAGGTCGACAAGAAGTCCCGCGGCGACCTCCTGCGCTTCATCGTCCTCGACGGCCTGGGCAGGCCCACCGTCCTGGAGGGTCCCGACCCGGCGGTCCTGCTCGCCGCGTACGGCGAAGTGGGCGAGTAGGTCCCCGGGATTCCCTTCCGCCCGATCCGCTTTTCCCGCCGGGCACTTCGGACCGCCCCCGGCCGTTCACCAAACGACGACCGGGGGCGGTACCGTTCGGGAGGGGCCCTCCCACGCCCTCCCGGGGGAGGGAGAGCCGGACACCGGCTGACAGCGCCCCGGAGGTGAACCGAGCCAGAAGCAACGAGACGGAGTGCAACCGGATGCAGCACGCAGTGGGCTCTCCGCTGCCGCCGCCCCACCAGCCGGGGCACGGACCGGCCGTCGGCTGGTCACCGGCCGCACACCACCCGGGTCCGCACCCCCCGGGCGGCAACCCGCCCCGGACCGCCCCCGGGCCCCCGCCGCACCCGGCGCCGGGCTTCACCGGAGCGCCTCCCTCCGGCCCGGTCCCGCCGCTGCCCCAGCCGCCGGTCCCGCCCGTACCGCATCCCCCCGCCCCGCAGCACGCACCCGTCCCGCCGGCCCCCGACACCACCGGCCACGTCACGCTGCCCCCCGGCGGCCCCGTCGCCGTGCCCAGCGCGTCCCCCGCCGCCACCGCCCCCGACCCGGCGGCCACGACCCTCGCGGTGCTGCTCATCGGGCCCGCGGGCGCCGGGAAGACCAGCGTCGCCAAGTACTGGGCCGACCACCGCCGGGTGCCCACCGCCCACATCAGCCTCGACGACGTGCGCGAATGGGTCCGCTCCGGCTTCGCCGACCCGCAGCGCGGGTGGAACGACAACTCCGAGGCCCAGTACCGCCTCGCCCGCCGCACCTGCGGCTTCGCCGCCCGCAACTTCCTGGCCAACGGCATCTCCTGCATCCTCGACGACGCGATCTTCCCCGACCGCCCGGCCGTCGGCCTCGGCGGCTGGAAGCGCCATGTGGGCCCGGGCCTGCTCCCGGTCGTCCTCCTCCCCGGCCTCGAAGTCGTCCTCGAGCGCAACGCGGAGCGCTCCGGCAACCGCCGCCTCACCGACGAGGAGGTCGCCCGCATCCACGGCCGCATGGCCGGCTGGTACGGCTCCGGCCTCCCGATCATCGACAACTCCCAGCTCGACGTACCGACGACGGCGCGGGTGCTGGACGACGTCCTGGCCAGGGCGATCGCGAGTCCCCCGAAGTGGTAGGGGCCCGCTGAGCGGGCCGTGCCCGCGCCCGGCCACCCCACTCGGCCCCTCCCGACCGGCACGATCCGGCCACGGCTCCTACGCTCGACTCATGTCAGAGGTGTACGCGTCCCGCCGAGCCCGCCTGCGGGAGCGCTGCAACGCGTCCGGCAACGCGGCAGCACTCGTCTCCCGCCCCGCCAACGTGAGGTACCTCGCGGGTGCGGCGCCCCGGGGCGCCGTCCTGCTCCTGGGCAGACAGGAGGACCTGCTGGTGTGCGCGGGCCCGCCCGACGATCCCGCCACCGAGGGCCGGCCGGACGAGCACCTGCGGGTGCACGTCCTCGACCGCACCGGCGGCGACGCCGCCGTGGCCGCCACGGACATCGCCGCGGCCGAGGGCGCCGACTCCCTCGCGGTCGAGGAGCACCACCTCACCGTGGCGCGCCACCGCGCCCTGCGCTCGGCCGCGCCGGGCCTGCGCCTCGGCGACCTCGACGGCGCGGTCGAGCAGCTCAGGGTGGTCAAGGACGAGGAGGAGATCTCCTGCCTGCGCATCGGCGCGGAGATCGCCGACCAGGCCCTCGGGGAACTGCTCGAGTCCATCCTCGTCGGCCGCACCGAACGGCACCTCGCCCTCGAACTGGAGCGCCGCCTCGTCGACCACGGCGCCGACAGCCGGGCCTTCCCCACCTCCGTGGGCACCGGCGCCCACTCCGGCCGGCGCGGGCACCGGCCGACCGACCGGCGGGTGGAGGAGGGCGACTTCCTCTCCGTCTGCCTGGGCGCGACCTACCGGGGCTACCGGTGCGAGATCGGCCGCACCTTCGTGATCGGCACCTCTCCGGCGGACTGGCAGGTCGAGCTGTACGACCTGGTCTTCGCCGCCCAGCGGGCCGGGCGCGAGAGCCTGGCGCCCGGCGTCGCCTACCGGGACGTGGACCGCGCCGCACGCCAGGTGCTGGACTCCGCGGGGTACGCGGCGGGCCTCCCGGTGCTCACCGGGCACGGGGTCGGACTCGAAATGGACGAGGACCCGCAGTTGACTCCCGCGGCCATGGGTAAACTGGACGCTTGCGTGCCGGTCACCGTCGAACCGGGGGTCCACCTCCCGGGCCGGGGCGGTGTCCGGATCGATGACACGCTCGTCGTGCGCCCCGAGGCGGACGGCGGACCCGAGCTACTCACCATCACGACCAAGGAGCTGCTCGCACTATAGGCAGGTGCGTGCCCCCGGGGTCGTCCACGTCAGTCCAGGAGATTCCGCAACCGTGGCTTCCACGAACGACCTCAAGAACGGCATGGTGCTCAAGCTCGAAGGCGGCCAGCTCTGGTCCGTCGTCGAGTTCCAGCACGTCAAGCCCGGCAAGGGCCCGGCCTTCGTGCGCACCAAGCTCAAGAACGTGCTGTCCGGCAAGGTGGTCGACAAGACCTTCAACGCCGGCGTCAAGGTCGAGACGGCCACTGTCGACAAGCGCGACATGCAGTACTCGTACAAGGACGGCGAGTACTTCGTCTTCATGGACATGGAGACGTACGACCAGCTGCACATCGACCCGAAGGCCGTCGGCGACGCCGCGAACTTCCTCGTCGAGGGCTTCACCGCGGTCGTCGCGCAGCACGAGGGCGAGGTGCTCTTCGTCGAGCTGCCGGCCGCCGTCGAGCTGACCATCGCCGAGACCGAGCCGGGCGTCCAGGGCGACCGTTCCACCGGTGGCACCAAGCCCGCCACCCTGGAGACCGGCCACCAGATCCAGGTCCCGCTCTTCATCACCACCGGTGAGAAGATCAAGGTCGACACCCGTACCAGCGACTACCTCGGCCGGGTGAACAGCTAACCGTGGCCGCCCGCAACACGGCCCGCAAGCGCGCCTTCCAGATCCTCTTCGAGGGCGACCAGCGCGGGGCCGACGTCCTCACGGTCCTCGCGGACTGGATCCGGCTCTCCCGCGACGACACCCGGCAGCCGCCGGTGAGCGAGTACACGATGCAGCTGGTCGAGGGCTACGCGGAACACGCGAAGCGCATCGACGAGCTGATCGCCCAGTACTCGGTCGGCTGGACGCTCGACCGGATGCCGGTCGTCGACCGCAATATCCTGCGGCTCGGCGCCTACGAGCTGATCTGGGTCGAGGAGACCCCCGACGCCGTCGTCCTCGACGAGATGGTGCAGCTGGCGAAGGAGTTCTCCACGGACGAGTCGCCCTCGTTCGTCAACGGCCTGCTCGGCCGGCTGAAGGAGCTGAAGCCCTCGCTGCGCCGGGAGGCGTGAACCGACGCCGGGGCGTGAACCGACGCCGAAGGGCCCGCGGAGCGACTCCGCGGGCCCTTCGGCATCTTCGTGCCCCCAGGGGCTCACACGCCCCCACAACGCCGCCGGGGCGGCCGGAACCCTCCTGGCCCGGCCGCCCCGGCGGCACGTTTCTGCTGAGACGCCGCGGTGCTCAGCTCTCCTCGTGGGAGACGGCGCGACGCGCGTCCGCGTCCAGCACGCCCCAGCTGATCAGCTGCTCGGTCAGGACCGACGGCGACTGGTCGTAGATGACGGCGAGCGTGCGCAGGTCGTCCTGGCGGATCGAGAGCACCTTGCCGTTGTAGTCACCGCGCTGCGACTGGATCGTCGCCGCGTACCGCTGCAGGGGGCCCGCCTTCTCGACCGGCACGTGGGCCAGCCGCTCGAGGTCCAGGACCAGCTTCGGCGGGGGCTCCGCGGCGCCGCCCGGGGTGGTGCCCGGCAGCAGTTCCTGCACCGGGACGCCGTAGAAATCGGCCAGCTCCGCAAGGCGCTGCACGGTCACGGCGCGGTCGCCGCGCTCGTACGAACCGACCACGACCGCCTTCCAGCGTCCCTGGGACTTCTCCTCGACACCGTGGAGGGAAAGGCCCTGCTGGGTGCGGATCGCCCGGAGCTTGGCCCCGAGCTGTTTGGCGTATTCGCTGGACATATGGCTCCCCGGCACTGGGTCGACGCGGCCGGCGTAGTTCCATGCCGCGCGGTTGGTAACTCACTGTGAGGTTACGCAGCGTGATTCTTCTGCGTCAAGCCGAATGGTCCACACCGACGCTTCCGTGGTATCGCCGACGGGTTGCGCCGAGGGGGTGATCAGGGGTGTCCTCCCGGCCTGCTACCGTGGATGGCGCAATTCCGACGTCCTTTAAGGTCCGTCCCGTGAGGCGGAGAAGGAGGTCCGTTTCGTATGGACAAGCAGGACACGCGGCGCGAGCCGCAGCACTCCGATGCGCGGCCCGTTCTCGAGGGCCCCGACATCGCGCGGGTCCTGACCCGCATCGCCCACGAGATCGTCGAACGCGCCAAGGGCGCCGACGACGTGGTGCTCCTCGGCATCCCGACCCGGGGCGTCTTCCTCGCCCAGCGGCTCGCCGCCAAGCTCGGGCAGATCACCGACCGCACGATCCCGGTCGGTTCCCTCGACATCACCATGTACCGCGACGACCTGCGCATGCACCCGCCGCGTGCGCTGGCCCGCACCGACATCCCCGGTGACGGCATCGACGGCAAGCTGGTCGTCCTCGTCGACGACGTGCTCTTCTCCGGCCGCACCATCCGCGCCGCCCTCGACGCCCTGAACGACATCGGGCGCCCGCGCGCGGTGCAGCTCGCGGTCCTCGTCGACCGCGGCCACCGCGAACTGCCCATCCGCGCCGACTACGTCGGCAAGAACCTCCCCACGTCGCTGCGGGAGACGGTCAAGGTCCAGCTCGCCGAGGAGGACGGTCGCGACACCGTGCTGCTCGGTGCGCAGCGGACCGCTCCGGGCGCGCAGCAGTAGCAGTCCGGCGTACGCCCCCGCGTGCGTGCCGCCATGCGCCCGCATGCCCGAAAACTCCCGAATGTCTTACGGAGCCTGACAGATGCAGCGTCATCTCATCTCGGCCGCCGACCTCACCCGCGACGACGCCGTCCACATCCTCGACACCGCCGAGGAGATGGCCCGAGTCGCCGACCGGCCCATCAAGAAGCTGCCGACCCTGCGCGGCCGCACCATCGTCAACCTCTTCTTCGAGGACTCCACGCGCACCCGGATCTCGTTCGAGGCCGCCGAGAAGCGCCTGTCCGCGGACGTCATCAACTTCTCCGCCAAGGGGTCCAGCGTCTCCAAGGGCGAGTCCCTGAAGGACACCGCCCAGACGCTGGAGGCGATGGGCGTCGACGCCGTCGTCATCCGGCACGGCGCCTCCGGCGCCCCCTACCGCCTGGCCAACTCCGGCTGGATCGACGCGGCCGTCGTCAACGCCGGTGACGGCACCCACCAGCACCCCACCCAGGCCCTGCTCGACGCCTTCACCATGCGCCGCCGGCTCGTCGGCCGGGACGCGGGGCTGGGCCGGGACCTGTCCGGCAAGCGCATCACCCTCGTCGGAGACGTCCTGCACAGCCGGGTCGCCCGCTCCAACGTCGACCTGCTGCACACCCTCGGCGCCGAGGTCACCCTCGTCGCCCCGCCCACCCTGGTGCCGGTCGGCGTCGAGACCTGGCCCTGCGAGGTCTCCTACGACCTCGACAGCACGCTCCCCAAGTCCGACGCGGTGATGATGCTGCGCGTCCAGCGCGAGCGGATGAACGCGGCGTTCTTCCCCACCGAGCGGGAGTACTCCCGCCGCTACGGCCTGGACGGCGACCGCATGGCGCGGATGCCCGAGCACGCGATCGTGATGCACCCCGGGCCCATGGTCCGCGGCATGGAGATCACCGCCGAGGTCGCCGACTCCGACCGCTGCACCGTCGTCGAGCAGGTCGCCAACGGCGTGTCCATCCGCATGGCCGTCCTGTACCTGCTCCTGGGCGGGAACGAACCCGCCGTCAGCCACGCCCGTACCACCGGTACCACCGAGGAGAAGTAAGCGACCATGAGCAAGATCCTGATCCGTGGTGCGAGGGTGCTGGGCGGCGAGCCGCAGGACGTCCTGATCGACGGCGAGGTCGTCGAGGCCGTGGGCAGCGGGCTGTCCGCCGGGGGCGCCGAGGTCGTGGAGGCCGGCGGCAAGGTGCTGCTGCCGGGCCTGGTCGACCTGCACACCCATCTGCGCGAGCCCGGCCGCGAGGACTCCGAGACCGTCCTGACCGGCACCCGCGCGGCTGCCTCCGGCGGCTACACGGCCGTGTTCGCCATGGCCAACACCTTCCCGGTCGCCGACACCGCCGGCGTCGTCGAGCAGGTCTACCGGCTCGGGCAGGAGCACGGCTACTGCGACGTGCAGCCCATCGGCGCCGTCACCGTCGGCCTGGAGGGCAGGAAGCTCGCCGAGCTGGGCGCCATGCACGAGTCGGCGGCCGGCGTCACCGTCTTCTCCGACGACGGCAAGTGCGTCGACGACGCCGTGATCATGCGGCGGGCGCTGGAGTACGTGAAGGCCTTCGACGGGGTCGTCGCCCAGCACGCGCAGGAGCCGCGGCTGACCGAGGGCGCCCAGATGAACGAGGGCGTCGTCTCCGCCGAGCTCGGTCTCGGCGGCTGGCCGGCCGTCGCCGAGGAGTCGATCATCGCCCGGGACGTCCTGCTCGCCGAGCACGTCGGCTCCCGCGTCCACATCTGCCACCTGTCGACCGCCGGGTCGGTCGAGATCGTCCGCTGGGCGAAGTCCCGCGGCATCCGGGTCACCGCCGAGGTCACCCCGCACCACCTGCTCCTCACCGACGAGCTGGTGCGCAGCTACAACCCGGTCTACAAGGTCAACCCGCCGCTGCGCACCGAGCGTGACGTGCTCGCGCTGCGCGAGGCGCTCGCCGACGGCACCATCGACATCGTCGCCACCGACCACGCCCCCCACCCGCACGAGGACAAGGACTGCGAGTGGGCCGCGGCCGCCATGGGCATGGTCGGCCTGGAGACCGCGCTGTCGGTGGTCCAGGAGACCATGGTGGAGACCGGGCTCCTCGACTGGGCCGGGGTCGCCGACCGCATGTCCTTCCAGCCGGCGCGGATCGGCCGGGCGAAGGGCCACGGGCGTCCCGTCTCGGCAGGTGAGCCCGCCAACCTCACGCTCGTCGACACGGCATACCGTGGGTCGGTGGACCCCGCGGGCTTCGCCTCGCGCAGCCGCAACACCCCGTACGAGGGGCGTGAGCTGCCGGGCCGTGTGACGCACACCTGGCTCCGGGGCAAGGCCACGCTCGTCGACGGGAAGCTCACGTGACACCTGTAATCCTGCTCGCGGCCGAGAAGGAATCGGCCGAAGTGACCGACTGGGCCGCCCGCATCGGCTGGGTCGTCGGCCTCGCCCTGTTCGTCGCGCTCGTCTACTGGCTGATGCGCGAGGGCTGGAAGTGGCGCGGCACCCTCCAGGGCGATCTGCCCGAGCTGCCTGGCGCGCCGGACGACCCCGGTCCCGCCAGACTGACCATGAGCGGCCGCTACCACGGCTCCACCACCGCCGGACAGTGGCTCGACCGCATCGTGGCGCACGGCCTGGGCACCCGAAGCCGGGTCGAGCTCACGCTGACCGACGCGGGACTGGACGTCGTACGCCCCGGGGCGGCCGACTTCTTCATCCCGGCCGGAGCCCTGCGCGAGGCCGTGCTCGGCAAGGGCATCGCCGGCAAGGTCCTCACCGAGGGCGGACTGCTCGTGGTGACCTGGGCGCACGGCGACAAACTGATCGACTCCGGTTTCCGCTCGGACCACGCGGCCGAGCACGGCGAGTGGGTCGACGCCATCAACTCCATGATCGAAACAACCACCAGGGAAGGCGCCGAACGATGACGACCTCCATCCAGGGGACCGCCTCCCAGAGGCACAAGGCGGCTCCCGCCGTACTCGTCCTGGAGGACGGCCGGGTCTTCCACGGCCGCGCCTACGGGGCCGTGGGGGAGACCTTCGGCGAGGCGGTGTTCTCCACCGGCATGACCGGCTACCAGGAGACCCTGACCGATCCGTCGTACGACCGTCAGATCGTCGTGGCGACCGCCCCGCAGATCGGCAACACCGGCTGGAACGACGAGGACGACGAGTCAGGCCGCATCTGGGTCTCCGGCTACGTCGTGCGCGACCCCGCGCGCGTGCCCTCCAACTGGCGCGCCAAGCGCTCCCTCGACGACGAGCTGGCCGCCCAGGGCGTCGTCGGCATCTCCGGCATCGACACCCGGGCGCTCACCCGCCACCTGCGCGAGCGCGGCTCCATGCGCGCCGGCATCTTCTCCGGCGAGGCCCTCGGCCCCGAGACCGAGCTCGTCGCGCGCGTGCAGTCCCAGCCGCACATGAAGGGCGCGAGCCTCTACGAGGAGGTCGCCACCCAGGAGGCGTACGTCGTCCCGGCGGTCGGCGAGAAGCGGTTCACCGTGGCCGCGATCGACCTCGGCATCAAGGGCATGACCCCGCACCGCATGGCCGAGCGCGGCATCGAGGTGCACGTCCTGCCGGCGACGGCCACCGCGGACGAGGTGTACGCCGTGGACCCCGACGGCGTGTTCTTCTCCAACGGCCCCGGCGACCCGGCCACCGCCGACGGCCCGGTCGCGCTGATGACCGAGGTGCTGGAGCGCAGGACGCCCCTGTTCGGCATCTGCTTCGGCAACCAGATCCTCGGCCGCGCCCTCGGCTTCGGCACCTACAAGCTGAAGTACGGCCACCGCGGCATCAACCAGCCGGTCCAGGACCGTACGACCGGCAAGGTCGAGGTCACCGCGCACAACCACGGCTTCGCCGTGGACGCGCCGCTCGACAAGGTCAGCGAGACCAAGTTCGGCCGCGCCGAGGTCTCCCACGTCTGCCTGAACGACGACGTCGTGGAGGGGCTCCAGCTGCTCGACCAGCCGGCCTTCTCCGTCCAGTACCACCCCGAAGCGGCCGCCGGCCCGCACGACGCCGCCTACCTGTTCGACCGCTTCGTATCCCTGATGGAGGGCCAGCGTGCCTAAGCGCACCGATATCCAGTCCGTCCTGGTCATCGGCTCCGGCCCGATCGTCATCGGCCAGGCCGCCGAGTTCGACTACTCCGGCACCCAGGCGTGCCGCGTCCTGCGCGCCGAGGGCCTGCGCGTCGTCCTCGTCAACTCCAACCCGGCGACGATCATGACCGACCCGGAGATCGCCGACGCCACCTACGTCGAGCCGATCACCCCGGAGTTC
Organism: Streptomyces sp. NPDC017936; assembly: GCF_044328485.1. Classification (NCBI taxonomy): domain Bacteria; kingdom Bacillati; phylum Actinomycetota; class Actinomycetes; order Kitasatosporales; family Streptomycetaceae; genus Streptomyces; species Streptomyces sp. NPDC017936. The sequence goes on along the minus strand of NZ_JBIRHK010000008.1, from coordinate 101,011 downwards.
GTCGAGAAGATCATCGCCAAGGAGCGGCCCGACGCCCTGCTGCCCACCCTGGGCGGCCAGACGGCCCTCAACACCGCCATCTCGCTGCACGAGAACGGCGTCCTGGAGAAGTATGGCGTCGAGCTGATCGGCGCCAACGTGGCCGCCATCCACAAGGGCGAGGACCGCGACCAGTTCAAGGAGGTCGTGGAGGAGGTCCGCCGCAAGATCGGGCACGGCGAGTCCGCCCGCTCGGTGATCTGCCACTCCATGGACGACGTCCTCGAGGGCGTCGACACCCTCGGCGGCTACCCGGTCGTCGTCCGCCCGTCCTTCACCATGGGCGGCGCCGGCTCCGGCTTCGCCCACGACGAGGAGGAGCTGCGCCGCATCGCCGGCCAGGGCCTCACGCTCTCCCCGACCACCGAGGTGCTCCTGGAGGAGTCCATCCTCGGCTGGAAGGAGTACGAGCTGGAGCTGATGCGCGACAAGCACGACAACGTCGTGGTCGTCTGCTCCATCGAGAACTTCGACCCGATGGGCGTCCACACCGGCGACTCGATCACCGTCGCCCCCGCGATGACGCTCACCGACCGCGAGTACCAGATCCTGCGCGACATCGGCATCGCCGTCATCCGCGAGGTCGGCGTCGACACCGGCGGCTGCAACATCCAGTTCGCGGTGAACCCCGAGGACGGCCGGGTCATCGTCATCGAGATGAACCCGCGTGTGTCGCGGTCCTCGGCGCTCGCCTCCAAGGCGACCGGCTTCCCCATCGCCAAGATCGCCGCCAAGCTCGCCGTCGGCTACACCCTCGACGAGATCCCGAACGACATCACGCAGGAGACCCCGGCCTCCTTCGAGCCGACGCTCGACTACGTGGTCGTCAAGGCCCCGCGCTTCGCCTTCGAGAAGTTCCCGCAGGCCGACTCCACGCTGACCACGACCATGAAGTCGGTCGGCGAGGCCATGGCCATCGGCCGCAACTTCACCGAGGCCTTCCAGAAGGCGCTGCGCTCGCTGGAGAAGAAGGGCAGCCAGTTCACCTTCGTCGGCGACCCCGGCGACAAGGACGAGCTGCTGCGCGAGGCCGTCCGGCCCACCGACGGCCGGATCAACACCGTCATGCGGGCCATCCGCGCGGGCGCCACCCCGGAGGAGGTCTTCGACTACACGAAGATCGACCCCTGGTTCGTCGACCAGCTCTTCCTGATCAAGGAGATCGCCGACGAGCTGGCCGCCGCCGACCGCCTGGACGCCGAACTGCTCGCCGAGGCCAAGCGGCACGGCTTCTCCGACCTCCAGATCGCCGAGATCCGCGGACTGCGCGAGGACGTCGTCCGCGAGGTCCGGCACTCCCTCGGCGTCCGCCCGGTCTACAAGACGGTCGACACCTGCGCCGCCGAGTTCGCCGCGAAGACGCCGTACTTCTACTCCTCCTACGACGAGGAGAGCGAGGTCGCGCCGCGCGAGAAGCCGGCCGTCATCATCCTGGGCTCCGGCCCGAACCGCATCGGCCAGGGCATCGAGTTCGACTACTCCTGCGTCCACGCCTCCTTCGCGCTGTCCGACGCCGGGTACGAGACCGTGATGGTCAACTGCAACCCGGAGACCGTCTCCACCGACTACGACACCTCCGACCGGCTGTACTTCGAGCCGCTCACGCTCGAGGACGTGCTGGAGATCGTCCACGCCGAGGCGCAGGCCGGCCCGATCGCCGGCGTCGTCGTCCAGCTCGGCGGCCAGACGCCGCTGGGCCTCGCGCAGGCGCTGAAGGACAACGGCGTGCCGATCGTCGGCACCTCCCCGGAGGCCATCCACGCCGCCGAGGACCGGGGCGCCTTCGGACAGGTGCTCGCCGAGGCGGGCCTGCCGGCCCCGAAGCACGGCACGGCCACCACCTTCGCCGAGGCCAAGGCCATCGCGGACGAGATCGGCTACCCGGTCCTCGTGCGGCCGTCGTACGTCCTCGGCGGCCGCGGCATGGAGATCGTCTACGACGAGACCCGGCTGTCCTCCTACATCGCCGAGTCGACCGAGATCAGCCCCACCCGGCCGGTCCTCGTCGACCGCTTCCTCGACGACGCCATCGAGATCGACGTCGACGCGCTCTACGACGGCGAGGAGCTCTACCTCGGCGGTGTCATGGAGCACATCGAGGAGGCCGGCATCCACTCCGGCGACTCGGCGTGCGCCCTGCCCCCGATCACGCTCGGCGGCTTCGACATCAAGCGCCTGCGCGCCTCGACCGAGGCCATCGCCAAGGGCGTCGGCGTGCGCGGCCTGATCAACATCCAGTTCGCGATGGCCGGCGACATCCTCTACGTCCTGGAGGCCAACCCGCGCGCGTCCCGCACGGTCCCCTTCACCTCGAAGGCGACCGCGGTGCCGCTGGCGAAGGCCGCCGCCCGGATCTCCCTGGGCGCGACCGTCGCCGAGCTGCGCGCCGAGGGTCTGCTCCCGGCCACCGGCGACGGCGGCGAACTGCCGCTGGACGCGCCGATCTCCGTCAAGGAGGCCGTGATGCCGTGGACCCGCTTCCGCGACACCTCCGGCCGCGGCGTCGACACCGTCCTCGGCCCGGAGATGCGCTCCACCGGCGAGGTCATGGGCATCGACTCGGTCTTCGGCACGGCGTACGCCAAGTCGCAGGCGGGCGCCTACGGGCCGCTGCCGACCAAGGGCCGCGCGTTCATCTCGGTCGCCAACCGCGACAAGCGCTCGATGATCTTCCCGGCGCGCGAGCTGGTCGCCCACGGCTTCGAGCTGCTCGCCACCTCCGGCACCGCCGAGGTCCTCAAGCGCAACGGCATCAACGCCACCGTCGTGCGCAAGCAGTCCGAGGGCACCGGCCCGAACGGCGAGAAGACCATCGTCCAGCTCATCCACGACGGCGAGGTCGACCTCATCGTCAACACCCCGTACGGCACCGGCGGCCGCCTCGACGGCTACGAGATCCGCACGGCGGCCGTGGCGCGGTCCGTGCCGTGCCTGACGACGGTCCAGGCGCTCGCCGCCGCCGTCCAGGGCATCGACGCCCTCAACCACGGCGACGTGGGCGTCCGCTCGCTCCAGGAACACGCGGAACACCTGACCGCGGCCCGCGACTAGCAGCCCACGAGGGGGACACCGGAAACGGTGTCCCCCTCCGTATGAGGACACGTCTGAGATGTACAAGCTTTTCTTCCGTCTGGTGTTCGCCCGGATGGATCCGGAGCAGGCCCACCACCTGGCCTTCCGGTGGATCCGCCTCGCCGCCCGCGTCCCCGTGCTGCGCACCTTCGCCGCGGCCGCCCTCGCCCCCCGCCACAAGGAGCTGCGCACGGAGGCCTTCGGGCTGCGCATGCACGGCCCCTTCGGACTCGCCGCCGGCTTCGACAAGAACGCCGTCGCCGTCGACGGCATGTCGATGCTGGGCTTCGACCACGTCGAGATCGGCACGGTCACCGGGGAGCCGCAGCCCGGCAATCCCAGGAAGCGGCTCTTCCGGCTGGTGCCGGACCGGGCGCTGATCAACCGCATGGGCTTCAACAACGAGGGTTCCCTGGCGGTCGCCGCCCGCCTGGCCTCCCGCGAGCCCGTCTTCAGGACGGTCGTGGGCGTCAACATCGGCAAGACCAAGGTCGTCCCGGAGGCCGAGGCCGTCCTCGACTACGTGAAGTCGGCCGAGCGGCTCGCGCCGTACGCCGACTACCTCGTCGTGAACGTCTCCTCGCCGAACACGCCGGGACTGCGCAACCTCCAGGCCACCGAGTCGCTGCGCCCGCTGCTGAGCGCCGTCCGCGAGGCCGCCGACCGCACGGTCACCACGCGCCGGGTGCCGCTGCTCGTCAAGATCGCCCCGGACCTCGCCGACGAGGACGTCGACGCGGTCGCCGACCTGGCCGTCGAGCTCGGCCTGGACGGCATCATCGCCACGAACACCACCATCGCGCGTGAGGGCCTCGGCCTGCGGTCCGACCCCGCCCTGGTCGAGGAGACCGGCGGACTGTCCGGCGCGCCGCTGAAGGCGCGCTCCCTGGAGGTGCTGCGCCGCCTCTACGCGCGCGTGGGCGACCGCATCACCCTCGTGGGCGTCGGCGGCGTCGAGAACGCCGAGGACGCCTGGCAGCGCATCCTCGCCGGCGCCACGCTCGTCCAGGGCTACAGCGCCTTCGTCTACGAAGGGCCCTTCTGGGCCCGGGCGATCCACAAGGGCCTCGCCGCACGCCTGCGCACGAGCCCGTACGCCACCCTGGCCGACGCCGTCGGCGCCGACGTGAGGAGCACGGCATGACCCTGGAGCCCTTCGGCGCGCGCCTGCGCCGGGCCATGGACGAGCGCGGCCCGCTCTGCGTCGGGATCGACCCGCACGCGTCCCTGCTGGCCGAATGGGGCCTGAACGACGACGTCGCCGGCCTGGAGCGGTTCAGCCGGACGGTCGTCGAGGCGATGGCCGACCGGGTGGCCGTCCTGAAGCCGCAGAGCGCCTTCTTCGAGCGGTTCGGCTCGCGGGGCGTCGCCGTCCTGGAGAAGTCGGTCGCCGAGGCGCGGGCCGCCGGGGCCCTGGTGGTGATGGACGCCAAGCGCGGCGACATCGGCTCCACCATGGCCGCGTACGCCGAGTCGTTCCTGCACAAGGACGCCCCGCTGTTCTCGGACGCCCTCACCGTCTCGCCGTACCTCGGGTACGGCTCGCTCAGCCCGGCGGTCGCGCTGGCGCGCGAGAGCGGCGCCGGGCTGTTCGTGCTGGCGCTGACCTCCAACCCGGAGGGCGGCGAGGTGCAGCACGCGGTGCGGGCCGACGGGCGGACCGTGGGCGCGACGATGCTGGCCCACCTGGCCGCCGAGAACGCGGGGGAGGAGCCGCTGGGCTCCTTCGGCGCGGTCGTCGGCGCCACGCTGGGCGACCTGTCTACGTACGACCTCGACATCAACGGCCCCCTCCTCGCGCCCGGCATCGGGGCGCAGGGGGCGACCGCGGGCGACCTCCGCCGTGTCTTCGGGGCGGCGGTGCGCAACGTCGTGCCGAACGTGAGCCGTGGAGTGTTGCGCCACGGTCCCGACGTCGTCGCTCTGCGTGACGCCGCGGAGCGGTTCGCGGAAGAGGTCAGGGCCGCGGTCGCGGCCGGCTGAGTCCGGCCGGCCGCCCGACCGGGGGTTCCGGCGGGCGGCCGGGGGCCGGCTTGAGCCTGGATACATTCTCAAATCCGGGGCATTATGTCCTAAATATCCGTCCTGGCGGAGGCTGACCAGGACTTTTCCGCTGTTCTCGCTGACTCTGGCTGAGTTGGCCGCTAGTCTCCGACGGAGAGTGAACGGGCAAGCGTGTTGCTCGTGGCTCCCCAGGTGTGGGGCGACTAGGTTCCTCACCGGTCCGTATCCGACAGTTCGACATCCGAGGTGACGTAGGCGTGGCTCTTCCGCCCCTTACCCCCGAACAGCGCGCAGCCGCGCTCGAAAAGGCCGCCGCGGCTCGCCGGGAGCGGGCCGAGGTCAAGAATCGACTGAAGCACTCCGGCGCCTCCCTTCACGAGGTCATCAAGCAGGGCCAGGAGAACGACGTCATCGGCAAGATGAAGGTCTCCGCACTGCTCGAGTCCCTTCCCGGCGTGGGCAAGGTCCGCGCCAAGCAGATCATGGAGCGACTCGGCATCTCCGAGAGCCGTCGCGTGCGCGGCCTCGGGTCCAACCAGATCGCGTCCCTGGAGCGTGAGTTCGGCGACACCGCCAAGTGAGTCCGGGGTGCTCCGGGCGGAGAGTCCCGGGCACCGCGGGACAACTGGAATAATCGCTGCATGGCAGTAACACCCCGGGGGACGACCCCCGAACCCCCGGACGCACGTCCGCGGCTGACCGTGCTCTCCGGCCCCTCCGGGGTCGGCAAGAGCACGGTCGTCGCCCATATGCGCAAGGAACACCCCGAGCTCTGGCTCTCGGTGTCGGCGACGACCCGCACACCCCGCCCCGGCGAGCAGCACGGAGTCCACTACTTCTTCGTCACCGACGACGAGATGGACAAGCTGATCGCCAACGGCGAACTGCTGGAGTGGGCCGAGTTCGCCGGCAACCGCTACGGCACTCCGCGGGCCGCCGTGCTGGAGCGGCTGGAGGCGGGCGAGCCCGTCCTCCTGGAGATCGACCTCCAGGGCGCGCGGCAGGTCCGTGAGTCCATGCCCGAGGCCCAGCTGGTGTTCCTGGCTCCCCCCTCCTGGGAGGAACTGGTGCGCAGGCTCACCGGGCGGGGCACCGAGCCGCCCGAGGTGATCGAGCGCCGCCTGGAGGCGGCGAAGGTCGAACTGGCGGCCGAGCCGGAGTTCGACGTGACCCTGGTCAACACCTCCGTCGAGGACGTGGCGCGTGAGCTGCTAGCCTTGACGGATGTTGTGTGATCGCGGTCAGCGTGATCCGTACCGTGTGATCACGGCCATTCTTTTCCCATCCATCGGAAGGTAGAGCGTGTCCTCTTCCATCTCCGCGCCCGAGGGCATCATCAACCCGCCGATCGACGAGCTCCTCGAGGCCACCGACTCGAAGTACAGCCTCGTGATCTACGCGGCCAAGCGGGCCCGTCAGATCAACGCGTACTACTCGCAGCTCGGTGAGGGCCTCCTCGAGTACGTCGGTCCGCTCGTCGACACCCACGTCCACGAGAAGCCGCTCTCGATCGCTCTCCGCGAGATCAACGCGGGGCTGCTGACGTCCGAGGCCATCGAGGGACCGGCTCAGTAGTATTTTCAGCTTGCAAGTGGTTTTTCCACAGGCCCGGCAGCACGACTGCCGGGCCTGTGGTCTGCTCGGGGGTGCGGGGTCGTCCCTGCCGTGGTGCAGCATGGACACATGCGCCGGGAGAGCCGCGGCGTACGTTTTCCGAGGTCCGGGGAGAGACGGTGGACAAGCCGAAGGTCGTTCTGGGGGTCAGCGGTGGCATCGCCGCCTACAAGGCCTGTGAGCTGCTGCGCAGACTGACGGAATCCGGCCATGACGTGCGGGTCGTGCCCACCGCCTCCGCGCTGCACTTCGTCGGCGCCGCGACCTGGTCCGCCCTCTCGGGGCACCCGGTCTCCACGGAGGTCTGGGACGACGTGCACGAGGTCCCCCACGTCCGCACCGGCCAGCAGGCCGACCTGGTGGTCGTCGCCCCCGCCACCGCGGACATGCTCGCGAAGGCCGCCCACGGACTGGCCGACGACCTGCTGACGAACACCCTGCTCACCGCCCGCTGCCCGGTCGTCTTCGCCCCGGCGATGCACACGGAGATGTGGGAGCACCCGGCCACCCAGGAGAACGTGGCGACGCTGCGCCGCCGCGGCGCCGTCGTGATCGAGCCGGCCGTCGGCCGCCTCACCGGCGTCGACACCGGCAAGGGACGGCTGCCCGACCCCGCCGAGATCTTCGAGATCTGCCGCCGTGTGCTGGCCAGGGGCGTGCGCGAGCCCGACCTCGCCGGCCGGCACGTCGTCGTGAGCGCCGGCGGCACCCGTGAGCCCCTCGACCCCGTCCGCTTCCTGGGCAACCGTTCCTCCGGCAAGCAGGGCTACGCCCTCGCCCGCACCGCCGCCGCCCGGGGCGCCCGGGTCACGCTGATCGCGGCGAACACCGGCCTGCCCGACCCCGCGGGCGTCGACGTCGTGCGGGCCGGGACGGCCGTGCAGCTGCGCGAGGCGGTGCTGAAGGCGGCCGCCGACGCCGACGCGGTCGTGATGGCGGCGGCCGTGGCCGACTTCCGGCCGGAGACCTACGCCGCCGGCAAGATCAAGAAGAAGGACGGACAGGACCCCGACCCGATCGTCCTCGTACGGAATCCGGACATCCTCGCGGAGCTCTCCGCCGACCGCGCCCGCCCCGGACAGGTGGTCGTCGGCTTCGCCGCGGAGACGGACGACGTCCTCGCCAACGGCCGGACGAAACTGCGCCGCAAGGGGTGCGATCTGCTGGTGGTGAACGAGGTGGGGGAGCGCAGGACCTTCGGCTCGGAGGAGAACGAGGCCGTCGTACTGGGCGCCGACGGCAGCGAGACCCCGGTGCCGCACGGGCCCAAGGAAGCCCTGGCCGAAATCGTGTGGGACCTGGTGACGGCACGGCTGAGCTGACTGTTTGATGCGCTCGCCGTTCCCTCGTACGCCGCTCGATTCGGGCGTGGCGACCCTGGCCAACGGCACTGGGCATTCGGCAGAATGCCCGTGCCGCAGGTCACAGCGCTCCCGAGAGGCGAGACGGGTGGGCCGGTGGTCGGGCTCGACCGATAAACTGTTCCCGGACGACGCCGGGCGCAGCTCCCGTCGCGTCCGCCAATGATCAGCCAGCAGCCGCTGCAACCCCAGGGAGCGTTGTGTCCCGTCGCCTGTTCACTTCGGAGTCCGTGACCGAGGGTCACCCCGACAAGATCGCTGACCAGATCAGCGACACCATCCTCGACGCGCTGCTGCGTGAGGACCCGACGTCCCGCGTCGCCGTCGAGACCCTGATCACGACCGGTCTGGTGCACGTGGCCGGTGAGGTCACCACCGCGGCGTACGCGCCGATTCCCCAGCTCGTGCGCGACAAGATCCTCGAGATCGGCTACGACTCCTCGAAGAAGGGCTTCGACGGCGCCTCCTGCGGCGTGTCGGTGTCCATCGGCGCGCAGTCCCCGGACATCGCCCAGGGTGTCGACACGGCGTACGAGTCCCGGGTGGAGGGCGACGACGACGAGCTGGACCGGCAGGGCGCCGGTGACCAGGGCCTGATGTTCGGCTACGCGTCCGACGAGACGCCGACGCTGATGCCGCTGCCGATCTTCCTGGCGCACCGCCTGTCCAAGCGCCTGTCGGACGTCCGCAAGAACGGCACCATCCCCTACCTGCGTCCGGACGGAAAGACGCAGGTCACCATCGAGTACGACGGTGACAAGGCGGTCCGTCTGGACACGGTCGTGGTGTCCTCGCAGCACGCGTCGGACATCGACCTGGAGTCCCTGCTGGCGCCCGACATCCGCGAGTTCGTGGTGGAGCCGGAGCTGAGGGCGCTCCTCGACGAGGGCATCAAGCTCGACACCGAGAACTACCGCCTGCTGGTCAACCCCACCGGCCGCTTCGAGATCGGCGGCCCGATGGGCGACGCCGGCCTGACCGGTCGCAAGATCATCATCGACACCTACGGCGGTTTCGCCCGGCACGGCGGCGGCGCCTTCTCCGGCAAGGACCCGTCCAAGGTGGACCGCTCGGCGGCGTACGCGATGCGCTGGGTCGCCAAGAACGTGGTCGCCGCGGGGCTGGCCGCGCGCTGCGAGGTGCAGGTCGCGTACGCGATCGGCAAGGCCGAGCCGGTGGGCCTGTTCGTCGAGACCTTCGGCACCCACACGATCGACCCGGAGAAGATCGAGAAGGCCATCGACGAGGTCTTCGACCTGCGTCCGGCCGCGATCATCCGCGACCTCGACCTGCTCCGCCCGATCTACGCCCAGACCGCCGCGTACGGCCACTTCGGCCGTGAGCTGCCCGACTTCACCTGGGAGCGCACCGACCGCGTGGACGCCCTGCGGGAGGCCGCGGGGCTGTAAGTCCCGCCGCGACAGCTGGTGCCCGAGGCCCGGCACCCCTTCGGGGGCGCCGGGCCTCGGTGTCGTACCGGCCCGCGGCGCTGACGGGCGCGCGGCGGCTCCCGGGCCTGCGGCCGCGGTGCGCGCGAGGACCTCGCCCGCGTCCGCGACCAGCGGAGCCGCACGGTGGCGGCGGCCGGCCGGGTCGGGGCCGTTGTCAGTGGCGTTTGGAAGAATGCAAGGCGTGAGCAGCGAGAACGGGCAGGGGGGCGGTGGCGGGGAGGGGGCGCCGCCGGAGCAGCTCGCGCTGATCCGGGAGAGCGTGCGGCAGGCCAAGGTGCCCCGGGCCAAGCCGCGGACGTGGCGGGGGGCCGCCCTGGCCGAGCGGTTGCCGGTCGCGCGGGTGCTGGTCGACAAGGGAGCGCTGCATCTCGACCGGTACTTCGACTACGCGGTGCCGGCCGAGCTGGACGCCGACGCCCAGCCGGGGGTGCGGGTGCGGGTGCGCTTCGGGGCCGGGCGCGGGCGGGTGCGTGAGGGGCGGCGCGAGGGCGGGGGGCTCATCGACGGGTTCCTGGTCGAGCGGCTCGCCGCGTCCGACTACTCCGGGCCGCTGGCCGCCCTCGCCCAGGTGGTGTCGCCGGAGCCGGTGCTGGGCCCCGAGCTGCTGGGGCTGGCGCGGGCCGTCGCCGACCGGTACGCGGGGAGCCTGGCGGACGTGCTGCAGCTGGCCGTGCCGCCGCGCAGCGCCCGGGCCGAGCAGCGGCCCTCGCCCGCGCCGCTGCCCCCGCCGGGGCCGCCGGCGCCGGGAACCTGGGTGCGGTACGAGCGCGGGGACGTCTTCCTGCGGGCACTGGCGTCGGGGGCGTCCCCGCGGGCCGTGTGGAACGCGCTGCCCGGGCCCGAGTGGAGTGAGGAGCTGGCGCGTGCCGTCGCCGCGACGCTGGCCTCCGGGCGCGGGGCCCTCGTCGTCGTTCCCGACGGACGGGCCGCCGCCCGGGTGGACGGCGCGCTGACCGGTGTGCTGGGTGAGGGGCGGCACGCGCTGCTCACCGCCGACGCCGGGCCGGAGAAGCGGTACCGGGAGTGGCTCGCCGTGCGGCGCGGGTCGGTGCGGGCCGTCGTCGGGACGCGGGCCGCCATGTTCGCGCCGGTGCGGGACCTCGGGCTGGTGGCCGTCTGGGACGACGGGGACGACAGCCACGCCGAGCAGCACGCCCCGCAGCCGCATGCGCGGGACGTGCTGCTGCTGCGGGCCGCGCAGGACAGGTGCGCCTTCCTCCTGGGGGGATGGAGCTGCACCGTCGAGGGCGCGCAGCTCGTCGAGAGCGGATGGGCCCGGCCGCTGGTCGCAGCCCGGGAGCAGGTGCGGCGTGCGGCTCCGCTGGTGCGGACCGTGGGCGACCAGGACCTCGCGCGCGACGAGGCGGCCCGGGCCGCCCGGCTGCCCACGCTCGCCTGGCAGGCGGTCCGGGAAGGGCTGCGGCACGGGCCGGTGCTCGTCCAGGTGCCGCGGCGGGGGTACGTGCCGCGGATGGCGTGCGCCGGCTGCCGGGCGCCGGCGCGCTGCCGGCACTGTTCCGGGCCGTTGGAGGCGCGGGACGGCGGGACGCTGGCGTGCGGGTGGTGCGGACGGGAGGAGAGCGCCTGGCACTGCCCGGAGTGCGGGGGCTTCCGGCTGCGGGCGCAGGTCGTCGGGGCACGGCGGACCGCCGAGGAGCTGGGGCGGGCGTTTCCCGCCGTCCCGGTGCGGACGTCGGGGCGTGAGCAGGTGCTGGACACCGTGCCGGGGACGCCCGCGCTCGTCGTGAGCACGCCCGGCGCGGAGCCGGTCGCCGAGGGCGGGTACGCGGCGGCCCTGCTGCTGGACGGCTGGGCCATGCTCGCGCGGCCCGACCTGCGGGCCGGCGAGGACGCGCTGCGGCGGTGGATCGCGGCCGCCTCGCTGGTACGGCCGCAGGGGGAGGGCGGGACGGTGGTCGTGGTCGCCGAACCGACCCTGCGGCCGGTGCAGGCGCTGGTGCGGTGGGATCCCGTCGGCCATGCCGTGCGGGAGCTCGCCGAGCGGGCCGAACTGGGGTTCCCGCCGGTGTCGCGGATGGCTGCGGTGGCGGGGCAGGGGGAGGCCGTGGCCGCCTTCCTGGGGACCGTGGACCTGCCCCGGGAGGCCGAGGTGCTGGGGCCCGTGCCGCTGCCGGTCACCCCTGCGGGCCGGGCACGGCGGCCGGGGGCGCCGCCGCCCGGCGAGCAGTGGGAGCGGGCGCTGATCCGGGTGCCGCCCGGGAGGGGGGCCGCGCTGGCCGCCGCCCTCAAGGCCGCGCAGGCCGCGCGGATGGCCCGGGGGAGCGGGGGAGCGCCGGTGTGGGTGCGGATCGATCCGCCCGACATCGGGTGAGACCTGCCCGGCACACCGGACGGGACCTGTCCGACGCCGGGTCAGCCCGGCCGACGTGTGGGAGACCTGCCGGGCAGGGGGGCGGGACACCCGGTACCGGGGGATCCCGTCGGCCGCGCTGGTTCCGCCCGGCCGGGTGAGGCCGGCTCCGGGTGAGCAGCGCCCGCAGCGGCAGCAGGCGGGCCGCTCGCACCCCGCGGGAGGTGTCCGCACGGCGTGGGCCCGCGTCGAGTGGGTTGCGCCCGCACCGGGCGGGCCCCGCTTGCCGTGAGCGGACCTCGCTCGCCGTCGGCCCGGGCTGTGCTCGTGCCCGGTGGGTTGTGCGCGCACCGGGCGGGCCTTCCTTGCCGTGAGCGGACCTCGCTCGCACCGAGTAGGCCTGGCTCGTGCTCGGTGTGCTGTGCGCGCACCGGGCGGGCCTCGCTTGCGGTGAGCGGACCTCGCTCGCCGTCGGCCCGGGCTGTGCTCGTGCTCGGTGGGTTGTGCGCGCACCGGGCGGGCCTCGCTTGCGGTGAGCGGACCTCGCTCGCCGTCGGCCCGGGCTGTGCTCGTGCCCGGTGTGCTGTGTCCGTGTCGGGTGTGCTGTGCCCGCGCTCGGTGCGGTCCGGCCCGTGCCGGTGAGCTCGTGGCCGCGGTGGCGGGGCCCGGCATGCGGCTGCCCTCTCGGGCGGGTGCCGAGGGGGCGGTTCGGAGGTCCGGCCGGGTCAGCCGTTGCGCGGGCCGGGGACGGCCGACGGCCTCGCCTCGTCGCGCAGGGACGGGCTGCCCGCCGTCGGCTGGGTCGGCATCGAGCGGGCGGCGGGGACCGTCGGCACCGCGGCGATCCCGGCGCCGACGTTGACCGTGCGGGTGCCCGGCTGCTCCGCCGTGCGGTCGGCCTCCGCGCCGGCCTGGGCCGCGGCGCGGCGGGAGCCGTAGCGCCGGTGGACGGCCTGCTTGGTGACGCCGAGCGCGGAGCCCACCGCGTCCCACGAGAAGCCGAGCGAGCGGTCGAAGTCGACCGCCGCGGTGACCAGGGTCTCGACGCTGTCCCGCAACTCCTGCGCCAGGCGGACCGTGGGGGCGGGCGCGCGCCCGTAGACGACGAAGCCCGTGGAGGGGCCGGAGCGGCGCGGGCGGTAGACGTTGCCCAACTGAGCGGTCAGGGTACGCAGCGCGTCCACCTGCCGGCGGACCCGCTCGATGTCCCGCACCAGCAAGTGCAGGCTGGCCCGGGCCTGGGCGTCGTGGGTTGCGTGGTCGGCCATGAACAAGCCTCTCGAACCGGCGTTGAAGACAAAGGGTCGGACGGCTGTGGGGAGCGGTCCGGTGTGGTCAACTCTTTCTTGACCAACGCGGGTTCGCTCCGCGGGTCACGGTGTGGGGGCGTATGGGCATATGCCCATGCCCCCGGCGGGGGTGCCGGCCCGGCGTCCGGCGGGGTCCCGGCCCGGCCTCCGGCGGGGTCCCGGCCCGGCCTCCGGCCCTCGCCCTCTTCCGCCTCCCGTCGTGGAGCAGCGCCGTCGGCGGCTTTCCCCTCCCGGCGCAATAAACTTGTGCGTCGCCCGCCGTCCGATCCCTCCGAGAGGCCCGTCCCACCCATGAAGCTCGTCTTCGCCGGTACCCCCGAGGTCGCCGTTCCCGCTCTGGACGCCCTGATCGCCTCCGGGCGGCACGACGTGGCCGCCGTCGTCACGCGGCCCGACGCTCCGGCCGGGCGGGGGCGCAGGCTGGTCGCGTCTCCCGTGGCCCAGCGGGCCGAGGAGGCCGGGATCGAGGTGCTGAAGCCGGCCAGGCCGCGGGAGCCGGAGTTCCTGGAGCGCCTCAAGGAGATCGCCCCGGACTGCTGCCCCGTCGTCGCCTACGGCGCCCTGCTGCCCAAGCCGGCCCTCGACATCCCGGCCCACGGCTGGGTCAACCTGCACTTCTCGCTGCTGCCGGCCTGGCGCGGGGCGGCCCCCGTCCAGCACGCCATCATGGCGGGGGACGAGATCACCGGCGCCTCCACCTTCCTCATCGAGGAGGGCCTCGACTCCGGGCCGGTCTACGGGACGGTCACGGAGGAGATCCGGCACACCGACACCAGCGGGGACCTGCTGACCCGGCTCGCGTTCGCGGGCGCCGGGCTGCTCGCCGCCACCATGGACGGCATCGAGGACGGCTCGCTGAAGGCCGTGCCGCAGCCGAACGAGGGCGTCACCCTCGCCCCGAAGATCACCGTCGAGGACGCGCACGTCGACTGGCGCGCCCCGGCGCTGCGCGTGGACCGGGTGGTGCGCGGGTGCACGCCCGCCCCCGGCGCCTGGACGGTCTTCCGGGGCGAGCGGCTGAAGCTGATCCAGGTGCAGCCGGTTCCGGGCCGCGACGACCTCGCCCCCGGCGCGCTGGCCGTCGGCAAGAACAGCGTCCACGTCGGCACCGGCTCGTACGCCGTCGAGCTGCTGTGGGTGCAGGCGCAGGGCAAGAAGCCGATGCGGGCGGCCGACTGGGCCCGCGGGGTGCGGATCGCGGACGGCGAGCGCGTCGGGGCGTAGCCGCGGCGTGACGGTCCCGCACGGCCCCCGACCCGTGCGACGTACGCTGGGGGCGTCTTCCTTCCTGCGATCCGGAGCACCTTTTTCGTGAGCGACCAGCCCCGCCCTCCCCGTCCGCGTTCCACCGGCAAGCCCCACCGGCGGCCCAAGAAGGACCCCGTCCGCGTCCTCGCCTTCGAGGCGCTGCGGGCCGTGGACGAGCGGGACGCGTACGCCAACCTGGTGCTGCCGCCGCTGCTGCGCAAGGCGCGCGAGAGCGGGGACTTCGACGGGCGGGACGCCGCGCTCGCCACCGAGCTGGTGTACGGCACGCTGCGGCGGCAGGGGACGTACGACGCGATCATCGCCGCGTGCGTCGACCGGCCGCTGCGCGAGGTCGACCCGCCCGTGCTCGACGTGCTCGGCCTCGGGGCGCACCAGCTGCTCGGGACCCGGATCCCCACGCACGCCGCCGTCTCCGCCTCCGTCGAACTGGCCCGGGTGGTGCTCGGCGACGGGCGGGCCAAGTTCGTCAACGCCGTGCTGCGCAAGATCGCGCAGCACGACCTCGACGCGTGGATCGAGCGGGTCGCGCCTCCTTACGACGACGACCCCGAGGACCACCTCGCCGTGGTGCACTCGCACCCGCGGTGGGTCGTCTCCGCGCTGTGGGACTCCCTCGGCGGCGGGCGGGCCGGCATCGAGGACCTGCTGGAGGCGGACAACGAGCGGCCGGAGGTCACCCTGGTCGCCCGCCCCGGGCGGGCCACGGTCGACGAACTGCTGGGCGAGGAGGCCGCCGAGCCGGGGCGTTGGTCGCCGTACGCGGTCCGGCTCACGGAGGGCGGCGAGCCCGGGGCCGTGGAGGCCGTGCGGGAGGGACGCGCGGGGGTGCAGGACGAGGGGAGCCAGCTGGT
Organism: Streptomyces sp. NPDC017936; assembly: GCF_044328485.1. Classification (NCBI taxonomy): domain Bacteria; kingdom Bacillati; phylum Actinomycetota; class Actinomycetes; order Kitasatosporales; family Streptomycetaceae; genus Streptomyces; species Streptomyces sp. NPDC017936. Next base: position 85,729 of record NZ_JBIRHK010000008.1, on the reverse strand, counting down.
GGCGCTGGCCCTGGCCGGCGCGCCGCTCGACGGGCCCGACGAGCGGTGGCTCGACGGATGCGCCGGGCCCGGCGGCAAGGCGGCGCTGCTGGCGGCCCTCGCGGCCCAGCGCGGCGCCGTGCTGCTCGCCTCCGAGAAGCAGCCGCACCGGGCCGGGCTCGTGGCCAGGGCCCTCGACGGCAACCCCGGGCCCTACCAGGTCATCGCCGCCGACGGGACCCGTCCGCCGTGGCGGCCCGGCTCCTTCGACCGCGTGCTGATGGACGTGCCCTGCACCGGGCTCGGCGCCCTGCGGCGGCGCCCCGAGGCGCGCTGGCGGCGCCGGCCGGAGGACCTCGACGGCTTCGGGCCCCTGCAGCGCGGGCTGCTGCGGACCGCGCTGGAGTCCGTACGGGTCGGGGGCGTCGTCGGATACGCCACCTGCTCGCCCCACCTCGCCGAGACCCGGGCCGTCGTCGCCGACGTCCTCAAGCAGCACCCGGAGGCCGAGCTGATCGACGCCCGGCCCCTGCTGCCCGGCGTACCGGCCCTCGGCGAGGGGCCCGACGTGCAGCTGTGGCCGCATCTGCACGGGACCGACGCGATGTATCTGGCGATCCTCCGCCGGACCGGCTGACCTGCGGTTCCGCGACCCTCGCGGTGCGGGACCCCCGGCCGTGCGCGGTACCCGCGTGGCCGGGGCGCGGACAGCCGCCCGACCGGCCGCGCACGGGTCGCGCCGTTCCCCGGCCGCACCGATCCGGGACCGATGCCGCCAACCCCCACCGGGCATGGCAGGCTTGGGTCATGGCCGCGCAGATCAACCCCAGCATCCTGTCCGCCGACTTCGCCCGCCTCGCGGACGAGGCCAAGGCGGTCGAGGGAGCCGACTGGCTCCACGTCGACGTCATGGACAACCATTTCGTCCCGAACCTCACGCTCGGGGTGCCGGTCGTGGAGTCGCTGGCCCGTGCGACGGACACCCCGCTGGACTGCCACCTGATGATCGAGGACCCCGACCGGTGGGCCCCGCAGTACGTCGAGGCGGGCGCCTCCTCCGTGACGTTCCACGTCGAGGCGGCCGCGGCGCCGGTGCGCCTGGCGCGCGAGATCCGGGCGAAGGGCGCCCGTGCCTCCATGGCGCTGAAGCCCGCGACGCCGATCGAGCCGTTCGAGGACCTGCTGCCCGAGCTCGACATGCTGCTGATCATGACGGTGGAGCCGGGCTTCGGCGGCCAGGCCTTCCTCGACATCATGCTCCCCAAGATCCGCCGCACCCGCGAGCTGATCGGCAAGCACGGCCTGCAGCTGTGGCTCCAGGTCGACGGCGGCGTCTCGGCCGCCACGATCGAGCGGTGCGCCGAGGCCGGCGCGGACGTCTTCGTGGCCGGATCGGCGGTCTACGGGGCCGAGGACCCGGCCGAAGCGGTCCGTGTACTGCGCACGCAGGCGGAAGCGGCCACCGCCAAGGCGTCGTGGGCGTGCGACCACTGAGCCACAGCTGCATGAACGGCTCTCATCAGGGCTGATCGACCGCGCCGGATCTGCAAGGATGAACGGCGAATCCAGAGTGTGAACAGCAGTGAGGAGATCGCCGTGTCGGGTATGTCGGCGGGCCGGTCAGCCATGCGGATGGGACCCGCTGAGCTGGTGCAGGCGGCGGCCATGGCCCGCCGCTTCTACCTCGAGGGCAAGTCCAAGATCCAGATCGCGGAGGAGTTCGGCGTCAGCCGCTTCAAGGTGGCCCGGGTCCTGGAGACCGCTCTCGAACGGGATCTCGTGCGCATCGAGATCCGCGTGCCGGCCGAGCTGGACGCCGAGCGCTCCGACGCGCTCCGCGCCCGCTACGGCCTCCGGCACGCCGTCGTGGTCGAGTCCCCGGCCGACGTCGAGGAGTCGCCCGACCCCGAGAACCTGGGAGAGGTGGCCGCCGACCTGCTCGGCGAGCTCGTCAACGAGGGGGACGTCCTGGGCCTGGCCTGGGGCCGGTCCACGATCCACATGGCGGCGGCGCTGGACCGGCTGCCGCCGTGCACGGTGGTGCAGCTGACGGGTGTGTACGACGCCGGGACCGCCGAGCGCGGCTCGGTCGAGGCCGTCCGCCGCGCCGCCCAGGTGTCCGGCGGCGACGCGCACCCCATCTACGCGCCGATGCTGCTGCCGGACGCGGCCACCGCGGCCGCGCTGCGCCACCAGACCGGGATCGCCCGGGCCTTCGAGTACTTCGACAAGGTCACGGTCGCCTGTGTCTCCATCGGCTCCTGGGAACCGGGCATCTCGACGGTGCACGACATGCTCAGCGACGAGGAGCGGGCGCACTACGCCTCGCTCGGCGTCGCCGCCGAGATGTCCGCGCACCTCTTCGACGCCGAGGGCCGCCGGGTCGGGCGCGACCTGGGCGAGCGGTGCATCACGGTCAAGGCCGACCAGCTCCGCCGCGTCCCCGAGGTCGTCGCGATCGCGGGCGGGCAGCGCAAGGCGGCCGCGATCGACGCCGTGCTGCGGTCCGGGCTCGTCACCAGCCTGGTGACGGACACCTCGGCCGCGGACTACCTGATGACGGCCGGGCCGACGCCGAAGCCGGCGCTCAACCGGGCGGACCCCGACGGGGCCTGACGGACGGTCGGAAAGAGGGGGCGGCCGTCCGGGCCGTCCCCGTCGCCGGAACCACGACTCGCTCAGGCGGTGCCGAGATGACGGACCGGGTACTCACGCTGGACCTCGACGGGGTCGCGGACAAGGCGGACCTGATGGACCGCTGCGTCCGGGACCTGGAGCTGCCCGACTGGTTCGGCCGCAACTGGGACGCCCTCGCCGACAGCCTCACCGACCTCCCGGCCCGGCCCGGGACCGAGGGGCTGCTCGTCGTCGTACGGAACTGGCAGCCGTACGCGAAGGGGCGGCCGGAGCAGTGGGAGATCGCGCAGGAGGTGTTCTCCTCGGCGGTGGACCGGGCGCCCGCGCTCTCCGTCGTGCTCGCTCTCGGGGGTGAGCAGGGCGCTTGACCGCCCTGCGCGGCGGGTAGGCCTTGGATGTTCCTCCGAGGTCCCTCCGACCGGCCTGGATGATCGCCCCGGGCCGGACATGACGGTCTTCATGGGACAATCAAGTACGTGCTTTTCCCCCTGGCCGACCTGTCCGGGGGCCACCTCTGATCGACTGGGATGTGCAGCACGTGCGTTTCCTCAACGACATCCAGCCCGCGTACGACCTGACGTACGACGACGTCTTCATGGTGCCGAGCCGCAGCGCGGTCGGGTCGCGTCAAGGCGTGGACCTCACCTCCCCGGACGGCACGGGCACGACGATCCCGCTGGTCGTCGCCAACATGACGGCCGTCGCCGGACGCCGGATGGCCGAGACCGTGGCCCGGCGCGGCGGACTCGTGGTGATCCCGCAGGACATCCCGATCGACGTCGTCACCGACGTCATCTCCTGGGTCAAGAGCCGGCACCTGGTGCTGGACACGCCGATCGTGCTCGCCCCGCACCAGACCGTCGCCGACGCGCTGGCGCTGCTGCCCAAGCGCGCGCACAACGCGGGTGTCGTCGTCGACGGGGACCACCGGCCCGTCGGCGTCGTCACCGACGAGGACCTCACCGGCGTCGACCGCTTCACCCAGCTCGAAGTGATCATGTCCAAGGACCTGCTGCTCCTCGACGCCGGCATCGACCCGCGCGAGGCCTTCAACACCCTGGACGCGGCCAACCGGCGCTACGCCCCCGCGGTCGACGCGGACGGCAAGCTGGTCGGCATCCTCACCCGCAAGGGAGCCCTGCGCGCCACGCTGTACACGCCGGCCACCGACGCCCGGGGCCGTCTGCGGATAGCCGCCGCGGTCGGTGTCAACGGCGACTTCGCGGGCAAGGCCAAGCTGCTGCTCGACGCGGGCGTGGACACGCTCGTCATCGACACGGCCCACGGCCACCAGGAGTCGATGATCAACGCGATCAAGCTGGTCCGCGACCTCGACCCGCGGGTTCCGATCGCCGCGGGCAACATCGTCTCCGCCGAGGGCGTCAAGGACCTGGTCGACGCGGGCGCCGACATCATCAAGGTCGGCGTCGGCCCCGGCGCCATGTGCACCACCCGCATGATGACCGGCGTCGGCCGGCCGCAGTTCTCGGCCGTCCTGGAGTGCGCCGCCGAGGCCAGGAAGTACGGCAAGCACGTGTGGGCCGACGGCGGTGTCCGTCACCCGCGCGACGTCGCCATGGCGCTGGCCGCGGGCGCGTCCAACGTGATGATCGGCTCCTGGTTCGCGGGCACCTACGAGTCGCCGGGCGACCTCCAGCAGGACGCGAGCGGCCGCCTCTACAAGGAGTCGTTCGGCATGGCGTCCGCGCGCGCCGTGCGCAACCGCACGGCCGAGGAGTCGGCGTACGACCGCGCCCGCAAGGCCCTCTTCGAGGAGGGCATCTCCACCTCCCGGATGTTCCTCGACCCGGCCCGGCCGGGCGTCGAGGACCTGGTCGACTCGATCATCGCGGGCGTCCGCTCCTCCTGCACCTACGCCGGCGCCGCCTCCCTGGAGGAGTTCGCCGAGAAGGCCATCGTCGGCGTCCAGAGCGCCGCCGGCTACGCGGAGGGCAAGCCGCTGCACGCCAGCTGGAACTGATCCGGCGCCCCCCACGAGGCCCCCGCCGACCCGGGCACCGGGAAAACCGGGGGCCGCGCGCATGCCCGGGCGGCTGCGGTCACGGACAGGGAGATCTCCGTCTGCGGGGCCGCCGACGTGCCGCTCCTCGACCAGTACCTCGGCGCGCCCGGGGCGACGTCCTTCCCCGCCCGCCGGTTCGCACGCCAGGAGCGGGGCGAGAGCACCTGCCTGATCGCCTGGCCGGACGGGCGACCGGTCGGCCACGCGGAGACGCGCCGGATCGGCTGCGACGCCCCGGCCGTGCGCGCCGCACGGCCCGGTTGCCCCGAGATCGGCGGGCTCGGCGTGCGGCCCGAGGAACTGCGCTCGCGGGGCATCGGCACGGCGCCCGTGCGCGCCGCCGAGGACCTGGCCCGGCAACGGGGGATCACGGCCGTGGGCATCGGCGTCGCGAGGGACAACCCGCGCGCGGCCGCCCTCTACGCACGACCGGGGTACGAGCCCCTGACCGACCACCTCGACCGCTGGTCGTACGAGGACGTCGACGGCGTGCCGCACGCATGCGTCGACCCGTGCACCTTCCTCACCCGGGAACTGCGCTGACCGGCCGGTGCGCAACGGTCCGCGGTCCGCGCGCAACGAACACCCGCCCGCCTGTGAGGAACGCAACGATCGTGCGGTGACGCGCAAGGTTGCTGCATTACAACGGCAACGCTCCGCCTCATAGGGTCATGCGCTGTACGTGGCGTGGCAGGGACCCCGCTCGATGGGCCCCCGCTCGCGCGGGGCTGTCGTGCGGTCCCCGCCGCCCTGATCGGCAGCGACAAAGGAGTCAGCGCGTGCTCGACCAAGGCGCACCCCCGCAACAGCGCAGTCAGACCGCCCCCGCGTCCCCGGGGCCCGTCGCGCGCCTCATGCGGCGCAAGCCCGTGGAACGCCTGGTCGCCGAGGGTGGACAGGGCGAGGGAGGATCCCTCAGGCGCTCCCTCGGGCTGTGGCAGCTCACCATGATCAGCATCGGCGCGACGCTCGGCACGGGCATCTTCGTCGTCCTCGGGGAGGCGGTGCCGAAGGCCGGCCCCGCCGTCACCCTCTCCTTCGTGATCGCCGGACTCACGGCGCTCTTCTCGGCCCTGTCCTACGCGGAGCTGGCCGGCACCATCCCCGTCTCCGGCTCCTCGTACTCGTATGCGTACGCAACGATGGGCGAGCTGATCGCCTGGGTCTGCGGATGGTGTCTGGTCCTGGAGTACGGCGTGTCGGTGGCCGCGGTGGCCGTCGGCTGGGGCGAGTACCTCAACGAGCTGCTCGACGGGACCCTCGGCGTGACCATCCCGGACGCGCTCTCCGCGCCGCCCGGTGACGGAGGGGTCTTCAACCTGCCGGCGCTGATCGTCGTCCTGCTCGCGATGGCCTTCCTGCTCGGTGGGGCCCGCGAGTCGGCCCGCGCCAACACGGTCATGGTCGTCGTCAAGATCGCCGCGCTGGTGCTGTTCTGCGCGATCGGCGTCCAGGGCTTCCGCTCGGGCAACTACGAGAACTTCATGCCGCTCGGCATGGCCGGTGTCAGCGCCGCCGGGGCGACGCTCTTCTTCTCGTACATCGGTTTCGACGCCGCCTCCACCGCCGGCGAGGAGGCGAAGGACGCGCAGCGCGACCTGCCCCGCGCGATCATGCTGTCGCTGGTCATCGTCACCGCGCTGTACGTCCTCGTCGCCGCGGTCGCCATCGGCGCCAAGCCCTGGCGCGGCTTCACCGACTCCGAGGCCGCGCTCGCCCAGATCATGCGCGAGGTCACCGGACAGAGCTTCTGGGGCACGCTGCTGGCCTTCTGCGCCGTCGTCGCCATCGCCAGCGTCGTCCTGACCGTGCTCTACGGCCAGACCCGCATCCTCTTCGCGATGTCCCGGGACGGGCTCGTGCCCAAGGTCTTCTCCCGCGTCCACCCGAAGACCGGCGCGCCCCGCGCCAACACGCTGATCGTGTCCCTGTTCTGCGGCGTCCTGGCCGCCGCCGTCCCGCTCGGTCAGCTCGCCGACGCCACCAGCATCGGCACCCTCTTCGCCTTCGCGTTGGTCAACGTGGCCGTCGTGGTGCTGCGCCGGACGCGCCCGGAGATGCCGCGCACGTTCCGCGTCCCGCTGTCGCCGGTGCTGCCCGCGCTGGGCTTCGGCTTCTGCGTCTGGATGATGGGCAGCCTGTCCGCCGTCACCTGGGTGGTCTTCGGTGTCTGGATGGCGGTCGGGCTCGTGTTCTACTTCCTGTACGGCTACCGCCGCTCCCGACTCGCACCCTCTGCAGCATCAGAAGTGAAGTGAACCGACCGCAGTGCTGAACGATCTCGACGAACGCATCGTGCACGCCCTCGCCGAGGACGCCCGCCGCTCCTACGCGGACATCGGGCAGCTCGTCGGCCTCTCCGCGCCGGCCGTGAAGCGGCGCGTGGACCGGCTGCGCGCCACCGGCGCCATCACCGGTTTCACCGTGCGCGTCGACCCGGCGGCCCTCGGCTGGGAGACCGAGGGCTTCGTCGAGATCTACTGCCGCAGCAACACCTCGCCGGACACCATCCAGCGAGGCCTGGAGCGCTACCAGGAGGTCGTCGCCGCCTCCACCGTCACCGGGGAGGCGGACGCGATCGCGCAGGTCTTCGCCGCCGACATGCGCCACTTCGAGCGTGTGCTGGAGCGGATCGCGGGGGAGCCGTTCGTGGAGCGGACGAAGTCCGTGCTGGTGCTCTCGCCCCTGCTGCGGCGCTTCTCCTCCGGATCGCCCGCCTGAGGCCCCCGGGCCGCCCGCCACGGCCTCCGTCGTCCGTCCGGGCCACCCGCGTCAAAGCGGTGGTGGCCCGGACGGGCGACGCTCTACGCTCGGTGCCATGACCTGGCGACATTGATCCACCAGCCGTGCCTCCCGAGGGCCGCCTCGGACGCCCTGCCCCCGGCGTCCGAACAGTCCCTGCGGGAAGGCCCCATGACTCTCTCACCTGCGCGTGCGCGCGCCGGCGACCTCCGTCGGCTGACGACCACGCTCTACGCCTACGCGTTCCTCGACGAATTCGTCCTGCTCTACCCGGTGTACGCGCTGCTGTTCAGCGACGCCGGTCTGTCCCTCTGGCAGATCTCCTCCCTGTTCGCCCTCTGGTCGGTCACCGGCGTGCTGCTGGAGGTCCCCTCCGGCGCGTGGGCCGACGCCGTCTCCCGGCGGACGCTGCTGTGGCTCGGCCCGCTGCTCACCGCCACCGGCTTCGCCCTGTGGGTGACCGTCCCGTCGTACGGGGCCTTCGCGGTCGGCTTCGTCCTGTACGGGGTCGCCGGCGCCCTCGGCTCCGGCGCCCTGGAGGCGCTGGTCTACGACGAGTTGGACCGGATGGGCGCCGCCGACCGGTACGCGCGCGTCATGGGCCGGGCCCGGGCCGCCGGGCTGGTGGCCGTGACGGCCGCGATGGGCCTCGCCGGTCCGGTGTTCGCCCAGGGCGGCTACCCGGTCGTGGGCGCGGCGAGCGTGCTGGCCTGTCTGGCGGCCGCCGCGGTGGCGACGTGCTTCCCGGAGCACCGGGTGCGGCCGACGGCCGACGGGGAGGGCGGGGGACGGGCGGCGACCCTGCGGTCCGGACTGGCCGGGGCCCACCGGGACGGGTCCGTGCGCGGCGCGCTGCTGCTGGTGCCGGCCGTCGCCGCGGTGTGGGGCGCGCTCGACGAGTACACCCCGCTCCTGATCCGCGACACCGGTGTGGCGGACGGGACGGTGCCGTATCTGCTCCTGCTGGTCTGGGTCCCGGTCACGGCCGGCAGCCTGCTGGCGGGCCCCGCCGAACGCCTGGGCACGACCGGACTGGCGGTCCTGCTCGCCGGCGGCGCGCTCGCCCTGGCCGTGGGCGCGGCGGCACGGACCCCGGCCGGCATCGCCCTCGTGGGCCTGGCCTTCGGCTGCTTCCAGCTGGCGGGAGTACTCGCCGACGTCCGCCTCCAGCACCGCATCGACGACTCCCGCCGGGCCACCCTGACATCCGTCGCCGGCCTGGGCACCGAACTGGTCACGGTCGCCGTGTACGGCGCGTACGCGGTGCTCGGCGGACCGGCGGCGCACGGCACGGTGTTCGCCGTGCTCGCCCTGCCCTACCTGCTGACGGCACTGGTGCTCCTCCGGCACCGGTGAGCGGCGCGCAACGAATCGCCGCCGCGCGCCGGGCCGACGCAACGATCCGCTCACCGGCGCGCAACGGCTCCTTCTTGTCCGCCCAGGTGAGCCGCCCGTACCGTCTACGTGGCCCCCCGAACCCCCCGTACCGGTGAGGAACACGCATGCGCACCGCCCTGCTCCAGAGCTCCGGCCGCCCCGGCTCCGTCGCCGAGAACCTCAAGGTCCTCGACGAGGCCGCGGGCCGGGCGGCCGCCGCGGGCGCCGGGCTGCTCGTCGCGCCGGAGATGTTCCTCACCGGCTACGCGATCGGCGACGACATCGCCCGCCTCGCCGAGACCGCCGACGGCGACTCCGCCGACGCGGTCGCCGAGATCGCCTCGCGGCACGGGCTGGCGGTCGCCTACGGGTACCCGGAGCGCTCCCGCGAGGCGGTCTTCAACTCCGCCCAGCTGATCTCCGCCGACGGCGCCCGGCTCGCCAACTACCGCAAGACCCACCTCTTCGGCTGCTTCGAACGCGACCACTTCACCCCGGGCGACCAGCCGGTCGTCCAGGCGGAGCTGGGCGGCCTCACCGTCGGCCTGATGATCTGCTACGACGTGGAGTTCCCGGAGAACGTCCGCGTCCACGCGCTCGCCGGGACGGACCTGCTGGTCGTGCCGACGGCCCAGATGCACCCCTTCCAGTTCGTCGCCGAGTCGGTGATCCCGGTACGGGCCTTCGAGAACCAGATGTACGTCGCGTACGTCAACCGGGTCGGTGCCGAAGGCGAGTTCGAGTTCGTCGGGCTCTCGACGCTGGCGGGCCCGGACGGCATCGCCCGGGCCCGCGCCGGACGCGGCGAGGAACTGGTCCTCGCCGACGCCGACCCCGCCTTCCTGGCCGGCTCCCGCGAGGCGAACCCGTATCTGCGGGACCGCCGCCCCGGCCTCTACGGGTCCCTGATCTGACCCCGGCCCCCGGCACAGTCCCCCGCCCCCACCCAGCCTTTCCGCTTCCCGCGCAAGGAGTCCGTACCCCATGACGTCCACGGTGCCCAACGCCGTCGAGCACACCGACGAGCAGCAGCCGCCGATCACCATGTTCGGCCCGGACTTCCCGTACGCGTACGACGACTACCTCGCGCACCCGGCGGGCCTCGGCCAGATACCGGCGACCGAGCACGGCGCCGAGGTCGCGGTCATCGGCGGCGGCCTGTCCGGCATCGTGGCCGCGTACGAGCTGATGAAGATGGGCCTGAAGCCGGTCGTGTACGAGGCCGACCGGATCGGCGGGCGGCTGCGCACCGTCGGCTTCGACGGCTGCGACGACTCCCTGACCGCCGAGATGGGCGCGATGCGCTTCCCGCCGTCCTCCACGGCGCTCCAGCACTACATCGACCTGGTGGGCCTTCAGACCCGTCCCTTCCCCAACCCCCTCGCCGAGGCGACGCCCTCGACCGTCGTCGACCTCAAGGGCGAGTCGCACTACGCCGAGACCCTCGACGACCTGCCCCAGGTCTACCGCGACGTGGCCGACGCCTGGGCCGAGTGCCTCGAGGAGGGCGCCGACTTCTCCGACATGAACCGCGCCCTGCGCGAGCGTGACGTCCCGCGCATCCGCGAGATCTGGGCGAAGCTGGTCGAGAAGCTCGACAACCAGACCTTCTACGGCTTCCTCTGCGACTCCGAGGCCTTCAGGTCCTTCCGGCACCGCGAGATCTTCGGCCAGGTCGGCTTCGGCACCGGCGGCTGGGACACCGACTTCCCCAACTCCATCCTGGAGATCCTGCGCGTCGTCTACACCGAGGCCGACGACCACCACCGCGGCATCGTCGGCGGCTCCCAGCAGCTGCCGCTCAGGCTCTGGGAGCGCGAGCCGGAGAAGATCGTCCACTGGCCGTACGGCACCTCGCTGAAGTCCCTCCACGCGGACGGCGAGCCCCGCCCGGCGGTCACCCGGCTCGACCGCACCGCCGGCAACCGCATCACGGTGACGGACGCCGACGGGGACATCCGCACCTACCGGGCGGCCGTCTTCACCGCCCAGTCCTGGATGCTGCTCTCCAAGATCGCCTGCGACGACTCGCTCTTCCCGATCGACCACTGGACCGCCATCGAGCGCACCCACTACATGGAGTCCTCGAAGCTGTTCGTCCCGGTCGACCGGCCGTTCTGGCTCGACAAGGACGAGGAGACGGGCCGGGACGTCATGTCGATGACGCTCACCGACCGCATGACCCGCGGGACCTACCTCCTCGACGACGGCCCCGACAGGCCCGCCGTCATCTGCCTCTCCTACACCTGGTGCGACGACAGCCTGAAGTGGCTGCCGCTGTCCGCGAACGAGCGGATGGAGGTCATGCTGAAGTCGCTCGGCGAGATCTACCCGAAGGTCGACATCAGGAAGCACATCATCGGCAACCCGGTGACGGTCTCCTGGGAGAACGAGCCCTACTTCATGGGCGCGTTCAAGGCCAACCTGCCCGGCCACTACCGCTACCAGCGGCGCCTGTTCACGCACTTCATGCAGGACCGGCTGCCCGCGGACAAGCGGGGCATCTTCCTCGCCGGCGACGACGTCTCCTGGACGGCCGGCTGGGCCGAGGGCGCCGTGCAGACCGCGCTGAACGCGGTGTGGGGGGTCATGCACCACTTCGGCGGCTCGACCGACGCGACCAACCCGGGGCCGGGCGACGTGTACGACGAGATCGCGCCGGTGGAGCTGCCGGAGGACTGACGGCGCTCACCCGGGCGCTCCGGGCCGGGCGGGCAGCGGCGTCAGCAGCATGCGTCCCGCGAAGCCGACCGCCGCGTCGAGGCGGTCGGTGAACTCCTCGGCGAGGTCCGGGAGCCGGCGCAGCGCCCACAGGGCGCGGGCGGCCGACCAGGCGGCGTCCCGGGCGCGCTCCAGGCTCCAGGAGCCGAGGAGATGGGTGAGCGGATCGGCGATCTGGAGCAGGTCGGGGCCCGGCATCAGCTCTTCGCGGATGGCCTCCTCCAGCGCGACGAGGAGGTCGCCCACGCGGTCGAACTCGTCCTCCAGGTCGTCCGGTTCGCAGCCGAGGCTACGGCAGGCGTCCACGACGGCGAGCGCGAGGTCGTGACCGATGTGCGCGTTGACGCCCGCGAGCGCGAACTGCAGCGGGCGTACGCCGGGATGGCGGCGGAACAGGAACAGCGGACGCCAGCAGGCGGGCGGACGGCGGTCGCGGGCCGCCGCGTCCACCGCCGCGAGGTACCGCTCCGCGAACCGGACGTCCAGCGTGATCGCGGCGCGGGCGTCGGTGAACCGGCCCGCGCCGACACGCCGGCCGACCTCCTCCGTGACGGCGAGGTAGACGCGGTTGAAGACCGCGATCCCGTCCCGGGGCGGCAGGGCCGCGTCGAGGGCGCGCAGACGGCCGAGCACTCCGTCGAGGGCGGTGCCGGAAGTGTCCGGGGGAGGGGCGAACTGTTCCGAGTGCGGCATGGGGGAAGAGTCGCAGCCCTAGGCTGACCCGCGGGCCGACGGGCCCGGTGCTTCCCCGGAACGGGGGAACGCGCCCGTCGCGCGGGAAGGGAAGAACCGTACGGTGCGAGGCTTGCAGGAGAAGCGGGGAGCGGCGGTGGCCGTCGCCTCGGCCGTGGTCGCCCTGGCCGTCGCGGTCGGGCTGTTCACGGCGCCCGGCGAGGGGGACGGCCCGGCGGGCGGACCGGACGCCGACCGGGCCCGGTCGGGGACGAGCCGCGTGCCGGTCCCGCGACCGCCGTCCTCGCTCCCGGCGTCCCCCACGCCCTCGCCCCCGGCCTCGCCCTCCGCCGTCCCCTCCGTCGTCCGGACGACGGCCCCGTCGACGCCCCTGCGGGAGCAGCGACGGAGCGCTCCCCTCTACCTCCATCCCGAGTCCCAGGTCCGGGACTGGATCCGGGACAACCCGGGCGACTGGCGCCGCGCCGTCATCGAGTCCCGCATCGCGCACCGGCCGGCCGCCGTGTGGTTCACCGAGTACGCGCCGGAGACGATCACCTCCCGGGTCCGCGCGGTCACCTCGGGCGCCGCCGCGGAGGGCCGGGTGCCGGTCCTCGTGGCGTACGCGGTCCCGGACCGCGACTGCGGCGGGGCCTCCGCCGGCGGGGCGCCCGACCTCGCCGCCTACGGCGGCTGGATCGACCGGTTCGCCGCCGGGCTCGGCTCCGGGGAGGTCGTCGTGATCCTGGAGCCGGACGCGATCGCCCAGTCGGACTGTCTCCCGGAGGGCCCGCGCGCCGAGCGTCTCGCCGCGCTGGCCCGAGCCGGCCGCGTCCTGACGGCGGCGAACCCGAGGGCGCGCGTGTACTACGACGCCGGCCACTCGCACTGGAACGCCCCCGCGCACCAGGCCGCCCTGCTGGAACGGGCCGGCGCCGGCTCCGCCGCCTCCGCCGGGATCTTCAGCAACGTCTCCAACTTCCGCCGCACGTCCGACGAGGTCGCCTACGACCGGAAGGTCCTCGACGCCCTCGTCGCGCTCGGCGGCCGGGCCGGACTGGGGGCCGTCATCGACACCAGCCGCAACGGCGCCGGCCCGCCCGCCGACGGCCGGTGGTGCGACCCGGACGGGCGCAGGATCGGCCGGGCCCCCACCCTCGACACCGGCGAGGCCCGCATCGACGGCTACCTGTGGGTGAAGCTGCCGGGCGAGTCCGACGGCTGCAAGGGGGCGGCGGGCGCCTTCAGCCCGTCGTACGCCTATGAGCTCGCCCGGTGACCCCCGTGCTGCCCCCGGTCGTCCCCGGGCCCGCCCTCCGTGTCGTACGAGGACGTGCCCTCGTCCAGCAGGGGTTCCTGCGGCTTGAGGTGGCCGGGGGCGAAGGCGCGCAGCGTGTGGTACCCGGTGATGACGACCAGGGTGCCCAGGGCGATGCCGCTGAGGGAGAAGGTGTCGGTGAACTCCAGGGAGACGTTGCCGACGCCGATGATGATGCCCGCGGCGGCCGGCACCAGGTTGAGCGGGTTGCGCAGGTCGACCCCGGCGTTGGTCCAGATCTGGGCGCCCAGCAGGCCGATCATGCCGTAGAGGATGACGGTGATGCCGCCGAGGACACCGCCCGGGATCGCGGCCACCACCGCGCCGAACTTGGGGCACAGGCCGAACAGCAGCGCGAAGCCGGCGGCGGCCCAGTAGGCGGCCGTGGAGTACACGCGGGTCGCGGCCATCACGCCGATGTTCTCGGAGTAGGTGGTGTTGGGCGGGCCGCCCACCGCGGTGGAGAACACCGAGCCGACGCCGTCGGCCGCGATCGCCGTGCCCAGCTTGTCGTCGAGCTGGGTGCCGGTCATCTCGCCGACCGCCTTGACGTGACCCGCGTTCTCCGCGACCAGGGCGATCACGACGGGCAGGGCCACGAGGATCGCGGACCACTCGAAGGACGGGGCGTGGAAGGAGGGGAGACCGATCCAGTCGGCCCGGCCCACGGCGGAGAAGTCCAGCCGCCAGTGGTCGGTGACCTTGCCGCTCGCGTCCGCCGAGTGGATCCGGCCGAAGATCCGGTCGGACGCCCACGACAGGCCGTAGCCGAAGACCAGGCCCAGGAAGATCGCGATCCGCGACCAGAAACCGCGCAGGCAGACCACCGCCAGACCGGTGAACAGCATGACCAGCAGGGCCGTCCACTGGTCCTGGGGCCAGTAGGTGGAGGCGGTGACCGGGGCGAGGTTGAAGCCGATCAGCATCACGACCGCGCCCGTCACGATCGGCGGCATGGTGGCGTGGATGATCCGCGCGCCGAAGCGCTGCACGGCCAGCCCGACCAGGAACAGCGCCACCCCCACGACCAGGACGGCGCCGGTGACCGTGGCGCTGGTGCCGCCCTGCGCGCGGATGACCGCGGCGACGCCCACGAAGGAGAGGGAGCAGCCGAGGTAGCTGGGCACCCGGCCGCGGGTGGCGAGCAGGAAGACGGCGGTCGCGACGCCCGACATCATGATCGCCAGGTTCGGATCCAGGCCCATCAGGACCGGCGCGACGAAGGACGCCCCGAACATGGCCACCACGTGCTGCGCGCCGAGCCCGAACGTACGGGGCCAGGAGAGCCGCTCGTCGGGGCGGACCACGGCGCCGGGCGCCGGGGTGCGTCCGTCGCCGTGCAGTTTCCAGCGGACGCCAAGATCCATGGTGCGGTTTCGCTTTCGTTCGTGCCGTGCGATGTCCGGCCCATTGTCGCGTGAAACAGGAGGATGAGCGACCGCTTAGGATAGGGATGGTTGTCCCATGCATCCGTATCCGCAGCCCCAGGAGCGCCCACCGTGACCGCCGAAGCCCCGACCGCCCCCGCCCTGTCCCACGGTCGGCTCATCCCCGTCACCGTGCACTTCGACGACCTGGACGCGCTCGGACTGCTGCACAACGCCCGCTACCCGCTGATGGTCGAGCGCGCCTGGACCGAGCTGTGGCAGGGGCACGGCGTGCGTTTCGAGGGCGACTGGGCGGCGGCCGGGGACGCCTGCAACGCCGTCAAGGAACTGCGCATCACCTACGAGGCCCCGGTCACCAAGCCGGGCGTCTACGCCGTCCACCTGTGGCTGGAGCGGCTCGGCACCACCGGTCTGACCTACGGCTTCCGGTTCTGCTCGGCCGACGGCGCGGTGACGTACGCGCAGGGCACCCGGGTGCTCGTCCGGCTGGACGCGGCGACCCTGCGTCCCGCGCCGTGGAGCGAGACCCTCAGGTCCGCGGGCCGGGAACTGCTTCGCCCGGCCGGCTGACCCGCGGCCGGTCGCGGTCGCCCGCGCGCAGCACCCCCGCGAAGCCCACCAGCCCACAGGCCAGCAGCGTCACCAGCCAGAACGACACCGTCAGACTGGTCGCCTGGGCCAGACCGCCGATGGCGCTCGGCGCGACCAGACCGGAGGTGTACGTGATGGTCGCGACGCCCGCGATGGCCTGACTGGGGTGGGGGCCGCTGCGGCCCGCCGCCGCGAAGCAGAGCGGGACCACGACGGCGATCCCCAGTCCCATGAGGGCGAACCCGGCCATCGCCACGGCCGGATGGCCCGCCGTGACGATGAGCAGCCCGCCGGCGATCGCGAGGACGCCGCCGACGCGGACCGTCTTCACGGACCCGAACCGGTCCACCACCCTGTCGCCGGCGATCCGGGCGATCGCCATGGTGAGCGTGAAGCCGGTCGTGCAGGCCGCGGCGAGGCCCGCCGAGGACTCGAGCCGGTCGCGCAGATAGACCGCCGACCAGTCCAGGCTCGCACCCTCCGCGAACACCGCGCAGAACCCGACGGCGCCGATGAGCAGCGCCGACCTGGGCGGCAGGGCGAACCGCGGAGGCGGCTCCTCGTCCTCGGCGGGCTGCAGGTCGAGCACCCAGGCGCACGCCGCCACGCCCACCGCGGTCAGCACCGCCGCCGCCAGGACGTGGTGCAGCCGGGCGTCCGCGCCGAGGTGGGCGGCGAGCGTCCCGCCGGCCGAGCCGATCAGCGCGCCCGCGCTCCACATGCCGTGCAGACCGGACATGATCGACCGGCCGAGCCGGTTCTCGACCTCCACCCCGAGCGCGTTCATCGCCACGTCCGACATGCCCGCCGTGGCGCCGTAGACGAAGAGGGCCAGGCAGAGCGTCAGCAGGTTCGGGGCGAGTGACGGCAGGACCAGCGACAGCGTCCACAGGGCCACCAGGCCGCGCAGGGCGCTCCGCGCGCCGAACCGGTGGCTGATCCGGCCGGCGAGGGGCATCGCGACCGAGGCGCCGAACGCCGGGAAGGCGAGGGCGAGCCCCAGCTGCCCGGCGCTCACCGAGGCGTGGTCCTGGATCCACGGGACCCGGGTGGCGAACGAGCCGGTGACGGCGCCGTGCACGGTGAACACGGCCGCCACGGCGTAGCGGGCTCGCCGTACGTCCGGCAGTGCGGGGGCCACTTCGCTCATTGCCGTCCCTTCCGGTCCGTCGGACAGGTGTGCGGTGTCGTGCGGGGCGCCGTTCCCTCGGCGCGGCGCGCCCGTCGACGTAAACTATCAGGAACCCTGCCTGATAAATAGAGGCGCCGGAGTCGCGCACCGGCGCCCCCGTGGGAGGATTCCCCGCATGCCCGCATCCCCGAGCACCGCCCGGGCCATCAACGACCGGCTCGCCCTGCGGCTGCTGCAGGACGAAGGCCCCCTGACGGCGGGGCAGTTGAAACAGCTCACCGGACTGTCCAGGCCGACCGTCGCCGACCTCGTGGAGCGGCTCGGCGCCTCCGGTCTGATCGAGGTCGTCGGGGAAGCGGGCGCACGGCGGCGCGGCCCGAACGCCAGGCTGTACGGCATCGTCGCCGACCGCGCCCACCTGGCCGCCCTGGACGTGCGCACGGAGGGCGTCGCCGTACGGGTGTCCGACCTGCTCGGCCGGGTGCTCGCCGAGGCGTCCGCGCCGATCGGCGGCGACACCGGCACCGGCTCCGCCGTCGAGCAGGCGGTGACGCTGGTCGAACGGGTCGTCGAGGAGGCCGGCGTCGACCGGCCGCACACGGTCGGCATCGGCGCGCCCGGCCTGATCGACCCGGCGAGCGGCGAACTGCGCGACTCCACCGGCCTGCCCGCCTGGCACCGCCGTCTGGTCGCCGCCCTCCAGGAACGGCTGCCCGAGGCCAGGGTCAGCGTCGAGAACGAGACCAACCTCGCCGCGCTGGCCGAGCAGCGCGAGGGCGCCGCCCGGGACCGCGACACCTTCGTCCTGCTCTGGCTCGGTCACGGCACCGGCGCCGCGGTCGTCCTCGACGGTTCCCTGCGCCGGGGCGCCTCCGGCGGCACCGGTGAGATCGGTTTCCTGCCGGTGCCCGGGACGCGCGGGCTGCCCTCGGCGACGGACTGCGAGGGCGGCTTCCACTCCCTGGCCGGGGCGGCGGCGATCGTGGGCCTCGCGGGGGAGTACGGCCTGGGCAGGCCCTCGACGTCCGACGGACCCGGGGCGGCGTCGGTCGTGCGCGAGGCGGTGGAGGCGGTGGAGGCGGCGGAGCCGGGAGGCGCGGTGGAGGCGGCGGAGCCGGTCGAGGCGCGCCCCGGCGGCGCCGACGGCTTCCTCGACGCCCTCGCCGAACGCCTCGCCGTGGGAGCCGCCTCCGTCGTCGCCGTCCTCGACCCCGGATGCGTGGTCCTCGGCGGCGAGGTCGGCCGGGCCGGCGGGGAGGTGCTCGCGGCCCGGGTGCGGGAACGGCTGCGGCGGATGGCGCCCCTGCCCACGGAGGTGCGGCCGAGCAGCCTGGGCGGCGACGCGGTGCTGCGCGGGGCGCTGCTCACGGCCCGCGAGTCCGCCCAGGCGGAGCTGTTCGGCACGGGCGGCACCGCGGTGTGACGCCCCCCGCGTGCCCGCTGGGAGGCCCGGCGGCGGGCAAGGGCCGTCGTCACCGCCGCCGGGCCGGTCCGGCCGGGGGCGGCAGGTTCCGAGGTCTTGCCGCACCCCCTTCACCGGTGGTTCCGGGCTCCTCGCCCTTCCTCCACCGCCTCGTCGTCCGCGTGTGCCCGCCGGCGGCGACGCCCGCGACCGCGGTGACGGCCGCGAGCAGCGCGGGGCTCGCCCGCGGTCGTGGGCGGGGCGGCGCGGGTGGCCCCTCTCCAGGTGGGCTGCGCAGACCCTAAAGAGGACTAGACCAGCACGTCAATAGGTATGGACCAATCTCAAGTCGGGCTCGGCGAGGGGGAGTCGGGCCCGGCGCCGGGCGTCCGGGAGGCGCACCGGGGCGGCCTGTGAGCCACCCCACACCGCTCACCCGTATGGGCGCCGATCGGGCGTGGCACACTGACCCTGTACCTAAAGCAGCGCACTCCGGGGTCGGTGAAAGTCCGAACCGGCGGTTACAGTCCGCGACCCGGTCGCTTCCAGCGGCCGGTTGACCAGGTGAAATTCCTGGACCGACGGTTAAAGTCCGGATGGGAGGCAGTGCGCGGCGGGCGGGCATTCGTGCGCGCCGCCGTATACGTGCTCGTCCGCGGACGAGTCTGTCCGGCGTCGCCCCCGGTGTCCTCGCCCGTACTTTCTGTCGTCATCGACAGGCCCCGGAGTCCGTGCCCGAAAGAGGCAGGAGGACCCGGGAAGTGTTCACCGGAATCGTCGAAGAGCTGGGTGAGGTCACCGCCGTCGAGAACCTCGGCGACGCCTCCCGCTTCCGGCTGCGCGGCCCCGTCGTGACCGACGGCGCGAAGCACGGCGACTCCATCGCCGTGAACGGGGTCTGTCTCACCGTCGTCGAGCACGAGGGCGACGAGTTCACCGCCGACGTCATGGCGGAGACCCTGAACCGCTCCAGCCTCGGCGCCCTCACCGTCGGATCCCGCGTCAACCTCGAACGGCCCACCGCCGTCGGCGCCCGCCTCGGCGGCCACATCGTCCAGGGACACGTCGACGGCACCGGCCGGGTACTGGAGCGCAAGCCGTCCGAGCACTGGGAGATCGTCAAGATCTCGCTGCCCGCCGACCTCTCCCGGTACGTCGTCGAGAAGGGCTCCATCACCGTCGACGGCATCAGCCTCACCGTCGTCGACGCCGGTGCCGACCACTTCACCGTGAGCCTCATCCCCACCACCCTCGCGCTGACCACCCTCGGGCTCAAGCAGCCCGGCGACCCGGTCAACCTCGAGGTGGACGTCGTCGCCAAGTACGTCGAGCGCCTGCTCGCGAGCAGCCAGGGAGCAGCGCAGTGAACTCGCTCAACTCGGAGGCGTTCGTCCTCTTCGACCAGCACATCCTCTGGTCGGACATGATCGGCAACATCCTCGGCCTGGCCGCCCTCGCCCTCGGCTGGCGCCGGTCCATCGCGAGCTGGCCCGTGCAGTTCCTCTCCGGCCTGGTCCTCTTCGGCGCCTTCTTCGGCCACCTGACCGGCAGCGCGGGCAAGCAGGCCGTCGTCATGGTCGTCGCCCTGTACGGCTGGTGGCAGTGGAACCGCAGCAAGGGCCGGTCCGAGGACGGCCACATCGTCCCGCGCTTCGCCACGTGGACCGAGCGCGCGGCGATGCTCGGCGCCGCCGCGGCGGGCACGGTCGCCGTGGCCCTCCTCTTCAAGGCCCACCCGTCCCTGTCCTGGGACCCCTGGCCGGACGCCTACATCTTCGTCGGCACCATCGTCGCCATGTACGCCCAGGCCCGCGGCATGGTCGAGTTCTGGTTCGCCTGGCTCCTCGTCGACCTCGTCGGCGTCCCGCTGAACTTCGCCAACGGCTATGCCTTCTCCGGCTTCGTCTACGTCATCTACGGCGCGCTCGTCCTGTGGGGCATGCGCGACTGGTGGCTGCGCTCCCGCACGGCGCGGCCCGCTCTGGAAGGAGCGCCGGCATGAGCACGGCACCGATCCTGTACAGCACCGAGGACTTCGCGCTGGACCCGGTCGAGCAGGCCGTCGCCGACATCGCGGCCGGCCGCCCGGTCGTGGTCGTCGACGACGAGGACCGCGAGAACGAGGGCGACCTCGTCATCGCCGCCGAGAAGGCCACCCCCGAGATCGTCGCCTTCATGATGAGCGAGTGCCGCGGCCTGATCTGCGCCCCGATGGAGGGCGACGAACTGGACCGGCTCCGGCTCCCGCAGATGGTCGCCGACAACACCGAGTCGATGAAGACCGCGTTCACCGTCTCCGTCGACGCCTCCGCCGCGCACGGCGTGACCACCGGCATCTCCGCCGCCGACCGCGCCACCACCCTGCGGCTCCTGGCGAGCGGCACCGCCGAACCCACCGACCTCGTCCGCCCCGGCCACGTCTTCCCGCTGCGCGCCAAGCCCGGCGGCGTGCTCGTCCGCAACGGCCACACCGAGGCCGCCGTCGACCTCGCCCGCCTCGCCGGCCTGCGCCCGGCCGGCGCGATCGTCGAGATCGCCGGCGAGGACGGCGGCATGCTGCGCCTGCCCGAGCTGATCCCGTTCGCCCGCAAGCACGGCCTGACGATCATCTCCATCGAGGACCTGATCGCCTACCGCCGCAGCGCCGAGCCCACCGTCCGCCGCGAGGCCGAGACCCGCCTGCCCACCGTCCACGGGGCCTTCACCGCGTACGGCTACCGCTCCACCGTGGACGGCGTCGAACACGTCGCCCTCGTGCACGGCGAGATCGGCGACGGCGAGGACGTCCTCGTCCGCGTCCACTCCGAGTGCCTCACCGGGGACGTCTTCGGCTCCGCGCGCTGCGACTGCGGCCCCCAGCTCGACGCCTCCCTGGAGCGCATCCAGTCCGAGGGCCGGGGAGTGGTGGTCTACCTGCGCGGACACGAGGGCCGCGGCATCGGCCTGCTGTCCAAGCTGCGGGCCTACGAGCTCCAGGAGCAGGGCCACGACACCCTCGACGCCAACCTCGAACTCGGCCTGCCCGCCGACGCCCGGGACTACGGCGCCGGCGCGCAGATCCTCGAGGACCTGGGCGTGCGCAGCGTGCGCCTGATGACCAACAACCCCGAGAAGACGGACGCCCTGCTGCGGCACGGCCTCAAGGTCAACGCACGCGAGCCGATGCCTGTACAGGCGGGCGAACACAACATCCGCTACCTGCGCACCAAGCGGGACCGGATGGGCCACGACCTGCCCTGGCTGGACACGGCCCCCGTGTCCCCCTGCGGCAACCAGTAACCACCGCACGACGGCACGAACGCACCGAGGAGAGACGTGAGCGGCAAGGGCGCACCGGAACTGTCCGTACGCAATGTGGGTGACCTCCGGGTCGCCGTCATCGCGGCCCAGTGGCACGAGAAGGTGATGGACGGTCTGGTCGACGGCGCCCTGCGCGCCCTGCACGACCTGGGCATCGACGAACCGACCCTGCTGCGGGTCCCCGGCAGCTGGGAACTCCCGGTCGTCGCCAAGGTCCTCGCGGGCCGCGGCTACGACGCGATCGTCGCCCTCGGCGTCGTCATCCGCGGCGGCACCCCCCACTTCGACTACGTGTGCCAGGGCGTCACCCAGGGCCTCACCCAGGTCTCCGTCGAGACCGGCGTCCCCGTCGGCTTCGGCGTCCTCACCTGCGACACCGAGGAGCAGGCACTGGACCGGGCCGGCCTGGAGGGCTCCGGCGAGGACAAGGGGCACGAGGCGGTGACGGCGGCGGTGGCGACCGCGGCCACTCTCCGCTCAGTATCTGAACCATGGCGTTAGACCGGCCGGCGCAGCGCGTAAAGTGGGCGTCACCATGTCCAAGAAGACGTTCGAGGAGCTCTTCGTCGAGCTCCAGCAGAAGGCCGCCAACGGCGACCCCGCCACCTCCCGCACCGCCGAACTGGTCGACAAGGGCGTCCATGCCATCGGCAAGAAGGTCGTCGAGGAGGCCGCCGAGGTCTGGATGGCCGCCGAGTACGAGGGCAAGGACGCGGCGGCCGAGGAGATCTCGCAGCTGCTGTACCACGTCCAGGTGATGATGGTCGCCCGCGGGATCTCCCTGGACGACGTCTACGCCCACCTCTGAGCCGTCAACCGCACCTGTTTTCCGTACGAACGAAGGAAGCCCGTCTCATGCTGCGCATCGCCGTCCCCAACAAGGGTTCACTGTCCGGCCCTGCGGCGGAGATGCTGCATGAGGCCGGCTACCAGCAGCGCCGGGAGTCCAAGGAACTGCGGATCGTCGACCCGGAGAACGAGGTGGAGTTCTTCTACCTCCGCCCCCGCGACATCGCGATCTACGTCTCCTCCGGCCGCCTCGACATCGGCATCACCGGACGCGACCTGCTGATCGACTCCGGCGCCAACGCCGAGGAGATCCTCCCGCTCGGCTTCGCCCGCTCCACCTTCCGCTACGCCACCAAGCCCGGTGCGGCGAAGGGCGTCGAGGACCTCGGCGGCATGACGGTCGCCACCTCCTACGAGGGCATCGTCGCCAAGCACCTCGCCGACCACGGCATCGACGCCTCCGTCGTCCACCTCGACGGCGCCGTCGAGACCGCCATCGAGCTCGGCGTCGCCGAGGTCATCGCGGACGTCGTCGAGACCGGCACCTCCCTGCGCAACGCGGGCCTCGAGGTCATCGGCGAGCCGATCATGAAGTCCGAGGCCGTCGTCGTCCGCCGCACCGGCGCCGGCGCCGACGAGCCGAAGGTGCAGCAGTTCCTGCGCCGCCTCCAGGGCGTCCTGGTCGCCCGGACCTACGTGATGATGGACTACGACTGCCGCGTCGAGCAGCTGGAGAAGGCCGTCGCGCTCACCCCCGGCCTGGAGTCGCCGACCGTCTCCCCCCTGCACAACGAGGGCTGGGTCGCCGTCCGCGCCATGGTCCCCGCCAAGGAGGCCCAGCGGATCATGGACGACCTGTACGACATCGGCGCCCGCGCCATCCTGACCACGGCCATCCACGCCTGCCGCCTCTGACCCGGGGGGATACGCAGCGATGTCCGACCTGCCCGCCCTCCCCGTCACCTTCCGGCCCGGCCGCACCCGTGTGGTGCTGCTCACGGCCGGGGCGGCCATCCTCGTCGTGATCTCCGCGATCGCGCTGCTCCTCGAACAGCTCGGTCCGGGGGAGCGGCTCAGCTTCATCCTCACCGGCGCGCTCGTCTTCTGGGTGCTCGCCCAGCTCGCCCGGGTGCGGGTCGTCGCCGACGAGTCCGGCGTCACCGTGGTGAACATCGCGAGCAAACGGCGCCTGGACTGGGCGGAGATCCTCCGGGTGAACCTCCGTCCGGGCGACCCCTGGGTGTTCCTCGACCTCAGCGACGGCACCAGCCTGCCGGCCCTCGGCATCCAGCCGGGCATCGACAGACAGCAGGCCATCACCGACGCGCGGACGCTCCGCGCGCTCGCCGAGGCCAGGTCGGCCCACGACCCCGAGACGGCTCCCGGACAAGATCAGGGCTGACTCGGGGCCGCCACCCTGCCGCCGGAGCCCCTGTCTTGATTAATCTGGTGGCGGAGGCGTTCCCCTTGCGCCTCCGCCCCTGTCGTGCCCTGCCGGGCGCACAGGGGGTCCTGCTATCCGAGGAGTGACCCTCTCCGGCGATGGACGGTTCGTCCTGTAGTACCTGCGCCGCCCCCTTCCTTCCGGAGGCGGCGGCATCATGACCACCCCCCTGCTGCTCCTGGCAGCCGCGTTCCTGCTCATCCTGGCCAACGGCTTCTTCGTGGCCGCCGAGTTCGGCCTCGTCACGGTCGAGCGCCCGGACGCCGAGAAGGCCGCCGCCGAGGGCGACCGACGAGCCCGCACGGTCGTCGACTCGCTGAGGGAGCTGTCCTTCCAGCTCTCCGGCACCCAGCTCGGCATCACCATCACCTCCCTCGTCGTCGGCATGCTCGCCGAACCGGCGCTCGCCGAGCTGCTGCACGGCCCGTTGACCGTGATCGGCGTCCCCGGGGGCGCCGTCTCCGGTGTCGCCGTCGTCGTGGGCATGCTGCTGGCGTCCGCCGCGCAGATGGTGATCGGCGAGCTGGTGCCCAAGAACTGGGCCGTGTCCCGGCCGATGCAGGTCGCGCGCTTCGTCGCCGGCCCGCAGTACGCCTTCGCCCGCCTGTTCCGGCCGGTCATCGCCGCTCTCAACGCGGTCGCCAACCGTCTCGTGCGCGCCCTGGGCGTCGAACCCACCGAGGAGCTGGCCTCCGCCCGCACCCCCGGCGAACTCGTCTCCCTGGCCCGCCACTCCGCCCAGGCCGGCGCCCTCGAACAGGACACGGCCGACCTCTTCGTGCGGACCCTCTCCCTGGCCGAGCTGACCGCACAGCACGTCATGACCCCGCGCGTGAAGGTCAGTTCCCTCCAGGCGTCGGCCACCGCCGAGGACGTGGTCAACCTGACCCGCGCCACCGGCCTGTCCCGCTTCCCCGTCTACCACGAGAAGATCGACGAGATCGTCGGCATGGTCCACCTCAAGGACGCCCTCGCCGTCCCCGTCCACGAACGGCTGCGCACACCGGTCGGCCGGATCGCCCGCCCGGCGCTGCTCGTCCCCGAGACGCTGCCCGTCCGGCCCCTCCTGGCCCGGCTGCGCAGCGAGCAGCCCATCGCCGTCGTCGTCGACGAGTACGGCGGCACGGCCGGCGTGGTGACCCTGGAGGACATCGTCGAGGAGATCGTCGGCGAGGTCCGCGACGAGCACGACGGCCTGGACACCCCCGAACTGGCCGCCGCGCCGCCCGAGGACGGCCGGCCGGCTTGGGACGTCGACGGCAGCTGCCGCGTCGACACGCTCCGGCGCATCGGTCTCGACGTGCCCGAGGGGCCGTACGAGACGGCCGCCGGGCTCGTCGCCGACCTGCTCGGACGCATCCCGGCCGTCGGCGACCGGGCCGAGCTGCCCGGCTGGCGGCTCGCCGTGCGCCGGGTCGGCCACTACCGGGCCGAACGGATCCGGCTCGTGCGCACCGGCGTCGTGGCGGAGGTCGCCCGATGAGCGTCCTCCAACTCGTCTTCGCCGCCTTCCTCGTGCTCGCGAACGGCTTCTTCGTCGGCGCCGAGTTCGCCCTGGTCTCGGTCCGCCGCAGCCAGATCGAACCGCTCGGCACCGCGCGGGCCCGCCAGGTCCTCCACGGTCTGGAGCGCCTGCCGCAGATGATGGCCGCGGCCCAGTTCGGCATCACCGTCTGCTCCCTCACCCTGGGCGCGGTCGCCGAGCCCACCGTCGCGCACCTGCTGGAGCCGGTCTTCGAGGGAATCCACCTGCCGCACGGCATGATCCACCCGCTGGGCTACGTCATCGCCCTGGCGGCCGTGGTCTTCTTCCACCTCGTCATCGGTGAGATGGTCCCGAAGAACCTCGCCATGGCGGCCCCGGAGAAGGCCGCGCTGTGGCTCAGCCCCGGTCTGGTCGCCTTCGCCCGGCTGTGCGGTCCGGTCACCGTCGCCCTCGGCGCCTGCGCCCAGGGCATCCTGCGCCTGTTCCGCGTCGAGCCCAAGGACGAGGTCGAGGCCGTCTTCACCAGCGAGCAGCTCAACCGGCTGGTGGAGGACTCCGGCCAGGCCGGCCTGCTCGACCCCGAGGAGCAGGAGCGGCTGGAGGACGCGCTGGAGCTGGGCTCCCGCCCGGTGACGGACGTGCTGTTGACGCGCGAGTCCCTGGTGACGGTGGAGCCGTCGGTCACGCCGGGGCGGATCGTCGAGCTCACCGCCCGCACCGGCTACTCCCGCTTCCCCGTCGCCGCGGAGAACGGCGCCTTCATGGGCTACCTGCACGTGAAGGACGTCCTCGACGTGGAGGACTCCGACCGGGCGGTCCCGCAGCAGGTGTGGCGTCCGATGACGACACTCCGCTCGGAGCTGCCGCTGGACGACGCGCTGACGGTCATGCGCAGGGCGGCGACGCACCTGGCGCAGGTGGCGGACGGCTCGGGCAGGGTGCTGGGCCTGGTCGCGCTGGAGGACGTACTGGAGCTGCTGGTGGGTGAGGTACGGGATCCGGCGCACCGGGTGGCGCCGAAGCCCCAGGCCGAGGTCAGGCCGGCCCCGGTCCGGCCACCGGTGTCCGGAACGCCGGAGGGGGCGATGGCCACCTAGCCGCCGGCGACCGCCCCGGGGCGCGGGTCCCCGGGGCGACGGGGCGACGGGGCGACGGGGCGACGGGGAGGGGGACCGCCCCACGGGCGGGGCAGGACCGGGCTCACATCGCCGACGGATCCCGCGGCCCTCTCCCCGACAGCACCTCGCCGTACGCCTGCATCAGGTCCGGCAGCCGCAGCGTCGACAGGTCGTCCCGGGACAGGACCCCCGGGCAGAGCGAGAGCCGCAGATCACGGTAGGCACAGCTCTTCTCGTACAGGGTCCGCAGGAAGCGCCCGTTCCCCAGCTCGTCGATCCACCCCTGTTCCACCACGTGCCCGGCGATCGACCGCAGCTCGTCCAGGGCCTCCTCGTCCCACACGTCACCGTTCTCCGCGGCGAGCACCTCGCCGATCGAGGTGAGCTCGAGCGGCCGGTACGAGGGGAAGTCGACGCGGGTCGTGAAGCGGGAGGACAGGCCGGGGTTGGCGGCGAGCAGACGGTCCATGCCCTCCGGATAGCCGGCCAGGATCACCACCAGATGGTCCCGGTTGTCCTCGGCCCGCTTCAGCAGCACCTGAAGGGCCTCGTCGCCGTACGCGTCGCCCTTGCCGTAGCCGGAGTTGGACAGGGAGTACGCCTCGTCCACGAAGAGCACACCGCCCAGCGCGGAGTCGATCAGCTCGTTGGCCTTCACCGCCGTCTGGCCGAGGTACTCGCCGACCAGGTCGGCCCGCTGGGCCTCCACGAGATGGTCGCCGCCGAGCAGGCCGAGCGCGTAGAAGACGCGGCCGAGGATGCGGGCCACCGTGGTCTTGCCGGTGCCGGACGGACCGGAGAAGACGAAGTGCCGTTTGGGCGGCTGCACCGGCAGGCCCTGCCCGGCCCGCAGCCGGGCCATGTTCAGCTGCGCCGACAATGCCTTGACCTGGCGTTTCACCGGTTCCAGTCCCACCATGCGCTCCAGTTCGGCGAGCGCCTCCTCCAGCAGGACGGGGTCGGTGGGCCCGGCGGGCAGCACCGGGGGCGCCGACGTCTTCTCGCGCACGGCCGGGCCGGTCCCCGAGGGCAGGGGGCCGACGGGCGGCGGGTCGGCCGGATCGGTGAGCTTCAGGTCCCGCCCCTCGGTGCCGAACAGCGGGTCCAGGACGTCCGGCCCGTCCACGGTGTCCTGGCCGGTCCCGCCGAGGGCGATGGCGGCGAGGTCCGCGGGGTCGTCGTAACCGTCGCCCTCGGCGATGGCGGCGAGCCGGGCCGAGGTGTCCATGAAGGCGGGGTCGACGCGGTGGACGGCCCGGTACAGGGGGAGCGCGGCCGCGGAACGGCCCGTGCCCTCGTGGGCACGGGCCAGCCAGTACCGCAGTTCCTTGCGCTGCGGCTGCTCGCTGCGGCAGCGCATCAACGCCGTCGACAGCAGCGGTTCGGCCTGCCCGTACATCTCCAGCCGGACCCGGGCCATGCCGCCGAACAGTCCCGCCTCGATGCCGAGCAGCGGATCGTCGAGCAGTGGGTCGGTGTGCCGGACCAGCCGTTCCCAGTCCTTGACCAGGTAGGCGCGGCAGGCGTGCAGGAAGCGGACCTGGTGGTCGGTGTCGACCGGCGGGAGCCCGGCGAGCGCCCGGTCCAGCTCGGGCACGTGCCGGCCGTCCAGCCAGTGCGAGGCGTGGGCGAGGAGCAGGTCACGGGGACTCTCCAGCACCGGTTGCACCCACCAGCCGAGCCAGTACCAGGAGTTCAGCGTGCGGCGGTGCCGGGTGCGCTGCTCGCCGAAGCGATCACGGTGCCGGAACATCCTGAGCAGCGCGGTCGTCGTGTCGACGCGCAGTGCGTGCAGTCCGAGCCAGCCGTCGGCCATCCCCGGATCGATCCGCACCGCGGCGCGGAACTCCTCCTCCGCCTGCGGATAGGCGCCCATCGTGTAGGCGTCCACGCCTCGCAGCCAGGCGAGGTCGGCCGGGGCCTGTGGGCCCTGCGTGCCGAAGTCCATCACGTCCCCCACAAACGTGCCCCCGTCGGTATGCCGACGGGCCGTCGCCCACCGGCTGCCTTGGTCGAACCGCTGTGCCGCGGACCGGAGTTGCAAGGTGCGCACAGCAGCTGTCCGTAGGTCGCACCGAGGGCATCGTACCCGCGGGGTGTCGCCCGCCGAAGGGTGCCGCACGGGCCGTTCGACGAGGTGGGAGCAGAGGGGGCGCACCGCCGCACGGTGACCCAGGGTGAGCGGATCGCCCCGTGTCGCGGTCGGAAGGGGCGCGGGAAACGGGGCGCGGACAGAACGAAGCCCCCGATCACGGGGGAACAACCGGGGGCTTCGCGTCCTGAGGCGGCTTCGATTACCGCACATTGAGAACGTAAGTCCTGTACGGGGCCCCGGTCAAGCCGAGTTGAAGCACTTGGCGAACTTCGAACGCAAGACCCTTCACAGATTCACCACATCGCAGGTGGTTCCTCACCGTGCGTGACATCGTGCTCCTCCGCGGGTGTCCTCATGGGCCCCGCCAGCACCTCGTACCCCACGGCCGACTGCCGTACCAGGACGTCGGCGTACGGCCGCGAGGGGTCTTCGGCGAAATGCCGTTGCTCCGCCTCGACCCACCCGTCCCAGAAGTCCCGCTGCCCCGTCCCGTCCCGCGAGCGCCCCCGTGTCCACGCCTCCTCGGCAGGCATCTCCATCCACAGCAGGTGCGCGAGGCGGGGCCGCAGGGCGCGGCGGCCCGCACCGACTCCCTCGACGACGATCACGGGGGCCGGCGGCAGCGCGCGGGGCGGGCCGAAGCGGCGGGCGCTCCAGTCGTAGGGGGCGTAGTGGGCCGTCTCGCCGCGCCGGAGGGGACCGATCACCTCGGTCAGCAGGCGTCCGGTCCAGTCGAAGAGCTCGTCGTGGCTCGCGATGTCGTCGAGGTGGAGGACGGGCGGTCCGCCCAGTTCCTCGGCCAGCCGCCCCGCGAAGGTGGACTTCCCCGAGCCGGCGTGCCCGTCGACGCCGATCAGACGGACCGGGCCGCACGACGGGGGCAGGCGGCGCAGCAGGGCGGCGAGCTGGCGGATGGCGGTTCCCGGGGTGTGCGGCGGGTGCGGGGCCGATCAGTCTAGTGCGGCGCGGACGCCGGCCGGCCGCCGGTCGCGTCATGGGGCCGGACCCGTGTTTCCCGGGCGTGGCACGGCGGAAGTGCTGGCAGGTCCGGCCGCCCGCCGCCATAGTGGGCGCACACCGTGCACGGACCCGCCCCGACTCGGACACCCTGGGGGTCTTTCGCCCATGAGCAGAGCCGAACAGCCGTCCCGCGGAGCAGAACCGCCCTTCCCCGCAGCCGATCGGCCCCGCGCCGGAGGCGAGCGGCCCTCCCGCAGAACCGTCCTCGCCGCCGCGGTCGCCACCGCGGTCGTCGGGGGCCCGGGGGCGGCGGTCGCCGACGCGACCGGCCCCGCGGGCGCCGAGACGGCCCCCGCCCGGCCCGTCGACCACCGCTCCTGGACCACCTACGCCGACTGGCGCACCGGCACGGCCCGGGGCGCCCGGGCCGTCGCCGGCGCCCGGCCGGGGCTCACCGTCGGCACCCCGGCGGGCACCGCCGACTACACCGACCCGCACACCGGCACCACCGCCGCCTGGGAGTACGCGACCTGGACCTCCCCGGTCCACCGGCTCGCCGTCCCCTCGACCGAGGCGATCGCGTCCTGGAACGCGGACGCCCCGGCCGGCACCTGGCTGCAGATCGAGCTGCGGGGCACCTACTCGGACGGCGCCGACACGCCCTGGTACGTGATGGGGCGATGGGCGGCCGGCGACCAGGACATCCGGCGGACCTCCGTCGACGGCCAGAGCGACGGCAGGTCCACCGTCTGGACGGACACCCTCGCGGTCGACGACGCCTCCACCGGCCTGCGCCTCGCCTCGTACCGGCTGCGTCTGACCCTCTACCGCAGGCCCGGCACGAAGCTCACCCCGACCGTGTGGCGGGCGGGCGTGACGGGCTCCGACGTGCCGGACCGCTTCACCGTCCCGGCCTCCGTGCCGGGCCCGGCACGGGAGCTGCGCGTCCCGCGCTACTCGCAGGAGATCCACACGGGCCAGTACCCGGAGTACGACAACGGCGGCGAGGCCTGGTGCAGCCCCACCTCCTCGCAGATGGTCATCGAGTACTGGGGCGGCCGCCTCAGCCCGGCGCAGCTCGCCTGGGTCGATCCCGCGTACGCCGACCCGCAGGTCTGCCACGCGGCCCGGTTCACCTACGACCACCAGTACGCGGGCTGCGGGAACTGGCCGTTCAACGTGGCCTACGCGGCCACCTTCGAGGACCTCCAGGGGGTGGTGACCCGCCTTGCCTCCCTCACCGATCTGGAGACGCTGATCGCGGCCGGCGTCCCGGTCGTGACGTCCCAGTCCTTCCTCAAGGAGGAGCTGACCGGCGCGGGGTACGGCACCTCCGGCCATCTGATGGCCGTGATCGGGTTCACCGCGGAGGGCGACGTGATCGCCAACGACCCGTTCTCCGCGACCGACGACGCGGTGCGGCGCGTCTACCGGCGGCGGGAGTTCGAGAACGTCTGGCTGCGGACGAAGCGCTACAACGCGAGCGGGAAGGTCGTCTCCGGCACCGGGGGCGTCTGCTACCTGTACTTCCCGGCGCGTCCGACCGCGCGCCAGCGCACCGCGCTGGCTGCGGTGGGGGTGCGCTGAGGACGCGCTGAGGGTGCGGCGGGAGGCCCGGCCTCCCGCCGTGTGAGCAAGGTCTCGGCCGCATAAGCCCTGAGCGGTGGCAAGGTGGACAGTCCGGACCCGCACACCGACCTCAGCGAGACGCCATGACCGCACACGCAGCCGCCGCCGTCCTCACCCGCACCGGCGGCCCCCAGGACGACGGCCCGAAGATCCTGGAGCACGTCATGGGGTGGGTCCTCGTGGCGGTCGTCGCCATGCTGGTGACCCGGCTCGGACTGCTGTGACGCCGGCGCCGGCGATCGTCCGCGCGGTGAGCTGGGCCCACCCTTCGACCTGACATACTGACGTCGTCCCGCCGACCGTTGAGACCAGGGTCGAAAGTGAACATCAGTCACCAGGGTGACGCCGTGCCCCGTCCCCGGGCGCGCGGCAGCGAGCGCTCACTGGCGCGTCGCGCCGAACTCATCGCCATCGGGCGGAAGTTGTTCGCCGACACGTCCTATGACGCGCTCTCGATGGACGACATCGCCCGGCAGGCGCACGTCGCCAAGGGACTGATCTACTACTACTTCCGGTCCAAGCGCGGCTACTACCTGGCGATCATTCAGGACTCCGTCGCGGACCTGGTCTCCTTCGCCGCGAGCGGTCTCGAACTGCCCCAGGTGGACCGGGTGCACCGCACGATCGACAGCTATCTGCGCTTCGCCGAGCACCACCAGTCCGCCTACCGCACGATCGTCAGCGGCGGTGTCGGCTTCGACACCGAGGTGCACGCCATCCGGGACGGGGTGCGCGAGGCGATCGTGGCGACCATCGCCGAGGGCGCGTACGGCCACAGCGACATCCCGTCGCTGCCCCGCATGGCCCTGCTCTCCTGGGTGTGCAGCGTGGAGGGCGCCACCCTCGACTGGATCGACCGTCCCGACCTCAGCCGCGACACCATGCGCGACCTCCTGGTGAAGACCCTGGGCGGCGCGATGCGGGCCGTCGAGGAACTGGACCCCGCCTTCCCGGCCCCGAAGCCGGCCCGCCGGGACTGAGGACCGGGGGGCCGGGCGGACCGCGGGGCGGGCCGAGGGGCTGAGCGGCGGGCGCGGGACGGGGAGCGGAGCCGCGGGACCCGGGGGCTCGGGCTCGTGGTCCTCCGCCCCGGCTCTCCCGTGCGCCGGGAGTCACGTGGCCTCCCGGATCGGCCCGCCGTCCGCCGTCTCCCCGCTCGGCTCCCAGCGGAACGTGCCGCCCGGCCCCTGCCGGTCCTCGGACCTCGTCCCGGTCGCGACGGCCGCCGGGGTGCCGTCCCCCGCCACGGGACCCGCACGTGGCGCGGGCGGTACCGCCGGTCGCCGGACGTCCGGACCCGAGGAGCTCGTGGTCCTCGGCGCCTCCGCGCCGGGCCTGGGCACCGCGGACCGTCGAGGACGTCCGTCGTCAGGTCCGGCGCACGGTCATCTCCCGTCGCCCAGGGAGTCCGCGGACTCGCTGAACTGCCCCGGCCGTACGAGGGGGGCCACCAGCCGCACCCACTCCGGATCGTGCCGGCCCGGCAGGGTGCGGCCCCGGTCGGCCCAGACGCGCATCATGTCGCGGTAGATCGGCGGGTCCTGCGGCGGGGGCGGAGGGGCGGGCGCGGCCGAGCGCGCCGACACCGGGACGAAGAGCTGGCGGTGACGCCCGGGCGCTGCCGAATACGTGGGAGCCATACCCGGCCAACGCGCGTGCGCGAGTCCAGGTCACCGGCTGCCGGGGTCGGGCGTGAGTTCGGAGGGTGCGCCCCGTCCCGCGCGGACGGGCCGCCGGCCGCCGGTTCCCCGGCCGGCACACCGTCGGCTCCGCTCCGGCCGAGGGGAACGGCGAGGGCCGACGGCTGTCCCGTGCCGCTCGGGCCGCGGGACCGACCGGGGACGACCCGGACGGACCGGAGCCGCCACGGTCCGAGCGGCCGGATCGACGTCGACCCGGTCGCGCCGTGGGGGAACACT
Source organism: Streptomyces sp. NPDC017936 (assembly GCF_044328485.1). Taxonomy (NCBI): domain Bacteria; kingdom Bacillati; phylum Actinomycetota; class Actinomycetes; order Kitasatosporales; family Streptomycetaceae; genus Streptomyces; species Streptomyces sp. NPDC017936. The sequence goes on along the minus strand of NZ_JBIRHK010000008.1, from coordinate 53,007 downwards.
CCCGCGGCCCGCGGGTCCGCCACGGGAAGCCGGCGGTCCGGGCCGGTCCGGGCACACCGGACCCGCACCACGGCGGTCCGGGCCGTGGCGCGGGGCGGCTACGGGAGGCGGGGCGGCCTCGGCCGGGCGAAGACGCTCAGGCCGCGTGGCGACGCATCGCCGGCACGCGCATCGGGCGCGAGCCCGGGCCGCCGACGTGCGAGAAGGGCTGCATGCGCCAGTCGAGTCCCTGAGGGAGCGTCAACAGCAGGGCCGTGTCCTGCTCCTGCGGTTCGAAGGACTCGTCCGCGGGACGCGCCTCGGACGCCGCGCGTCCCGTACCGGCGCAGACCGTGAGCCCGAACGGGTTCCACGGAGAGGCGCACAGCGCGTGCTCCGGCAGGATCTCCTCGTCCGCCAGCAGCGCGATGGGCTGCGCGCAGTCCGGGCAGATCACCCGGTACATCTCGAAGGTGTCGTACGCGTCGAACTCGTCGACGGCGTCGGCGTCTTCGGCGTCGAAGACGCCGGGTTCGACGCCCTCCGGCTCGGGCTCGACGACGACCGGCTGGAACCGCTTGGACGCGGTGCGACCAGGGCGCTTAAGACTCTGCATGGGATTCTCCCCCTCGGGCTGGGCCGTGTAAGGCGCTGCGGCCTCGACCACAGCAAGCACTTCCCCTCCGGTCTCGGGGGTAATCACGAGGACATCACGAAGCCCGGCCATGGCCTGTGGCGTTCGTCACATGCCGCGCGCAGGTGCCCGAGAATCCCCTTTCACCGAGGGCGCCGCCGGGTGGGGCGCGGGCGATCCCCGGCCACATCACGAACCGGTATGACCTCGGCTGCATACGTATACGAAGAGGTCGGGCGCCCTGTAAGTTCTTGCGTCATGGAGGAGCTGGACCGGCAAATCGTGCAGCTGCTCGTCAAGGACGGGCGGATGAGTTACACCGACCTGGGCAAGGCCACGGGCCTGTCCACCTCGGCCGTGCACCAGCGGGTGCGCCGGCTGGAACAACGGGGCGTCATCCGTGGATACGCGGCCGTCGTCGACCCCGAGGCCGTCGGGCTGCCGCTGACCGCCTTCATCTCGGTGAAGCCGTTCGACCCCAGCGCCCCCGACGACATCGCCGACCGCCTCGCCGGGGTGCCCGAGATCGAGGCCTGCCACAGCGTGGCCGGTGACGAGAACTACATCCTCAAGGTACGGGTGGCCACCCCGCACGAACTGGAGGAACTGCTCGGGCGGCTGCGGGCGCTCGCCGGAGTCTCGACCCGGACGACGGTGGTCCTGTCCACCCCGTACGAAGCCAGACCGCCGCGCATCTGAGGCGGCGGTCCGGCGGGACCGGAGGCCGAGGGGCCCGCAGCGGGGTCCTGCGGACGCCGGACCGACGCGGCGCGAGGGGTCCGTGTGCCGGAACGCTCCGGTGAGGCGCGAAACTGTTCCCATGAGTGAGCGCACCCCCGAGCCGAAGACCGTCCTGCTCCGCCGAGGAGAGGTCCACAGCCCCGCCGACCCGTTCGCGACCGCGATGGTCGTCGAACGCGGCCAGGTCGCCTGGGTCGGCTCCGAGGGCGCGGCCGACGCCTTCGCGGACGGTGTCGACGAGGTGGTCGACCTGGACGGCGCCCTGGTCACCCCCGCCTTCACCGACGCGCACGTCCACACCACCTCCACGGGTCTCGCCCTGACCGGTCTCGACCTCTCCGCCGCGCCCTCCCTGGAGGCGGCCCTCGACCGGGTGCGGGAGTTCGCCGCCGCCCGGCCGCGGGACGAGGTGCTGCTCGGCCACGGCTGGGACGCCTCCCGCTGGCCCGGCGGCCGCCCCCCGACGCGTGCGGAGCTGGACGAGGCCACCGGCGGCCGTCCCCTCTACCTCTCCCGCATCGACGTCCACTCGGCGGTCGTCACCACGGCCCTGCTCGACCTCACGCCCGGGCTCGGCGCGGCAAACGCCCGCCCGGACGGCCCGCTCACCGCCGACGCCCACCACACCGTGCGCGCCGCCGCGTTCGCGGCCGTGACGGCCGAGCAGCGCGCGGAGGCCCAGCGCACCGCCCTGGCGCACGCCGCCTCCCTCGGCATCGGCTCGGTCCACGAGTGCGGCGGCCCGGAGATCTCCTCCGAGGACGACTTCACCAGCCTGCTGCGGCTCGCCGCCGAGGAGACGGGGCCGCGGGTCGTCGGCTACTGGGCCGAGCAGGACGTCGCGAAGGCGCGGGACCTGGGCGCGCTGGGCGCGGCCGGGGACCTCTTCGTCGACGGCGCCCTCGGCTCCCACACCGCCTGCCTGCACACGCCCTACACCGACGCGGACCACACCGGCACCGCCTACCTGAGCGCCGACGACGTCGCCGCCCATGTCGTGGCCTGCGCCGAGGCCGGCCTCCAGGCGGGCTTCCACGCCATCGGCGACGCCGCCGTCACCGCCGTGGTCGACGGCGCGCGCGCCGCCGCCGAGAAGATCGGGCTCGCCCGCGTCCGCGCCGGACGCCACCGCGTCGAGCACGCCGAGATGCTCGCCCCCGAGACGATCGCCGCCTTCGCCGAGCTCGGCCTGACCGCCTCCGTCCAGCCGGCCTTCGACGCCCTGTGGGGCGGCGAGGACGGCATGTACGCCCAGCGCCTCGGCGCCGAACGGGCCCGCACCCTGAACCCCTTCGCGGCCCTGTTGCGGGCGGGCGTCCCGCTCGCCTTCGGTTCCGACAGCCCCGTCACGCCCCTCGACCCGTGGGGCACGGTCCGCGCCGCCGCCTTCCACCGCACCCCCGAGCACCGGGTCTCGGTCCGTGCCGCGTTCACCGCCCACACCCGCGGCGGCTGGCGGGCGGCCGGACGCGACGACGCGGGCGTCCTCGTGCCGGGCGCGCCGGCGGACTACGCGGTGTGGCGCACGGACGAACTGGTCGTCCAGGCCCCCGACGACCGGGTCGCCCGCTGGTCCACCGACCCCCGCTCCGGCACCCCGGGGCTGCCCGACCTGTCCCCGGGCACCGACCTGCCCGTATGCCTGCGCACGGTGGTCGGCGGACGGACGGTGTACGTACGGCCGGGCGAGTGACCCGCCCGGGCGGCGGGCGGAGGATCACCCGTCCGCCCGCCGTCCGGTGCCCGGCGCGCACGGCGGGGGCCGGTAGGTTCGGCCGAGTCCACCACCGGACTCCCCGCCGGGGACGTCCACGCATGCGCCGGGGCGCCGCTGGATCAGGGACGGTCCGCCGCGCCGGCGCACCGCCACCAGGAGCCAGGTTCAGCGCCGGCGCCGCGGCGGGGGGTGTGACCCGGGTGGGGCCCGGGCGCTCAGTAGACAACGGCTTTGGGTCGATCCGCAGCCAGCGGTTCCCAGGTCGGTCCGAAGGGCGCCGGGCCCCCATGGGCGGAGCCGCCGGCACACCCGTACGCAGTAGCCTCGGACGCACAGGCCGAAAAAGTGGACCCATACCCCGCTTTCCCGGCAATGACACCCACCATGGGAACGTCCCGTCACGTCGGTGCAGACGGCGGCCACTATGGTGGTCCCCTGCGTACGGACATGAAGGGGCAGTAGTGAACGACGGCGACGCGACCCGCGCGGCACAGGACCGCGGGAGGCAGTTCGGTCCGCTCGGCAAGGCCTTGGTGATCATCCCGACCTACAACGAGGCGGAGAACATCAAGACCATCGTCGGCCGGGTGCGCACGGCTGTCCCGGAGGCCCACGTGCTGGTGGCCGACGACAACAGCCCCGACGGCACCGGAAAGCTGGCCGACGAACTGGCCGCCGAGGACGACCACGTCCAGGTGCTGCACCGCAAGGGCAAGGAGGGGCTCGGCGCCGCCTACCTCGCCGGCTTCCGCTGGGGCCTCGACAACGGCTACGGCGTGCTGATCGAGATGGACGCCGACGGCTCCCACCAGCCCGAGGAACTGCCCCGGCTGCTCACCGCCCTCAAGGGCGCCGACCTCGTCCTCGGCTCGCGCTGGGTGCCGGGCGGCCGCGTCGTGAACTGGCCCCGGTCCCGCGAGTTCATCTCCCGCGGCGGCAGCCTCTACTCCCGTCTCGCCCTCGACCTGCCCCTGCGGGACATCACCGGCGGCTACCGCGCCTTCCGCCGCGAGACGCTGGAGGGCCTCGGCCTCGACGAGGTCGCCTCCCAGGGGTACTGCTTCCAGGTCGACCTCGCCCGCCGCGCGGTCAAGGCCGGCTTCCACGTCGTCGAGGTGCCCATCACCTTCGTCGAGCGCGAACACGGCGACTCCAAGATGAGCCGCGACATCCTCGTCGAGGCCCTGTGGCGGGTCACGGCCTGGGGCGTGGGGGAGCGGGTCGGCAAGATCGCGGGCAAGGGGACCGGGACGGAACCACCGCGAGCCGTGGCACCGGCGTCGGCGAAGCGCGCGCCGTCGGAGCCGTCGTCGGGTTCCGCGCCGTCGGAGCCGCCGTCGGCTCCGGAACCGCCGCGGGAGTCGCAGGGCAACGGCTGATCGTCCTCTTATGCCGCTCTGAGCCCGCTCCGGGCACACTGGACGCATGACGACAGGCGCTACGACCCCCACCTTCCCCGCCCGGCCCCGGCGCTCCCGCGTGCGGACGTACCTGCCGCTGAGCCTCGCCGTGTGGCTGGTGCTGGAGATCTGGCTGCTGACCGTGGTCGCGGGCGCGGCCGGTGGGTTCGCCGTCTTCCTGCTGCTGCTCGCCGGGGTCGTCCTCGGCTCGGTGGTCGTCAAGCGGGCCGGCCGGCGCGCTTTCCAGAACCTCAACGAGTCGCTCCAGCGCGGCACGCCCCCGTCCCGGGGCGGTGGCAACGGCCTGATGATGCTCGGCGGCCTGCTGCTGATGATCCCGGGCCTGGTCTCCGACGCGCTGGGCCTGCTCCTGCTGCTCCCGCCGGTCCAGAAGGCCGTCGGCCGCCGTGCCGAGCGCACGGTCGGCCGCAGGCTGCGCGAGGCGACACCGGGTTCCCTGGGCGACGCCTTCCAGCGGGCGCGGATGCACCGCCCCGACGGCAAGGTGGTGCAGGGCGAGGTGATCAGGGACGGGGAACGCGGGAGCGGAGCGGCGCAGGAGCCGCGCCCGCCGTTGACCCGCTGATCCCCTGCTCTCCGGCGCCGGCGGGGACGGCTCGGACCGCCCGGCGCCGGAGGACGGGAGGTGCCCCGGGGGCGCCTCCGTGCACGGGCGGCACGGACAACGACCGCGGGCGGCGCCGTACGTGAGTCTCACGTACGGCGCCCGCGGTCGGGTGCGTGTGCTGTGGTGCGGTCTCTCCCGCTACGCGCTCTTGCGGCTGTCGCGGGGATGCACCGCAAGGTTCATCGCCCCGGACCGCAGCACGGCCAGCCGCTCCTCGAGAACCTCTTCGAGTTCCTCGCGGGTCCGCCGCTCCATCAGCATGTCCCAGTGCGTACGCGCAGGCTTGGCCTTCTTCTCCTCAGGGCCGTCGCCGTCCACGAGGAGTGCCTGGGCCCCGCAGACCTTGCACTCCCACTCCGGCGGGATCTCCGCCTCGACCGAGAAGGGCATCTCGAAGCGGTGCCCCTTCTCGCATGCGTACTCCACGGCCTGGCGCGGGGCCAGGTCGATGCCGCGGTCCGTCTCGTAGCTGGTCACCACGAGGCGCGTGCCGCGAAGAGCTCGCTCACTCATGAATCGTGCCTCCCGGGCTTGTCGCCCACAGGACAGGTGTCGCTGTCGTCGTCATCCGGTCAACGTCCGGTCGGCGGTAAAGATTCCCGTTCCGAGTCCCGTTCCGGGTCATGTGTCGCCGTCGTAGCCGCAGCCTTGTCAACCAGTGCAGTACCCACCGGCGCCCGGTTTGTCACCTCTGCAAGGAGATGTCACCCAGCGTTTCGGCATCTTTGACGCGCAGTAACGGTACGCCTGGCAGGCCAAACGCGTACACTACCGCCCTTTCGTCAAGAGCGCTAAATCCTTTCCGGCACCGGGTTCCCCGCGTCCCCGATCGCCCGCCGCACCGGGACCCGCGCGAGCAGCACGAAGCCGACGACGAAGAAGGCCACCAGCGAGATGATCGCGTCCCGGTAACTTCCGGTCAGCTGGTAGGTGAGGCCGAACAGCAGCGGCCCGAGCCAGCTCATGCCGCGGTCGCTCACCTCGTACGCGGCGAAGTACTCGGCCTCCTTGCCCGGTGGGACGAGGTGGGAGAAGAGGGAGCGGGACAGCGCCTGGCTGCCGCCCAGCACCATGCCGATCGCCGCCGCCAGCAGGAAGAAGCCGACCGGCGCCCCGGCCGGCAGGAAGTACCCGGCGACCAGGGTGAGCGTCCACGCCGCCAGCGAGCCGAGGATCGTGCGCTGGGCGCCGTACCTGCGGGCCAGGCGTCCCATCGTCAGCGCGCCGGCCACCGCGAGCACCTGGACCAGCAGCACGGCGCCGATGAGGGTGGACTGTCCGAGGCCGAGCTCCTCGGAGCCGTAGACCGAGGCCTGGGAGATCACCGTCTGGATGCCGTCGTTGTACAGGAGGTACGCCAGGAGGAAGCCGAGGGTGAGGGGGTGGCGGCGCATGTCGCGGACCGTCGCCGCGAGTCGGCGCAGGCCCGGTGCGGTCGTCTCGCGGACGGGTGACGGGCGGTCGCGCAGTCTGAACAGCGGGACGAGGGCGAAGCCGCCCCACCACAGGCCCGCCGAGGCCAGGCAGATGCGGACGGCCGTCGACTCCGAGACGCCGAAGGAGTCGTGGGCGAGGTACAGGACCAGGTTCACGACCAGGACCAGGGAGCCCGCCGCGTATCCGAAGGCCCACCCGCGCGAGGAGACCGCGTCGCGCTCCTCGGGCGGGGCGATCTGCGGCAGGTAGGAGTTGTAGAGCATCATCGCCACGGACTGGGCCGCGTTCGCGACGACGAGCAGCGCACCGCCCAGCAGATAGCGGTCGCCGGAGAGGAAGAACATGCCCGTGGTGGCCGCGGCGCCCACGTAGGCGGCCGCTCCCAGGAGGGGCTTCTTGCGGCCGGTGCGGTCGGCGGCCGCGCCCACCAGGGGCATGACCAGCACGGCCACGATCACCGACAGGGACACCGAGTACGGGAAGAAGGAGCCGGCGCGGACCGGAACGCCCAGGGGGTGCACGTACCCGCCGGCGTCCGCGGCCTCCTCGGCGACCGACGTCAGGTACGGCCCGAGGAACACGGTGAGCACGCTCGTCGAGTAGACGGAGCACGCCCAGTCGTAGAAGTACCAGCCGCGCTGTTCGCGCCGCCGTCCCGCGGCGTCGTCGGACGCCTCCGTCCGCACGGTGTCGGTGCCCACCCGTGCCCTCGCTTCCCCGCCGGAGCCGCCGCGCGTCGGTGAACGGGGCGGCCGTGGCGACGGGGGTCAGACCCAGACGCCCCGGTCCTCCATGACCTCGCGCAGCGTGTCGATGTGATCGGTCATGATGCCATCGACCCCCAGGTCCAGGAGCCGGTGCATCCGATCCGCCTCGTTGATCGTCCACACGTGCACCTGCAACCCGCGCGCGTGGGCGGCGCGGACGAAACGGCGGTCCACCACCTGGATGCCGGACTGGGCCTCGGGCACCTGCGCGGCGACCGCCGACCGGCGCAGCGCCGCGGGCACGCCCCAGGAGCGCAGCCGCAGGTTGAGCACACCGCGGGTGCCGTACGACGTCGCCAGCCGCGGGCCGGCCAGCCGCTGGGCGCGCAGGACGCGGGCCTCGGAGAAGGAACCGACGCAGACGCGGTCCCACGCACCCGTGCGCGCGATCAGGTTCAGCAGGGGGTGCAGGGCCGGCTCGGCCTTGACGTCGATGTTCCAGCGGACCCCGGGGAAGGTCTCCAGCAGTTCCTCGAGGAGCGGGACCGGTTCCCTGCCGCCCACGCGCGCGTGCCGTACGTCCGCCCAGGGCAGGTCGGCGATACGGCCCGCGCCGTCGGACACCCGGTCCAGCGTCGCGTCGTGGAAGGCGACGAGCTTGCCGTCCCGCGTGGCGTGCACGTCGGTCTCGAGGTAGCGGTAACCCAGGTCCACCGCACGCCGGAACTGCGCCACGGTGTTCTCCAGGCCGTCCGCGGTCCCGCCGCGGTGCGCGAACGGGATGGGCCCCGGATGGTCGAGGTACGGGTGGCGTACGAGGGTGGTCACGGACGAAGTATCGCCCCCCGGGGTGACCCGGAGGAAACGACCGTGCTGCCGTCGGATGCCGCCGGAACGGCGAACACCCGCAGGAACACCTGGGCGAGCGGCCCGATCGACACCGCGTACAGCAGCGTGCCGACGCCGATGGTGCCGCCGAGGGCGAATCCGGTCACCACGACCGCCACTTCGACGGCCGTGCGCATCAGACGGATCGAGCGGCCCGTGCGCCGGTGCAGCCCCGTCATCAGTCCGTCGCGCGGCCCCGGACCGAAACCGGCCGCTATGTAAAGGCCGGTGGCCGCTCCGTTCAGGACGACGCCGGCCAGCAGCAGGGGAACGCGTACCGCCAGGGAGTGCGCCTCGGGCACCAGGGCGAGGGCGCCGTCCATCGCGATGCCGACGACGAAGACGTTGGAGACCGTGCCGAGGCCCGGGCGCTGGCGCAGCGGGATCCACAGGAGCAGCACCGCCGCACCCACGACGATCGACACGACGCCGATCGTCAGGCCGGTGCGTTCGGCGAGGCCCTGGTGGAGCACGTTCCACGGCTCCAGGCCGAGGCCCGCCTCGACGAGCAGGGCCGAGCTGGCGCCGTAGAGCGCGAGTCCGCAGTAGAGCCGGACGAGTCGTCGTACGAGATGTCCTGTGGTGGGCAAGAGGTCCCCCGGTGGTGGTAGTGGCCTGACGCATGACACCCTGTGGCTTGGAAGCGAACGTCATCCATGGCCAATTCGGGGAAGGTGGACTGGTAATCATGGCGCAGTGGACCTCCGCGGTGGGGGCCGCACAGCTCGCGCGGCTCCTCACCTCCCAGCAGGACCGTCCCGCGGGCCCCGGGACGCGCCGTCCGCCCGCCTACCGCGCGCTCGCCGACGGCATCCGCCTGCTCGTTCTGGAGGGGCGTGTTCCGGTGGCCGCCCGGCTGCCCGCCGAGCGGGAACTGGCGCTGGCCCTCTCCGTGAGCCGTACGACCGTCGCCGCCGCCTACGAGGCGCTGCGCACGGAGGGCTTCCTCGAGTCCCGGCGGGGCGCCGGCAGCTGGACGGCCGTTCCGGCCGGGAACCCGCTTCCCGCGCGTGGTCTGGAACCCCTGCCGCCCGAGGCCCTCGGCTCGATGATCGACCTCGGGTGCGCGGCGCTGCCGGCGCCCGAGCCCTGGCTCACCCGTGCCGTGCGGGGCGCGCTGGAGGAACTGCCGCCGTACGCCCACACGCACGGCGACTACCCGGCGGGCCTGCCCGCCCTGCGCGCGATGATCGCCGAGCGGTACACCGCGCGCGGGATTCCGACGATGCCCGAGCAGATCATGGTGACGACGGGCGCGATGGGCGCCATGGACGCCATCTGTCATCTCTTCGGCGGGCGGGGCGAGCGCATCGCCGTCGAGTCGCCGTCCTACGCCAACATCCTCCAGCTGATGCGCGAGGCGGGCGCCCGGCTGGTGCCCGTCGCCATGGCCGAGGGCCTGGCCGGCTGGGACATGGACCGCTGGCGTCAGGTGCTGCGGGAGGCCGCGCCGCGGATCGCCTATGTCGTCGCCGACTTCCACAACCCGACCGGCGCGCTCGCCGACGAGGACCAGCGGCGCCGGCTGGTCGAGGCGGCCCGGTCGGCCGGGACCGTGCTCGTCGCGGACGAGACGATGAGCGCGCTGTGGCTCGACGAGGACGTCGCCATGCCGCGGCCGGTGTGCGGCTTCGACCCCGCCGGGTCCACGGTGATCACCGTGGGCTCGGCGAGCAAGGCGTTCTGGGCCGGGATGCGCATCGGCTGGGTCCGGGCGGCTCCGGACGTCATCCGCAGCCTGGTCGCCGCGCGGGCCTACGCCGACCTGGGCACCCCCGTGCTCGAGCAACTGGCGGTGAACTGGCTGTTCAGCACGGGTGGCTGGGAGCAGGCCGTGGAACTGCGGCGCGGTCAGGCCCGGGAGAACCGGGACGCGCTGGTCGCCGCGGTGCGCCGGGAACTGCCCGAGTGGGAGTTCGCCGTGCCGAAGGGCGGCCTGACGCTGTGGGTCCGGGCCGGGGGGCTGTCGGGGTCGCGGCTCGCCGAGGCGGGGGAGCGGGTGGGCGTCCGGGTCCCCTCCGGGCCGCGGTTCGGCGTGGACGGCGCCTTCGAGGGGTACGTGCGGCTGCCGTTCACCGTGGGCGGCGCGGTCGCGGAGGAGGCGGCGGTGCGGCTGGCCGCGGCGGCGCGGATCGTGGAGAGCGGCGGGACCATGGGGGCGGAGGGTCCCCGTACGTTCGTCGCGTAGGGGCGCGGGCGGGTGTGGGGGGCACCCGCCCGCGCCGGTCCGTGTCAGTCGGTCATGAGCGAGCTCTCCGCGGCCAGGGCCTCGGCCGGCACCGGCACCGTCTCGCCGTCCGCCGGGGTCGTCCGCGGCGGCAGCAGGTCCAGCACCGCCTGCCGGTGCGCGGCGCTGGTCGCGTCGTCGTACGGATCGGGGGTCGCCGGCACCTGGAGCCGGTGCACCGGCCCGGTGCCCAGGCGGGCGTAGCCGCGCCCCGGCGGGACGTGGTCCACGGGAGCGGTGTGCGGGCGGGCGCCCAGGAGCGTCTCCAGCTGCCGCGCCGACGCGGGCCCGAGGACGACACGCGCGCGCGTGTGCTGCCGTACGGCGTCGCTCAGGGCGTCGAGGCCGTCGAACTGCTCGGCCACGACGACCGTGACGTGGGCCGCGCGACCGTGCCGGAGGGGGACCTGGAGGAAGGCCTGCGGATCCTTGCGGCCCTCCGCCTCGGCGAGGTGGCTGAACGCGGTGGGCCGGTCGAGCAGGATCCACAGGGGGCGCCTGGTGTCGTCGGGGGGCGCGTCGCCCGCCTGGCGGGCCTGGTTCGCGGCGATGAGCCGGCGCTCGGTCTCCTGCGCCGCCCACTCCAGTCCGGCCAGCGCTCCGGCCAGCCCGACCTCGACGCCCAGGACGCCGTCCCGGCCGGTCAGGCAGGCGTACTCGCCGGTGGCGCCGCCGTCGACGACGAGGATGTCGCCGTACCGGAGGGCCTGGAGGGCGAGGGAGCGGAGCAGGGTCGAGGTACCGCTGCCGGGCTGGCCGACCGCCAGCAGGTGCGGCTCGGTGGAGCGGACGCCGGTGCGCCAGACGACCGGCGGGACGTCGCGCTGTTCCGCGCCGAAGGAGAGGGGGAGCGTGCGCGGGACCCGGGAGGGGTCGGTGAACCCCAGGACCGTCTCGCCGGGCGCGGTCACGAAGCGCTGGGCGGCGATGTCGGTGGGGAGCGGGGCGAGGACCGTCAGGGTGAGGGTGTTGCCCTCCTCGTCCCATGCGAAGGAGTACTCGCGGCCGCGGCCGGACTTGGCCGTGAGCAGGTGCTCGACACGCGCGCGTGCGTCGGCCTCGCCGTCCGGGAAGTACGCGGGGTAGCGGATCTCGAGGTGCGTGATGCGGCCGGAGCCGTCGAAGTCGTGCGACGGGAAGGCCTTCTCCCACTCCCCGCCGTGGGCGTAGAGGGGAGAAGGGTCCTCCGCCGTCGAGAAGTACGGGACCAGGGCCTCGTACATCGCCTGGAGCCGCTGGGTCTGCGACTCGTCCGGGCCTTCGGGAGCCGGTGGGGTGCGGTCCCGGCCCTGCCAGGCCGCCGCCGCCATCACGGCGGTGACGGCGAGCAGCGGTCCGTACGGCACGAGGCCCACGACCAGGACCACCGTGGCCGCCAGGAACAGCAGCGGTCCGCGCTTGTCCTTGGGGGTCCCGGCCCATCTGCGCCGCCCGGCGGAGGCCAGCCGGCGCAGACCGCGGGCGATCGTGATCAGCGGGTGGAGGATGTCGGTGGCGCTGTCGGCCGCCGTCCGGGCCAGCTCCCGGCTCCGGGCGAGGTGCGCGCTGCCTGTGCTCAGGATGCGGGGGAGGGGGCGCCGGGCCACTGCTGCCTCCAGGAGGTGCGTACGGGTGGGACGGACGGCGGGACGGGCGGCGTCAGAACTTGATGCCGCCGAGGAGGCTCGCCAGGCTCTCGCCCCCGGCCTTGATGCTCGGGGCGATGGCCGTACTGGCCAGGTAGAAGCCGAACAGGGCGCAGATGCAGGCGTGCGACCCCTTCAGCCCGTCCTTGCGGAAGAAGAGGAAGACGATGATGCCGAGCAGGACCACGCCTGACATGGACAGGATCATGTGAGTTCTCCTGGTTCGGGGGGACAGTCACCATGAGTACTTCCAGGATCACAGCATGTATCTATACGATTAAAGGTGCAAATGGGTGAAATGCGGGTGTTTTCGCCCGGGTGGCGGAAGTCATGAGACCTCGCCTGAGCAGGGGAGTCGCGTCGAACGGGTCTGGTGGTGATCTTTGCCGCCGACGGGTCCCGCCATGTGCCGGGCGAGCCAGTACCCTGGCGATTCACCTGAACGGCTGCAACGAGAGGCGGTCCCGCCGATGAGCGAAGCCCCCGACCCCGAGGTCGTGGAGCTGGCGACCAAGATCTTCGATCTGGCCCGCCGGGGACAGACCGAGACGCTCGTGGCGTACGTCGACGCGGGCGTTCCGGCCAACCTCACCAACGACCGCGGCGACTGCCTGGTGATGCTCGCCGCCTACCACGGCCACGCCGAGGCGGTCCGGGCCCTGCTGGCCCGCGGCGCCGACGCCGACCGCGTCAACGACCGAGGCCAGACGCCGCTCGCCGGGGCGGCCTTCAAGGGGGAGACGGAGGTCGTCAAGGCCCTCCTGGAGGCCGGCGCCGACCCGGCCGCCGGCACCCCCTCGGCCGTCGACACGGCCCGCATGTTCGACAGGACGGAGCTGCTGGAACTGTTCGGCGAGCAGTGACGCCGACGGTCCTGAGCAGCTGAGACGGGGATTCCGGGCAGACAGGACGACGACCACGGGGGAGGCGGGACGGGGCCGCCGGAAATTTCGGTCGCGGCAGGCAGAACAGCCGGGTCATCATGACGTCGTGATTCACGGACGCGAGGGCTGGGCAGGTGTTGCCGCACCGCGCGGGCCGTGATGCGGTCCGCATGGGCCACCGACGAGAGGCAGAGGAAGATGGTCTACAACAAGCAAGAGACGGCGGGCGTCCCGACGTGTTGTCACGCGGCCAGGTAGTGCGTGTTCCCCGGTTGCGTCGACGCTTGATGTGAGGCTGTTTCCCATGTTCGATCCGGTCATAGCGCCCAGCGGTACGCTGCTCGGCCTGCTCCAGCGGGGCCGTGGCGACGGCACACTGCACGCGCTCACCGCCCCCCGTCCCGAGGCGCTCGCGGCGCTGAACCACTGTGTGCTGCGCGACCCCCGCCACGACTGGCAGGTGGAGAACCGCTCCCTCTACTACGCCCGCCTCTACCTCGACCTGCACGGCGAGCTGGACGAGATCGAGGCGCACCTCTTCGACGTCGAGGACGCCTTCGACACCGACGAGTCCCGCACGGGCCTGGCCCTGGCCGTCCTGGGCCACCTCGCCTCCTACGGCAGGCGGGACGCGCTCGAGCTGCTGCGCAGGTACGCGGCCTCGGGCTCCAACTGGGCCTGGGCCCTCGACGAGCTCGCCCTGCGGGACGACGACGCCGGCCTGCGCGCCCTGGCCGCGCCCGTGCTGGCGCGGTTCGCCACCGACGCCGAGGGCGAGACCGAGCTGGCCGTCGCCGTGCGGGACGCGTTCGAGCCACGGCCCTGGCGGCTGTGGGCCGAGGATCCCCGCGAGTACGTCTCCACCCGCGTGCGTGCCGCCCAGGAAGCCGGCTGCTTCGACCGCTGGCAACGGCAGATGAGTCCCACCGGTCCCCGCCCCGGCTGGAGCGTGCAGGCCGTCTTCGAGTGGGCCCAGCAGGGCGTCGAACGAGGCGCCGCGCTCCATGTCCCCGCCGCCCGCTGCCTCACCGCCGTGGCCGGGCCCGAGGACCGGCCGCAGATCGTGCGGGCGGCCGAGGACGGCACCGAGGGAGCCCGGTGCACGGCCCTGCGCTACCTCGCCGACCACAACGACCCCGACGTCTTCGACCTGGTCGAACAGGCCGTGGCCACCGGCTCCGCGGCCGTCGTGGAGGCCGCCGTCGACGCCTTCGAGCGCATGTGCGGCGTCGCCGCCGTCGACCGCGCCCGCGGCTGGGCCCGCCGGCCCGACGCCCTCGGAGCCGCCGCGGGCCGCATGCTCGCCTGCCGGGGCGGCACCCGCGACAGCGACCTGGTGCTCAACGCCCTGCGCGAAGCCGTACGCGGCGAAGGCTGCGACGCGCCGACCCTGTGGACCCTGGTCGACGGCGCCGGACGCCTCGGCATCGTCTGCGCGGCACCCGTCCTGCGTCACATCTACCGCGAGACCGCCTCGTCCCACCTGCGCGGACGCTGCGCCCGCGCACTCGCCGCCACCGACCCCTCCTTCGCCACCGGCTTCGCCGTCGAGTGCCTGTGGGACTGCGAGGAGGCCACCCGCGAGATCGCCGCCCGGCACGCCGAGACCGGTGACGCCCGCGTCGTCGAACGGCTGCGCCGGCTCGCCGCCGACCCGGCCGAGGAGGCGGAGGTCCAGACGGCCGTGCGCAGCCGCATCGGGACCGCGGGAGCCGGCGACGCCTCGGACGCTGCCACGAGGTGATCACCCGGGCACAGGCTCGTCCGCCGGGTGAACGCAGGACGACCCGCGGGCCGGACGGAGGTGGACGCCGTCCGACCCGCGGGGGTGCGCAGCCCATCGCTCATGGGACGTTCCTCGTCCGGACAGATCCACTTTGACGCGGCCACGTCCAGCGCGGCGACAACACCGGTATGCGTGTCGTCATCGTGACCGAGTCCTTTCCCCCCGACGTGAACGGCGTGGCCCACTGCGCGCTCCAGACCGCACGACACCTGGTGGACCGCGGTCACCTCCCGCTCGTCGTCGCGCCAGCCACCGCGGCCGGCGGTGGGCCGGACGCCCAGGCGCCGTGCCCCGTCGTCCGTGTCCCCTCCCTCCCGCTCCCGGGCTACCCCCAGGTCCGCGTCGCCCTCCCCAGCCGACGCGTCGCCGCGGCCCTCGCCGCCCACCGGGCCGACGTGGTCCACCTGGCCGGCCCCTTCGTCCTCGGCGTCCGCGGCATGGCGGCCGCCGCCCGGCTCGGCATCCCCGCCGTCGCCGTCTACCAGACCGACCTGGCCGGATACGCCCGCACCTACGTGGGCGCCGGCGAGACCGCGGCCTGGCGGCGGATACGGTCCGTGCACGCCGCCGCCGACCTCACCCTCGCCCCCTCCAGCGCGGCCCTGCACGACCTGGAGACGCACGGCGTCCCCCGGGTCAGGCTGTGGGCGCGCGGCGTGGACACCGTCCGCTTCCGCCCCGACCGCCACGACGAGGCCCTGCGCCGCGCCCTCGCCCCGAACGGCGAGGTGATCGTCGGCTACGTCGGGCGGCTCGCTCCCGAGAAGCAGGTCGAGCTGCTGGCCGGGGTGTGCGGCCTGGAGGGCGTGCGGGTCGTGGTCGTGGGCGACGGGCCCAGCCGGCCGGGGCTCGCCGCGGCACTGCCCGGCGCGGTCTTCCTGGGGCGGCGCACCGGCGACGACCTCGCCCGCATCGTCGCCTCGCTGGACGTCTTCGCGCACACCGGCCCCTTCGAGACGTTCTGCCAGACCGTGCAGGAAGCCATGGCCGGCGGTGTGCCGGTCGTCGCGCCCGCCGCGGGCGGACCGCTGGACCTGGTCGCCCACGGGCGCACCGGGCTGCTCGTCCCGCCGCGCGACGCCGACGCCGTGCGCGACGCCGTGCGCGCCCTCGTCGCCGACCCCGCGCTGCGCAGCGCCTACGGGGCCGCCGGCCGGGCCACGGTGGAGGGGCGCACCTGGGCCGCCGTCGGCGACCAGCTGATCGGCCACTACACGGACGTGCTCGCCGCGCGCCGTCCGCTGGTGGCGGCATGAGCGCGCGATCCGGCGGACCGCTGCGGATCGTCCGGCTCGCCAACTTCGTCGCCCCCGCCTCGGGCGGGCTGCGCACGGCACTGCGCGAGCTGGGCAGGGGGTACCGCGCCGCCGGCCACGACGCGGTCCTGATCGTGCCCGGCGGGCGGGCGAGCGACCGCGAGACCGAGCAGGGCCGGGTGATCACCCTGCCCGGGCCGTCGCTGCCCGGCACCGGCGGCTACCGCGTCCTCACCGACAAGCGGCGCGTCGCCCGCCTGCTGGAGGACCTCGCGCCCGACCGCCTCGAGGTCTCCGACCGCACCACGCTGCGGTGGACCGGCAAGTGGGCGCGACGGGCCCGGGTGCCCGCCGTGATGGTCTCCCACGAGACGGCCGACGGCGTGCTGCGCACCTGGGGCGTGCCGGAAGGAGCGGCGCGCCGGGCCGCCGACGCGCTCAACGTCCGTACGGCGCACACCTACGCGCGCGTGGTGTGCACCACCGGGTTCGCCGAGCGGGAGTTCGTGCGGATCGGCGCGCGGAACGTGGTGCGGGCGCCGCTCGGCGTCGACCTGGTCGAACGGCGTCCCGCGTTGCGGGACGCCGGGCTGCGGGCCCGGTACGCGCGCGCGGACGAGGCGCTGCTCGTCACCTGCACCCGGCTGTCCGTCGAGAAGCGTCCCGGTACGGCGCTGGACGCGGTGGAGGCACTGGTGCGGCGCGGCACGCGCGCCGTGCTGGTCGTGGCCGGGGACGGACCGCTGAGGGGACGGCTGGAACAGCGGGCGCGGGGGCGCGGGCTGCCGGTCACCTTCCTGGGGCACGTCTCCGACCGAGGGGTTCTCGGCGCGCTGCAGGCGTCCGCGGACGTGTGTCTGGCACCAGGGCCCGCGGAGACGTTCGGGCTGGCCGCGCTCGAGGCGATGGCGTGCGGGACGCCGGTGGTGGTGAGCTCCTCGTCCGCGCTGCCCGAGGTGATCGGGGCCGCGGGGGCCGTCGCGGCCGACAGCGGGGAGGCCTTCGCCGACGCGGTGGAGACGCTCTTGGAACGGCCGGAGGGGGAGCGGCGCGAAGGGGCGCGCGCTCGTGCGGAGTGCTTCGGGTGGGGGACGGCGGTGGAGGCGTTCCTCATGGCGCACGACGCGACGGTGCCGTGCCGTTCCGGTGCGAGTCGGGGGACGGTGCCGACTCGTTCCGGCGGGAGCGGGGGGACGGCGCCGTCCCGTTCCGGCGGTGGTGAGGGGACGGTGTCGTCCCGTCCGGGCGGCGAGGGGAGGACGGGACCGTCCCGTCCTGGCGCGGGCGACGCGACGGATCCGTTCCGTCCCGACGAGCACGGCGCGACGGATCCGTTCCGTCCTCCCGTGCCTGGAGGGCTGGGATGAGACCTGTCCGCTTCGTGGCCCTCGGGGACTCGCTCACCGAGGGCGTCGGGGATCCCGTGGGCGACGGGTGGCGCGGCTGGGCCGCGCTGCTCGCCGCCGGACTCTCCGGGGAGTCCGGGGAAGCCGTCGAGTTCACCAACCTCGCGGTCAGCGGGGCGCAGACCCGGGACGTCCTGGAACGACAGCTGCGGGCCGGGCTGGAGCTGCGGCCCGACATCGTCTCCGTCGTGATCGGCGTCAACGACACGCTGCGCCGCACCTTCGACGTCCGCGCCGTCGCCGCCCGGCTCGACACGGTCTACGGCTCCTTCGCCGAACAGGGCGCGGTGCTGCTGACCGCGTGCCTGCCCGACCCGGGAAGGACGCTGGGGCTGCCCGCAGCCCTCGCCCGGCCGCTCGCGCGGCGGCAGCGCGCGGTCGACACCGTCGTGCACGCGCTCTCCGACCGGTACGGGGCGGTCCATCTGCACGCGTCCGAGGGCGCGTGGCTGACGGACCGCGCGATGTGGAGCGTGGACCGGCTCCACCCCGGGGAGCGGGGGCACCGGCAGTTCGCGGTGCGCTTCCACGCGCTGCTGGCCGCGGCCGGCTTCGCGACCGGGCCCGCGCCCTCGCCCGAGCCCGAGTCCCCGGCTCCCACCAGGTCGGCCGGCCTGTGGTGGCTGGCGACGGCGGGCACCGGCTGGGTGGCCCGGCGGTGCACCGACCTGCTGCCGCAACTGCTCGTGCTGGCCGCCGACGAGGCGCGGCACCGCGCGCGGGGCACGAGCGCTCGCCTCGACCTGCGGGCCGCCGCGGCGGTGTCGGCCGCGCTGGCCGCGCTGTCTGCGCCGGAGCGGCGGGCGGACGAGGCACAGGGCGGCGGGCGGCTGCCGCGGCCCGCCGTCGCACCGCCGTCCGCGCGCGCCGCGGCGGCCGGCCCGGTTCCTCGTACCGGGACGCGGCTCAGCGGCGGCGTACGGCCGTGAAGCGGATCGGTGTCCCCGGTACCGCCTGTGCGGCGGACGGGAGGTCGGCCGGACGGACCACGCCGATCACCGGATAGCCCCCGGTGGTCGGGTGGTCGGCCAGGAACACGACCGGCCTGCCGTCCGGGGGCACCTGGACCGCTCCCAGCACCATGCCCTCGCTGGGGAGTTCCCCGGGACGCGCCCGCTCCAGGGCGGGGCCTTCCGTCCGCAGGCCGATGCGGTTGCTCGCGGGCGACACCCGGTACGCGCGTGAGGTCAACGTGCGGACCGCCTCCGGCGTGAACCAGTCGTCGCGCGGGCCCGGGGTCACCCGGAGGACCAGCTCCGCCGGGGGTGCCGGCTGCGCGGCGACGTCCACGCGCGCGGGTGGGCCGTGGACGTCCCCCAGGGGCAGCACCGTGCCGTCGGCGAGCGGCGCCGGACCGAGGCCGGAGAGCAGGTCCGTGGAACGGCTGCCGAGGACGGGTTCGACGGCGATGCCTCCGGACACGGCGACGTAACTGCGCACTCCGCGGACCGCTGCCCCGATGTCCAGCAGCGCGCCCGCGGGCACCCGCACGGGTCCGCCCCAGGCGGCCGGTCGGCCGTCGACCGTGACCGCGCAGGGTGCGCCGCCGACGGCCACCACGACGGCCGAACGGGGGCGCACCGCACAGCCGGTGAGCGTCGTCTCCAGAACGGCCGCGGTGACCGGGTTGCCGACCAGCCGGTTGACGAGCGCCGCGGCGGGCACGTCCAGGGCGCCGGAGCGCGGCACGCCGAGGTGGGCGTGCCCGGGCCGGCCGCCGTCCTGCACGGTGGTGAGCGCGCCGGCGCGGACGACGGCGAGTGCGCGGTCGCTCATGCGGCGCTCTCCGGGACGAAGCGCACGCGCGTGCCGGGGGTCAGCAGCGCCGCCGGCACGCGCGCGTGGTCCCACAGCACCGCGTCCGTGGTGCCGATCAGCTGCCAGCCACCGGGCGACGAGCGCGGGTACACCCCCGTGTAGGGGCCCGCCAGAGCGACCGCGCCGGCGGGGACGGCCGTGCGCGGAGTGGCCCGGCGCGGGACGTCGTAGCGCGGCGGCAGCCCCGTGAGGTAGCCGAAACCGGGGGCGAAGCCGCAGAAGGCGACGCGGAACTCGGTGGCCGCGTGGACCCGGGCCACCTCCCGCTCCCGGACGCCCCAGTGCGCGGCGACGTCCGCGAGGTCGGGACCGTCGTAGCGCACCGGCAGCTCGATCACCTCGTGCGTGTGCGGCGGAACGGGCGGGATGTCGGCGGCGGTGAGCGCGGAAGCCCAGCGGACGGGATCGTCCAGGCCGTCGAGGAGGACCGTGCGCGCCGCCGGGACGATCTCGCGGACGGACAGCGAGCCCTCCATGCGGCGCCGCAGCAGCTCGGCGTGCAGGGCCTGGGCCTGCTCGCCCGAGTCCACCTCGACGAGCAGGGCGTCCTCGCCGACGGGCAGCGCCCTCATGCGAAGGCCTCCACCCGCACGCCCGACTCCTCCAGGCGCCGGCGGACCCGCCGGGCCAGCTCGACCGCGCCGGGCGTGTCGCCGTGCAGACAGAGGGAACGCGCGCGTACCTCGATGCGCGCGCCCGAGTGGGTGACGACCGTGCCCGACCGGGCCAGGCCCACCGACCGTTCGACGACGGCGTCCGGATCGGTGACGACGGCGCCGGCCTGTGCGCGCGGGACGAGCGTGCCCTGCTCGGTGTAGGCGCGGTCCGCGAACGCCTCCGTGACGGCCGGCAGGCCCGCCTTCGCGGCCACCTCCAGCAGGCGCGAGCCGGGCAGCCCGAGCACCGGCAGCGCGGCGTCGGCGAGGAGCACGCCGTCGACCACCGCGCCGGCCTGCTCCTCGTCGCGCACGACCCGGTTGTAGAGCGCGCCGTGCGGTTTGACGTACGCCACGCGTGCGCCCGCCGCCCGCGCGAAGACCTCCAGCGCGCCGATCTGGTACGCCACCTCGGCGGCCAGTTCGGCGGGCGGCACGTCCATGGCGCGCCGCCCGAACCCCGCGAGGTCGCGGTAGG
Organism: Streptomyces sp. NPDC017936; assembly: GCF_044328485.1. Lineage (NCBI taxonomy): Bacteria > Bacillati > Actinomycetota > Actinomycetes > Kitasatosporales > Streptomycetaceae > Streptomyces > Streptomyces sp. NPDC017936. The sequence continues at coordinate 32,740 of NZ_JBIRHK010000008.1, read as the reverse complement.
AGACCTGCGCGCCGATGGTCACGCCCCGCTCGGCCGCCAGCTCGCACACCTGCCGCATGGTGGCCGCGTCCCCCGCGTGGAAGCCGCAGGCCACGTTGGCGCTGGTGACGACGGACAGGAGCTGCTCGTCGTCGGTCAGCCGCCAGCGGCCGAAGCCCTCGCCGAGGTCGGCGTTCAGATCGATCGCGGTCATGGATCCTTCGTGTCTCCTTCTCAGGCCACGCGGTACTGCTCGTCGCGGGCGTCGGTGAGGAACATCCGTCCCGGGGCGTGGGTGAGGGCGAACGGCGGGCGCGAGGCCGCCACCGCTGCCTGCGGGGTCACCCCGCAGGCCCAGAACACCGGGATGTCGTCGGGTTCGGCGTCCACCGGATCGCCGAAGTCCGGGCGGCCGAGGTCGTCGATGCCCAGACCCGACGGATCGCCGCAGTGTACGGGGCCGCCGTGCACCGCCGGCAGCAGACTGCTCTCCCGGATCGCCGCCGCCAGGTGCTCCGGCGGCACCGGACGCATGGACACCACCATCGGTCCGTGCAGGCGCCCGGCGGGACGGCACTCACGGTCCGTCACGTACATCGGGACGTTGCGCCCCTGCTCGACGTGGCGGATCGGGACGCCCGCCTCCGACAACGCCCACTCGAAGGTGAAGCTGCACCCGAGCAGGAACGTCACCAGGTCCTCGCGCCAGTACGCCCGCACGTCCGTCGGCTCGTCCACCAGCGCGCCGTCCTCCCACACCCGGTAGCGCGGCAGGTCGGTCCGCAGGTCGGCGCCCTCGGCCAGCACGGTCGTCCAGGACCCGGCGTCGGTGACGTCGAGGACCGGACACGGCTTCGGGTTGCGCTGGCAGAACAGGAGCATGTCGTACGCCCAGTCCGCGGGCACCGAGATCAGGTTGGCCTGCGTGTGGCCCGCGGCGACCCCGGCGGTGGGGCCCGTCAGCCCCTCGCGGATGCGGGAGCGGGCGGTTCTCGGGCTCCACGCGTGCGCGTGCCCGTCGACGACGGTCAGGGGACGGTCTTCCGTGAAGGCCGGACGAGTCACTCGAGTTCCTTCCCGCGGGTCTCCGGCAGCCCCAGCAGTGCCAGGGCCGCGATTCCGTAGCCGACCGCGCCGAAGGCCAGCGCACCGCCCACGCCCCAGCTGTCGGCGAGGAAGCCGACCGTGGTGGGGAAGACGGCGCCGACCGCGCGCCCGGTGTTGTACGTGAAGCCCTGGCCCGTGCCGCGCACGGCTGTCGGGTACAGCTCGCTCAGGAAGGAACCGAAGCCGCTGAAGATCGCCGACATGCAGAACCCGAGGGGGAAGCCCAGCACGAGCAGCAGGGTGTCCGCGCCGCTCGGGATGTTCGCGTACGCCAGGATGCAGACCGCCGACAGCAGGGCGAACAGCCAGATGTTGCGACGGCGGCCCAGGCGGTCGGTGAGGTGGCCGCCGGTCAGGTAGCCGAGGAAGGCGCCGGAGATCAGGAACGTCAGGTAGCCGCCCGTGGAGACCACCGACAGCCCGCGTTCCGTCTTGAGGTACGTCGGCACCCACGTGGCCAGCGTGTAGTAGCCGCCCTGGACGCCGGTGGAGAGCAGGCCCGCGAAGACCGTCGTGCGCAGCAGACGGCCCCGGAAGATCGCCCGGAACGACCCCTTGCCGGCGCTCTGTTCGCGCGCCGCCACCGCGGTCGGCGCGTCCTGCACACGCCGCCGCATCCAGACCACGAGCAGCGCGGGCAGCGCACCGGTCCAGAACATCACGCGCCAGGCCACGTCGTCGCCGAAGACGGAGAAGACCAGCGTGTAGACGACCGCCGCCAGCCCCCAGCCGACGGCCCACGAGCTCTGGATCGCGCCGAGGGTGCGGCCCCGGTGCCGCGCGCTCGCGTACTCGGCGACCAGGATCGCGCCGACCGCCCACTCGCCGCCGAAGCCGAGGCCCTGAAGGGAACGGAAGAGCAGCAGCGTCTCGTAGGTCGGCGCGAAGCCGCAGGCGACGGTGAAGACGGCGTACGTGATCACCGTGATCATCAGGGCCCGGACCCGGCCGATCCGGTCCGCCAGGACGCCGGCGACGGCGCCGCCGACCGCGGACGCGACGAGCGTGACGGTCGTGAACAGGCCGGTCCGGCCGCTGTCCAGGCCGAAGTACGCCGTGAGCGCGACCATGCTCAGCGGCAGGGTGAAGTAGTCGTAGGAGTCGAGCGCGTAGCCGCCGAACGCGCCGGCGAACGCGCGCCGTCCGCGCGGGCCGAGGGCGCGCAGCCAGCCGAACGCGCCGTCGTCGACGGCGGGTCCGGCGGCCGGGGAGCGAACGTCGGTGGGCCGGGTCCGCGGTGGGGGAGTCGTGCTCATGGGGCACCTCGCTGAGGGATGACGGAGGGTGCGGGGACTGAGCCGTGCCGTGCGGAGGTCGTGCCGGGGTGAGCCGTGCCGTGCGGAGGAGAGCCGTGCCGGGCCGAGCGGGTCGTGCCGTTCCGGAGCCGTGCCGGGGGAGGGGCCTGTCGTGCGCGAGCGGTGACGCCGCGGTGGGGACGGGGCGGTGCCGTGCGCAGCAAGGTAGAGAATCGTTGAACGATCCTTCAATACCCCTGTTGTCTCGCCCCCGTGCCTGCGGTTGAATTCCGGGCATGGCGGAGCAGCTGGCGGGACTTGCCGACGACCGGGCCCTCCTGGGCCGCACCAGCACGGCCAAGCGGGTCTCGGACATCCTCAGGAGCCGTATCGCCGAGGGGTACTTCCCGCCGGGCACCCGGCTGTCGGAGGACAGCATCGGCGGGGCGCTCGGCGTCTCCCGCAACACGCTGCGCGAGGCGTTCCGGCTGCTCACCCACGAGCGTCTGCTCGTCCACGAACTCAACCGGGGGGTGTTCGTACGGGTCCTGACCGTCGAGGACGTCGAGGACATCTACCGCACGCGCGCGCTCGTCGAGTGCGCCGTCGTGCGCGGGCTCGGAGAACCGCCGTACCCGCTCGACCGGCTCGCCGAGGCCGTGGACGAGGGGCGGCGGGCGGCTCGCGAAGATGACTGGAAAGGGCTGGGTACGGCCAACATCCACTTCCACCGGGAACTGGTCGCCCTCGCGGGCAGCGAGCGCACCGACGAGCTCATGCGCAGCGTCTTCGCCGAGCTGCGGCTCGCCTTCCACGTCGTCGACGACCCGCGCCGGCTGCACGAGCCCTACCTCGTCCGCAACCGGCAGATCCTCCGGGCGCTCCAGGCGGGGAACAGGGCGGAAGCGGAGGAACTGCTCACCGTGTACCTGGACGACTCCCTGGAGCGGGTGGTCGAGGTGTACCGGCGGCGGGTCGGGGAGGACGCGGCCGGCGTCGGCTGACCCGGGGCCCGCCAGGGCGCGGGACGGTGACATCCGCGACTCGGCCGGGAGGCCGCGACCGGCCGCGGACGCGCACGGAGCCCGCAGGGCGGGCCCGGACCCCCGGTTCCGCCCGGACGGAGCCGATCGGCGTCGTTTGGGTGGTTGTCAGACCGAGGACCTAGTCTGTGCACCGTGACTTCGCCTGCACCGACGGACCGTGTTCCGCCCCAGCTCAGCGCGGGGCCGCGCCCCGCTCCGGGCCCGGCCGCCGACGAGGGACTGGCGCGGCGGCTGCGTGCGCTCGCCTGCACCGCACCCCTCCACGACCTCGACGCGCGCAAGGCCAACCTCGCCGGTGAGTACTCGGTGTACGGCATGGCGGAGATCGCCCTCGCCGCCATCGACCTCGTCACCCTGAACATGGACTTCGACACCGGCGCCGACCACGACCAGATCGTGGCCCGCCTCGTCCCGCGCATCGCCGCGCAGGCCCCCCGGCGGCCCGCCGAGGAACACGAACGCGTGGCCCGCTGGGTCCTGGAGAACCTGATCAACGTCGGCAGCGTCGACCGCGGCTTCCGCGCCGTGTACGGCACGTTCGCGCCGGACGGCACCTACGTGCGCCGCGACTACGACTTCAAGCTGGTCGAGGAGGTTCCCGGGTACGGCGGCGCGGTCTACCTCCGGACGACGGACGAGGCCGTCAACGTCCTGGTCGGAGCCCTCGACACCGACGTCACCAGTGCGCAGATCGCCGCCGAGGTCAAGCTGGAGGTCCTCATCCGCCGCGGCCGTCTCGCCGACGCCCAGCTCGCCGCCGAGCAAGCCCGCTACCGCACCGTGCAGTACTCCGAGACGCTGCGCCGCGCCCTGGAGGCCACCCGGCGCAACGTCCGCGCGGTGGACTGGCTCAACGCCGTGCCCGACATGATCGCCGAGGCCCTCGACCACGTGGCGGACCGCTACCGCCACGAGAACGCGATCCTCACCAACATCCGCAGGGCGCGCGACGAGATCGAGGACCCGGAGAACAAGCGGCGGGCCGCCGAGCTCGTCGACATAGTCAAGGACTGCATCCGGCGGCACACACAGCTCCAGGCGAGGCTGCTGGAGGCGGGCCCGCTGTTCCGGGCCGAGCAGGACCGGCAGGCCTTCGCGACCCCCATGACCACCTCCGGGACGGACCTGTACGGGCACCTCTTCGCGCCGGTGCTGCCGTTGCCGCTGGAGCGGGCCGTCCGGGTCACCGACGCCTTCTTCGCCCGCGGAACCGGCCTGCGCACGCCGGTGTCCGTGCGGGTCGGCGACCTCGTCGACCTCCTGCTGACGCCGCCGGTGGAGCGGGAGCACCTCGGGGCGGAGATGCCGGAGCCCGATCTCATCGCCACGCCGGACGACAGCCGGTTCAGCGAGGAACAGCTGGCCGCGGCGAGGCGGCTGCTGGACCTGCCCGCGGACGCGCCCCGCAGACTGTCGGGACTGCTGGCCGAGGCCCGGCGGACCGACCCCGACCTGCCGTACCTCGTCGCGCTGCTGGCGGTGCACGCGGCCAGTCCCGCGGTGGGGACCGCGTACCGCCAGGGCGAGGAGAAGCTGCTGTTCGCCGTGGACGACGGCACCGAGCTGGACGACCCGGAGTTCGGCGGCGCCGACCTCATCGTCGGTACGGCACTGCTGGACGCGGCGGGGATGGCCGCGGACCGGACGGAGGCCGCGTGATGCCGTCCCGCGGCCGCGACCGCGTGGTGGCCGACGCCGGCCACGCGCGGGGGCCGCACCCCGCACCGCCCGCCGCCCCCGGGGCGGCGCCGCCCGCCCACGTTCCGAGGACCGAGGAGTTGCAGCCGTGACCGAGCACGTCGACCGGAGTGAACCGGAGGCCCCCGCCCCCTCGGCGCACGCCGCCGTCACCCCCGCCGACGCCGCCGACGCGGCGCGGCTCGTCGCGTTCGGGCTGCAGCCCAGACTGCAGCCCGCGCGCGACCAGGAGTACGCGGAGCTGCTGCGGCGGTACCGCGAGGACCCGGCCTTCGCACGGCTCACCGACGCCGTCGCGGCCGGCCTCGGCCTGGTGGTGCTGGAGGTGTCCCCGCGCGCGGGCATGGCCGTGACCGCCGCCGAGGACTCGGTGTTCGCCGTGCGCATGGGCGACTACGCGCGGCGTACCTCCGCCGACTCGGGCGACCGCTTCCTGCACGGGCTGGCCCACCTCGCCGTCGCCGCGATGGCCTTCCCGCGGCCCGAGGACCTGGCCGACGACGGGTACATCGGCCGGGTCAGCGTCAACGGCGTCGACTCCTTCGTGCGCCAGGCCTGCCACCGGCTGGAGGAGCGCGCGCAGGAGCAGGGCGAGAACACCGACCCGGCCAGCGACGCCCCCGGCCTGGAGGCCGCATGGCGGGTCTGGGCCAGACGCAGCGCCACCGGCGCCACCAAGGACGCGCGCAGACTGGCCGGTTCGACGACCGGCATCGTCGGCAAGGCCGTCGCGTTCCTCACCGACTCCGGATTCCTCCAGCGCACCGGCGACGACAACGGCGGGACCTACCGGACCACGGCCCGCTACCAGCTGCAGGTACGGGACATGGCGGGCAGCGCCGCCCTGGCCGAGCTGCTCGAACTGGGCGTCGTCCCGGTCACCGACGGCACGCCGACCCTGCTGCCCGCCGACGAGTCGGACGAGCTCGTGGCCGACGCCGGGCTGCCGTTCCACTCCTGAGGCCTGCCGAGCTCCCCGAGCTCCTGATCCACCGCACCTTCCGAAGACTTACGAGAGTCCGCCATGTACGAGCTGTCCCGGGTCCGCCTCTACTCCATCGGGCCCGCCGGTGCGCGCTACGCCGACACCGTGCTTGACCTGCGGGGCGTGGGTGACGTCGTGCCCGACCCCGCCCCCGCGCAGGCGGAGTTCTTCGAGGAGGAGCCCGTCGGCCCGCCGCGCAGGCCCGCGCCCGCCGGCGTCCTCTTCCTGGAGAACGGCGGTGGCAAGTCGGTCCTGCTCAAGCTGATCTTCTCCGTGATGCTGCCGGGCCACCGCAACACGTTGGGCGGCGCCAGCTCCGGCGTGCTGCGCAAGTTCCTGCTGGCCGACGACTGCGGCCACGTCGCCCTGGAGTGGCAGCACGTCCTGACCGGCGAGTGCGTGGTCGTCGGCAAGGTGAGCGAGTGGCGCGGACGTCAGGTGTCCAACGACCCCCGGAAGTTCGCGGAGGCCTGGTACTCGTTCCGGCCCGGGCCCGGACTGGCCCTCGACAACCTCCCCGTCGCCGAGTCCACCGCCGTACGCCCGCCCGTCGAGGGGCAGTCGGGGGCGCAGGGACGGCGGCGCACCATGAAGGGGTTCCGCGACGCCCTCACCGACGCCGGCAAGGCGTATCCGCACCTGGAGGTGCACTGGGAGGAGATCCACGACCGGTGGATCGAGCACCTCGGAGACCTGGGTCTCGACCCCGAACTCTTCCGCTACCAGCGCGAGATGAACGCCGATGAGGGCGAGGCCGCCGGCCTCTTCGCGGTCAAGAAGGACTCCGACTTCACCGACCTGCTGCTGCGCGCGGTGACCGACACGCGGGACACCGACGGGCTCGCCGACCTCGTCAGCGGCTTCGGCAACAAGCTGGGCCGGCGCGCCGAACTGATGGCGGAACGGGACTTCACCGCCGGGTCGGTGGACCTGCTCGGACGGATCGTGGAGGCCGCGGACGCACGGACCCGCGCGCGGGACATCCACGCCGGCGCCGAGCGGCGCACCCGCACCCTGGCCCGGCGGCTGTCCGCGCGGGGCGTCCAGGAACGGGCGCGCGCCGCGGACCTCGCCCAGCGCGTCACGGCCGCCGCCTACGCCGTCACCCACTGCGAGAGCGCACGCGAACGCAGTGCGCTGATCGCCGCCGAACTCGCCTTCCGGCACGCGTCCCTGGCGCTCACCGCCGCCGAGAAGTCCGCCGCCGCGCAGAAGCGGGAGCTCGCCGACGCGCGCACCCTGCACTCCGCCTGGCAGGCCGCCGAAGCCGTGCTGCGGCACCGCGCCGCCGCCGACCGGGTCGCGCGCGTGTCCGCCGCCATCCAGGAGGCCGAGCGGGACGCCGCCCCGGCCCTCGCGGCCCGCGCCAAGGCCGCCGTCGACCTCGTCCGGGCCCTGCACGCGGCCGCCGAGAGCGCCGAGACCCTCGCCAACGAGGAGGAGGCGCGTTCCGCCGTCCTCCAGGAGGCCGGCGAGTCCGCGTACCGGGACTCCACCTCCGCCGCCACCGAGGCGCAGCGCGCCCGCAGCGAGGCCGGACACCTGCGCCAGCGCCTCACCGAGGTCGAGCAGGAGACCGCCGAGGCCGTCCGCGCCGGCTGGCTCGACGACAGCGCACCCGACGCCGACCCCGCCCGCGCCGCCCTCGCCGCCAGCGACGCCGAGAAGACCGCCGTCGCCGCCTGGGACACCGCCCGCGAGGCCTCGCGGGCGGCCACCGAGCACGCGCGCGAGGCGGCCTCCACCGAGTCCCGCGCCGAGCTGACCGCGGCCCGCGCCGCCGACGCGGCGACGGCCGCGCAACGGTCGTACGAGGCCGAACGGCGCATCGCCGAGGCGCTGGCCGGTGAGGAACGGCTGGCGGAACTGCTCGGTCTGACCGGCGGCCCCGGGCCCCGGACCATCCCGCGGCCGCGCCAGGACGGCGACGTCCACGACGCGCCGCTGATGACTCCCGAGGACCTGGACCGCTACGCCGACGAGCTGCGCGAACTCCTCGACGGCACCGTCTCCTCCGCCGAACGCCAGCTGTTCGACCTGCGGACGGCCGCCGCCGACGACTCCCGCATCCTCGGCGCGCTCGGCGACGGCGGCCTGCTGCCGCCCGGGCCCGACGTGCTCGCCACCGTCGAGTTCCTCGGCGAGAACGGCATCCCCGCGCTGCCCGGCTGGCGCTACCTCGCGCAGGCCGTCGACCCCGCCGACCACGCGCGCGTGCTCGCCGCCCGCCCGGAACTGGTCGACGGCGTGATCATCACCGACCCGGACTCGCACGCCCGCGCGCGTGAGGCGCTCGGCGACGCCGCCCTGCTGCCCCGTTCGGCCGTGGCGGTCGGCACGGCCGCCGCGCTGCTCGCCCCGACCCCGGCGCCCGACGCCGGCCGTCACCAGGACGTGTTCCTCGTGCCGCCGAACCCGGCCATGCACGACGAGCACGCCGCCGACGAGGAGCGGCAGGCGCTGCGCGCGCGGGCCACGGAGCGCGACGAGGAGATCCGGCGCCTCGCGGCCCGGCTCGGCAAGGACCGGGAGCTCGCGGCCCGGCTCGCCTCCTGGCGCACGGGCTGTCCGGCGGGACGGCTGCTCGAACTGGCGGAGGCCGCCCGGGAGGCGCGCGCCTTCGCCGAGGAGTCCGAGGCCGAGCTGACCGAGGCGCGGACCGTGCGCGCGGAGGCCGACGAGGCCGCCGCCGAGGCCGCGCAGGTGCGCGACGAGCGGCAGGAGGCCGCGCAGAAGGCCCGGCGTGCCGCCGACGCCCTCGCCGGGCTCGCCTTCCGGCTGCGTGAGCGCGCCGGCTGGCAGGTCAAGCTGCGGGAACTCGCCGACGAGGCCGCCGAGTCCGAGGCCCGGGCCCAGGCCTGCCTCGAGCGGGCCCGCGCCGCCGACGAGGACCGCCGTGCCGCCCAGCGCGCCGCCGACGACGCCCGTCGCACCGCGCGTGCGCTGCGCGCCGAGCGCTCCGAGATCGCCGGCGCCCCCGACGACGTACCGGAGGACGACTCCGGCGCCCCCGAGGCCTCGTTGCCCGCCCTGCGTGAGGCCTACCGGGCCGCCTCGCAGGTGTACGAGAAGGTCGGCGTGGGCGCCGATCTGCGGGCCGAGCAGGCACGGGCGGAGAGCGACGAGAGCGCGGCACGCGCCGAACTGGACCGGCTCAGCAACAAGGTCCGCACGCGTGCGGAGCAACTGCTGCAGTCGCCCGACGGCTCCGACGGACCGTCCCGGCAGGCCGCCGCCGCGCGCGCGGAGGAGCTGGTGCAGCTCCTGGAGACCCGGATGTCCACCGCCAGCGAGCAGCTCGGCCGGCTGCGCGGCGAGGCCGAGCGGCACGCTCCCGAGGACGGCGAGGCCCACACCGACCTGCCCGGGGAACTCGTCCCCCGTGACGCCGAGCACGCGCAGGCGCTGCTGCGTACCGCCACCGCCGAACTCGCCTCCCGCACCGAGGCGCTGAGCCAGGCTCGTGAGGCACACGCCGAACTGCTGGAGGCCCACCGGGCCGCCGAGGACGCGGCCGGCGGCTTCGACGAGATCGCCGCCATGCTGCGGGACCTGCTGCGTGAGCACACGCCCGAGGAGGAGCAGGACCAGCCGGATCCCTACCCCGGTACGCCGGAGGAGGCCCGTCAGTCCGCCGCCGAGGCCCGCCGGTCGCTGCGCGGCTGCGCCGCCGACCTGTCCGCGGCCGAGGCCGCCGTCCGCGAGGCGAGCGACGTCCTCGTGCGGCACGCCAACTCCACCCGCTACGAGCAGGTCCGCACCCCCGCCCGGCAGCAGATCCGCGAGCTGCCCGCCGCCGCGCTGCCCGAGCACGCCCAGAAGTGGGCCGACGCCTTCGCGCCCCGCCTCCGCGTCCTCACCGACGAGCTGGCGCAGCTCGAACGCAACCGCGACTCGATCGTGGACCGCCTCAGGGGACTCGTGGAGTCGGCGCTGGCGACCCTGCGGTCCGCCCAGCGCCTGTCCCGCCTGCCCGAGGGGCTCGGCGAGTGGTCCGGGCAGGAGTTCCTGCGGATCCGCTTCGACGAGCCCGACCAGGCCACCCTCATCGAGCGGCTCGGCGAGGTCATCGACGAGGCGACCCGCGCGGCGGTGAAGAAGAACTCCGACCTGCGGCGCGACGGAATGTCCCTGCTGCTGCGGGGCGTGGCCGCCGCGCTCCAGCCCAAGGGCGTCGCCGTGGAGATCCTCAAGCCGGACGCCGTCCTGCGCGCGGAGCGGGTGCCCGTGGGGCAGATGGGCGACGTGTTCTCCGGCGGCCAGCTGCTCACCGCCGCCATCGCCCTGTACTGCACGATGGCGGCCCTGCGGAGCAACGACCGGGGACGCGACAAGCACCGTCACGCGGGCACGCTGTTCCTCGACAACCCCATCGGCCGCGCCAACGCGACCTATCTGCTGGAACTCCAGCGGGCGGTCTCGGACGCCCTCGGCGTCCAGCTCCTGTACACCACCGGCCTGTTCGACACGACGGCGCTGGCGGAGTTCCCGCTGGTCATCCGACTGCGCAACGACGCCGACCTGCGGGCGGGCCTGAAGTACATCAGCGTGGAGGAACACCTGCGTCCGGGGCTGCCGCAGGCCTCCGCCGGGGAAGCGGCCCACAGCGAGATCACGGCCACACGGATGTTCAAGCGCCCGGCGCCGAGCGCGCCGTAGCGAGGAGGCGGCGGACCGGCGCGTCGGCGGACCGGCGCGTCGATCCGTCGACGGCGCGGCGCGCGACCGCGGACGGCCGCGCCTGCGCGCCCGGAGTGAAGGCGCCTGACGACGCGCGAGCGCAGACGCGCTCCCGCACTCAGGAGATGTGCCTCAGGAGTGGGACAGCTGCCCGGCGCCGCTGCCCTGACGGCGTATCCGCTGCTGGGCCCGCTCGGTGGCCCGCGCCTGACGGTGCGCGCGCCGCCGCTCGCGCCGCAGCGCACGCGCCGTGCTGCTCGGAGCGGACACGACGCCGTGCCGCTGGTTCCACACCTGCCGGGTCACCCAGACGTCCAGGGCGCCCCACGTGGCCACCACCGTGCTGACCACGCTGCTGATCACCATGGGGAAGGCCAGCCAGGAACCGGCCAGTGTGCACAGGAAGGCCACCATGGCCTGAAGCAGCGTCACCGCGATGATGAGCACCGCGCGCACCGCCGCGGTACGGACCGGGTCGGGAAGCCGACGCCGGCGAGCGGGCTCCTCCACCCACAGCGGCCGAGGAGCCGCCCGTCCCTCGTCCGCGGAGGCGTCCGCGTCACCGCGCCGGCGCGTGACGGCTCGCCCGCTGCCCTCGGGTGCGCCGACGGCGACGCCCGCGGCCTCGGGGACCCCGCGCCCGTTCGTCCCCCCGCGCTTCTCCGCCGGAGTGTCACGGTCCGGCGCTTCGGGTATCCCTCGTGCCTGGTGTGCCCCGGGCTCCCGCAGTGCCGTACCGCGCGCCGTCGTACCGCCCTCGGGCGCTTCGCGCCGCTCCGCCGTGCCCATCAACGTGTCACTCCCCACCGCCGGCCGACCGCTCGTCTCCGGCTCGAAGAACCGGATTCCCTCTGGCTGCCCGGCTTGCGCTCTTTTACGCCGCCCCGGTGCGTCATGCGGCTCCTGTGGCCGATTCCGCCCCCCGTTCCCGATGAGTAGGACGCACAACGCGCCGGGAAGATTCCCTCCTTCCGAAAAAATCTGGCCAACTCGACCACGAAGTCGAGGCGGTGAGGCACCGTCCGCGAGCGCGGTTCGAGGGAGGCAATCTCCCGCAATGGCCGGACAACTCCCCGCGTATCGACGCTGATCCGGACGGTGCACTTCCGGACGCCTCTTCGAGTTGTCTTTGTGTCAGTAGTAGGCTCGCGACGTTTGTTGACGCACATGCGTGCCCCCGTCCGGTGGGGGTTCGAGCGGGGGGAGTCCATGCGCTTTCGCGGGAAGTCGATCCGCTGGAAGATCGTGGCGCTGCTCCTCGTGCCGCTGGTGTCCCTGACCGCCATCTGGGGCTTCGCCACCGTCATCACGGGTCGAGAGGCGAACCGCCTGTTCACCGTGTCGCACCTCGTGGAGAAGGTCGGCTATCCCGTCGAGGACACCGTCCGGGTCGTCCAGCAGGAACGCCGTCAGACCCTCGTCTACCTCGCCGACCCCCGTGCCTCGGACGCGCTCTCCGCGCTGCGCCGCACCCGGAGCGCCACGGACGAGACCCTCGCGGAGATCCGTACGAACGCCATGGACGCCGACGTACGCGATGTGCTCGACGAGGACGACGACGAGGGCCTGGTCGCGGTGCTCGACGCGTTCGACGGCCTCGACTCGCTGCGCCGCGGCGTCGAGGAGGGGACCGTCACCCGGGTGCAGGCCCTGGACCTCTACAACCGGCTGATCGAGCCCTGTTACACCCTCCTGGCCAAGCTCGACGTCGTCGACAGCGTCGAGATGGACAAGCAGTACCGGGCCCTCGTCAGCGTCGCCCGCGCCCGCGAACTGCTCTCCCGGGAGGACGCCCTGCTCGGCTCCGCCCTGGTCGTGGGCCGCCTCAGCCGCGAGGAGATACGCGAGGTCTCCGACCTGGAGGCACAGCGGCAGGTGATCTATGACATCAGCCTCGCCCAACTGCCCGTCGTGGAACGCGAACGCTACGAGAGCTTCTGGAAGAACGCCACCACCGCTCCCCTGCGCACGGCCGAGCAGGCCGTCGTCTCCACCACCCCCGGCGAGATGCCCCGGGGCGTCACCGCACGGACCTGGGACACCGCGGCCGCGAACGTCCTCGACGAACTCGGCGCCCTCGACGAGCAGGCGAACGACCGCTACCAGGACCGCGTGCGTCCGGTGGCGATCGAGGTCATCGTCAAGGCGGTCGTCGCCGGGGTCTTCGGACTGATCGCCCTGCTCGTCTCCCTCGTCCTGTCCGTGCGCATCGGCCGCCGCCTCATCCGCGACCTGCGCCAACTGCGCCTGGAGGCCCACGAGGCCTCCGACGTCCGGCTGCCCAGCGTGATGCGCCGCCTCTCCGCGGGCGAACAGGTCGACGTCGAGACGGAGGTCCCGCACCTCGCATACGACAAGAACGAGATCGGCGAGGTCGGCCAGGCCCTCAACACCCTCCAGCGCGCCGCCGTCGAAGCCGCCGTCAAACAGGCCGAGCTGCGCGCCGGCGTCTCCGAAGTCTTCGTCAACCTCGCCCGCCGCAGCCAGGTGCTGCTGCACAAGCAGCTCACCCTGCTCGACACCATGGAGCGCCGCACCGACGACACGGAGGAGCTCGCCGACCTCTTCCGGCTCGATCACCTCACCACCCGCATGCGCCGGCACGCCGAAGGCCTGGTGATCCTCTCCGGCGCGGCTCCCTCGCGGCAGTGGCGCAAGCCCATCCAGCTCATGGACATCGTGCGTGCCGCGGTCGCCGAGGTGGAGGACTACGAACGCATCGAGGTCCGCCGGCTGCCCCGCGTCGCCGTCACCGGTCCGGCCGTCGCCGACCTCACCCACCTCGTGGCCGAACTCCTGGAGAACGCCACGGTGTTCTCCCCGCCGCACACCGCCGTCCACGTCCTGGGCGAACGGGTCGCCAACGGGTTCACCCTGGAGATCCACGACCGAGGCCTCGGCATGGCGCCCGAAGCGCTCCTCGAGGCCAACCTCCGGCTCGCCGAGACCCCGGAGTTCGAACTGTCCGACACCGACCGGCTCGGGCTGTTCGTGGTCAGCCGGCTCGCCCAGCGGCAGAACGTCCGCGTCTCCTTGCAGCCTTCCCCGTACGGGGGCACGACCGCCGTCATCTTCATCCCCGACGCGCTGCTCACCGACGACGTGCCCGACACCAACGGCATCGGCTTCCGCCTCGACCGCCCCCGGCCCCCCAAGGAGGGGGAGCCCCCGGAGACCCGCAGGTCCGCGCACTCCCAGGCCCCCGTGCCCCTTCCCGGAGTCCCCGCGGCGCTGCTGGACGGCCCGGTCGAGCTGGAAGCCCCCGTCGATCTGGACGCCCTCGACGACTTCCCGGCCGTCCTGGACGACGAGGACGGCGAGCGCGGCGGTCTGTTCCGCCCGCGCCGCTCCCTCACCCGCGCGCAGGACGAGCCGGCCGCCGGCGCCGTCGAACCGTATCGCCGGCTGCCCGACCGCCGGGGCGCACCGGACCGAGCCACCCCCGGCGATCAGGCCGCTCCCGTGCCGCTGCCGAGCCGCCGTACGCCCAAACTGGTCAGCTCCCACGGCCGCCCCGTGACCGACCAGCGACCCCGCCGCGCGGAGGCGGCCGAGGACTCCTCGTCGCGTCCCGGGCCACGGCGGGCGCAGGACGACTCGCCGGCGCCCCTGCCGTCGCGGCACCGCGGCGCCACGGCCCACATCCCGCGCAGCACCGCTGCCGAACACCTCGGCCGAGGCGCCGACGAGCCGTCGCAGCCACCCGCTCTTCCCCGGCGGTCCCGGCAGGCCGCAGCGCTGTCGAGCGGCCCGGACCAGCCGAACGAGGGCCCGGGCACCGCACACCACCGCCCCTCGGACGCCGCGCCGGGCAGCCCCGGGGACACCACCCGCACACCGGGATCCGCGCCTCATGACCCCGGCTCCGGCACCACCCCGCTGCCCCGGCGCGTGCGCCAGGCGAACCTGGCCCCGCAACTGCGGCAGGGCCCGGCGCCGCGCACCGAGGCCCGCACGGACCCGGCCGACCGGGACGCCGACGAAGTACGCAGCCGCATGTCCTCGCTCCAGCGCGGCTGGCAGCGCGGCCGCGAAGAGAACGCCGCGGGCGAAGACGCCCACAGCGGCACAGCACCACAAGGAACGACTAAGGGGGACGGTCGATGACCGCACCGAAGGCGACCGGCCGCACGACCGGCAACGGCGAACTCAACTGGCTCCTCGACGAACTCGTCGGTCGCGTCGCCAGCATCCGCAAAGCCGTCGTGCTCTCCGGCGACGGCCTGCCGACGGGGGTGTCCAAGGACCTGACCAGGGAGGACGGCGAGCACCTGGCGGCCGTCGCGTCCGGCTTCCACAGCCTCGCCAAGGGCGTCGGACGTCACTTCGAGGCCGGCAGCGTCCGGCAGACCGTCGTCGAGCTCGACGAGGCCTTCCTGTTCGTCACCGCCGCCGGCGACGGCAGCTGCCTCGCCGTCCTCGCGGACGCCGACTCGGACGTCGGACTCGTGGCGTACGAGATGACCCTTCTGGTGAAGCGGGTCGGCCCGCATCTGGCCACCGCTCCGCGCACCGATCTCCCCTCCGGTGGGTAGTGGGATGGCATGAGCACAGACGGTCAGGCAGGAAGCCACTGGTTCGACGACGAGGCCGGGCCGGTCGTCCGTCCGTACGCCATGACGCGTGGCCGCACCTCCAGTGCGGTCCAGCACCGCCTCGACCTGATCGCGGTGGTCGTCACCGAGCCCCACGCGGACGACCCGGACACCGACCCCTCGCTGTCCCCCGAACACGTGGACATCGTGGACCTGTGCCGGGACGCCCCGCAGTCGGTCGCCGAACTCGCCGCCGAGCTCGATCTGCCGGTCGGGGTGGTCCGGGTCCTCGTCGGGGATCTCGTCCACGCGGAATTCGTCCATGTGAACCGGCCCGTACCCCCGGCCGAACTGCCGGACGAGAGTATCCTGCGCGACGTGATCAACGGCCTCCGGGCGCTGTGAGCAGCGCGGAATCGGGGTGAGGACGTGACCGGCTGGCAGTTCTGGGTGGACCGGGGCGGCACCTTCACCGACATCGTCGCGCGCCGCCCCGACGGCAGGCTGCTGACCCACAAGCTGCTGTCCGACAACCCGGCGCGGTACGCCGACGCGGCCGTCGCCGGCGTCCGCGCCTTGCTGGGGGAGGCCGGGGGCCCCGTCGACTCGGTCCGCATGGGCACGACCGTGGCCACCAACGCCCTGCTGGAACGCAAGGGCGAGCGCACCCTGCTCGTCGTCACCCGCGGCTTCCGCGACGCCCTGCGCATCGCCTACCAGAACCGGCCCCACATCTTCGCACGCCGCATCGACCTCCCCGAGCTGCTGTACGAGCGGGTCGTGGAGGTCGACGAGCGCATCGCCGCCGACGGCACCGTCCTGCGCGCTCCCGACCTGGACGCCCTCGCCGGGCCGTTGCGAGCGGCGTACGAGGACGGCATCCGGGCGGTCGCCGTCGTCTGCATGCACAGCCATCTCCACCCCGCCCACGAGCAGCAGGTGGGCCGGCTGGCCGCCCGCCTCGGTTTCCCGCAGATCTCGCTGTCCAGCGAGGTCAGCCCGCTGATGAAACTCGTCCCACGCGGGGACACGACGGTGGTCGACGCCTACCTGTCGCCCGTACTGCGCGGCTACGTCCGGCTCGTGGCCGACGAGCTCCAGGGCGTACGGCTGATGTTCATGCAGTCCAACGGCGGACTCGCCGAGGCCCACCAGTTCCGCGGCAAGGACGCCGTCCTGTCCGGTCCCGCGGGCGGCATCGTCGGCATGGCCCGCATGTCCCAGCTCGCCGGCTTCGACCGCGTCATCGGCTTCGACATGGGCGGCACCTCCACCGACGTCTCCCACTTCGCGGGCGAGTACGAGCGCGTCTTCACCACCCGGATCGCGGGCGTCCGCCTGCGGGCGCCCATGCTGGACATCCACACCGTCGCGGCGGGCGGCGGCTCCGTCCTCCACTTCGACGGCTCCCGCTACCGCGTGGGACCGGACTCGGCGGGCGCGGACCCGGGGCCCGCCTGCTACCGCGGCGGCGGTCCGCTCGCCGTCACCGACGCCAACGTGATGCTCGGCCGCATCCAGCCCGCGCACTTCCCGCACGTGTTCGGCCCGCACGGCGACCGGCCCCTCGACGACGCCCTCGTCCGCGACCGCTTCACCGCCCTCGCGCGCGAGATCCGCGAGAGGACCGGCGACGACCGCACGCCGGAGCAGGTCGCCGAGGGATTCCTCCAGATCGCCGTCACCAACATCGCCAACGCGGTGAAGCGGATCTCCGTGCAGAAGGGCCACGACGTCACCCGCTACGTCCTCACCACCTTCGGCGGCGCCGGCGGTCAGCACGCGTGCATGGTCGCCGACTCGCTCGGTGTCCGCACCGTCCTCGTGCCCCCCGCGGCCGGTGTCCTGTCCGCGCTCGGCATCGGCCTCGCCGACACCACGGCCATGCGCGAGCAGTCCGTCGAGACGCCCCTGGAGGCCGCGTCCCTGCCCGGGATCCGCAGGACGGCCGACGCCCTGGAGGCGGCCGCCCGCGCCGAACTCCTCGCCGAGGACGTGCCCGACGAGCACATCCGGGTCACCCGCCGGGCCCAGCTCCGCTACGACGGCACCGACACCACCCTCACCGTCGAGCTGACCGAGCCCGCCGCGATGAGACACGTCTTCGAAGAACGTCATCGCGCCACGTACTCCTTCACCCTCGACCGCCCGATCGTCGTCGAAGCCCTCTCCGTCGAAGCCACCGGCATCACCGAACCCCCCGATCTCTCCGCCCTCGCCCCGTACGAGGGCCGCGCCGCCGCCCCCGGGACCGTCCGCCTCCACACCGGCGGCACCTGGCGCGGCGTACTCCTCCACCGCCGTGAGGACCTGCCTCCCGGCGAAACCGTCACCGGCCCCGCGATCATCGCGGAAGCCGGCGCGACGACCGTCGTCGACGACGGCTGGCGGGCCGCGACGACCCGCGACGGGCATCTGCTCATGGAACGCGCGGCGGTCACGCAGAGTTCCGATCTCGCCACACAGGTCGATCCGGTTCTTCTCGAGGTCTTCAACAACCTCTTCACCTCCATCGCGGAACAGATGGGCGCCCGCCTGGAGTCGACGGCCCAGTCGGTCAACATCAAGGAACGCCTCGACTTCTCCTGCGCCCTCTTCGATCCCGACGGAAACCTGGTGGCCAACGCCCCTCACATCCCCGTCCACCTGGGTTCGATGGGAACCAGCGTCAAGGAGGTCGTCCGCCGCCGCGGCCCCGGGATGCGCCCCGGCGACACGTACGCGGTCAACGACCCGTACCACGGCGGCACCCACCTGCCCGACGTCACCGTGATCACCCCGGTCTTCGGCACCGCGCACACGTCGGACACGGACGGTGACCGAGCGGTCCTCTTCCACGTCGCCTCCCGCGGCCACCACGCCGAGATCGGCGGCATCGCCCCCGGCTCCATGCCGGCGAACAGCCGCACCATCGACGACGAGGGCGTCCTCTTCGACGACTGGCTCCTCGCCCAGGACGGCCGCTTCCGCGAGGAGGAGACCCTCCGGCTGCTCACGGACGCGCCCCACCCCTCCCGCGACCCCAGGACCAACCTCGCCGACCTGCGTGCCCAGATCGCCGCCAACCAGAAGGGCGTCGACGAGGTCGCCCGCATGATCGAGGACTTCGGCCTCGACGTCGTACAGGCCTACATGAGGCACGTCCAGGACAACGCCGAGGAAGCCGTGCGCCGCGTCATCGACGCCCTCGACGACGGCGAGTACGCCTACGAGACCGACGCGGGCGCCGTCATCCGGGTACGCGTGCGCGTGGACCGCGAGAACCGCTCCGCGACCGTCGACTTCACCGGCACCTCAGCCCAACTGACGACGAACTTCAACGCCCCCTACGCGGTCGTCAACGCGGCCGTCCTCTACGTCTTCCGCACCTTGGTCGCCGACGACATCCCGCTCAACGACGGCTGCCTGCGCCCCCTGACGATCGTCGTCCCGCGCGGTTCGCTGCTGGCCCCCGAACCCCCCGCGGCCGTCGTCGCGGGCAACGTCGAGACGTCCCAGGCGATCACCGGCGCCCTCTACGCGGCGCTCGGCGTCCAGGCCGAGGGGTCCGGCACGATGAACAACGTCACCTTCGGCAACGAACGCCACCAGTACTACGAGACCGTGGGGTCCGGATCCGGTGCCGGCGACGGCTTCCCCGGCGCGAGCGTCGTCCAGACCCACATGACCAACTCCCGTCTGACCGACCCCGAGATCCTGGAGTGGCGGCTCCCCGTACGGCTCGACGAGTTCGCCGTCCGGGACGGCAGCGGCGGCGCCGGCCGGTGGCGCGGCGGGGACGGCGCCGTGCGCCGCATCCGGTTCCTGGAGTCCATGACCGTCTCCACCCTGTCCCAGCACCGCCGGGTCCCTCCGTACGGCATGGCCGGCGGAGCCCCCGGCGCGCTGGGCGCCAACCGCGTGGAACGCGCGGACGGCACCGTCGTCGAACTCGGCGGCAGCGACTGTGTGGACGTCGGCCCCGGCGACGTCCTCGTCATCGAAACCCCCGGCGGCGGGGGCTACGGCCCTCCGCCCCATGACCCCCCATCAAGCAGGAGAAGTGATCGATGATCTTCGGGCGTTCTGAGCGCGGCAAGCCCCCGGTCGAGCCCGTCACGCTCAAGATCCTGGTGGCCGGAGGCTTCGGCGTGGGCAAGACCACCCTCGTCGGCTCCGTCAGCGAGATCAGGCCGCTGCGCACCGAGGAGTTCCTCACCGAGGCGGGCCGGCCGGTCGACGACACCACGGGCGTCGAACGCAAGCACACGACCACCGTCGCCATGGACTTCGGGCGCATCACCTTGCGCGAGGACCTGGTGCTGTACCTGTTCGGGACGCCCGGCCAGGAGCGGTTCTGGTTCATGTGGGACGAGCTCTCCGAGGGCGCGCTCGGCGCCGTCGTGCTCGCGGACACGCGCCGCCTGGAGGACTGTTTCGCCGCCGTCGACTATTTCGAGCGCCGGTCCATCCCCTTCGTCGTCGGCGTCAACTGCTTCGAGGGCGCGGCCCGTTACCCGGCCGAGGACGTGCGCGGGGCACTCGACCTCGACGATGACGTACCGGTGGTGCTGTGCGACGCCCGCGACCGCGGCTCGGTCAAGGACGTCCTGGTCGGCGTCGTCGAACACGCCTTGGAGTACGGCGCCGAGCGCCGCCGGGCCGTCACCACCTGAAGCCGCGGGCACGGCCCGTACCCCCCGCCGACAGGGGGTACGGGCCGCGGTCCGAGGCGGCGAGGGACCGGTGCCCGCCCACGGGGAGGGGCGAGAACCGCCCGCGAACCGCGCCGGCCTACGCCTCGCCGTCCTCCGACCACCCGAAGCTCTTCTCCACGGCCCTGCGCCAGTTGCGGTACTCGCGGTCGCGCACCGACGCCTCCATCGACGGTGTCCACTCGGCGTCCCTCTGCCAGTGCGCCTTCAGTTCGTCGAGGCCGTTCCACACACCGGTGGCCAGTCCGGCGGCGTAGGCGGCGCCCAGGCAGGTCGTCTCCGAGACCCGGGGCCGGATCACGGGCACCCCGAGCACATCCGCCTGGTGCTGCATGAGCAGGTTGTTCTTCGTCATGCCGCCGTCCACCTTCAGGGTCGTGATCCGGACCCCGGAATCCTGGTACATGGCGTCCACGACCTCCCGGGTCTGCCAGCTCGTCGCCTCCAGCACCGCGCGCGCGAGATGGGCCTTGGTGACGTACCGGGTGAGCCCGGTGACGACACCGCGCGCGTCGGACCGCCAGTACGGCGCGAACAGCCCGGAGAAGGCGGGCACGATGTACGCGCCGCCGTTGTCGTCGACGCTCGCCGCCAGGGTCTCGATCTCGTCAGCCGTACGGATGATGCCGAGCTGGTCGCGGAACCACTGCACGAGCGCACCCGTCACGGCGATCGAACCCTCCAGGCAGTACACGGGTGCCTCGTCGCCGATCTTGTAGCCCATGGTCGTCAGCAGCCCGTTCTTGGACGGAACCGGCCGGTTGCCGGTGTTCAGCAACAGGAAGCTGCCCGTCCCGTACGTGTTCTTCGCGGTCCCCACGTCGTAGCAGGCCTGGCCGAACACCGCCGCCTGCTGGTCGCCCAGCGCCGAGGCGACCGGCACTCCGGAGAGCTGGCCGACGGCGGTGCCGTACACCTCGGCGGAGGACCTGATCTCGGGCAGGACGGCCTCGGGCACGTTCATCGCGGACAGGATGGACGTGTCCCACTGGAGGGTCTCCAGGTTCATCAGCAGGGTGCGCCCGGCGTTGGTCACGTCGGTGATGTGCCGGCCGCCGTCGACGCCGCCCGTGAGGTTCCAGACGAGCCAGGAGTCGATGGTGCCGAAGGCGATCTCGCCGCGCTCGGCACGGTCCCTGAGCCCGGGCACGTTGTCGAGCAGCCAGGCCGCCTTCGGGCCGGAGAAGTAGCTGGCCAGCGGCAGACCGGTCTGCTCGCGGAAACGGTCCTGCCCGTCGCTGCCGCCCAGTTCGCCGCAGAGCGCGGCGGTCCGGGTGTCCTGCCACACGATCGCGTTGTGGACGGGCTTGCCCGTGGCGCGGTCCCACAGCACGGTCGTCTCGCGCTGGTTGGTGATGCCCAGCGCGCTGAGCTGGTCCGCCCGCAGCCCGGCCTTGGCGATCGCCCCGGCGACCACCGCCTGCACCTTGGACCAGATCTCGGTGGCGTCGTGCTCCACCCAGCCGGGTTTGGGGAAGATCTGGCGGTGCTCACGCTGGTCCACGGCGACGATCGCGCCGTTCCTGTCGAAGATGATGCAGCGGCTCGACGTGGTGCCCTGGTCGATCGCGGCGACGTACTTCTCGGCGTTGTCCGTCATGGCTGCCCCTTGGGCTGGGTTCGGGAAGGCTGTTCGGATGCTGCGCTGCTCGGGGCCCCTCAGAAGGCCGCGTTGTAGAGGAGGCCGGCGAGCGCTCCGCCGATCAGCGGGCCGACGACGGGGATCCAGGCGTAACCCCAGTCGGAGGTGCCCTTGTTCGGGATCGGCAGGAAGGCGTGGACGATGCGGGGCCCGAGGTCGCGTGCGGGGTTGATGGCGTAGCCGGTGGGGCCGCCGAGGGAGAGCCCGATGCCGACGACGAGCAGGGACACGATCAGCACGAGCGTGCCGGACTGGCCCAGCCCCTCCGTGAGCCCGAAGGCGAGGACCGGCAGGACCAGGGCGACGGTCGCGATGATCTCGGTGATCAGGTTGGCGACCGGGTTCCGGATCTCGGGGATGGTGGAGAAGATGCCGAGCGTCGGCGTCGGTTCCTCGGTCGTGCCCTCCGTGGTGCCCGTCTCCCGCACGTTCGCCTGGAACTGCGCGAGGTACACCAGGTAGGCGAGAACGGCGCCGAGCATCGCGCCGATGATCTGCCCCAGGAGGTAGACCCAGACCTTGCCCCACTCGCCCGTGTCGACGGCGATCCCCAGGGTGACGGCCGGATTGAGGTGCCCGCCGGACAGCGGCGCGGCGGTGTACGCCCCGGCCAGCACACCGAACCCCCAGCCGAAGGCGATCACCACCCATCCCGAGGCGCGGGCCTTGGAGTGTCTGAGGGTGACGGCGGCGCAGACTCCCGCGCCGAACAGGATGAGGACGGCCGTTCCGATGACCTCGCCGACGAATACGTCTCCGTTGCTCATGGCTGCTCCTAGGCCCGGCCCGGGGCGATCGGCCCCGGTGCTCCGTGCAGGGTGCGGTTCCCGTGGCTGCTTCGGCCAAGGCAGGGGGGTCCCGCGCCCCGCCCGGCGTCCGTGACGAGCGTGCCGTCGTAGCCGCATCGCCCGCGGTGAGTGGGCCGGGGATGGGGGAGCCCGGCAGGCGCAGTGCCTGGTACGCCGTGAATGTACGGCGATGTCGGCTGACACCGGGAAGTGTTCACCGGCACTCAGGGGGCGTCAAGGAGGGTGACGGCAACGGTTGGGCAGGCCGGGGTCCGGGTCACGGGCCGCCGGCATCCGCACCGGTGGTGTCGCGGGCGGAGGCCCGGCCGGCGCCGGGCGCGCCGAAAACGCGCCCCACGCGCGTGCGTTCCCCGGGCGGGAGCCCTCACCGCGAAGGCCGTCGGCTGTCCGGTGACACGCACGCGGACGAAAGGCGAGGGGTGTACCGCGCTCGCGGTGGAGCACATGCGATCACTTCCCCCGCGGACCACTGTCCTGGTAAATGGAGGAGACATGACACGACTCTCCAGTGCCGTACGCGGTGTCGTCACCGCGCTCGCCGCCCTGCTGACCGTCACCGTCGCCTCCGCCACCGCCCGCGCCCACACCGGGCCCACGGCCCCCGCCGGCTTCGTCGCCCTCAGGTCCGTGGACCCGACGATCCTCCAGGAGATGCGCTACTTCACCCCGCACAACTTCGTCGGCGCACGCATCGACGGCTACCGCCGGCCGCTGTGCATCCTCACCCGGCCGGCCGCCCAGGCCCTCCACAGGGCGCAGACGAAGCTCCTGCGGCAGGGATACACACTCAAGGTGTACGACTGCTACCGGCCGCAGCGCGCCGTGAACCACTTCGTCCGCTGGGCACAGGACCTCGACGACGAGGCGATGAAAGCCGAGTTCTATCCGAACGTCGACAAGTCCCGCCTCTTCGAGGACGGTTACATCGCCGAGAAGTCAGGCCACAGCCGCGGTTCGACCGTGGACCTCACGCTCGTGAAGCTCCCGGCCCGACCGACCCCGCCCTACGTACCCGGAAAGCCCCTCGTGCCGTGCCACGCGCCACAGGACGAGCGCTTCCCGGACAACTCCGTCGACATGGGCACCGGCTTCGACTGCTTCGACACCCTCAGCCACACCCTCGACCCGCGCGTCCAGGGCGAGCAGCGCGCCAACCGGCTGCTCCTGAAGAGCACCCTCGAGGAACTCGGCTTCGTCAACCTCGCCGAGGAGTGGTGGCACTACACCTTCAAGCCCGAGCCGTACCCGGACACCTACTTCGACTTCCCCGTCTCCGCCAAGTCGCTCACCAGGACGTCCGCACCGCCCGTGCACGACGCCCTCTCGTGATCGGATACAGTCCGCCGCGTGTTCGAAACTCAGCACCCCACCTCCAACTCCCCGCGCGGCTCCCACTGTTCGGCCTGCGGAGCGCCCTACGGGGAGGGCGTCACGGGCTGGCCCCGCACCTGCCCGGCCTGCGCCACCGTGGCCTACCGCAACCCGCTGCCGGTCGCTGTCGCGCTCCAGCCCGTGTACGACACGAAGGGCACCGCCCTGGTCGTCATCACACGGACCATCGATCCCGCGCGCGGGGGCATCGCCCTGCCCGGCGGATACATCGACGACCGCGAGGACTGGCGGCAGGCGGTCGTCCGCGAACTCGGGGAGGAGACGGGCATCGACGCCGCGAGCCACGACGTACGCCTCGCCGACGCCATGAGCTCTCCCGACGGCCACCTCCTCCTCTTCGGCCTCCTGCCGGAACGCCCCGCGGACCGGCTGCCGACGTCCGCCACCACCGACGAGACGGAGGGCTGGCACCTCCTGCGCAGGCCGGAGGAACTGGCCTTCCCGCTGCACACGCTCGCGGTGCGGGCGTTCTTCGAGGGCCGCTACGTCTGAGGCGCCCCGTCGAGCCCGCGCACGCGCACGGGGTGGGACGGCTCACGCACGCCGTCCTCACCCTCCCGTTCGACGACGACCCCGCGGTCCCCCGCCCAGCGGGCCACGTACCGCTCGATCTCCGGCTCGCCCCACCCGTCACCCGCGTCCTGCACCACCAGCCCCCCACCGGTGCGCCCCGGGGCCGGCGCCCACGCCTCCAGCTCCAACCGGCCGTCCTCCGCCCGCACCGGTATGACGGCACCCGCGCGCGCGAGCACCGGGACGCGCGCCAGGGGAGCGTCGACGTGCACCCGGCCCGGCCCCTCGTACGCCTTTCCCGTCGCCGTGTCGTACCAGCGCCCCCGCGGCAACCGGACCGCCCGCCGGTCCGTGCCCGGGGCGAGGACCGGGGCCACCAGAAGACAGTCGCCCAGCAGGAACGCGTCCTCGCAGTCCCGCAGCGCCCGGTCCTCGGGCGCCGCCCACCACAGAGGACGCACGTAGGGAGCCCCCGTACGCCGGGCCAGGTGCGCCAGCGTCAGGAAGTACGGCAGCAGCCGCCGGCGTTCCACGAGCGCCACGCGCGCGTGCTCCAGCACCTCGGCACCGAAATCCCACGGCTCCCCGCGTCCCGCCCGCGTACGGAACAGCGGCAGGTAGGCGCCCAGCTGGAACGAGCGCAGATACAGCTCGGCGGAGGAACTGCCGTCGACACCGCCGATGCCCGGCCCCGAGTACGGCACTCCGCACAGCCCCAGGCCGATGACCAGCGACAGGGAGGCCCGCAGCCCCGGCCAGTCCATGGCGGCGTTCCCGGACCAGGCACCTCCGTAGCGCTGCAGGCCGGCCCACCCGGAGCGCGACAGGACGAACGGGCGCTCCTCGGGGACCAGCTCGCGCAACCCCTCGTAGCCGGCCTGAGCCATGCACAGCCCGTAGACGTTGTGCGCCTCCCGGTGATCGCCGCCACGCCCCTCCAGGTCGTGCCGGGCCGACCGGGGGAGGGTCTGCTCACCGAAGGCCGTGAACGACGCCGGCTCGTTCATGTCGTGCCAGAACCCGGAGAACCCCTGTGCCAGCCGCTCCGCGTACAGGCCACCCCACCATCTCCGCACGCGCGCGTGCGTGAAATCCGGGTAGACCGACTCACCCGGCCGCATGACGCCCTCGACGAGCCGCCCGGAAGCGTCCCGCACGAACGCGTCCTCGGCGACGCCGCCGTCACGGACGGCGTTACCCGGGGAGGCCTTCACCGCCGGATCGACGACCGACACCAGCCGGATCCCGTCACGCCGCAGCTCCTCGGCGAGCACCGGCAGCTTGGGGTAACGCTCCTGGTCGACGGTGAACACCTGACGGTCGTCGAGGTGGTCGACGTCCAGGTGGACCGCGTCGAGCGGCAGGCCGTGCTCCAGGTAACCCGCGACCATGCGCCGCACCTCCTGCTCGTCCCCGACGCCCCGCCACGCGTGATGATGACCGAGCGCCCACGCGGGCGGCAGCGCGGGCGCCCCGGTGAGCGAAGCCCAGGCGAGCAGCACGCGCGCGGGGGTCCCCACCATCACCCAGCAGCGCACAGGGCCGCCGTCCATCCGCACCTCGGACGTCCCGGCCCGGTCGTGCCCGGAGCCTGCCCCCTCCTCGCCCT
The DNA here is from genome assembly GCF_044328485.1 of Streptomyces sp. NPDC017936. Classification (NCBI taxonomy): domain Bacteria; kingdom Bacillati; phylum Actinomycetota; class Actinomycetes; order Kitasatosporales; family Streptomycetaceae; genus Streptomyces; species Streptomyces sp. NPDC017936. Next base: position 6,816 of record NZ_JBIRHK010000008.1, on the reverse strand, counting down.
CCCGCACGATCACCCGGCCGTCCCACGAGGTGTCGTAGAAGGCCAGATGAGCGGCCGCGTCGGCCACCACGAACTGCACCGGCATCGTCAGGTACAGCGGATCGTCCCCACGGCCGAACGCGCGCCCGGGACCGGTGTTCCACAGCCGGTACGTCCCGTCGCGCAGACGCGGCCCGGACGCCCGGGCGCCGAGCCCGAAGAAACGCGCGTCCGCCGCCACCTCCGACCGCTGCATCCAGCGCCCGGGACCGCCCTCCTGCGGCTCCCACCACCGGGGCGGCAGATCGCGCCGCAGCGTCACCCCTCCCGGCGTGCACACCTCGATCGCACCGTGCTTGGAGATCACGACCGTCACCCGCTCGGCCACGACCCGCCAGCCACCGTCCTTGTCCGGCTCCAGCACCGCCCGGGGATCCGCCTCCGGGCAGCGCCCCGCCAGCGCGTACGACGGCTCGGGACCGGCCCCGTCCCAGCCCCAGAAGACCGCCCCGTTGACGGCGACGTGGACACGCAGCTCCGAGCGGCCGAACCGGATCCTTCCGCCACCGGGCCCGGGCTCCACCGCCTGCACCTGCCCGGGCACCCTCGCCCGCTCGGCCCCCCGGGCCGGCAGCGCACCCGCGTCGGCACGTCGCCTGCGCCATGCCGCCCGCACGGTGCGCAACCCCTGGGCGGCCCCCGCGGAGCCGACCGACTTCACCGAACGCACCAGGTCACGACCGTCCATGCTGCTCACCCTGCCACTCGCCGCCCCACACGCGCGGGTCGTTCAACTGCCGTTCACCCGTGCCAGGACCACATCTTCACGACACGGACTGTGTGGGGCGCACCCTGGTGCAGAAGTCGATCACATGGCATCGTCCGTGTCAGCCGCGTCACGCGCACACCCCAGCACGTGCGCGGGCCGACGCACACGACGCGCACAGTCCGGGAGCCGCCCCATGTCGACCGTGAACCCCGAGCCGCTCTGGCGGCCCGATCCCCAGCGCATCACCCAGGCCCAAGTCACCAGATTCCAGTCCTGGGCGGCCGAACACCACGGCGCGCCCTCCGAAGGCGGCTACCCGGCCCTGCACCGCTGGTCCGTCGACGAACTGGAGACGTTCTGGAAGGCCGTCACGGAGTGGTTCGACGTCCGCTTCGCCACGCCGTACACGCGCGTGCTGGGCGACCGCTCCATGCCCGGCGCCCGGTGGTTTCCCGGAGCGACGCTGAACTACGCCGAGCACGCCCTGCGCGCGAGCGCCACCCGCGCGGACGAACCGGCCCTGCTGTACGTGGACGAGACCCATGAACCGCGCCCGGTGACCTGGTCCGAGCTGCGCCGCCAGGTCGGCTCCCTCGCCGCCGAGCTGCGGGACCTCGGGGTACGGCCCGGGGACCGGGTCAGCGGCTACCTCCCGAACATTCCGCAGGCCGTGGTCGCCCTGCTCGCCACCGCGGCCGTGGGCGGCGTCTGGACCTCCTGCGCGCCCGACTTCGGCGCCCGCAGCGTCCTCGACCGCTTCCAGCAGGTCGAGCCCGTCGTCCTGTTCACCGTGGACGGCTACCGCTACGGCGGCAAGGAGCACGACCGCCGGGACGCCGTCGCCGAACTGCGCCGCGAACTGCCGACCCTGCGCGCGGTGGTCCACATCCCGCTCCTGGGCACCGACGCACCGGAAGGAGCCCTGGAGTGGTCGGCCCTGACGGCCGCGGACGTCGACCCCGTCTTCGAACAGGTCCCCTTCGACCATCCCCTGTGGGTGCTCTACTCCTCCGGCACGACCGGCCTGCCCAAGGCCATCGTCCAGTCCCAGGGCGGCATCCTGGTCGAACACCTCAAGCAGCTCGGCCTGCACTGCGACCTGGGCCCCGGGGACCGCTTCTTCTGGTACACCTCCACCGGCTGGATGATGTGGAACTTCCTCGTCTCCGGCCTCCTGACGGGCACCACGGTCGTCCTCTACGACGGCAGCCCCGGCTACCCCGACACGGCCGCCCAGTGGCGCGTCGCCGACCGCACGAAGGCCACCCTGTACGGCACTTCCGCCGCGTACGTGATGGCCTGCCGCAAGGCCGACGTCCACCCGGCACGCGACTTCGACCTGTCCACGGTGCAGTGTGTCGCGACCACGGGCTCGCCGCTCCCGCCCGACGGGTTCCGCTGGCTGCACGACGAGGTCGGCGACGACGTGTGGATCGCCTCCGTCAGCGGCGGCACGGACGTCTGCTCCTGCTTCGCCGGCGCCGTCCCCACCCTCCCCGTGTACACCGGTGAACTCCAGGCGCCCGGCCTCGGCACCGACCTGCAGTCCTGGGACCCGGAAGGCCGTCCCCTGGTCGACGAGGTGGGCGAACTCGTCGTCACCAACCCCATGCCGTCCATGCCGGTCCACTTCTGGAACGACCCCGACGGCGGTCGCTACCACGACAGCTACTTCGCCACCTATCCCGGCGTCTGGCGCCACGGCGACTGGATCACCGTGACCTCACGCGGCTCCGTCGTGATCCACGGCCGCTCCGACTCCACACTGAACCGCCAAGGCGTCCGCATGGGCTCGGCGGACATCTACGAAGCCGTGGAGCGACTCCCCGAGATCAGGGAGTCCCTGGTCATCGGCATCGAACAGCCCGACGGCGGCTACTGGATGCCCCTCTTCGTCCACCTCGCGCCCGGAGCCGTCCTCGACGAGGCGCTCCTCGACCGCATCAAGCGGACCATCCGCGAACAGCTCTCCCCGCGCCACGTCCCCGACGAGATCATCGAGGTGCCCGGAGTCCCGCACACCCTCACCGGGAAACGCATCGAGGTCCCGGTGAAGCGACTCCTCCAGGGCACCCCCCTGGAGAGAGCGGTCAATCCGGGCTCCATCGACAACCTCGACCTGCTGCACTTCTACGAGGACATCGCCCGCAAGCGAGCCTGACGCCTTCACCGGAGCCGCTCACCCCCTCCCGCGGACGGCCTCGGACTCGACGCGCACGACCGCGAGCCCGGGGCCGATCGGGGCTGCGGCCGCCACCCACACTCCAACGGACGGTCACCACGACGACAGGTGCCCTGACCTGCGCCATCACGCCGCACCTGACCTGTGGGCGGCTCCCGCACCCCGGTTGTCAGTGCCGTCGATTACTGTGAGTGAGCATTGATCGCCTGTCCGCACAGGGGGAAACATGGCACACATCGACGACCAGACCATGCGCCGCGTCCTGCGCCGCGAAATCGCGGGCACCATCGGCCTGCTCACCGACGAACACGACTTCCGTGCCATGCGGCGCTACCGGAGCTTCACCTTCGACGACCACGTCACCTACCTCCAGCAGGTCGAGGGCCTCCTCAGGACCCGCGCCCTCCAGGGCATCCACACCACGGTCGCCCTTTTCGACCCCCAGGAGTACGCCGAGTTCTGCGCCGCCAGGGGACTCGACCCCGACACCCCGGCCCACCGCACCCGCTTCACCGCCGAACTCGCGACCACCGGCCCCACCCTGCCTTACGAGGGCCAGCCCCTGGCCGAGCTCGTCCCCGCCCTGGTCGACGAGGCCGTCCGCCAGGCGACCTGGGAGTACGCGGCGACCCTGCTGGCCAGGCTCGGCGCCTGCGCGAGCTGCGGCGAAGACCTCGGCCGCGCGGCGTTCGCGGAGGCCTCCGACCTCCTCAGCCGCATCCTCGACACCGCACCACTGGGCAACAGGCACCTCGTCTGCAGTGTCACGGGCACTCCGGAAACGCTCATCGCCGTCCTCCACGCCGACCAGGCCCCGAACGGCACCACACCTCTCGACGAGGCCGAGGCCCTCGAGTTCACCACCGTCCTCGCCCTCGGCCTCGCCACCCAGAGCCCCGGCGGCCTGGTCATGCGCACCGTCACCCCGGGCGCCCCGGACCGGATCTACGGGTGGCGGCTGCGCGGCGACGGACTCGCCCCCCTCACGGCCGGCGAGGTCTTCGACGCGTACTGCACGGACGTCGAGTCGGGGGACCTCATCCCGCCCGAGTCCGGCGTCGACTACGGCGAACCGCCCGACCTCGGCCAGGAGGGGCGGGAGGGCCCGACGCCGGGCCACCACCACTGACGCCTGAGGAGGGGCGCCCCCGAAGGCGGAGCGCCCCTCCTCACCAGCCGAACGCCGACTCGGCCCGTACCGGCTCGGCTACTCGCCGGACAGCACGGCCTGCGCCGCGTTCCGCGCCTCCTCGGCGCTGTCGGTCGCGCGCGCGGCCGCGGCGGCCCGCTCGCACTGCGCCAGCGTGTACTTCGCGAGCGTCGCCCGCACATAAGGAATGGACGCCGACCCCATGGACAGGGAGGTGACGCCGAGACCGGTCAGGACACACGCGAGCAGCGGGTCGGACGCGGCCTCCCCGCAGACACCACAGCTCTTGCCCTCGGCCCTGGCCGCCTCGGCGGACAGCGCCACCAGGTCGAGCAGCGCGGGCTGCCACGGATCCTGCAGACGGGAGACCGCACCCACCTGGCGGTCGGCGGCGAAGGTGTACTGCGCGAGGTCGTTCGTCCCCAGCGACAGGAACTCCACCTCCCGCAGGATCGAACGGGCCCGCAGCGCGGCCGACGGGATCTCCACCATCGCACCGAACTTCGCCCGCAACCCGGCCGCACGGCACGCGTCCGCGAAAGCCTTGGCGTCGGCGCGGTCCGCCACCATCGGGGCCATCACCTCGAGGTGGACGGGCAGGCCCTCGGCGGCCTCGGCGAGCGCCGCCAGCTGGGTGCGCAGGATCTCGGGGTGGTCCAGCAGCGTCCGCAGCCCGCGCACGCCCAGCGCCGGGTTCGGCTCGTCCGCCGGGGTCAGGAAGTCCAGCGGTTTGTCCGCGCCCGCGTCCAGCACGCGCACGACGACCCGCCCTTCGGGGAACGCCTCGAGCACCTGCCGATAGGCCTCGACCTGCTTCTTGGCGGACGGCGCGTTCTTGCTGTCGTCGAGGAACAGGAACTCGGTACGGAACAGACCGACGCCCTCCGCACCGGCCTCCACGGCGGCCGGCACATCGGCGGGCCCGCCGATGTTCGCGAGCAACGGCACCTGGTGACCGTCGGCCGTGGCACCGGGCCCGGTCGAGGACGCGAGGGCCGCCCTGCGCTCCGCAGCCGCGGCCGTGAGCCGCGCCTTCTTGTCGTCGCTCGGATTCACGAAGATCTCGCCGGTGCTGCCGTCGACGGCGATCACCGTGCCCTCGACGAGCTCACCGGCCCCCGGCAGCGCCACCACCGCCGGCACCCCCAGGGCGCGGGCCAGGATCGCGCTGTGGCTGGTCGGGCCGCCCTCCTCCGTGACGAACCCGAGCACCAGCGTCGGGTCCAGCAGAGCCGTGTCGGCCGGCGCCAGGTCCCGGGCGACGAGCACGTACGGCTCGTCACTGTCCGGGACCCCCGGCATCGGAACGCCGAGCAGACGGGCGACGATACGATTCCGCACGTCGTCGAGGTCGGCCACACGACCGGCGAGGTACTCGCCGGCCCCCGCCAGAAGCTCACGGTAGGCGGCGAGCGCGTCGTACACGGCACGCTCGGCCGTGCTCCCGACAGCGATACGCCGCTCCACGTCCGCCATCAGCTCGGGGTCCTGGGCCATCATGGCCTGTGCCTCGAGCACGGCCTGGGCTTCGCCCCCCGCCAGATTGCCGCGCGCCATCAGATCGGCTGCCACGGCTTCCACGGCCTTGCGGGCGCGCCCCTGCTCACGCTCCGCCTCCTCCGCCGGAATCTGCTTGGCGGGCGGTTCGAGTACCGCCGTTCCCATGTGCCGGACCTCGCCGATCGCCACACCGTGGCTCACACCGACGCCTCGCAGCGTTGTCTCCATCTCACCCGTCTCCGATAGTGCGGCGGGTCCCGCCGCGATGGTCGTCCTACGTGCCGTCATACGGCGGCTTCGGCGTCAGTGCCAGGAAAAGAGAACGTCGCCGGTCTTCACGTCGCCGTCCTCACGGAGCCCGGCGAGGGCGTCGGACGTGGCCTCCAGCGCCACGATCGGGCACACCGCGGACTTGCCGGCCTCCTCCACCGCCGCCGGATTCCAGCGCACGATCCCCTGTCCGCGCGTGACGGTGTCGCCCTTGTTCACAAGGAGCTCGAAGCCCTCGCCGTTGAGTTGCACGGTGTCGATGCCGAGGTGGGTGAGCACACCATGTCCCTCGGCGTCCACCACCACGAAGGCATGGGGGTGGAGGGAGACGATGACTCCGTCCACGGGCGAGACAGCCTCGGAGGGCTCACGCACCGGGTCGATCGCAGTCCCCGGGCCGACCATGGCCCCGGAGAAAACCGGATCCGGCACGGCGGCCAGTCCGATGGCGCGTCCTGCCAGAGGGGACGTCACGGTGGTCATGGGAAGCCTCCCGGAGGTGGAGATATATACGGAACCGTCACTGTGGGACCGGGACGGCGCACTGTGCAGCAGGGTATGTCACGGTAAGTGCCGATTCGCACGCCTGATCCCGATCCGTGGTCTAGACCACTAGCCTAATCGATTTGCACGCGCTCCGCGCCCCCGTGTACTGTCGTATCCCTGCCTGAGGGTGAGCGACGTGAACGAGCGCGCTCGACCGAGCAGCATCCAACTTGTCAGAACCTAATCTCTGGGTGATCTTCTGCATGCCTGCAGGAGGGTGGTCAGAGAGGCGGGAAAAGCCTGATAAAGTCGGAACCGCCGGAAAGGAAACCGCGAGTCAAAAGCGGGAACCTGGAAAGCGCCGAGGAAATCGGATCGGAAAAAGGATCTGATAGAGTCGGAGACGCAAGACCGAAGGGAAGCGCCCGGAGGAAAGCCCGCGAGGGTGAGTACGAAGGAAGCGTCCGTTCCTTGAGAACT